>DASUGU010000037.1:0-22158 GCA_036273855.1 Pseudonocardiaceae bacterium
GGTGGGTAGCCTGTTCACCTGATGGGTGTCCCCTCCGCCTGGTCGATCTTGTTGTCGCAAACACGATCATCCCAGGTCGAGAAGGACACCCATCGCCAGTTCAGCCCAAGATCACACCGCTACTCGCGGATCTGGGTCTGAGCAGGCTGCCGAGGCCGCGCCAGCGCTTCGCCGCTCTTGAGGAGGCCCGCCAGCGGGCTGAGCTCGACGAGCCAGAATCCCTGACCGTTCGTGAGCTGATCAAGATGTGGGGCCTAGAGGACCGAGACAGGACAGCAAGCGCACAGATCGATGCCGACCTCGCCAACCACGGGCTGACGACACAACCAGATTACCGTGCGGTCAGTCTTGACCGGACCATCCGAATGATCACGCTGCCTGACCGCGACGGAGAACATTCACCCTCAGAGCCACCGAGCCGTGAATCTCCAAGCGTCAGAGCAGAGAGCGAGGATTCGGTAGATATCGGCCTCACTCTGGGCAACCTACTGTCCGACGACAACCCACTGGTGTGGGTGTCGCCATCAGCGACATTCGAAGACGCCATCACCGCCATGCAGATCAATGACTACTCCCAGGTCGCGGTACTAACGAATCCACGCACACTACACGGTGCGGTTTCCTGGAAATCGATAGCCGAAGCACGGCATCTCAGATCGGATGCCAACTTCAGCGACGCCATCGACCGCAGTGCTAGAAGCAGAGTATTTGATTACGATACGCGCCTGCTCGATGTCCTGGATCCATTGCGGCAAGACGACTTCATCTTCGTGAGAGATTTTGATCATAAGATCACGGGTATTATTACCGCAGCCGACGTGGTCCACAAGTACAACGAGACGGCAACACCATTCTTCCTGATTGGCGAAATTGACCAAGAGCTGCGCCAACTCCTTCAAAACACGTTTGACGAAGATGTTATCCGCCAGGCTTGCAAGTCGGCTGGACTCAGCTTCATGTCAGTCGAAGGTATGTCAATCGGCCACTACCAGGCGGTGCTGGACAACCCAGTCTGCTGGAAGGTGCTCGGCTGGCCCCTGAGCCGCAAGCTATTCATCTCCCGTCTCAACGAAATCCGCGCCGTCCGCAATAATGTCATGCATTTCAACCCCGACCCACCCAAGGACAGCGACGTCGACAAGCTGCGGCATTTTCTCAATCTCATCCGGAGGTACAGAAAATAACTATGGGCTTTCGCCAATCAGTCGACCATTCCCGACAAGCGTGGGGTGGCTGAGCGCTGTGCCAGCCGGACCGGCGGGTACGCCAGCCGAAAAGTCCAGATCAGCGAGCCCACAACTTCGAGGCCGGTGTCGTCGCAACGGTTTGGAGCGGTGACACACCGGGTTTACGCTGGTCAAGACGGTGCCAGTGGGCGCAGTAGGGTTCGAACCTACGACCCCCGGCTTGTAAGGCCGGTGCTCTTCCGCTGAGCTATGCGCCCTCCGTCGGTCGGCCTAAGCCGCCGACGAAACGAAATCAGATCAAGGTAGCGATGGCCTTCTTCCAGATGTCCTGGTCGCGGGCCTCGCCGGGCTGGTTCATCTCGGCGAACTGGACGATGCCCTTGGTGTCGATGAGGAAGGTGCCTCGGTTGGCCATGCCGGCCGTCTCGTTGAAGACGCCGTAGGTCTTGGCCACCTCGCCGTGCGGCCAGAAGTCGGACAGCAGGGGGAACTCGTAGCCCTGGTCCTTGGCCCATGCCTTCAGGGTGAAGGACGGGTCGACCGAGATGCCCAGGATCTGGACCTTGTCGTTCTGGTAGTCGGCGAGTTCGTCGCGCACCTGGCACAACTCGCCCGTGCAGACGCCGCTGAACGCGAACGGGTAGAACACCAGGAGCACGTTCTTCTTGCCCCGGAACGTCGCCAGGGACACCTTCTCCCGGTTTGAGTCGCTGAGTGTGAAGTCCGGAGCCTCCGAACCGACCTCGACCGCCATCCTCGGGTCCTCCTGCCTACGCGACCGACCACGCCATGGAACGGGCGCGTCGGTGCTGTGCCTGCTGACCTGGAGCAGTTTAGTTGGCCCGCGACCGGGCGGTCGCGGTCAGCGTCGTGACTTCGCCGACTTCGGCGATACCAGTCTGGTACCGGTCCAGTCGGCGCCGACGCTGATGTTCGAGGTCTGGGCGAGTCCCGCGGTGGGCACGGCCTCCGCGATGTCGCTCGGCTCCACGTGGCCCGGCCGGCCGGTCTTGGGTGTCAGGACCCAGATGACGCCGTCCTCGGCCAGTGGCCCCGTCGCGTCCATGAGCTGGTCCACCAGGTCGCCGTCGCTCTCCCGCCACCAGAGCAGGATGACGTCCACCACCTCGTCGGCGTCCTCGTCGAGCAGCTCGCCACCGCAGCGTTCCTCGACTGCGGCTCGGACGTCGTCGTCGACGTCATCGTCCCAACCGAGTTCCCCGACCAGCTGGCCGGGCTCGATCCCGAGTTTCTCGGCGACGCCGAACTTACCGGCGTCTTCCGCGGCGACCACGGTTTGTCACTCCTCCAACTACGCGAGTGCGGCAGCCGACGCCCTGGGGCGAGCCACCGCACGTTGTATAGAGACACCAATCCTGGTTAGCGAACACTGCCTGGCCCGGGAGCGCAACCGTCCACACCGGGACACGCCGACAGACGGGGCTCTGACCAGCACCCGGCCCAGCACCGCAGCCCAGGAGGTGAACGATCCACGCCTACTCGCGGGTACGCCCACGCAGGGCGCATAGTGTGACAGGGACGTGATCGGGGACGGCGCGGCCTGATTCGCCGGTCGCTCCCGGTGCCGAACCCCCGAGAGAAGAACCGCCATCAGGCTAGGAGATCCCTTGGCCCCGCAGAACAGCAGCGCCGCAGGCGCGGGCGCTGGCCAGACCGAGCGTGTCCGCGTGATCCGTGACGGGCTCGCGGCGTACCTGCCGGACATCGACCCCGAGGAGACCGGCGAGTGGCTCGACTCGTTCGATGCCGTTCTGGACGCCGCCGGTCAGCAGCGGGCCCGCTACCTCATGCTGCGACTGTTGGAGCGCGCCCGGGAGCGTCGGGTCGGTGTACCGGCCCTGACCAGCACCGACTACGTCAACACGATCCCGCCGGACCGCGAGCCGTGGTTCCCCGGCGACGAGGAGACCGAGCGCCGCTACCGGGCGTGGATCCGGTGGAACGCGGCGATGACCGTGCACCGCGCGCAACGCCCGGGGATCGGTGTCGGCGGCCACATCTCGACCTACGCGTCGTCGGCGACGCTGTACGAGGTGGGCTTCAACTGGTTCTTCCGGGGTAAGGATCACCCGGGTGGGGGCGACCAGATCTACATCCAGGGCCACGCCTCGCCCGGCATCTACGCCCGCGCGTTCCTGGAGGGCCGGCTGTCCAGCAATCACCTGGACGGGTTCCGCCAGGAGTACTCGCACGCCGGCGCGGGCGGTGGGCTGCCCTCCTACCCGCACCCCCGGCTGATGCAGGACTTCTGGGAGTTCCCGACCGTGTCCATGGGGCTGGGCCCGATGAACGCGATCTACCAGGCCCGGTTCAACCGCTACCTGCGGGACCGGGGCATCAAGGACACCTCCCAGCAGCACGTCTGGGCGTTCCTGGGCGACGGCGAGATGGACGAGGCCGAGTCGCGCGGCCTGGTGCACGTGGCCGCGAACGAGGGCCTGGACAACCTGACGTTCGTGATCAACTGCAACCTCCAGCGGCTGGACGGCCCGGTCCGGGGCAACGGCAAGATCATCCAGGAGCTGGAGTCGTTCTTCCTGGGCGCCGGCTGGAACGTGATCAAGGTGATCTGGGGCCGCGAGTGGGACGCCCTGCTGCACGCCGACCGGGACGGCGCGCTGATCAACCTGATGAACGTGACCCCGGACGGTGACTACCAGACGTACAAGGCCAACGACGGCGCGTACGTCCGTGAGCACTTCTTCGGCCGCGACCCGCGGACGAAGGAGATGGTCGCTCCCATGTCCGACCGCGACATCTGGAACCTCAAGCGCGGCGGCCACGACTACCGCAAGATGTACGCCGCCTACCAGGCCGCGCTGGAGCACCACGGCCAGCCGACCGTCATCCTGGCCAAGACCATCAAGGGCTACGGCCTGGGCCCGCACTTCGCCGGCCGCAACGCCACGCACCAGATGAAGAAGATGACCCTGGACGACCTGAAGTTGTTCCGGGACGAGCTGCGCATCCCGATCACCGACCAGGAGCTGGAGAGCGACCCGTACCTGCCGCCCTACTTCCACCCCGGTCTGGAGGCGCCGGAGATCCAGTACCTGCTGGAGCGGCGTCGCCAGCTGGGCGGGTTCGTGCCGGAGCGGCGGACCAAGTCGCAGGCGCTGGTGCTGCCCGGCGACAAGGTCTACGACGTGGTCCGGCGCGGCTCGGGCAAGCAGGAGGTCGCCACCACGATGGCGTTCGTCCGGCTGGTGCGTGACCTGGCCAAGGACCCGAACGTGGGGCCGAGGCTGGTGCCGATCATTCCGGACGAGGCCAGGACGTTCGGCATGGACTCGATGTTCCCGACGCAGAAGATCTACAACCCGCACGGCCAGGCGTACACGTCGGTGGACGCCAGCCTGATGCTCGCCTACAAGGAGAGCGAGCAGGGCCAGATCCTGCACGAGGGCATCAACGAGGCCGGGTCGACGGCGTCGTTCACCGCGGCCGGCACGTCGTACGCGACGCACGGCGAGCCGATGATCCCGATCTACATCTTCTACTCGATGTTCGGCTTCCAGCGCACCGGTGACGGCCTGTGGGCGGCCGCCGACCAGATGGCCAGGGGTTTCGTGCTCGGCGCCACCGCGGGCCGCACGACACTGACCGGTGAGGGCCTGCAGCACAACGACGGCCACTCGCTGCTGCTGGCGGCCACCAACCCGGCCGTGGTGGCCTACGACCCGGCCTGGTCGTTCGAGATCGCGCACATCGTCAGGGCGGGCCTGCGCCGGATGTACGGCGAGCAGGCGGAGAACGTCTTCTACTACCTGACGATCTACAACGAGCCCTACCAGCAGCCCGCCGAGCCGGAGAACCTGGACGTGGAGGGTCTGCTGCGCGGCCTGTACCGCTATGCCACGGCCCCGGAGGGCGACGGCCCGAAGGCCCGGATCCTGGTGTCCGGGGTGACCATGCCGGACGCGCTGCGGGCGCAGGCGCTGCTGCGCGACGAGTGGGGCGTGCGGGCCGAGGTGTGGTCGGCGACGTCGTGGGCGGAGCTGCGCCGGGAGGCCGTGGAGATCGACCGGCGCAACATGCTGCACCCGGGTGCCGAGCCCGAGGTGCCGTACGTGACCACGGTGCTGGGCGCCGACGACTCCCCGGTGGTGGCCGTGTCGGACTGGATGCGCGCGGTGCCGGACCTGATCCGGCCGTGGGTGCCGGTGGACATGGTGGCGCTGGGCACGGACGGGTTCGGCTTCTCCGACACCCGCCCGGCGGCGCGGCGGCACTTCCTGGTGGACGCCCCGTCCATCACGGTCGGCGTGCTGGCCGCGCTGGCCAGGCGGGGTGAGGTCGACGGCGGGAAGGTGGTCGAGGCCACCGCCCGCTACCGGCTGGACGACGTGCAGGCCGCGGGCCCGCAGCTGTCCGACTCGGGCGTGGCGTAACCCGACGTGACCGGCGTCAGGCCGCGGTGACCGGTTCCGGCCGGTTCGCCGCGGCTCGGCGCGCGGTGCGGGTCCAGTCCAGGAAGCCGCGCACCACGAGGATCACGAACACGCCGTAGACCAGGGCGGAGAAGAACAGGCCGGTGCTCAGCTGCAGCGGCACGCCCACGGCGTCGACCAGCAGCCACACCAGCCAGAACTCGACCAAGCCCAGGCCCTGCGCGACGAACGCGACCACGGTGCCGACGAAGATCCAGGCGTCCGGCCACGGGCTCCACGACGCGTGCAGCGCGCCCAGCACCAGCGCCATGCCGACCGTGCCGAGCACCATCACGGCCGACAGCACCGACCGCTCCCGCCAGCTGGCCCGCCGCACGGCCACGCCGAACACCGGGTCGCGGTGCCGGATCCAGGCCCACCAGCCGTAGAGCGAGATCGCGAAGATCACCACCTGCCGGCCGGCCAGTCCGCCCAGGTCGGCCGAGGTGTACACGGCGAACAGCAGCACGGTGGCCGCGATCTGCACCGGCCAGGTCCACAGCGTCCGCCGCTGGGCCAGGAACACCACGGCCAGCGCGCACAGCTGGCCGACGAACTCCGCGATCGACACGTGCTCGCCGAACAGCGAGAAACCGTGTCGCAGCAACACGTCCACTCCGGCCCATCCCTTCCCGCGCCGGTGACCCGACGCGCGACCGTGGCGGACAACGCCGCTCCCCCGAACCGTATTCCGTCCCCCGGACGATCCCGGTAGGTGGACTCCGTGACCCCGAACGAGCGATAACCGATCTTTCGCCTGGCGTCCGGGCCGGCAACCGTCCAGAGTGGAATTACCGGTGGGGACCGGGGAGAAAGCGCCTTCTGGCGGACGTGCCACGTCGTCCGTCAGAAGGCGTTTCGCAACTCGGCAGGTCGGCGCACGGTCCGGGCTAGATTGGAGCGATGACAGCCACCGGCCGGGCGGACGACGCGGCGAAAGGTGAGCTGTCCACCGTGTCGAAGGCCACACTCCGGACGATCGAGCGGGCGTCCGGTGAACTGGCCGCGGCCAGCGTCGCGGCCATGGAGCAGCGCCTGCCCTGGTTCGCCCGGCTGCCCGCCGACCAGCGGGCCAACGTGCTGCTGATCGCGCAGACCGGGGTGGCCGGCTTCGTCGAGTGGTTCCACGATCCGGCAACGGCCTTCCAACTGTCCGCGGACGCCTTCCGCTCGGCGCCCAGGGACATGTACCGCTGGGTGAGCCTGCGGCACACCGTCGAGCTGGTACGGCTGGCGCTGGAGGTGCTGGAGCAGCGGCTGCCCGGCCTGGCAGGCGACGCCGACGAGCGGGCCGTGCTCACCGAGGCCGTGCTGCGCTACGGCCGGGAGATCGCGTTCACCGCGGCCACGTCGTACGCGGCGGCGGCCGAGGCGCGTGGCGCGTGGGACGCCCGGCTGGAGGCGCTGGTGGTGGACGGGATCGTCCGTGGTGACGCGGAGGAGTCCCTGCTGTCCAGGGCCACCGCGCTGGGCTGGGAGCCGGCCACCGAGGCCACCGTGGTGGTCGGGCGGCCCTCCGCCGACGATCCGCCGACCGTCGTGTTCGGGGTGCGCAGCCGCGCGGCCCGGATCGGCCGGCCGGTGCTGCTGTCGGTGCAGGGCACCCGCCTGGTCGTGGTGCTGGCCGGGCCGACGAGCCGGCCGGAGGACCACGACGTGCTGTCGCGGATCGCCGACGTGTTCGGCGCCGGGCCGGTGATCGCCGGGCCGACCGTGGCCGATCTCGGCGAGGCCCACCGCAGCGCGGCGGACGCGCTGTCCGGGCTGCGGGCCGTGGTCGGCTGGCCTGGTGCGCCCCGGCCGGTGCGGTCGGCCGACCTGCTGCCGGAACGGGCGCTGGCCGGCGACCCGGAGGCGGAGCGGCAGCTGGTGGACCAGATGGCGCGGCCGCTGGAGGAGTCGGGCGGCGCGCTGCTGGAGACGCTGGATGCCTACCTGGAGGGCGGCGGCACGCTGGAGGGCTGTGCCCGGGTGCTGTTCGTGCACGCGAACACGGTCCGCTACCGGCTGCGCCGGATCGCCGAGATCACCGGCCGCAACCCGGCCGATCCGAGGGACGCGCTGGTGCTGCGGATCGCGTTGATGGTCGGTCGGCTGGCGAAGGCAAGGGGCTTGTGGTAAATGGCGGACTACCACAACGTCAACAGGGTGTGACGCGGAAGACAGTCAGGTTGCGCAGGGTTACCTGCCGGCGGTCTTTGTAGGCTTCCTCCAAATCGCGCGGTCCGACTTCGTTTCCGCCGACACCGGCGCCGGGGGCCCGCAGCGTGTTTCCTAGGAATCGTGATGGCACTCCTCGCGCCCGGCCAGGGCGCCCAGAAACCGGGCATGCTCACCCCATGGCTCGAACTGGACGGCGTCGCCGAGCAGGTGGCCGCCTGGTCCGAGACGACCGGGTTGGACCTGGCCAGACTGGGCACCACCGCCTCGGCCGAGGACATCCAGGACACCGCCGTCACCCAGCCGCTGGTGGTGGCCGCGAGCCTGATCGCCTTCGCCGAGCTGGGCAAACGGCTGAGCATCCCGGCCGGCACGCCGATGGCGGGCCACTCGGTGGGCGAACTGGCCGCCGCCGCGATGGCGGGGGTGTTCACTCCCGACACCGCCGTGGCGCTGGCCGCGGTGCGCGGGAAGGCGATGGCCAAGGCGTGCGCGCTGGAGCCCACCGGCATGGCCGCCGTGATGGGGGGCGACCCGGACGAGGTGGTGGCCTGGCTGGGTGAGTTCGACCTGGTCGGCGCCAACATCAACGGAGCGGGCCAGATCGTCGCCGCCGGCTCGCGGGACGCGCTGGACAAGCTGTCCGGCGCCAGCCGGCCGGGCACCAAGGTGATCGCACTGAAGGTGGCCGGCGCGTTCCACACCCGCTACATGACGCCCGCCGAGGCGACCCTGCGCGAGTGGGCGGGCGGCATCGCGACCGCCGACCCGGCGTTCCCGCTGCTGTCCAACGCCGACGGCTCCGTGGTCACCTCCGGCGCCGACGAGCTGACCCGGCTGGTCGCCCAGGTGACCCGGCCGGTCCGGTGGGACCGCTGCATGGCGACGCTGGCCGAGCTGGGCGTCACCGCGACCGTCGAACTGCCACCGGCCGGCACGCTGTCCGGCCTGGTGAAGCGCGAGCTGAAGGGTACGACCACGGTGCCACTGAAGACCCCGGACGACCTGGACAAGGTGGCCGACGTGCTGGCCACCGCGACGGGAGGCGACCGGTGACCGGCATGACCTCGTTGACCGTCGCGCAGGGCGCGACCGCGACCCGCATCCTGGGTACCGGCAGCTACCAGCCGGACCGGATCGTCACCAACGACGACCTGGCCAAGGTCATGGACACCAGCGACGAATGGATCCGGGAACGGGTCGGCATCATCGAGCGCCGGGTGTCCGAGCCGGACCAGCGGCTGGTGGACTTCGCCGCCGAGGCCGGCAGGCGGGCGCTGACCGACTCCGGTGTCGCGCCGTCGGACGTGGACACCGTCATCGTCGCCACCTGCACCATGCCCACACAGATCCCGAACGCCTCGGCGCGGGTGGCCGACATGGTCGGCATCAGCGGCGCGGGCGCCTTCGACCTCAACGCGGCGTGCGCCGGATTCTGCTACGCCCTGGGCACCGCGTCCGACCTGATCCGTTGCGGCTCGGCCGGCCGGGTGCTGGTGGTCGGTTCGGAGCGGTTCGTCGACTGGGTCGAACCGACCGACCGGTCCAACGCGATCATCTTCGCCGACGGCGCGGGCGCCGCGGTCGTCGGTCCGTCCGACGAGCCGGCCATCGGCCCGGTGGCGTGGGGCAGCGCGGGCGAACTGGCCGACATGATCTACATGCGCGACGACCGCTGGCTGTTCCAGGAGGGCCAGTCGGTGTTCCGGTGGGCCACCACGAAGGTGGCGCCGATCGCGTTGCGCGCCCTGGAACTGACCGGGCTGAAGCCATCCGATGTGGACGTGCTGATCCCGCACCAGGCGAACCTGCGCATCGTCGGCGCCATCGCCAAGAAGCTGCGGGCCGAGGGCGCCAGGGAGGACATGGTCGTCGCGGACGACATCGTGTACTCCGGCAACACGTCGTCGGCGTCCATTCCGATGGCGTTGGACCACATGCGCGCGGCAGGTCGCGTGCACCGTGGTGATGTACTGCTACTCGTCGGTTTCGGTGCCGGACTGTCCTACGCCTCGCAGGTCGTGATCAGTCCCTGACCGAACGCATGACTCCGGTGGCCGAGTGGTCAACCGGGCGGAGCACAAGGAAGGAAACCGTTTAGGTGGCGAACGAGGAAATCGAGAAGGAACTCGCCGCGATCGTCGAGGAGATCGCGGGCGTCGCCGCGGCCGACGTGACGCCAGAGAAGTCCTTTGTGGATGATCTGGACATCGACTCGCTGTCGATGGTGGAGATCGCCGTCCAGGCGGAGGACAAGTTCGGGGTGAAGATCCCGGACGACGAGCTGGCGAACCTCAAGACCGTCGGCGACGCGGTGAACTACATCGCGAGCAAGCAGTAACGCAGCAGTACACAGGCAACACCGGGTCGCAGTACGGAGACGACAATGAGCGTTAACGACGTCGTCGTCACCGGGTTGGGTGCGACGACCCCGCTGGGCGGGGACGTCGCCTCCACCTGGGGCGGACTTCTCGCTGGCCGCAGTGGCGCCAGGAAGGTGGACTACGACTGGATCGAGCGGTTCGACCTGCCGGTGAAGTTCGCGGCGCCACTGGCCGTCGAGCCGACCGAGGTACTGCCCAGGGTCGAAGCCCGCCGGCTGGATCGCACCGAGCAGGTCGCGGTCATCGCGGCTCAGCAGGCGTGGGAGGACGCCAAGCTGACCGACGGCGACGTCGACCCGGACCGGTTGGCCGTCGTGGTCGGCACCGGCATCGGTGGTGTCAACACGTTGCTGCGGCAGGACGACCTGTTGGAGGCCGAGGGGCTGCGCAAGGTCTCGCCCCTCACCGTGCCGATGCTGATGCCCAACGGCCCGGCCGCCCATGTCGGGCTGGTGTTCAAGGCACGGGCCGGCGTGCACGCGCCGGTGTCGGCGTGCGCGTCCGGCGCCGAGGCGATCGGCTGGGGCTGGCGGATGATCCGCACCGGCGAGGCCGACGTGGTCATCTGCGGCGGCGCGGAAGCCGCCATCGTGGCCATCACGATGGCCGGTTTCTCCCAGGCCCGCACCATGAGCACCCGCAACGAGGACCCGGAACACGCCTCCCGGCCCTGGGACACCGCACGGGACGGCTTCGTCCTCGGTGAGGGCGCCGGCATCGTGGTGCTGGAGCGGGCCGAGCACGCGGCGGCGCGCGGCGCCCGGGTGTACGCCCGGATGGTCGGCGTCGGCACGTCCTCGGACGCCTACCACATCACGGCTCCCGATCCGGACGCCGTCGGCCAGGCCCGCGCCATCGCCGCGGCGGTGCGCACCAGTGGCCTGGACCCGGCCGACTTCGGCCACGTCAACGCGCACGCCACGTCCACCCCGGTGGGCGACGTGCCGGAGACGATGGCGATCCGCCGGTCGGTCGGCGACCACGTGGTGCTCACCGCGCCGAAGGGTTCGCTGGGCCACCTGCTGGGCGCGTCCGGTGCCGTCGAGTCCATCGCGACCGTGCTGTCGCTGTACGAGGGCGTGATCCCGCCGACCGCGAACCTGGAGAACCTGGACCCGGGCGTGACGCTGGACGTCGTGTCCGGCGTGCCGCGCAAGGTCCGGCTGACCGCGGCGATCAACGACTCGTTCGGCTTCGGAGGGCACAACGTGGCCCTCGCCTTCACCACGGTCTGACCGGGTGATCCCCGATCAGCGCGGCGCCCCGACTCCCAGTGTCATCAGCACTGCCACCAGCCCTACCAAGGAGCATCCGATGACCGCACTGGCCACCAGACCGCAGCCCGCGGTGGACGACCTCGATCCTCGTGATCCGGTCGCCCGGCTCGGCGCGCTGTTGGACACGGGCACGGTCGCCGGCCTGGTGCCGAACGACTCCAGCGGGGTGTGGGCGGTCCGGGGGCGCATCGACGGCGTCCGGGTGATCGCCTACTGCACCGACGCCACCAAGATGGGCGGCGCGATGGGGTCGGAGGGGTGCCGGCACATCGTCACCGCGATCGAGACGGCGGTCCGCGAGCGGTGCCCGGTGATCGGTGTGTGGCACTGCGGTGGTGCGCGGCTGGCCGAGGGCGTCGAGTCGCTGGACGGGGTCGGCCAGGTGTTCGCCGCGATGATCCACGCGTCCGGCCGGGTGCCGCAGATCTCCGTCGTGGTCGGACCGGCCGCCGGTGGCGCGGCCTACGGGCCGGCGCTGACCGACGTGGTGATCATGTCGCCGGAGGGCAGGGTGTTCGTCACCGGTCCGGACGTGGTCCGCTCGGTCACCGGTGAGCGGATCGACCAGGAGGGCCTGGGCGGCGCGGACGCGCACGGCCGCAAGTCCGGTGTGGTGCACGTGCTCGCCGAGTCGGAGGCCGACGCCTACGTGCGGGCCAGGCGGCTGACCGGGCTGCTCGCCTCGCCGGGCGTGTTCGACCTGTCGTCCGTGATCGACCCGGTCGACCTGCGCTCGATGCTGCCCGAGCAGGCCAAACGGGCCTACGACGTGCGCCCGCTGGTGCGGGCGATCCTGGACCAGCCGGCCGAGGGCGACGGGTTCGAGGAGTTCCAGGCACGGTGGGCGCCCAACATCGTGGTGGGGCTGGGCCGGTTGGCCGGCCGCGCGGTCGGCGTGATCGCGAACAACCCGCTGCGCAAGGGCGGCTGCCTGGACTCGCTGTCCGCCGAGAAGGCCGCCCGGTTCGTGCGGCTGTGCGACTCGTTCGGTGTGCCGCTCGTCGTCCTGGTGGACGTGCCCGGCTACCTGCCCGGTGTCGGCCAGGAGTGGGAAGGCGTGGTGCGGCGCGGTGCCAAGCTGTTGCACGCCTTCGCCGAGGCCGTCGTGCCGAGGGTGACGCTGGTGACCCGAAAGTCCTACGGCGGCGCCTACATCGCGATGAACTCGCGGTCGCTCGGTGCCACGGCGGTGTTCGCGTGGCCGGAGGCCCAGCTCGCGGTGATGAGCGCGCGGGCGGCCGTGGGCATCCTGCACCGCAAGAAGCTGGCCGCCGCGGCCGAGGAGGAACGCGAGGCGCTGCACGAGCGGCTGGCCGCCGAGCACGAGCGGATCGCCGGCGGCGTGAGCCGTGCGCTGGCGCTGGGCGTGGTGGATGAGGTCATCGAGCCGGACGAGACGCGGCTGCGGCTGGCGCGGGCGCTGGCCGGCGCCCCGGCCGGCCGGGGGCACCACGGCAACATCCCGCTGTAGCCCGTCAGCAGGAGTCGACCTGGGGTGAGGTGGCCGTCGGACCGGCGTCCACCTTCCACTGGGCTTCCTTGGCGTCCCAGCTCAACGGCCACACCACCTGCCACACCAGGCAGCCGACCTGGTGGCCCTGGGGCGCGTCGGCCGGTGACTGGGTGCTGTGGAAGCTGAGCAGCACCCGCAGGCCGCCGTCCAGCGCTCTGTCCACCCGGTACACCAGGATGGAACCGTCGCGGGTGGACTCGTAGCCGGCCAGGAACGCCTGCCGTGACTTCTGACTGGCCATGGTCACCGTGACGACCGACCGCCACTCGTCGTACCGGCGGTCGTTGATGGCGTCGAAATACCTCTGCAGCAACCGCTGCACGTCGGCGTGCACCGGGTCGCGCAGCACGTCCGGGGTCACCGACACCGCGCCCGGTCCCGGCTCCGCGCTGCTGGGTACCACCGACGGCGTGCCCGTGGCCACCGGGATCGGCGCGAGTACCGGCGTCCGGTGGTAGAGGCCGTGCGCCACCACGGCGGCGACGGCGGTGACCACCACCACGACACCGAGGACAGGCGCGATCCACCATCGGGTGGGCCGGCTGGGATCGGACACCTACCGAGAGTGCCACACGGGCGCCCTCGGGCGGTGCTCAACCCACCCGGTGCAACCAGGTCACGGGCGCGCCGTCACCGGCCCGCCGGAACGGCTCCAGCGCGTCGTCCCACGGCTTGCCCAGCAACTTGTCGACATGGTGCGCGAACGACTCACCGCCCCGGCTGTTCGCGGCCAGGGTGCGTAGTTGGTCCTCACCGACCATGATGTCGCCGTTCGCGCCCGTCCTGCTGTGCCACAGGCCGAGGCCCGGTGCGAAGCAGAACCGTTCGCCGTCCACGCCGGGACTGGGGTCCTCGGTCAGCTCGAAGCGCAGCATCGGCCAGGCACGCAGCGCCGTGACAAGGGCGCTCGCGGTGCCGGGCTCAGCCGTCCACGAACATTCGGCCCGCAGGTGGCCGGGCGCAGCAGGCTGCGCCGTCCACTGCAGAACCACCCGGACCCCTAGGGTGCCGGCGAGCGCCCACTCGACGTGCGGGCAGACCGCAGACGGCGACGAGTGGACGTACACCACGCCACTGGTGCTCACTGCTGACCTCCGCTGCTCGACGAGGGACGTCTTCCCCTACGCCCTCGACAGCGGTCCTGCGCCAGTTCGCGATCACTGTGGCTGTTGCTGCGCCATTCTGCCCCGACTTGGTCCGCTCTCGCCACCTGAACCGGAAAGAAGTCCGACCGGGATAACCGCCCGTTGGGGCGACCGAGCGCGATGACCCGGCGGCGCGGCGCTACCGTTGTGGGCACGGTCGTGACAGTGGGGTGATGCGTCGACGACGGGGAGACGACGGGGAGGTGTGCCGTGCGGCTGGTCCGGTTCGGTGCGGAGACCTCGCAGATCGGCGCGGACGTCCGGGCGGCGCTGTCCTCGTGGGGCCCGGCGGACGTCGTGTTCGGCGGTGTCGCCCTCCTGGGTGTCACCCCGTTGGGGGTGTCCCGGCCGGTCGAAGCCGTGATCGTGGCGCCCCGTGGCGTCGTCGTGGTGGTGGGCGTCGACCTGCCCGACCCGGCGGTCCGGCTGGACGCGCCGCTCAACGGCCAGTGGCGGGCCGACGGCTGGCCGCTGGTGCGCGGTGACGGTGCGGTGAACCCGGCCGAGGAGGCGCTGGCCGCGGCCAGGGCGGTCACCACGGCGCTGGCGGCCCGGCGGCTGGCCCCGATCCCGGTGAGCACGATCGTCGCCGTCGGCCCGTACGTCGGGCAGGTCGTGCAGTCCACCGGCGACCTGCACTCCGGTTTCCGCGTCCTGCATCCCGAACCCAAGCCGATGCTGGCCGCGATGCGCGAACTCGCGGTGGCCGAACGCCCCTGCTCGGTGGAGCAGGCCCGCACGCTGCTCGGCGAACTGGTCGACGGCGAACTGCCGATGCTGATCGGCGAGATCGCGGCCGAGGGCTTCGCCGACTCGGTGACCCAGGACCTCGCCACCGCGAGCACCACACTGCTGCCCAAGATCACCGAGCGGATGATGGCCGCGGCCCGGCAGCGGCGCCGCCGCCAGTTCTCCTGGACCGGCCGGCCGCGGTGGCTGCCGCTGGCCGCGCTCGGCCTGCTCGTCGTGCTCGTCACCGGTCTCGTGGTCGGGCTGACCACGACGGGCGGCCCACCGGCCCGCGCGGCCGTGGCGGCACCGGCGAAGCCGCTGACCGTGTCCGGGGTGGCGTTCCACCCGGAGGGTTCCGAGTCGGCCACCGACTGCGCCGGCCACGCCTACGGCGACGTGCAGGTGTGGCTGACCACGCACCCGTGCACCGGCCTGGTGCGGTCGCTGTACCGGACGACCTCCCACGGCCGCCCGGCCGGCGTGGCGCTGGCCGTGGTGAGCTTCGCCGACCCGGCCACCGCGACGGCGTTCGGCACCGAGGCGAACGCACCCGGCACGGGTGGAATCACCGATCTGGTCGCGCAGGGCGGCCACTGGCCGGGCGGGCCTGCGTCGTTCGACAACGCCGCCTACACGGTGGCGGTGAGCAACACGACGGTCCGGTTGACCGAGGTCGTGTGGGTGACGGGTCCGTCCCGGCCGACCGACCCGGCGCTGACCGCGCTGGCATCCCTGTCCGCCGGGCTGCCGGCCAGCCCGTGATCGTCGGTGCCGTCCCGGCACCGGACGCCTAAAATGGCCAGGTGACAGCGACGGAGCCGGCTACGGCGCACCGCTTTCCCGAGCCGTTGCTGGAATTGTCCAGCTTCGTGATGTACCAGCTCGTCCGCGAGACACGACGACTCGTCGGCGCGGACGACGCGTTGCGGCTGTCCTACCTGGGTGTGCTCAGTTCGCTGGCCGAGTTCGGCCCGTCCGCGCAGCGCGATCTCAGCGCCCGGTTGCGGATCGACCCCAGCGACCTGGTGTCCGTGTTGGACGACCTGGAGCGGGGCGGCCTGGTGCGCCGCGACCGCGACCCCACCGACCGCCGCCGCTACGCCGTCACCCTCACCCAGGTCGGCCGGGAGCGGCTCGCCGAGCGGCTGGCCGCCAGCCGCCGGATGGAGGACCGCCTGTTCGCCGGTCTCACCGAACCGGAGAAGACCCAACTGCACCGCCTGCTGCTGCGCGTCTACGCCCATCTGGACCCCGAGCGGTTGCCGCCCGAGGGCCGGTCCGCCGGCTGATCAGCCGCACTACTGTGGGACAGCGGAAGCCGCCGGTGCGAAGGAGGACGGGCACGTGGGTGAGATCAGCCGGATCGGGATCGTCGGCTCTGGCCTGATGGGATCGGGCATCGCGGAGGTCTGTGCCCGAGCCGGGCTGGACGTCCTGGTGGACGAGGTCGACGACGACGCCGCCGAGGCGGGCCGGGACCGGATCACGAAGTCGCTGGCCCGCGGTGTGCGGTCGGGCAAGCTGTCCGAGGACGAGCGGGACGCCGCCCTGGAGCGGCTGCGGTTCACCACCGACCTGGGCGACTTCGCCGACCGGGAGTTCGTGGTCGAGGCCGTCGCCGAGCACGAGCCCACCAAGGTCGTCGTGTTCACCCTGCTGGACAAGGTCGTGGCCAGCCCGGACGCGATCTTCGCCTCCAACACGTCGTCCATCCCGATCATGAAACTGGCCATGGCGACCAAGCGGCCCGAACAGGTCGTCGGCGTGCACTTCTTCAACCCGGTGCCGGTGCTCAAGCTGGTCGAGCTGATCCCGTCCCTGCTGACCAGCGAGGACACGCAGGTGAAGGCCGACGCGTTCGTCACCGACGTGCTCGGCAAGACCGTGGTGCGCTCGCAGGACCGGGCCGGGTTCGTGGTCAACGCCCTGCTGATCCCCTACCTGCTGTCCGCGATCCGGATGTTCGAGTCCGGTTTCGCGTCCGCGGAGGACATCGACAACGGCATGGTGCTGGGCTGCGCCCACCCGATGGGTCCGCTGCGGCTGACGGACCTCATCGGGCTGGACACCACCAAGGCGGTCGCCGAGTCGATGTACGCGGAGTTCAAGGAGCCGCTGTTCTCCGCGCCGCCGCTGTTGCTGCGCATGGTCGACGCCGGCCTGCTGGGCAAGAAGACCGGCCGCGGCTTCTACGACTACGCCCGCTGACGGTCAGTCGTCGATCAGCTCCACCGCCCGCACGGCAGCGGACAGCGCCGCCGGATCGCCCGTCCTGGCGTAGGTGTCCGCGGCCGTGTCGGCGAACTTGATCACGTGCTCGTTGCCGTTGCGCACCGCCTGGGCCACTGCGTCGGCCGGGCTGTCCGCCGGTGCCGGCAGGTCGGCCTCGGCCGCGGATTCGGCCGGCGTGTACACCGACGTGACGGTCGCGGTCGCCGCCCACGCCGCCGCCAGGCTGTCCGCCCACAGGCCCTTGGGCAGGGCCGGCAGGACGCGCAGCACGGCGTTGGGCGCGGTGGCGGAGTGCACCAGCATCACGCCGGAACCGTGCCCGTGGGTGCGGTAGCGCAGCACCGCGCTGTCCACCACGTCGGCCAGCAGGCCCGGCACGTCGTCCGGCTCCCCGGGTGCGCGCAGCGCGGCCAGGGACTCGCTCCAACCGGTCAGGTCGGCCAGTCGGGCGGCCCGTTCCCGGATGCCGTCGGTCTGCTCGGGCAGCCGGGCCACGCCCCGCAGCGCCGCGTCCGCCGCCAGGTCGCCCGCCGGGGCCACCACGCCCGGCACCAGTTGCCACCGGGCCGCCCAGTAGCCGAGGCCGTGGCCGAGTTCGGCGATCCTGGGTCCGGTCGGCTGTTCGGCCAGCAGCACCCGCACCGCGTGCCCGACCCGGATCACCCCGTGCGTCGCACCGGCCACGATGCCGGGCAGCAGCCTCGGCCACCAGACGGCCAGCACGTCCTGCCAGGGCTGTTCGTCCAGCGTGCGGGTGAAGTGGTCGATCCAGTCGCCGACCCGCCGCTCGTCACCCAGCGCCGACCGCCAGTCCTCGCCGATCGCGCCGCTGGCCGCCGGCAGGTCGTCCAGCCGTTTGCTGTACCGATCCACCCAGCCGTGCACGGTGTCCGCGTGGTCACCGCGCACCATCGCCTCCATCGCCTCCACCGCCATCGGCCCGTGGTTGGAGAGCCAGCCGGCGAATTCCGGCCCCGTGGTGTGCAACCGCTCGTACGCCTCGTCGAGTGCTCCCGTGGGATCCAGGGCCCCACCCACTGCCTGATCGACTGCCATTGCTCCGCCTCCTTCTCACCTGGGTCGATCGCAGTTTTCAACTTCGACTATTGTCTATGTCAAGACCTTCGCCGCGCGGCACACGGCCGTGCCGCGCGGACAGCGACTGATTGTTCTCGTATCCTGCCTCTGCGCACGTCGTGAGAGCACCCGGGACGCAAGGGGAACCGTGGCAAGCAAGACCGTTGTGGAATTGTTCGACGATCTGGACGGTGGTCGTGCGGATGAAACGGTGAGTTTCGCGCTCGACGGGGTCGACTACGAAATCGACCTTTCCGCCGCTCATGCCGACGCACTCCGGGAGATACTTGGCGAGTACGTGGCGAAGGCCCACAAAACACCGGCCAGGACCCGGCGCGGCCGCAAGGCCGCCGGCCGGCCCAACGCCAACGTGACGGCGGAGATCCGCAGGCTGGCCAGCGAGTCCGCCCGCAAGGTCACCGAGTCGCAGGAGGCCGACGACCCGCCGGACACCCCTGCGCCGACCTCGTCGGAGCGGATGCCGGTGAACGATCGGAACGGCACGTCCGAGCCGTTGCACACCCTGGTCATCCCGTTCCAGGAAGCCGGGCTCTAATCCGGTTTATTTGGCGTTGTCGTCGATCAGGAGCTTGCCATTCTCCTGGACGACCCGCAGTTGTTTGTGCGTCGTCGTGCTGTGCTCGGCGGAGCCGGTACCCGTGGTGTAGGTGACGTCGATGGGCACCTCCACCGAGCCGTCCTTGTTGGTCGTGAGGTTCCGCGCGTGCGCCGCACTGACCTGCGAGAACGTGTCCCAGTACGCGGTGAACCCGGAGTAGCCGCCGAACACCGCCTGGGCACCCGGAGTGAGCATCGCGAAGCGGCCCGCGGGGTCACCCAGGCCGAAGTAGTTGACGATCAGCTCGCCCGCCGAGTGGTAGTCGATGCTGCCGCTGGTCGCGGCCTGGCCCACCTGCGGCGCGGGCGGGGTGGACGGCGTCGTGGCGCTCGGTGTCGTGGTCGGGGCCTTCGCCGTGGTGGTCGCACCACCGCCGCCGCCACCACCGTTGGCCTGGTTGCCCGAGTTGCCGGAGTTGAGCAGCAGCACCACACCCAGCACGACCAGGACCACCACGACCAGCACGACCGCGATCAGCACGAGCCGACGGTCCACCGGCTGGCGGGTCTGCGTCACCGGGGCGCCGGCCGGTGGCCGGTACGCGGCCGGCCGGTCGGACAGCTGCGGCCGGGGCACCGTGACCAGCGGCAACACCTGCTCGGGCTCGGCGGCCTCCGCTTCGGACGGCCGCAGGTCGGGCAGGGTCGGCGGGGTACGGCCGACGGGCGCGGCCCCCACCGGCCGGGCCGCTGCCAGGTCGGCCAGCATGCGGCTGGCGTCCCCCATGGTCGGCCGCTCGCCCGCCTCGGTGCGCAGCAGCTGCATGAGCAGCGCGGTCAACACACCGGCCTGCCGGGGCGGCTGCACTTTGCCCTCGGCGACCAGGCGCAGCAGGGCGAGCTGGTTCTGTCGCTCCGGGAACGGCGGCCCGCCCTCCACGGCGTCGTACAGGGTCGCGCCGAAGGAGAACACGTCCGACGCGGACGTCGGATCCTGCCCTCTGGCCACCTCGGGCGCCAGGTAGGCGGGGGTACCGGCGAACATGCCGGTCTTGGTCACGGTGACGTCGCCGGCCGCCCTGGCGATGCCGAAGTCGGTGATCTTGGCGACGCCCTGCTCGGTGATCAGGATGTTGGCCGGCTTGATGTCCCGGTGCACGATGCCCGACGCGTGTGCGGCGGCCAGCGCGGACGCGATCTGGCTGCCCACCGCGGCCACGTCGGCGGCCGGCATACTGCCCCGCTCGGCCAGCGTCGCGGCCATGCTCTTCGCCGGCAGGTACTCCATGACCAGGCACGGGTCACCGTCGTGTTCGGCCACGTCGAACACGACGATCGCGTTGGGGTGGTGCAGCCGCGCCGCGATCCGCGCCTCACGCAGGGCGCGGCGGCGCGCGTCCTCCCGCTGGTCCGCGGACAGACCTGGTTGCGCCAGCAACTGCTTGATCGCCACGACCCGTTCCAGGCGCTCGTCGCGGGCCCGCCACACAACCCCCATCGACCCGCTGCCGATGCGCTCCAACAACCGGTAGTGCCCGGCAATGAGCTGACCCTCGTCGATGACTGACTGCTCCCTGTGTGCACAGTCGCGTGAGCGCGGCGTTCTCCGGGTGGGGACCGCATCACCCTATCGAATCCACGCGCCGTGGTTGCCGGCCGAGCTGACTCATTCGGCTCTGGTGGACCACAGCCTCGACATCTAGGTTGGCAGGGTCCCGCATCGGGTGAGAAGGCGTCGGAGGGCTGTGATGGCGGAACAGACGAAGTACCTGCTGGCCGAGTCGGAGATGCCGACCCAGTGGTACAACGTCATTCCCGACCTGCCCGCGCCCCCTCCGCCGCCGCTGCACCCCGGCACCGGCCAGCCCGTCGGACCCGACGACCTGGCGCCACTCTTCCCGATGGCGTTGATCGGTCAGGAGGTCACGACCGACAGCTACGTGGACATTCCCGGTGAGGTACTGGACGTCTACCGACTGTGGCGGCCGTCTCCCCTGTTCCGGGCGCGTCGGCTCGAACGCGCCCTCGACACGCCGGCCCGGATCTACTACAAGTACGAAGGCGTCAGCCCCGTCGGTTCACACAAACCGAACACCGCTGTGCCGCAAGCGTTTTACAACGCGGCCGAGGGGGTCACCAAGCTGACCACGGAGACCGGCGCCGGCCAGTGGGGCAGCGCCCTCGCGTTCGCCAGCTCGGTGTTCGGTGTGGAGTGCGAGGTGTGGCAGGTCCGCGCGTCGTACGACCAGAAGCCGTACCGGCGGATCATGATCGAGACGTTCGGCGGTCGCGTCCACCCGAGCCCGAGCGACCTGACCGAGGCGGGCCGGGCGATCCTGGCCCAGGACCCCGGCTCCACGGGATCGCTGGGGATCGCGATCAGCGAGGCGGTCGAGGTCGCCGCGCAGGCGGCGGACACCAACTACGCCCTGGGCAGCGTGCTCAACCACGTGCTGCTGCACCAGACGGTGATCGGCGAGGAGGCCCTGCTCCAGCTGGCGATGGTCGGTGAGACGCCCGACCTGCTGGTGGGATGCACCGGTGGCGGCTCGAACTTCGGCGGCCTGGCCTTCCCCTTCCTGCGCGAGAAGTGGGCCGGGCGGATGTCGCCGGTCGTCCGCGCCGTCGAGCCCGCGTCGTGCCCGAGCCTGACCCAGGGCACCTACGCCTACGACTTCGGCGACACCCTGGGGATGACGCCCCTGATGAAGATGCACACGCTCGGTCACGACTTCATCCCCGACCCGATCCACGCGGGCGGGCTGCGCTACCACGGGATGAGCCCGCTGATCAGCCACCTCTACGAGACCGGCGAGCTCGAGGCGGTCGCCAAGAAGCAGGTGGAGTGCTTCGCCGCGGGCGTGCTCTTCGCCCGCACCGAGGGGATCGTGCCGGCGCCGGAGCCGACCCACGCCCTCGCCGCGGCCATCGAGGAGGCCCACCGGTGCACCGAGACCGGTGAGGAGAAGGTGATCCTGACCGCGCTGTGCGGGCACGGCCACCTCGACCTCGCGGCGTACGACGCCTACCTGCGCGGCGACATCGTGGACCACAGCTGGGAGGACGCGGAGCTCCAGGCCGCGGTCGCCTCCGCGCTCGAGCGGCTGCCCGCCCTGGGCTGACGGGACGTTCCCGGCGCTTTGACAGGATGGCGGCCATGGGGACCCGCCGTCTGCACCTGCTCGTCGTACCGACCGCGCTCGCGCTGCTGCTGGCCGGGTGCGGGTCGAAGGACGCCGGTCCGGACCCCGCCCCCGTCGCGGACGGTCTCGCCCGCGGGCTGGCGAGCGGCGACCTGTCGGGCGTGGTCTTCGGCGGTACGACGACCCCGGCGCAGGCCGACCAGCAGTACGCGGCGACGGTGGCCGACCTCGGCGAGGTGAGCCCGAAGGTGACCGTGGCCTCGGTCAGCAAGAGCTCGGACACCGCGGCCACGGCCACC
>DASUGU010000038.1:0-48112 GCA_036273855.1 Pseudonocardiaceae bacterium
CCCAAAAGTGGGTGCGCCGGCCTGAGCGTCTACGCGGTTCTCCGCGAACTGCAACGACTTCTTGCGTTCATGGCCGGCGCGTGCCATATCTGCCAACGTCCCTTCCCTTGACCCATAACGACCTAACAAAGTACTACTAGGATCGGCGGCATGCGGATCGGTGTCGTGCTACCCCAGACCGAGATCGGTGCGGCCGCGAGTGCGGTGCGCGCGTACGGGCAACGGGTGGAGGAGCTGGGTTTCGCCCACGTGCTGGCCTACGACCACGTGATCGGTGCCGATCCCGAGGTGCACCGGCCGTGGACGGGTCCCTACGACCTGCACACCACGTTCCACGAGCCGATGGTCCTGTTCGGCTACCTCGCCGCGGTGATGTCGCTGGAAATGGTCACCGGCATCATCATCCTGCCCCAGCGCCAGACGGTCCTGGCCGCCAAGCAGGCCGCCGAGCTGGACCTGCTCACCGAGGGGCGGTTCCGGTTCGGCGTGGGCATCGGCTGGAACGCGGTCGAGTACGAGGCGCTGGGCAAGAACTTTCGGGACCGCGGCCGCCGGTTCGACGAGCAGATCGGGCTGCTGCGCCGGCTGTGGACCGAGCAGGCGGTGACCTTCGCCGGCCAGTACGACCAGGTCACCGCGGCCGGCATCGCGCCGCTGCCGGTGCAGCGGCCGATCCCGGTGTGGCTGGGCGCCCAGTCGCCCCGCGCGTACGAGCGAGTCGGCCGCCTGGCGGACGGCTGGTTCCCGCAGACGGGCCCGGACGAGCGGTTCGACGAGGCGCTGGCCACGATCAACGCGGCGGCCGAGGCGGCGGGCCGTGATCCGGCGGCCATCCAGATGGAGCCGCGCGTCAGCTATCGCACCGGTGGCCTGGACGACCTGGTCCGGGAGGTCGCCGAGTGGCGTGATCGCGGGGCCACCCACCTGTCCGTCAACACGATGCGGGCCGGGCTCGGTCCGGTGGAAGGCCACCTGGCCGCGCTCACCGAGGTGGCCGGGGCGCTGGAGTTGTCCTGACCGCCGATCAGTGGGCGGGTTCGGTGGTGCTGGCCAGCAGGCTCAGGCCCAGGGGCGTGCACCAGTGCCAGATCGCCTTGCCGTCGCGCTGGGACACGATCAGGCCTGCCTCGCGCATCGCCTTGGCCTGCACCGACGCGGCCGCCGGGCTGAGCTGTAGCTCCCGGGCCAGGTCGGTGGTGGTGCGCTGGTGGACGAGCGCCCGCAGCGCGCTGGCGCGGGTACCGCCCATCACGGCCGCCAGCGGGTCGCCGCCGGACGGCCCGTCGCGCAGCGGGAACGGCGTCAACGCGGGATAGATCAACAGCAGCGGGCCGTCCGGGTGGTGGCGGGTGGCCATGACGTGGCCGGTCCAGAACAACGTCGGCTGCAACACGATGCCCTGCCCGTCCAGGGTGATCTCGACGTCATTCGGGGTGGCGGCCTCCAACGTGGTGCCGCGCAGCCACACGGGTGCGCAGGTGGTCGCCAGTGCGGCGGACACGCCCTGCTCGGCCAGTACCCGCGCCCGCCAGGCCGTCTCGGCCTCGAAGCCGCGCCGGATGCCCGGCCAGTCCTGCCCGATGATCTCGTCGTGCCCGACCCGTACCGCGGCCTCCAGCGCACGCCAGGCTTCCCGGTCCATGTCGGACAGCAGCCGGAGCCACGGTGTGATCGGCCGGTCGATCGCGGACATCCTGCGCAGTTCCGCTCGGACGGTCGCCGCCGGGGCGGACCGGATCCGGTCCAGACCCTCGTCGATGTCGGCGGCGGGCGGGTCGAGGAACCGCGGTCCGGCGCCCCGAGGTGACACGAGCTGGGCCAGGAGTCTGGCCTGCCGGGGCAACCGGTGCGCCAGGCGCTGCCGCCAACCGGCGAACGCCCCGTCGTCGCGGCGTTGCAGCATCGCGAACGCCGCGCTGAGCTCCAGCAACGGTTCCGGCCGCGGAGCGACGGTGATCCGGACCAGATCCTCGACCGTGCAGTGCACTCGTAGCATGCCGCCCCCCACCAGGCAAGCAATTAGGCTCCCGCCGAAACGATAGCACCGGACCGGACGCCCGGGGGAAGCTGAAACCCGTGTCACACGAGGACAAAGGGAGGACTGTCGTGCGGAAAACGGTGTTCGCTCTCGCGCTGGGCCTGGTGGCGGCGATCTGCCTGCTCATCCCGGCGACCACTGCGTCGGCTGCCACGCCGGCCAGCATGAATCCACACAGCTACTGCTGCTGATGCGACCCGCGGGCGAGGGAACGCCGCTGTCGGCGGAGGTTCTGCGACAGGCAGCGGAGCGCCCGAACCTGCCGCCGCGACTGGCGCGCGCGGCGGACGCGGTGCTGGAGGGGAAGTTCACCTGGGAGGACGTGGCCGGCGGCCGGTGCGAGCATCCGTTCGCACGGTCGCTGTTCACGCCGAAGGCCGACGAGACGCTGGGGCCGTTTCTCCGTGCGGTCGCCGAGGAACTCCAGCCGGACCAACCGGTCCAGCCGGTCCAGCACGCTGACGTGCCCGATGACGACGACTTCAGCCTGCACACCTACCTGGAATGACGGGATCATGTCTGAACAAGGGCCCGGGTTCTACGCGAATGTCGCCGGTATCAAGGGAATCGCGGCCCAGCTGACCGATGCCGCAGACGCCATGCACCGCAGGACCACCGAGATGCGCGACGCGATGTTCGGCGCCGCGACGGAACCCGGCACCACGTCCGGCCCCACCGTGGTCTTCGGATCCCTGACGGCGGGCGGTGCTCAGCTCGGCGGCAAGTTCGACGATCTGATCGCCGAGGTCGCCGGCTACGGCTACGCGCTGGGCGACACGATGAGCGCCGCCGCGGAGCAACTGCACCGAACCGGTGACATCTACGCCAAGACCGATCAAGAGATCGCCGGCCACTAGGGACATACCATTGTCTGACTTTCCGGATCTGCCGCACGGCCCACAAGGTCTCGGTAGCGGCTTCTTCGACGAGTGCTACAACGCGCTCGTCCAGCAGATTCGCGCCGAGACACCGCTGATCGCCGTGCACGACGGCAACCAGTACCGACCTGATCACGAACTGTGGCAGCAATGGGTCGACCTGGCGACGGGGGATCTGACCTACTGGCAGGACTACGCGCTCGACGGCGACGTCAGCATGATCCCCGGTCAGCCCGACGGCCCGTGGTGGATGCTGATCGGCAAGGGCAACGACCTGTACAGCAGCGCGTACACCGACCTGGACAACGCCTACCACCAGATGCCGTCCCAATGGCAGGGCGAGGCGCACAACCACGCCGCCGGCTACCTGGACGCCACGCGCAAGCTGGTGGGTGGCTACTGCCCCAGCCCGGGCGACCTCACCACCGGCCTGATCAACGAGGCGGCCAGGGTTCTGGAGGGCGCCTACGCGACCGTCGTGGCCTTCAAGATCGACCTGTACAACCTCGCCAAGCGGGCCTCGGAGTCGCTCGACGAACTGGACAAGGGCGGTTCGGGCGAGACCGTCGGCGTCGGGTTGATCATCGCCGGGCTCGCGCTGTCCGGCGTGGGTGGCGCCGCGCAGGCGTCGGACTCGATCACCGCGGCGTTCGGTGGTGGCGTGGTGGCCGCCCTGGGCGGCCTGGTCCTGAACAAGGGGATCTCCGACGTCAAGGACGCGCAGCCGGTGGGCGGCCGGGATCCCCAGGAGATCATGCAGACCCTGGCCAAGGCCACCAACACGGCACAGCAGCACTATTCGACGGCCGCCGGCCGGGTCGGCGCGAGCCTGAGCGAGATCTGGCACCAGATCGACAATCAGATGCACCACACGATGATGCGTCCGGTCGCGGCTCCCACCCCGAACATCTCGCCCGAGACATCGTTGAACATGTCCCACTTCTTCCCGGCGGGATAGGCGCTCGGCACGCCCCGGGCACGACGCCCGGGGCGCCACAGTGTTTCCGCTGGTTCAGCCGGTGATGATGTACAGGTCGTAGATGCCCGGCGCGTTGACGCTGGCCGGTGCGATCTCGTCGCACAGGTAGTCGGTCCACTGGCCGGCGGCCTTGCCGGCGAAACCGGCCGAGGAGCAGACGTCCGGCCAGCCGAAGGTCTTGTAGAGCGTCCACGGTGGCGGTGGCGTGTTGGTCGCACTGGCGGGTGCGCCGAGTCCGATGGTCGCCGTCACGGCGGCGAGTAACAGTCCCACTGCTGTCGCGATGCGCCTTATGGTCTAGACCTCTATCCGTATCGGGAGGCGGACACGGCGAGCGTAGGTGACCCGGGCGCCGGAAAGCCGTTGCCGGCACGAGAATCAGCCAGCCGCATGCCGGCCGAGTGGTATAGACCTGCTCGGTCTCACGTGTCGGGGAAGTCGAGCTCCGGCTGCTGGCCCGCAGCGAGCAGGAAGTGCGCGATGAACTCGACGTCGCCGTCGAGCGCGTCGAACCGGGCGATGCGCGCGCCTTCGGCCTCGTAGAACATGTCGCCCGGCGCCAGCGTCACCACGGGCTCGCCCTCGACCTGATAGGCGACCGAGCCCTCGACGATGCTGCCGACCACCGGACAGTTGTGGATGTGCAGGCCGGCCGCGACACCGGCCGGTATCCGGATGCGCCGGGTCTCGATCCGTTCGACGGTCGTGGCTCGCGCCAGCGCGATGTCGGCCAGCACGGTGCGGGTGATCGATTCGGTCATCTCCGACAGCCTAGTCGCGCCAGCCGGAAATTTCCGCCGTACGACCGGCGGCGGGCGCGGTGTGGTCGCGGACACTGAACGCGGCGGGCGGCCGGACCGGCCGAGGCGACCGTGTGCGGGTGCCGGGCCGGGGCTGGAACACACCGCCCTCCGCGACCTGCTTCGTCGTACCGCACCCGGTAACACCACCACGGTACGGTCGACGCCCACGACGACCATGGAGAAACCGCATGCTGCTGGAGAACAAGACCGCGGTGATCTACGGCGCGGGCGGCGCGATCGGCACGGCCGTCGCCAAGGCGTTCGCGAGCGAGGGCGCCAGGCTCTACCTCGCCGGGCGCAGGCGGGCCACGGTCGAGGCGGCCGCCGAGGTGGCGGGCGGTGACGTCGACGTGGCCGAACTGGACGCCGCCGACGAAGCCTCGGTGGAGCGGCACGTGGCCGACGTGGTGGCGAAGGCCGGCCGGATCGACGTCCTGTTCAACGCGCTGGGCATGCTCGACGTGCAGGGCACTCCCCTGCTGGACATGCGGTTCGAGGACTACGCGCAGCCGGTCACGGTGGCGGTCAGGACCCAGTTCACCACCGCGCGGACGGTGGCCAGGCACATGGCGACGCGCGGTGGCGGCGTCATCATGACGGTCACCGCGGAACCCACGATCGCGCCCGACCTGGGCGGGTTCCCGGCGGCGTGCGCGGCCGTGGAGGCACTGTGGCGCGGCTTCGCCGTGGAACTCGGGCCATCGGGCGTTCGCACCGTGGTGATCCGCACCCCCGGCTCGCCGGACTCGCCCGCCGTGCAGGACGTGTACCGGCTGCACACCGGCAGGCCCGAGGTGACGGTGGCGGCGATCCAGGCCGAGTGGGGCGGCACCACCGCGATGGGCAGGTTGCCGCTGCTGGCCGAGATCGCCGACGCGGCCGTGCTGTTCGCGTCCGACCGGGCCTCCGCGATGACGGCGACCCTGGCCAACGTCACCTGTGGCGCGCACATCGACATGTGACCGGCCGGTCAGAGCCGGGTGAGGGCCGTCTGCTCCATGGTCGCGCACATCCGGCCTGCCGTGTCGAGCAGTCGACCGCCGAGCACGACCACCGGACCGTTGCGGGCCACCGTCGTCACCTCGATGCGGCACCACTCCGTGGTGACCGGCGCGACCATCCGGGTCGTCAACTGGACCGTGGTGAACCGGCCGCCGGAGATGTCGGCGGGCGACTCGATGCCCCGGCCGGGGAACGTCAGGTCCAGCGTCGCCGCCACCGCGATCGCCGGCCACGGCGCGTCCCGCGGCCACCACCGCTCGGCCAGCCGCACCCACACGGTGCCGCGCAACGGTTCGCCGGCGCGGGTCACCCGGCGGAAATCGAACCGGTCCAGCGACGAGACGCCGGCCGGTGTCTCCACCGGACCACCCCTGCCGAGCTCATCGGGCGCCGCGACGTAGTCGACCGGGTCGTTACCGGTGACCACCGACGTGACCGTCCCCTGGGCCATCAGGCGCGGCCCGACCCGCAGGTCGACGTCGGTGCAGCGGACCAGGCGGACGGCGTGCGGGCGGCGCACGGTCAGCGTGCCGCACTGGGTGGGCTTCGGCGCCGCGAGGAGGGTCGCGGCCAGGGTGATGACCGGGTAGCCGCTCTGCTCGGTGCCGTGCAGGGCGGCGCTGAGCAGCGTCGCCGCGAGATAGCCGCCGAACATGCCAGCACCGTTCGACCACGCCGGACTCATCACCCTGGCCAGCGTGCCGTCGGCATCCGCCGTGACGGCGACCGCGTCGCGCAGGTTCCCGTCGGCACTGTCGGACATGCTGTCGATCTCCCCCCACTCGGGTGGCGCCACGATAACCGGCAGGCGAACCGGTCAGGGCGGAGACCTGCCCGTCACCCATGGCAAAATCAGCCAGGTGCAGATCGGGCTACTGGGACGTTTCGAGGTCCGTACGGACGACGGCGGCGTCGCCGACGTGCCGGGTGCCCGGTTGCGCGCGCTGCTGGTCGCCCTTGCGCTGGAACCGGGTCGCGTGGTCCACAAGGCGCGGCTGGTCGACTGGATCTGGGGTGAGAACCCGCCAATCGAAGCGGCGAATGCCTTGCAGCGCTTGGTTTCCCGGCTGCGGAAGGCACTGCCGGAAGGATCGATCGACGGGCTGACGGACGGCTACCGGTTGGCCGTGGCACCCGACGCCGTCGACGCCGTGCGGTTCGAACGGCTCGTCGGCCAGGCCCACAGCGACGCCGATCCACTGCGGGTGCAGCTGCTGCGCGAGGCCCTCGCGCTGTGGCGCGGTGCGGCCATGCAGGACGTCGGCCTGACCGAGAGCGGCGCGTTCGACGCGGCCGTCACCCGGCTCGAAGGGCTCCGCCTGGCCGCCATGGAGGACCGGTTCGACGCGGAGCTGGGTCTCGGCCAGGGTGCCGGGCTGGTCACCGAACTGACCGACCTGGTGGCCGAACATCCGGTGCGCGAACGGCTGGTCGCCGCGCTGATGCGCGCCCTCGTCGCGGCCGGTCGCAACGCCGACGCGCTGCTGCTGTACCAGCGCACCAGGGAAGCCCTGGCCGACCAGTTGGGCGTCGACCCGTCACCGGATCTGTCCGAGTTGCACGTCGCGCTGCTGCGCGGCGAGGTGGGACGGCGGGAGTCGGACCGGAAGACCAACGTGCGTGCCGAGCTGACCAGTTTCGTCGGCAAGGACGCCGATGTCGCCGCCGTCCGCGACCTCATCGCCGGACACCGGCTGACCACCCTGGTCGGTCCGGGCGGTGCGGGGAAGACCAGGCTGGCCAACGAAACCGCGCGCACCATGCTCGGTGACCTGCCGGACGGGGTCTGGCTGGTGGAGCTCGCGCCGATCGGCCCGGACGCCGACGTGGCGCAGGCGACGCTCGCCGCGCTGCGCCTGCGGGACGCGCTGCTCGCCGAGCTACCCGACGCGGAGCCGGTGGACCGGGTCATCACCGCGTTCCGCGAGCGCGAGGCGCTGCTGATCCTGGACAACTGCGAGCACGTCATCGAACCGGCGGCGGCGTTCGCCCATCGGGTGCTCGGCGAGTGCCAGGGGCTGCGGATCCTGGCGACCAGCAGGGAGCCGCTCGGCATCACCGGCGAGGCGCTGTGGCAGGTCGTGCCGCTGGCCCTGCCGGCCGGCGACGCGGACCCCGGCGAGATCGAGTCCTCGCCCGCCGTCCGGCTGCTGCGCGATCGGGCGGGCGCGATGCGCACGGATCTCGCCGACGACGCCCGCACGCTGGCCACCATGGCGCGCGTGTGCCGGGCGTTGGACGGGATGCCGCTGGCGATCGAACTGGCCGCGGCCAGGTTGCGCACCATGTCCCTCGACCAGCTCGCCGACCGGCTCGACGACGTGTTCCGCCTGCTGACCGGCGGCAGCCGGACCGCGCTCCCCCGGCAACGGACGCTGCGCGCGGTGATCGACTGGAGCTGGGCCCTGCTCACCGACGCCGAACGGATCGTCCTGCGCAGGCTCTCGGTCTTCTCCGGTGGTGCGAGCCTGGAAGCGGCCGAGCGGGTCTGTGCCGGCGACGCGGTCGACGCGGGGCAGGTGCTGGAGTTGCTGACCGCGCTGACCGCGAAGTCACTGGTGGTCGCCGACCGGGACCGGGCGCCCCGGTACCGGATGCTCGGCACGATCAAGGAGTACGCGGGCCAGCGGCTCGCGGCGGCCGGGGAATCGGATCTGGCGCGCCTGGCGCATCTCGCGTACTTCACCGAACTCGGCGAGACCGCGGATCCGCATCTTCGCCGCGCCGAGCAGTTGACCTGGCTGGCCGCCGTCGAGGCCGAGCACGACAACATCAACGCCGCGATGCGCGGTGCGCTCGCCGCCGGTGAGGCGCAGGGGGCGATGCGGCTCGCGGCGGCGGTCGGCTGGTACTGGTGGCTCGGCGGGCACAAGACCGAGGGCAACGACATGATCATGGCGGCCACCGCCGTGCCCGGCGAGGTGGCCGACGACATCCGGGCCACGGTCTACGCCTTCGTCACGGGTTTCCTGACCTCCGGGCGGGGTGACCAGCGTCAGGCGCAGGAGTGGATTCACGAGACGTACGAGATCAGCCGGCGGGTCCGGGCCCGTCACCCGGCCGTGGGGCTCGTCGCCGCGCTGGAACACCTGTTGCGGTCGCCGGGCGAGTTCCTGCCCGCGTGGGAGCCGCTGCTGGCCGACGACGACCCCTGGGTGCGGGCCCTGGCCCGGCTCCAGCTCGGCAAGATGCGGATCGTGCTCGGCCAGGGCGGGCGGGATGCCGACGCGTATCTGGAGACGGCGCTGGCCGAGTTCCGGGCGATGGGTGAACGGTGGGGCATGTCGTTCGCGCTGACCGAGCTGGCGGACCGGATCGCCACGCGCGGCGAGTTCGCCGATGCGTGTGAGCACTACGAACAGGCGATCGCGGTCGTCACCGAGGTCGGTGCCATCGAGGACGTGGTGCGAATGCGGGCGCGCCAGGCGCAGTTCTACTGGCTGCTGGGCGACCGGCAGTCGAGCGTGGCCGCCATCGCCGAGGCGCAACGGTTCGCCGAACGGGTCACCTGGCCGGACGCGCTGGCCGAGCTGGCCCTCGCGAAGGCGGAAATCGCCCGCTGGGACGGCGACGGCGACGAAGCACGCCGCCAACTCGGTGTCGCCACGACCATTCTGGGCGACGAAGCGGAACAGGTGACCGTCCGGGCCGCGACCCACGATCTGCTCGGCTACCTCGCCGACGATCTCGACGACGCCTGCCGGCACCGGGCCGAGGCGTTCCAGGCGGCGTCCGAAGCGGGCCACGTGCCCATGATCGCGCGGGTCATCGTGGGGATCGCGGATCTGGCGCTGCGCCGGGAACACTACGAGCAGGCGGCGCGCCTGCTCGCGGCGAGCACCAGGGTGGGCGGACTGGCGGACCGGTCCCAGCCGGACACGGCCCGGATCGAGGAGACGGTGCTGCGCCGCCTCGGTGACACGCGGTTCACCGAGGCGACGCAGGATGGGACGCGGGCGGACTGGCGCGAACTGGTCGCGGTCACACTCGCTTGCTGAACTTCGTCCGCGCCCACACGTAGCCGACCAGACCGATCCCGACGCACCAGGCGATCGCCGCGATCGCGTTGCCCGCCGACGGTGTGCCGTTGAGCAGTCCGCGCAGGGTTTCGATGATCGGCGTGAACGGCTGGTACTCGGCGAACTGCCGGACGCCGGGCCCCATCGTGTCGGCCGGCACGATCGCGCTGCTCAGGAACGGCAGCAGGATCAGCGGCACGGTGGCCAGGCCGGCCGATTCCGTGGTCTTCGCCGCCAGTCCCATGGCGACGGTGAGCCAGCTCGTCGCGAAACCGATCAGCGCGACCACACCGACCACACCGAGCCAGTCCAGCGCACTCGCGGACGGCCGGAATCCGATCAGGAACGCCACCCCGATGACGGCAGCGATGGCCACCAGGCTGCGCAGCATCGTGGCGACGACGTGCCCGTTCAGGACCGCGCCCCGGGAGATGCCCATCACCCGGAACCGGTTGATGATCCCCTTCGTCATGTCGGTGCTCACGGCCAGCGCGGTGGCGCTCAACCCGTAGCTGATGGCCATCAGGACCAGCCCGGGCGTCGCGTAGTCGATGTACTTGACGTTGCCGACGTCGAAGGCGCCACCGAGGACGTACACGAACATCAACATGAGCACGATCGGGAACAGGACCGCGTTGAACACGGCGGTCGGATTCCGCAGGGTTTGTTTGAAGTTGCGACGCAACATGATCATCGAGTCGGTCATGTGACTGGGACCTCCGCGCTGGCGTGACCGGTCAGGGAAAGGAAGACGTCGTCGAGGTCCGGCGTGTGCACGGAAAACTCCTCGGCGTCGATCGAGTACTCGTCGAGCTTCTCCAGCAGGGCCCGCACCGATTTCGTCCCGCCGTCGCTGGGCACCCGCAGCGTCAGCGTCTCGTCGTCCCGAGTGGACTCGGCGAAGACGCGTGCGGCCGCGTCGAGTTCGGGGACGTCGGCGAACCGGAACCGGACGTGGCTGCCGGGAATCTGGCGCTTGAGCTCGTCGGGCGTGCCCTGGGCGACCACGCGGCCCTGGTCGAGTACCGCGATCCGGTCGGCGAGCTGATCGGCCTCCTCGAGGTACTGGGTGGTCAGGAAGATGGTCACCCCGTCCGCCACCAGCTCGCGGATGATCGTCCACATGGTCCGGCGGCTGCGCGGGTCCAGTCCGGTCGTCGGCTCGTCCAGGAAGATGATCCGGGGGTTGCCGACGAGCGTCATCGCCAGATCCAGTTTCCGGCGCATACCACCGGAATAGGTCGACACCAGCTTCTGCGCCGACTCCGTCAGATCGAACCGGGCCAGCAGCTCCGCGACCACCCGCTTGCCCTCGCCGGCGCCCACGCGCTTGAGATCCGCCATCAGCTGGAGGTTCTCCTGGCCCGTCAGCAGCTCGTCCACCGCCGCGAACTGACCGGTGACCCCGATCACCTCGCGCACCGCCCTGGTCTCGGTCGCGACGTCGTGCCCGGCAACCCGTGCCGTCCCGCCGTCGGCCTTCATCAACGTGGTCAGCACGTTCACCGTCGTCGTCTTACCCGCCCCGTTCGGACCGAGTAGGGAGAAGACCGTGCCGGTACGGACATCCAGATCGACGCCATCGAGCACCACCTTGTCGCCATATGCCTTCCGCAGCCCGGAAACCGCGATCGCCGAAGTTCTCATGCCGCCTACGGTCGAGATCCGGACTGACACGCCTCTGACACGGCCCTGACGCGGCGTGGCGGCCGTTGTCCCAGGTCAGGACGCTGTGCGGTGTCAAGCCTGTGTCAGGGCTGTGTCAGGCCGGCCGCCGGATAGTGGGCGCATGACGAAGAACAACACGACCTCGACCAGTTCGAAGTGGACCGGCATGGTGCCGGTCGGCGACACGGCCCTGGCCGTCACCGACACCGGCGGCCCCGGTGTCCCCGTGGTGTACCTGAACGGCCAGTTCGCCACCCAGGGCTACTGGCGGCGGGTCATCGCCGAGCTGGGGCCGGGGACGCGGCAGATCACCTACGACGAGCGGGCCCGCGGCAAGTCACGGCGCTCGGCGGACTATTCCTTCCAGACGGCGGTCCGGGACGTCGACGCCGTGCTCGCGGCCCGGGGCGTGGACCGGGCGCTGGTGGTGGGCTGGTCCTACGGGGCGTTCGTCGCGGCGCACTGGGCCAGCCGCAATCCCGACCGTGCCGTGGGCGCGGTCCTGGTCGACGGCGCGTACCCGTACGACTGGCTGGACGAGGCCATGGAGCAGCGGATCCGGAAGATGTTCCGGCTGATGGGCTTGTTCCTGCCGCTGCTGCGTCCGACCGGCCTGACCGCGCGGATGTCCGCGCGACAGCAGGCCGACAGCAACATCGAGCTGGGCCGGATCTCCCGGGAGCGCGAGCTGGGCCCGGTGCTGGACAAGATCACCGTGCCGGTGCGGTACGTGGTCGCGTCGGGCACGTCCCTGGGCAGCCGCGGTGACGAGCAGGAACGCATCCGCACCAGCCTCGACGCGGTGACCGCGCGCAACCCCAACATCCGGATCACCGCGAAGGTCGCCAGCAACCACGGTGCACTCCTGCGCAAGGACTTCCGCACCATCGCCGACGCCGCACGCGAGATCACCGCCCTGGACGGCGCGGGTCGCTGAGGCCGTGACGGCGAGCCATCGCAGGACCGCTTCCCGTTGCTACGCTCGCCCGATGGCCGCCAGCGCTGACCGATGGGTGGGTGGGTACGGCCGGCGGCGGTTGTTCGTCGACGTGCGGCGGGGAGTCCTGCGCTCGGAGAGCGGCTTCCGGTAGCGGCGGCGATCTTCGCCAAGCTGGGCGACGCGGACGCGGCGGCGGCGTGTCGGGACATCGCCAGCGGGCCACTGTCGGACACCGCGTCGTTCGAACTGGTCGGCCGGCTGTCCGAGCACGGCAGGCACAACGACGGGCAGGCAGGCCGAGGCACTGCTGGCGGCACCGGACCTGATGTCCTCGATGGTCGGACTCCTGGCCGGGCTGCGCACACCCGCACTGCTGATCACCGGAGCACCTGATCTGGTCACCGGACCGCGACAGAGAGCGGGCTTCCACTCCACCGTGCGGTCCGGCACCGTCGAGACGTTCCCGGACTCCGGGCATTTCGTCGCGCTGGAGGAACCAGCGCGCTATGCCGACCTGGTCACCGGGTTCACCACTCAGCATCTGCACGCCTGCCGCGGACGCGGTGGCGCCGCGGCCTTTCGGCTCTGCATGAAAGCGTGGCGGCCGGCATGAGCCGGTGGTCAGACTCAGCGCGACCAGGAATCCGGGGACACGACAGGAGCATCCCCCATGAGACGAACGAAGCTGAGGCGGCCGAGAACGATCGTCGCTCTCCTTGCCGCACTGATCATACCGATCATGGCCTTCGCCGCGCCCGCGAACGCGGCCGGCACCCATCTGATGGAGAGCAGCGGGAGTTTCCGGATCGGCGCCCCGGACCTCTCCGATTTCGCACCTGTGGTCGAGACCACGGCCGGGCGTGATCTCCAGATCGTCGGCGCGGGCACGGGCACGGCCGGTCAAGTGAAGATCGAATTCACCGGTACCACCGGCCCCGACCTGTGCGTGGCAGCGTCCGACAGTGGCGTCACCGTCGTGGTCCACACCTGCAGTGGTCAACTCGGCACCGTCTGGTCCGAGCAGATGGAGAACGGCCACCGGCTTTTCCTCAGCCGCGAATTCAATATGCCCCCCAGGTACCTGTGCGGGCTCGACGACGGGACTCAGTTCCGCATGGAATCGTTGGGCCAGGGTTTCCGCTGCCGGTTCGACCTGGTCTGACCGGAAGCCGGCTGCCGGCGGTCGGTCATCCGGCCGCCGGCGGCCGGGCGGCGAGTAGTGCGCGGCCGAGTGGGGTGAGGGCGTGTCGCACCGCGCAGCCGGCCCGGGTGGTGCGGATCAGCCCGGCCTCGCGCAGTGCCTTGGCATGGACCGACGCCGAGGCGGCACTGATCCCCAGCCGGGCGGCCAACCGCGTGGTGCCGCACGGCTCATCCAGTGCGGCCAGCAGCGCCGCCCGGGTGTGCCCCAACGCCGCCGCCAGACCGGCCCGCTCGGTGGCGTCGGGAACGGGCAGCGCCGGATAGATCAGGGCGTTGCCGCCGATGGACGCCGGCCGGACGACGAACATCGGTGGGCCGGTGTAGAACGCCGACGACGTCACCTGCAGCCCGGTCCCGTCCAGCCACCGCTCACCCGGGCCGGAACCGGAACCGCACGCCGCGTCATCCCGCCAGCGCAGGCCCACCGACTCGAACAACGCCGCGGGGCCACCGGTCACCAGCACCGGGACCCGGACGTCACGGTCGTGCTCGAACCGCGCCCGCACCTCGGGCCAGAATGGCTCGACACAGGCGATGTGGAACGCGCGCAGGGCGTTCGTCACGGTTGCCAGCGTGGCCCGGTCGCCGTCACCGAGCAGCCGCAGCCAGGCGGGCGGTCGCCGGTCCTGCCTCGCGCGGCCGGCCCAGCACCGGGCCAGGTCGCTCCGCACCAACCTCGGTGGCACGGACAGCACCAGGTCCACGGCCTCGTCCAGGTCACCGGCCGTCTGGTCGAGGAACTCCGGCGCCGGGCCATGCGCCGGAATGACGTCGACCAGCGGTCGGGCCGCGGCGGGGAAACACCGCTGGGCGTGCTGTCGCCACGACCCCAGCGCCGGTGACCGCTGCGGCACCCGTAACGCGGCGAACGCCAACGCGCTCTCCATCAGTGGGGCCGGGGCGACGCACAGGCGCAGCCGCGCCAGGTCCGCCACGGAAAAGTGCACCAACACTACCGATCCCCCCAGGCCAGCACGATCACCGAAGTCCCCGGCACGGTCGAGGCGAAGCGTGGCGGGCCGATCTGGAAGATGACCTGGAAGTTGATCTGAAATCCGCGGACACCGCCGGTGCCCAATAGGGGAACCGATAGTTCGCCAACCGTATGAGTTCGGGTCCGGCTGCGGTATTTACAGGCGCGCGCGAGCCTTCCCGTCCGGATAGGACAAACATTGTTCACGTCGAGGCAGGCCAGCGGTCATTCTGTGTTATACCCGAAAATTGCGCCGGAAGATGTCACCGAACCTGCTGGAGATCACCGCGGCGAAGCCGCCGTCGCGCAACGCCCACACCGCCGCCGTGTCCTCCTCAGTCCAGATCGGCCGGTGCGGCGATGCCGCCGCGACGGCGGTGGCGGCGGCCACCGGGGAAACCAGGTGGGTACAGGCCTCCGGGCCCTGCCGACCCTCGACGTTGCGGTTGGACGTGGAGACGCAGCGCTGCGCCCCGGTCAACCGGTCGGGATTCATGCCAGTCACATCGAGCAGCCGGGCAACCGCCACTCGGCACCAGCGTCCAGGAACACCCGGTCCAGGCCCTCCTGCTCGGCCTGCCGGCGCCAACCGCGCGGCCGACCGGTCGGCGTCACCGGCGCAGGAGTCCGGATCGGGCACCACACCGCCGATCGGCACCGCCTGACCGGGATTGGTACCCCACGTCACCATGGGCGCGAGATCCGACACGTTCACCGTGACCGTGCGGTCGAACTCGGCCTCCGGGTCGGTCGTCTGGCGGCACCAGCCCGGCCCGGGCACCGGCCTCGATGCTCGATCGACAGGCCGACGCGCACGGCGACCCCAGATGTGGTGCCGTGGCCCAATCGGTTTGGTGGAACGCCTGTCGATCCCTCCCGGAGGCCCAGTCTCGCGCCCGCCGACCGAGGGCCACCAGTTCGTTAAGCCCCAGGTAAAAGTCGCAGGCAGCACCGGCCGCGGCGGAATCGCTCAGCGAATGTCGAGGTCGCCGGTACGCGGAACCGCCGCCGGGAGATCACCGGCGGCGTGCGGCGTGTCCATTGGACCTTGGTACCACCCCACAGTGAGGGGATGGACACCAACCGATGGGGGCTGGCGCGGTCGCCGATGTTGTGCCGCATCGCCAGGTGATGCCGGCGACGAGGGCATTGTCGCAGCCGTGCCGGGCGGTGCGGCGGGCCGCGCGGCCGGCCGCCCGGTGATGCACCGGGCCGACCGGCGGGTTCGGTCTAGCACCAATGTCCACTATCTGTACGCCGTGTCCGATCGGCACACTACCGACATGATGAGGCTCGGACGGAAACTGGGCACGCTGGCCGTCATGGCGGTTGTCGCCGGCACCAGCGTGGCCCTGATCTCGGTCGGCACCGCGGCCGCGAGCGGCGGCCCGGGCGGCGGTGGCGGCACCGTCCTCGGCGGCGGCGGTGGTGGCGGCGTCCCCGGTGGCGGCGGCGGTGGCGTCCCCGGCGGCGGTGGCGGTGGCATCGGTGGCGGTGGTGGCGGCATCGGTGGCGGTGGTGGCGGTGGTGGCGGTGGTGGCGGCGCCGCGTCGGTGCTCAGTGTCGTCGACAACTGCGGCGGCACGCTCCAGTTCAAGGAGCGGTCTCCCGGCTCGCTCACCGTCGATCTCACCGAACTCGGTGCCAGCGCGGACGAGGTCTGGTCCCTGCGGGCCACCGAGCAGCAGTACGACGCCACGACGGGCGGTCGCGTAGGCGCGCCGGTCGACCTGGTGCCCGACGTGATGCTCCCGCTGACGTTCACCCTCGGCGAGGGCTTCACCACGACGGCCACGATCGTCGACACCCTGAACATGACCCACGGCATCAGCTACGTGGCCACCCGGACCAGCCCGTCGCCGCAGACCTGTGCCGGTCAGGGCTTCTGGACCGACCACGACGGCAGCACGACGCCGGACCCGCTGAACCCGACGGCCAAGCCGGACTCCGCGCCCGCGCTGACCGGTGCCGCCGAGGCCGACTCCGGCACGAATGACGTCCTGGTCCAGTTCGACCAGGAGATGATGGCCACCGCACCCGGCATCCCCGCCGACGGCCAGCTCACCGTCACCGTCGACGGCGCCCCTCGTGCCGTCACCGGCGTGACCGTGCGCGACGACTCGCCGCCGGCACTGGCCGTCGTCGACGTCACCGTCGACGGCCCGGCGCTGGCCGCTGGACAGACCGTCGACGTCCAGTACAGCGAGCCGGACCCGACGACTCAGCCGGCTCTGCAGGACATGGACGACCTGCCCAGCCCCAGTTTCGGCCCCATGGTGGTCCCGGTCATCTGAGCGGGCCGGCCGGAAGGAACGCAGCCAGGACGGTCACCGTGCCGTCCTGGCTGCCGCCTTCGGTACTTCCGGCACGCCCACACCACCGGAGTTCGCGTCGTTGACCTTGGTCAGCGCCCGCGCCACGGCCACCTTCTCGTCGCCGGACAGGTGTCGCGAGAAGAACTGCTCGATGCAGCGCAGGTACAGCGGAGCGGTCTTCCGGAACGCCCGCCCGCCGGGTTCGGTCATCGTGGCCCACACCACCCGGCGATCCGTGTCGTCGCGGGTCTTGCGCACCAGGCCGGCGACGACCATCTCGTCGACCAGTCGGCTGACCCTGGTCCGGCTCAGCACGACCCGGTCGGCGACCTCCTGCATGCGCAGTCGTCCCTCCGGCGCCGCGTTGAGCTCGAGCAACACGTCGTACCAGGTCAGCGGGATGCCACCGGCGCGATCGAGTTCGGTTTCGATCGCGCGCATCGCGGCGTTGTACGCCAGCAGCATCGCCCGCCATGCCGCCACACCGGCCGGCTCCCTCGTGCCCATGCAGTCAGTGTAGCCACATTGCGTGCGCGCGCACGCATCTGTTAATTTATGTGCGGAAGCACGTAACTGGCGATCCCCGGGAGGGATACCTGATGACAGAGACCAGCGCGGCCACGCGGATCGTGGCCGGTGCGGAACTACCGGCAACGGGCGTCTGGCGGCTCGATCCGGGGCATGCGGAAATCGGCTTCGTGGGCCGGCATTTCCTGCTGACGAAGGTGCGCGGCCGGTTCACCGGTGTCGAGGGCACCGTCGAGGTGGCGGAGAACCCGGCGGACAGCAAGGTCACCGTGGTCATCGATATGGCATCCGTCACCAGTGGCGACGACGCTCGCGACACTCACCTGAAGTCGGCCGACTTCTTCGACGTCGCCGACCACGCCACGGCGACCTTCGCCTCCACGGCGGTCGACTGGGACGGCACGTCCGGCTCGATGGTCGGTGTCCGCGACGCGATCGAGCGTGATGCGCCAGATCCGGGCGACGGTGCGCCGGGAGTCCTCGCCTTCCCCGGTCGCGGCGAACATCGCCGCGGGGTGGCGCCCGAACAGGTCGAGGTAGGCGGCGGGCGGGACACGGGCCTGGCCCAGGTACGCACCGGCCTGTTCCACCGCCAGTGGCAGCCACCCCAGCTCCTCGCACAACCGGGCCGCCGCCGACGTGTCCGCGTCCGGCCAGTCCGCGCGCAGGGTGCGGGTCAGCAGTTCCTCGGCGTCGACGGGTGCGAGGACGTCCAGTGACAGGGTGGTGAGGCCGCGCCATCCCGTCGCCTGCCTGCTGGTGATCACGATGGTGCCCGTGTGCACCCGCGCCAGCAGGTCGTCCACGGCCGCGCGGCCGGGCACGTTGTCCAGGACGAGCAACCAGTCCTGGCGGGTGGACAGCCACCGGATCGCCGACTCGACGCGCTGTTCCGGTGTCAGCGCACCGGACTCGGGACGCACCGCGATCGCCAGGTCCGCCAGCCCGGCCCGCACCGCACCGGGCGTGTCGACGGTGATCCACCAGACCAGGCCGTACCGATCCGCGGTCAGCTCGGCGAACCGCGCGACCAGCGTGCTCTTGCATCGGCCTCCCGGACCTGGTCGGCCATCCACAGGGTCCAGTCCTGCCGCTGCTCGGCGGCGAGCTGATCCAGGTGCGCGTCGATCCCGTGCGACCGCAGCAGCACCCACAGATCCCGCACCGCACGACCGTGAGCGTCGGAATCCGGCTCATGCGCGTAGGAGATGAACACCCGCGTCGGCCGCGGTCGCTCCGCGGCGCTGCTCGTCCGCTCCCCCATCGTCCCCACCCGGGCCGATCAATGGCCACCTGGTCGGCGCGCCCACCGGACTCGTTCGGTCCTGGGCGACAGTAGTCGGCCACCGTCCCGGGACGGTCAGCCTGACACCTCTTCGAGCATCACCAGCGGAATCTCCCGTTTGGTCCGGGCCTGGTAGTCGGCGTAGTTCCTGTGGTCGGCCACGACCAGCGGCCACAGGCGGGCGCGTTCCTCGGCGGTGGCCACCCTGGCCACCATCGGCCGCGCGGGCGCACCCCGGTACGCGACCTCGACCTGGGGGTTGTCGCGCAGGTTGAGAAACCAGGCCGGGTGGGTGTCGTCGCCACCGCGCGATGCCACGACGACCAGCGTCGTGCCCTCCTGGATCGGCGACGTGAGCATCACCGCGCGCGGCCGACCCGACTTGCGGCCGATCGTGACGAGCTCCAGCGCGGGCATGTCGGACACGTGCCACCCGAGCTTGCCGCCACTGATCTTGAGGACGCCGCGGTGGACGGCGTTCATGGCCTTCAGGGCGAAGTCGCTGGGCATGTCCGCTGCTCCCGTTCCGGCGTGGCTGCTGTGGCGCGCGCTGAGAGTAGTCGCCGGTCACGACCGGTGGACCGGCACGTCGGTGGACGGCCGCCCGGTGCGCGGCGGGACCGGCGTCGTCGCTGTTCAGGGCCGGTTCCGGGTGCGGGCCGGGCGGGGCGGCGTTACCGTGGCAGCGGACGAGAAGTCCGACGTTCTTCGAGGTCGCCTGGTTGTAGTGGGTTCAGTCGCAGGCGTGACAGCCGCCCGCGTGCATGTGCATGTCGATCATGCGCCGCTCGCTGACGGTCAGTTCGGCGCCGGACAGCCAGCGCCACACAGTGGCGTTGAGGCGAGCACGCATGGCCTCCGGTTCCGGAGGCGCGGACTTCAGTTCATCGGGCATGACGGCTCCTGGCGGGGGGCGTAGAGGTTCCGGAAAGAGTGCTCCGTGCGCGGCCGAATTCGCACGGAGTATGTCCGAAGTCACGCTGCCGGTGGGGTCGGTGCCGGCTCGGCCCTGCCGTGCGACCTGGCAGGGGGCGGTCGACGCTCGCCCGCGAGATTCTGTGACATTGGTCACAGTTTCGTCTCCCTGGGCTGGAGGCGATTTCGGTTGCGCGCCAGTCATCGCGCGGACGGGCCTCCGATGAGGGTCCTCTCGGGACACCAAAGGGACGCAATGAAAGGAACATCGACATGACTGGAAATCGCGTGGTCGTCTACCAGGGCGGCGGGAACGTCAGCGTCGAGAGCATCGACTACCCGAAGCTCGAACTCCCCGCGGACGTGTCGGGTGGGCTGGGCCTCAAGCGGCAGGCGCCGCATGCGGTGATCCTCAAGATCGTGTCGACCAACATCTGTGGCAGCGACCAGCACATGGTTCGTGGCCGCACCACAGCGCCGGTCGGCCAGACCCTGGGACACGAGATCACCGGCGAGGTGGTGGAGACCGGCGACGACGTGCTGTTCGTCAAGCCCGGTGACATCTGCTCGGTACCGTTCAACATCGCCTGCGGCCGTTGCCGGATGTGCAACGAGGGCAAGACCGGTGTGTGCCTCAACGTCAACCCGGCCCGCGCGGGCGCCGCCTACGGGTACGTGGACATGGGCGGCTGGATCGGTGGGCAGGCGGAGTACGTGATGGTGCCGTTCGCCGACTTCAACCTGCTCAAGTTCCCGGACCGCGACCAGGCCATGGCCAAGATCATGGACCTGACCATGCTGTCGGACATCTTTCCCACCGGCTACCACGGCGCCTACACAGCGGGCGTGACCACCGGCTCCACGGTCTACGTCGGGGGTGCCGGCCCGGTCGGGCTCGCGGCGGCCCACTCGGCGCAACTGCTCGGCGCCGCCGTGGTCATCGTGGGTGACCTGAACCCCGAACGGCTGCAGCAGGCCCGCAGCTTCGGCTGTGAGACCGTCGACCTGACCCGGGACGCCGGCCTGCCGGACATGATCGAGCAGATCGTGGGCGAGCCCGAGGTGGACGCCGCGGTCGACGCGGTCGGCTTCGAAGCGCGTGGGCACGGTGCCGGCGCCAGTGAAGCACCCGCGACCGTGCTCAACGACATGATGACCGTCGCGAGGGCCGGTGCGGCGCTGGGCATTCCCGGCCTGTACGTCACGGGCGACCCGGGTGGGATCGACGACAACGCGAAGATCGGTCAGATCGGCGTCCGGCTCGGTCTGGGCTGGGCGAAGTCGCACTCGTTCACCACGGGCCAGTGCCCGGTGAAGAAGTACAACCGGCGACTGATGAACATGATCCTCAGCGGCAACGCGCAGATCGCGAAGGCCGTCAACGCAACCAAGATCAGCCTGGACGAGGCGGCGGCGGGCTACCACGACTTCGATCGCGGTGCGGCCAGGAAGTTCGTCATCGACCCGCACGGCAGTGTCAAGGTCTGACCGTCCGTGATCAGGTGTCGGCCGTGGATGCCGGGGAGCCGACATCCACAGCCGACGCCTGCCACCAGCGGCGCGACGCCAGCGCGGCCAGTCCGGCGCCGACGGTGTTGAGCAGCACGTCGTCCACGGAGGACACCCGGTCCAGCTGCAGGACGTACTGCGCGGTCTCGATCAGGACCGAGCAGCCCGCCGCGAGCGCCAGGATCCGTGATACCGAAGCCAGCGCCTCGAACCTCAGCGGTGCGAGAAACCCCAGCGCCGCGAACAGCAGCAGATTGCCGATCACCTGGTCCACCGGCATCGTGACCAGATCCCGCAGCGGCACCAGGCTCACCCGACCGAGGACGGCGCCGGCCCGGCTGCCCGGCAGCATGGTCATCCATACCAGCGGCACCGTCCAGTAGACGATGCCGACCTCGGCCAGGGACCTGCGCCACGCCCACGCCGGCGAGGGGCCCGTGACACCGCGACGGAGTGCCAGAGCCCACGTGACCAACGCGGCCAACGGAAACGCGGCCACCGTCAGGAGTGTCACGCCGGTGAACGTGCCGAGCCAGCCGTGCCACCCCTTGATGATCACGCCGCCTCCCTCCGACCTCGCCTCCATCGAAGACGGACGACTGTTGCGGCGACGTATCCGATTTTCGATACGCCCCCGATACACGGGCTCCGGCGGTGACCGACGACGGTGGGGAGTCACGCGGACGCTACGAGACCCCGGGTGGCGACCAGCGCCAACGCGGGACCGTGCGGATGGTCAGGCGCATCGAACTCGACGTCGTCCACCCGCCAGCCGAACCACTCCAACGCGGCGAACAGCTCCGCCCGGGACAGCCAGTTGCCATACGCGGCACTGCCACCACAAAAGCCCTTGCCCTGCAACGACTCGGCATAATCGAACCGGTACAAGGTATGCGAGAACCCGCCGTACACCGCACGTTCCTGATGTCGGAAGCGGGGCGACAACAACTCGCTCGTGCGGATCACGTCCTCGTCATACACGTGCGTCCACAGGAACAGCCGATCGGCGACGCCGGCCAGTAGCGCGAGGGTCTCCACCGGGCTGCGCATGTGATACAGCACGCCACTGGCGAAACAGACATCCACCCGCCTCGGCCGGCCACGCAGGTACTCCATGAAATCGCCCAACCAGAAAGTCGCACCGGTCATGCCGAGCAACTCCTTGGCGATCAGACACTTCAGGTACGCCCTGGTCTGCGCCTCGATCGCGGTCACCGTGGCGCCTGCCTCCACCAGCTGCCACGAGTGTCCACCCTCCAACGGCCCCAACTCCAACACCGAACGCCCTCGCACACCGCCCAGCCGCTCGATCGCCCACGCCACCCGCTCGTCCTCGAACAACGGGATCGAGCCGGCCCGGACGCCCGCCACCGGCAGCGTCGACGACCACTCCCCCGCGAAAACGTCCACGGCGTTCTGCGCGGAGGGTGACGCGGACACGTAGTCGTCCAAGATCGAGTGTTCGACCACCGGCACGAGCTGTACGCGCTGCTCCGACCGCCCCCGCATGATCATCCGCACCACCAGGTCACCGATGCGGGAGCCCGAGCTACTCCGCATGGGCCCGCTCCTGGCCGACCGGTGGACGCACCACGGGAACCCCCTTGACATGGGACGGCCCCCGACCGCGCACAAGCGACAGGCGGGCGGAACACTGCCAAGCGAGCGAACCCCGCAACAAGCAGCCGAACGGCGCAATTCCTGATGTCGCTGGTCAGAACCGCTCGTCGAGGAATTCCGCGCGGGTGGCCTACTCACGTCATAACGTGACGAACCCGGCGATACCGCGCAGCGTCGATAGCACTTGAGTCCACTATGGACATCACATTGATCGGTACCGGGAGAAGCCCACCGCACACGCTCATCGTGCCGATCCCGGCTCCGCTACAATGCGCCGCGAGCGATTGGAGCCGATCATGAAGGTTGTGTTACTGGCCTTAGGTTCCCGGGGTGATGTGCAGCCCATGGTCGCGCTCGGCCGAGAGTTGGCCGACCGCGGTATCCCGGTGACAGCCGTGGCGATGCGCGACTACGCAGGTCTGGTCAACGGGGCCGGGCTGGAATTCGCGCCGATCGACCGTTCGATGAGAGAGTCCGTCCTGTCGGCCGCCGGTCCGGACGGCCGGGTTTCGAGCAATCCGATCTCCTACATCCGTGGTGCGTCCCGCTGGCTGGCGGGGATCGCACCGCAGGTCATGGCCGCCGAACTGGCCGCGGTGGAACCCGACGACCTGGTCGTGGCCGGGTTGCTGAACATCGACGACGGGGCGGCCCTACGGGAGCTCACCGGCTGCCGCGTGGTCAACGTGCTGTTCGCACCGATGCTGCCCACGGTGGCCGGGGGCAGCAGCGTGCTCGGCCCGCGCCACCGCACGGCCAGCCGCATCAACCGGTTGGCCGGCACGGTCGGCGTCGCCGCCGCGACGGGCATGTGCACGTCGACCGGCAAGGTGCTGCGCGCCAGCCGTGGCCTACCCCGTACCTCGGCGGGCGGGTTCGTCAAGCTGGTGTGTGACACACCGACCCTGCTGGCGTTCAGTCCCGTCCTGGTGCCGCCGGCGCCGGACTGGCCGGAGCACGTCTGCCAGACCGGCGCCTGGTTGGACCCGGAGCCGGAGTCCACGTGGCAGCCGCCGGAGGAGCTGGCCGCGTTCCTGGCCGGCGGCCCGCCGCCGGTGTTCATCAGCTTCGGCAGCGTGCCGGGCACCGATCCCGAGTCCGACCTCGTCACGCGCGCGGCCACGCTGTCCGGGCAGCGGATCATCGTCGGGTCCGGTGCGCCCGACCTGCCGGCTCTCCCGCCGAACGTGCACGTGCTGGCCGACGCACCGTACCGGTGGCTGCTGCCCCGCATGGCCGCGGTGATCCACCACGGCGGGGCGGGCACCACCACCGAGTCCCTGTTGGCCGGAGTGCCCAACGCCGCCGTGTCGATCGGTGCCGATCAGCCGTTCTTCGGCCGCCGGGTGCACGAACTCGGTGCCGGCCCACAACCGGTCAAGCGCGGGTCGCTGACCCCCGAACGGCTGACCGCACTGATGGCGGACCTCACCGGGGATGCCGCCGCCGGCTACCGCGCCGCCGCCGCCAGCGTGCGGGAACAACTACTGGCCGAGCGCGGAGTACAGGTCGCGGCCGATCGCCTGGCCGAGGAGCTCAAGCAGTAGGCCCACACGGCAACGCCCGCACCGTGTCCGGTGCGGGCGTTGCTGTATGGGCTTACTACGACGAGTGCTGGGCGATCCAGTCCTGCGCGGCCGCGAACCACTGGTCCGCGTTGGGTGCGTAGTTCAGGTCGTGGCCCGCACCGGGCAGGATGAAGCCGTCGACCTCGGGCACCTTGCTGCCGAGGTGCGGCTTCTCGGAGCGAACCAGCGAAGACGCCGATGAGCAGTTGGCACCGCCGAGACCGCAGAACAGCGGGTCAGCGGAACCGTTGGCGAGCAACACGGGCACCCGGATGTCCAACGGGTGCACCAGGATCAGCGGGAAGTCGTCGACTTCACCGACGGTCACGGTCGACTTGTGCGCCTCGTCGAAGGCGACCAGGGACGAATCCACCCGCTCGGGGCTGTGGAACATCTCGTCCCGCATACCCGGCGGAGTGGTGAGATAGGTGGGATCCGGGTAGCGGCTGCGCAACTCGGGGTCGAGCATGGCCGGGTGCAGCAGGATGGGCGCCAGCCGGACGGTCGCGGTCACGTTGACGCCGTGACTGACGCCGGAGAGGACCACCGCGTCGACGTCGTGGTAACGGCTGGCCTCGTACCAGGTGGTCCAGGAGCCGTAGCTGTGCCCGACGAGAACCACCTTGTGGAAGCCGTCCTGACGCATGGCCTGGATCGCCTGGTGGGTGGTGTCGGCGTCGGTATCGATCGTCACCAGCAGGCCGTTCGGGTGTGAGCTGCGGCCGATGCCGATCCGGTCGAGGGCGAGCGTGGCGAAGCCCGCCGCGTTGGCATGTGCGACATAGCTGTACTGGGCGGGGTCCGCGGCCGTTCCAGGTAGATCCCAGTAGGTGTGGTCGTAGGTGATTCCGCTCAGCAACACTTGCAGCGTGGTGGCTCCCGGCGGCGTGCACAGCCTGCCGTAGAGCTGCTCGTTGGTGGGCCCGGAACCGGTGAGGCTGACCGGGATCGTCACGTCGCGACACACTGCTGGGGCGGCTGGGGCGGCGGTGGCAGCTGGTTGCGGTTCGGCACTACCCGGAGCCGCCATGGCAACCATGGCCGCGAATGACGCGGTCAGTGCTACCAGGAGTCGTCGGGGCACGATTCTCCTCCAAGAATGTCAGCATGTGTATGCGTACGCATGGAGTGAATCGCCCAGGCAAAAGTGGTTGTCCCGCTGATAGGGGTCTTCGCTCCATGTCGAACGCCGCGCGATGCCCAGGCATCGGGCATGGCGGCGGAGCGTAGCAGCGGTATCGAACCGTGGATATCGGGGATTTGCCGACCATTCGGCGTCCGACCAGCGGCTTTCCGCCGGCGCGATCGACGCGCTTTCCGCGCTGTCGAACTCTCATGATCGCCTTGACCTGCAACAAGAAACGCGCCAAGGCCGCTAATCACGTCCCGCGGTGCCCCTAGTGGGCGGAGTATCCCCTATCCGGTGCGATAGGGGACCCCACTCGGCGACCACCGGCGGCCCTTCGGTGGAAGCCGGCTACTCCGATGCGCGGAACATGTTCAGCCGAAACAGATTCTTGCCCAGCGGGTGCACGACAGGGAGGGCGATCCGGAGACCCACGGGCAGGCGGTCGCGCACCTCCCGTGGTGGCCTGGTGATCGAGCTCGAGCTGACGAGTGTGATGCCGAGCGACTCGAACTCGCGCGGGTCCTCGCAGGACCACGCCAGGCGAGCGTCCATCTTGCCCTCGTCGGCCAAGCTGTTCATCTTCCGGTGCGTCCTGCTGTTGTAGGTGTCGAAGATGATCGTGGCGCCGGGAAAGCGGCCCGCGATCGTGGTCAGCGCCTTGTCGACGCCCTCGCGCGGCAGGTAGGCCAACACTCCCTCGCTGACGAACAGATACGGCCCCGGCAGCTCGGCCACGGTGTCGTGCCAGCCGCTGTCCAGCGCGGAGCCGGCGAGCATCCGGCGCCGGTCGGTGTCGGTGAAGAACTTGCGGCGCACCTCGATCGAGTCGGGCAGGTCCAGGTCGATCCAGTGGACCTGGCCGTTGTCGACCCGTTCGAACCGGGTGTTCAGGCCGCTGCCGAGCTCCACCACGGTCCCCGCCGGATGCTGGTCCAGGAAGCCACGCAGGAGTGAGTCGTAGATCGCGGTGCGCGTCACCGTTCCCTGGTGGAGTCCGCCGGACTTGGCCAGTGGATGGTCGATCGACTCGAGGATCTCGACGGCCTTCGCGTCCTGCAGGATGGACCGCTTCTTGCGGGCGTCGACCGCCCGGTCGGCCAGCGTGAGCAGCATGGTTTCCTGGATCGTGCCCAGCTCGACCTTGTGTGTGTCGGACATGCGCGCATTCTTGCGTACGCCGCAAGTACCGCCGGGACGTGCCACCACCCGTTGACCGTTGACCGACGCATCAATGTCCATATAGGACTGGCCGCCGGCCGCCGTCGTGTACCAGGTTAGTATATGTACGCGCCTACATCGGACCATCATGCGGATGCACTCGGCGATGTTATACGTTCCGTAACACCGCTACTGCCAGCACCAACGCGGGATATTGCCTGATGAAACGGCTACCGGTCATGAGCAACCCGTCGTGACAATGGGGGAAACATACCGCTGATTGGGGGTACCGAGCAGTCACCGTCTCGGTATCAAATGGCGTCCCGGGGGTTGTCCACATGGCCCGAACGGAAGAAAAGGTGGCGGTGACAGGTGCCTGTCGACACCACGGGTAGCAGATCCGGCGTTGATCTGCTGTTGTGGAGCCGCGGCCTGGTGGTGCCGGCGTTGCGTGCTGCCGTGGACCGCCTGTCGGACCCGGTAAGACACGTCGCGCGATACCATTTCGGGTGGTGCGACGCCCAGGGACGGCCCATTGAGACGGCCGACATGGGCGGTGGCCGGGCGATCCGCCCGGCGCTGGTGCTGCTGTCCGCGCAGGCGGTCGGCGGTGCCGCCGAGCAGGCGGTTCCCGGCGCGTGCGCGGTGGAGCTGGTGCACAACTTCAGCCTGCTGCACGACGACCTGATGGACCGCGACCCGACTCGCCGGAAGCGCCCGGCCTGCTGGTCGGTGTTCGGTGCGAGCGCGGCGATCCTCGCCGGAGACGCGCTGCTGGCGCTGGCCTTCGACGTACTCGGCCGGTCCGAGCGTTCGGTGGACACCGAGAACGGGCTGCTCGCCGACGTGCTCCTGAAGATGGTCGACGGCCAGGGCGCGGACATTTCCTTCGAGGAACGGATCGACGTCGATCTCGCCGAGTGCCTACGCATGGCGGCGGGTAAGACCGGAGCGCTGCTGGCCGGGGCGTGCGCACTCGGTGCGTCCATCGGCGGCGGCACTCCCGACCAAGTGGAATACCTGCGCGGATTCGGCGAACACCTCGGCCTCGCCTACCAGTGTCTCGATGACGTGTGCGGCATCTGGGGCGATCCGCTGGCCACCGGCAAAATGGCCCGGTCCGATCTGGTCAATCGGAAGAAGACGCTGCCCGTGGTCGCCACCCTGTGCTCCGGCACGGCGGCGGGACGCGAACTGGCCCTGCTCTATCACGGCGAAGGTCCCCTGCCGGCCGCCGATGTCGTCCGTGCCGCGACGCTGATCGAGACCGCGGGCGGCCGTGACTGGACCGAGGCGCGGGCCGTCGAGCACCAGGAGCAGGCGACGGAGTGCCTGCGGTCCGCAGGCCTGACGGCGGCGGCCGAGGCCGAACTGGCCGAGCTGGCGCGGCTGGCTACGGCGCTGGGCGACCTGCCACGAGCGAGCGGGGAGTGGTAGTGGTCGACACCGCCGAGCGGGTGAACCGGCTGCTGGCCGGCCTCGGCCGGCGTCCGGTGGCTGCCATGGCCTACGCCACGGCATGGGCCGCCCGGCTGACGGCGGACGACAGACGGCCGGTGTTCCCGCTGGCCCGGCAGTGGCTGCGGGAACACCAGCACACCGACGGCTCGTGGGGCGGCGTGGTGCCCAACCCGTACGACCGGCTGGTCTCCACCCTGGCCGCGGTGCTCGCCCTGCACGGGGCCGACGATCCGTGGGCGGCCGCCGCGGTGCGTTCCGGCGTGGACTACCTGCGCGGACACGCGACCGACTGGCAGGGCGCGGTGGGTGAGCCGATCGGCTTCGAAGTGGTGGCGCCGCACCTGGTGGAGCAGGCGGGCACGGCGGGTCTGCTGTCACTGGACGGGCTCGGCGAGCTGACCGCACTCCGCGACGACAAGCTCGCCCGCGTCCCGTCCGACGCGCTGACCACCACGCCCACGGCCCTGCTGTACTCGCTGGAGGTCCTGGGCGAGCTGGCACCACCACGCGAGGTGGCCGCCTTCGCCGCGGTGAACGGCTCGATGGCCAACAACCCCGCCGCGACCGCCGCGCTGTGGTCGGCGACCGGCGAGCCGACCGCACTGGACTACCTGCGCGACGCCGCATTGTCCACAGGGGACGGTGGGATGCCGGAGATCTACCCGATCTCGGTGTTCGAGCCGGGCTGGGTCGTCTACCTGTTGCATCGCGCCGGCCTCGCGGGCGTCGAGGCGAAACGGCACGTCGAGCGACTGGTGGAACTGGCCGGCGGTGCCCGGCTCGGAGTCGGGGTCAGCGCCGAGTTCCCGGTCCCGGACTCCGACGACACCGCGATGGTCGCGAACCTGGCCCACGCGTTCGGCCACGACAACGCCACCCTGCTGGAGTCGTTGCTGTGTTTCGAGGCGGACGACCACTTCTTCGGCTTCCAGCACGAACGCGGCGTCCCGGTCAGCGCGAACGCGCGGGTGCTCGAAGCACTGGGTCAGCAGCCGGACCGGTTCACCGTCCAGGTCGCCAAGGCCACGACGTTCCTGCTGGACAGCCGCCGCGACGGTGCCTGGTGGTACGACAAGTGGCACCTCTCGCCGCACTACGCCACCGCACAGGCGGTCTTCGCCCTGGCCGGAACCACCGCTCCGGGCACGCTGGCCGGCACCAGGCAGTGGCTGATCGACGGTCAGCACCCGGACGGCTCCTGGGGAATGGCGGGCGGCCTGCCCGAGGAGACCGCCTACGCGGTGCTGTCGCTGGACGCCCTGGGCGACCGGCACGGGCCGGTGCCCGCCGACCGCATGCGGCGTGCCGGCGACTACCTCGGCGAGCACCTCGACGACGCGGACTTCGCCGAGTTGTGGATCGGCAAGGGCCTCTACACCCCGCCCACCGTCGTGCGGGCGGCGGTGCTCGCGGCCCACGTGGCGAGCCGGGCGGCCCGGCCGTGATCGACACCCGGTACCCACCAGCGGCCCAGTGCCCGGGGATCGGGATGCTGACCCTGCGGGTGCTCGGCGACGTGCAGCGCTGGACCGCGGCCGAACTGCCCGGCCACCCGGACCTGCCGCTGGCGTTCGTGGCCCTCGGTGAGGCCGTGATCCATCCCTGGGCGACCCCCGACCAGCTGCGCCTGTCCGGGCGGATGGGCGCGTGGGTGTGCGCCGCGGACGACCACGTCGAGCGGGAGATCACCGACCTGTCCGAACTGGACGATTTCATCGACCGGTGCGACACCGTGGTGCGGACCGGCCGGCAGGACGACAGCCGGCCGCTGCTGGCGAGCCTGTCCCGCTGGCAGCGGGAGCTGACCGACGAGCCGCTGTACCCGAAGCTCGCCGAACTGTGGGAACGCAAGTTCGCCGACTGCCTGCGGGCCATGCGCTACGACTGGCTGGTCGGCTCGGCGCGGGCCGACGGCATGGGGACGGCGCCCGCGGTCGACGAGTACCTCGACAACGCGGACAGCATCTCGGTCTGGCAGCTGCACCTGCCGAGGTGGATCTGCTCCGGCTGCGCCGACCTGGTGGACCACCTGGACGTCCTGGTGCCGGCCCTGGACGACATCGCCGTGGTGGGCAGGCTGGCCAACGACCTCGCCGGCTACTCCCGTGAGCGGACCGAGCCACGGGAGAACAACGTGCTGATGTACGGTGTATCGCCCGAGTGGGTCCGCACGGAGATCGACAGCCGCCTCGCCGCGGCCCACGAGCGGCTGGCCGACCTGGTGGTCCGGGACTACCCGCCCGCGGTCGGCATCGTGCGGCTCGCCGAGTGGACCGTCGGCATCTACGCGCACACCGACCCCCGCGTCTCGCCGACCGGACCGCCATACGACTTGAGTGGAGCGTGAGTTCACGATGAGCACGGCGGACCCAGACCTCCGCGTCCCGGTCCGAAACTTCAACCACCACAAGGATCCCGCGCTGCGCGTCGATCCGTTCACCGCGTTCGACCGCTTCCGCGACGAGCCGATCTTCTGGACGCCCGAGCTGGACGGGTTCTGGGTGCTCACCCGCTACGCCGACATCCGCGAGGTGCTGCGGGACGGGGAGACCTTCTCCAGCCGGCACACCCTGATTCCGCCCATCGAGTGGCCCAGGGACCAGGCCAGTCGCGGGCAACGGGAGTCGGCCGACTGGGCCGGTTACCGCAAGCTGTTGGTGCACAGCGTGACCGGCCCGGCGGGCGCTGCGGTCGCTTCGGCGGTCGAACGCGCCTGCGTCCGGCTAGTCACCCACCTCGCCCCGCTCGGGCGGTGTGATCTCGTCGCCGACTTCGCCCAGCCGCTGCGCGACGCGCTGTTCGCCGCGCTGTTCGACGTGCCGGAGGCGGAGACCGAACGGTGCGCGCGCTGGGCGTCGGACCTGCTCCAGGGCGACGACCCGGACCGCAGGTTGCGGGCCGCCCAGGACTTCAAAGCCTATGTCGGGCAGGGGATCGCCGCCTGTGCCGGCGGCGAGCGCACCGGCACGGGGCTGCTGCACGCGCTGGCCACGGCCGAGGTCGACGGCCGGCCGCTGCGCGCCGACGAGGCGGCCGATCTCGCGTTCAAGATGGGCATCGGCAGCGTGGACACCATCACCAACTCGATCGGCTTCAGCTTCCGTTACCTGGCAACACATCCCGACCTGCGACGACGCCTCGCGACGGAGAGCGCCGCAGCGGCGCCCGCCGCGGAGGAGTTGCTCCGGCTGCACTCCGTGGCCTGCGTGGCCAGGGTCGCCACACGCGACACCGAGATCGCCGGCACCCGGGTCCGGGCCGGTGAGCGCATCCTGCTCAGCCTCGCGCTCGCCGACCGCGACCCGCACCAGTACCCGGATCCGGCGTCGGCGGACCTCGACCGGCCGGACCGGACCAGCCACCTGGCGTTCGGCTCCGGTGCGCACCGCTGCGTCGGCGCCCGCATCGCCAGCCAGGCACTCACCGTGGCACTGCGCGAGTGGCATGCCACGATCCAGGACTACGCCCTCGCCGAGGACGCCGACCCGCGCACCGCGGGCGGTGCCGTGTGGTCACTGGACACGTTGCCACTGACCTGGCCGGTGCCCGATGTGCACGAAGTGCGGGACGTGCCTGCACGACAACGATATGATCTTGATGAGGTTCGGCAACAAGGAGGCACGTTGTGAGGCGCCCGAATGCAACGGGCCGCGTACGCAGGAGCATCAGGGCGCGGATGCTCGCCATCGTGCTCATTCCCAGCGCGGCATTGCTGATCATCGGTGTGGGTGGCGCGGGTTACCTGGTACGGCAGGGATACGACGCACAGTCCTGGGCCACCACGACCGGTGAGTCGTCCGTCGTCGACGTCGGTACCGTGTTCACCCAGCAACTCGGCGAGGAGCGCAGGCTGAGTCTGCAGCGGCTGGGTGACGCCTCCGTCGCCAACCAGCTCAAGACCGTGCGCAACCAGGTCAACGAGTCACTGCTCAAACTCCAGACGCTCGGCGCCAGCCTGGTGCAGTCGAATCCGGGCGCCCTCAAGCAGGCCAACGCCGTCCTGGAGAAGCTGCTGAGCCAGTTGCAGCCGCTGCGGCAGGGCATCGACACGGGCAGGACGAGCCTGCAGGCCGTCTACACCTACTACAACGAGCTCATCCAGATCATCTCGTTGAGCTTGCAGGGGATCGCGAAAACAGCGCCGGACCCGGTCACCGCGGTGGAGGAGACGGCGGCGACGGACCTGTTCAACGTGGCGGACGCGATGTCCAGGAGCAACGCACTCGCCGAGGGCGGTGTCACCAGCGGCGCGTTGAACAAGCAGAACTTCCAGGAGTTCTCCAACCAGATCGGCTTCTACCACACCGAACTGGCCTCGTTGATCCCCACGCTGAACCCGGCGGAGCAGGCCGGGTACGCCAAGCTCGTCGCCAGCCCGGACTGGCGTGCGCTGAACACCATGGAGACGTTCGTGCTGCTGCGCGGGCCGCAGCCGGCCCCGAACGGCACCCGCGGTGGCCCGCTGCCGATGACCGTGCAGGACTGGCAGCAGACCGCGGCCAAGGTGCACACCCAGTTGCTGAACCTCTACGCCGCCCAGCACCAGTACGCGTCCGGATTCGCCAAGGACAGCGGTCACAAGACCTTCGTCAACTCGCTGATCGGCGGCGGGCTCATCCTGCTGCTCACGATCATCGCCGCGTTCGTCGCCGCCCGGCTGTCCAACCGGCTGGTCAACCGCCTCCGGGACCTGCGCGCGCAGACCCTGGACCTGGCCGACACCCGGCTGCCCCAGGCGGTCGGCCGGTTGCGGGGCGGTGAGCAGATCGACATCGAGCGCGAGATTCCACCGCTGGAGTTCGGTGAGGACGAGATCGGCCAGGTGGCCGACGCGTTCAACAAGGCACAGCACACCGCGGTCGCGGCCGCCGCCCAGGAGGCCAGGACCCGCGAAGGTGTGCACGCGGTGTTCCTCAACATCGCCCACCGCAGCCAGGTGGTGGTGCACCGCCAACTGGAGGTGCTGGACCGGGCCGAACGCAAGCAGGAGGACCCGGACGAACTGGAGTTGCTGTTCCAGCTCGACCACCTGGCCACCAGGGCGCGACGCAACGCCGAGAACCTGATCATCCTCGGTGGTGAGCGGCCGGGGCGGAAGTGGCGCAATCCGGTGCCACTGGTGGAGATCGTGCGCAGCGCGGTCGGGGAGACGGAGCAGTACAAGCGGGTCAACGCCGGGCGGCTGCCGGAGGTGTCCGTCGCGGGAGCCGTGGTGGCCGACCTCGTGCACCTGCTGGCCGAGCTGATCGACAACGCGACGTCGTTCTCCCCGCAGGACTCCCGGGTCGAGATCCGCGGCAACATGGTCGGCAAGGGTGTCGTGATCGAGGTGGAGGACCAGGGTCTCGGCCTGGCCGACAACGACCGCGAACTGATCAACGGCCTGCTGCACGAGCCGCCCGACTTCGGGGTGATGGCGCTGAGCAAGGACTCACGGCTCGGCCTGTTCGTGGTGTCCCAGCTGGCCGCACGGCACGGCATCACCGTGACGTTGGTGGAGTCGGTCTACGGCGGTGTGCGGGCGATCGTGCTGATCCGCGCGTCGCTGCTGGCGTGGGAGTCGACCGGCGACACACCGGAGAACGGCGCCGGTGATCCGGCCGCCACCGCGGAGTTGCCCCGGCAGCGGCACAATCCGGGCCGGTCCCGGATCGCGGAGCCGGCCCCGGTGGCCGGACCGGTACCCAAGAACGGTGAGTTGACCATTCGGTGGCCGACCAGCGACCATGCGGGCGACACGGCGCCCCCGCACGGCAACGGAAACGGTGACAGCGTGATCCTGAAAGGGCTTCAACCGCAGACGGGCCGGCACGGCCGGCAACCGGACAGCACGGCGCCGCCACTGCCCCGGCGCAGGCGGCAGGCGAACATCTCGCCCCAGTTGGTGGGTGACGCCGAGCCGGACCCGAGGGACAACGTGCCGTCGGACGCGGACGCGGTCCGGATGGCCGAACAGGCACGGAACACGATGGCCGCGTTCCAGAACGGCACCCGGCAGGCTCGGGACGTCCGGTAATAACAGCGACTTCGAACTAGTGGGGTAGGCATGGATCGACCGGACGTGAGCGAGCTGAACTGGTTGCTCGATGATCTGGTGACACGGGTGACCGGAGCCGAACGCGTGGTTGTGTTGTCCTCGGACGGACTGGTGGTCGGCAGGTCCAGCGGTCTGTCCAGGGAGGACAGTGAACATCTCGCCGCGATGGCGTCCGCGTTCCAGAGCCTGGCCAGGGGGGTGGGCAGGCATTTCGCCAGGGGCGGGGTCCGGCAGACCGTCGTCGAACTCGAACGGGCCTACTTCGTCGTCACGGCGGCCGGCTCGGGCACCTGCCTCGCCCTGCTGGCGTCGGAGAACGCCGACATGGGGATGATCGCGTATGAGATGACCCTGATGGTCAAGCAGGTCGGCAACCACCTCGTAGCGGCGCCCCGTAACCCGAACGGCGCGTCGGGCACACAGCATCCGTAATGAGTGACCGTCGGGAGTCCTGGTACGACGACAAGGCCGGCCCCATGGTCCGGCCTTATGCGGTCACTCGCGGTCGTACCCGGTCGAACCGGCCAGACCTGGACATGATCACGCTGGTGATCGCCATTCACCCGGACAACGGTGTGCTGGATCGCGAGTACGCCGAGATCCTGCGACTGTGTCAGCGCCCGCTGTCGGTCGCCGAGATCAGTGCACAACTGGATATGGCGCTCGCCGTCGTGAAGATTCTGATCGGCGACCTGATCGAGCAGGGCTATCTCCTTTTCCGTGCTCCGCCGACTGCTGTGGATAACCCGGACATGGACATACTTCAGGCGGTACTTGATGGCATCCGTAGGCTTTGACACCTCCGCCCAGCCGGCCTTGGGCACGTCAGCGGTGAAGCTGCTGATCGCCGGTGGTTTCGGCGTAGGCAAGACCACCCTGGTCGGCTCGGTCAGCGAGATCGCGCCGCTGCGCACCGAGGAGGTGATCAGTGAGATCAGCGGCAACGTCGACGATCTCGCGGGCGTCGAGGGCAAGACGACGACCACGGTGGCCCTGGACTTCGGACGCATCACCATCAACCCGTCGCTGATCTGCTACCTGTTCGGCACGCCGGGGCAGCACCGGTTCTGGTTCATGTGGGACGAACTCGCGGTGGGCGCTCTGGGCGCGGTGGTGCTCGCCGACACCCGCCGCCTGGACGCCTGCTTTCCCTCGGTGGACTTCTTCGAACGCCGCCAGGTGCCGTTCGTGGTGGCCGTCAACTGCTTCAACGGTATCCAGCCCTACACCGTGGACCAGGTCCGCGACGCGATGGACCTCGACTCCTTCGTGCCCACCGTGCTGTGCGACGTACGCCAGCGCGAGTCCAGCAAGCTGGTCCTGATCACCTTGCTGGAACATCTGATCTCGTTGCGGAACCTGACCCGGCGCTGACCGCCCGGCGGCCTGGCATCATCGCCGAATGACTCAGCGCTGGAAGGCCGCCGGCTGGCTGGGCATGCTGCTGGCCGTGGCCTTCGCCACGGTGTCCCTGGTGCTCGCGCTGCACGACGCGACCGTGCTCCCGCCCGAGGTCGGCATCCGGATCGACCTCGCGCCGAACCCGATCGTCCCGCAGGCGACCGGCCTGCTGCGTTCGGTCGTGTTCGGCGTGCTGGCGGGAGTCGCGTTCTTCACCGGTCTGGCGTGCTTCTTCTGGAGCGCGGTGGTCCAGGCCCGGCAGCAGCGCGCGGAGTTGATCACGCTGCTGGAGCGGTGGGCCGAGCAGGGCCGGTTCGGTACCGCGGGCGCCTGACGAGGGAGTGTCGGCATGGATGCCGTCCAGGTGGTCGACTACCACACCGCGGGTGAGCCGTTCCGGATCGTCGTGTCCGGCGCGCCGGACATCGTGGGGGACACGGTGTTGGCCCGGCGGGAGTTCGCCAGGGGGTCGGCGGACGTGGACGCCGTGCGGCGGTTGCTGGTCAGCGAGCCGCGTGGGCACGCGGACATGTACGGCTGCTTCGTCGTGCCGGCCGACGACGCCGGCGCGCATTTCGGGGTCCTGTTCTGGCACCAGGACGGCTATTCGACGGCGTGCGGCCACGGCACCATCGCGTTGGGCGTGTGGGCGGTGACCACCGGACGGGTGCCTGCCTCGCCGGACGGTGTCACCGACGTGGTGATCGACGTCCCGTCCGGCCGGGTGGTGGCGCGGGTGAGCCGGGCAGGCGGCGTGGTGACAGGCGTGTCGTTCCGCAATGTCGCCGCCTACCCGGTGGCCCGGGGTGTCGAGGTGACGACACCCCGCGGGCCCGCTCGGGTGGACGTCAGTTACGGCGGTGCGCTGTACGCGTCGCTGGACGCCGCGTCGGTCGGGTTGACCGTGGTGCCCGAGCACCACGCGGCGCTGGTCGCCACCGGCCGTGCGGTCAAGGCCGCGCTACGGGACTCGCCGCACGCGCGGCATCCCGAGGACAGCCGGTTGGACGGCATCTACGGCACGATCCTGTACGACGACCTGGGCACCGACGGCACCGGCCCGCACCAGCGCAACGTCACGGTGTTCGCCGACGGCCAGGTCGACCGGTCCCCGTGCGGCTCGGGCACGTCGGCCCGGCTGGCGTTGCTCGCCGCGGACGGCCGGATCACCACCGGCCAGGCGCTGCGCCACGACTCGATCGTGGGCACCACGTTCCTGGGCCGCGTCGTCGAGCACACGGTCGCCGCGGGCCGGCCGGCCGTGGTCACCGAGATCGAGGGCAACGCCTACCGGACCGGCACGGCACGTTCGAGCTCGACCCGCGCGACCCGCTGGGCACCGGTTTCGTCCTCCGCTGAGACGTTCGGCGCTCGATTGACCACGGTGCGAAACAATGCCCGGTCGAACCGCATTTCTACATGCTTGTAGAAAGCGATTCATGTTCAGCGCGTTGAGATCGACTTGCCCTTCGAGCTCCCGTCTTCGAAATCGGCCGATCCGATCTTGCGTACGTCGCCGCTGATCAGAGCCACCACCACCCGCGAGGCCATCATCCATGATCCTGTTTTCGATTCGCACTCACGGGTATACGACCAAAACCAGGCGTCCACTTAGGAAATTGATCGAATTGGGGGGTTGGTGATGGTAGCTCGGCGTACCGAGCCCAACCGTGACACACCCAGCCGACGCAACGGCATGTCTCTGCGGGACATGGCGCAACATGCCGTTCAGGAGTTCGTGAGCCTGGTCGGCGAGCCGGCGTACCGGATGACGGGCGTGCGCAGACTGGACGACGGCGGCTGGTCCGTGCTGGTCGACGTCGTCGAACTGGAGCGGATTCCGCAGTCGACAAGCCTGCTCGCCACCTACCGCGTGGATGTCGACGACCGTGGCCGGCTCGTCTCCTACGAGCGGCTGCGGCGCTTCACCCTCGGCGCGGCGGATCCGACATGACCGTGCAGCCCATTCAGCCCCGGCGGTCGCCGGACTCCCTGGCCGACGTGCTGGAACGCGTGTTGGACAAGGGCGTCGTGATCGCGGGCGACATCGTGATCAACGTGCTCGACATCGAGCTGCTGTCCATCAAGCTGCGGTTGTTCATCTCCTCTGCGCAGACCGCCAAGGAGATGGGCATGGACTGGTGGAGCCGCGACCCGTTCTTCACGACAGCGGCGGACCGTGAGCCGATCGACACCGATCGTGACTCCGAGCTGGAGTCGCTGCGGGCGCGGGTGCGCGAACTGGAGGGCCAGGTCCAGGACAGTGGCCGGGAGCTGCGATGACCGGCGCACACACGGGGCTGTACGTCTATGCCTTCGTCCGGGCGGGCCGCGGCCTGCCCGGCGGGTACACCGGGATCGGGCCGCACCCGGCGCCGGTACGCCTGCTGGACCGAGGTCGCCTGGGTGTACTCGTGTCGGACGTCGACTCCGAGCGGCTGAGCGGGTTGCGCGACGCGGACGTCACCGAGCAGAGCGAGCTGGCGGTTCGGGCCCGGGAGCACGACCAGGTGGTGCGGGCGGCCGCCGAGCGGGGACCGGTACTGCCGTTCCGCTTCGGCACCGTGCTACGCGACGACGCGGCAGCCGACCGGCTGCTCGCCGAGCACCACGACGCCGCCATGGCGCTGCTCGCGCACGTCGACGGCAAGGACGAATGGGGTGTCCGGCTGCGCGCCCGGTCGCCGGTCGGCGACGAGCCCGAGCCCGACCGCAGCAGCGGCGCGTCCTACCTGGCCAGCCGCCGCAGGCACCTGCACGACCTGGACCGGCGGCGCGGCCGGCAGCGCGAGATCGCCGACCGGATCCAGCAGGACCTCCAGTCCTGGGCCGCGGACGCCGCGGACCGGCCGGACCGGGACTCCCTGCTCGACATCGCCGTGCTGGTGGACCACTCCGCCGAGGACGCCTTTCTCCGACACGTCGGCCAGCTGGCCGCCCAAGCAGCGGAAGCGGGAGTGCTGCTCGACACGACCGGCCCGTGGCCGCCCTACTCGTTCTCCCACGCAGCCTTGGAGGTCCGCGATGGCTGAACCGACCGTGTCACCGGCCGAAGTCCGGCCGGTGTCCGGAACCAGCGTGGTCGACCTGCTGGACCGGGTGGTGAACACCGGTGTCGTCCTCACCGGGGACGCGGTGATCTCACTCGCCGGTGTCGACCTGATCCGGCTCGACCTGCGGTTGCTGCTGGTCGCGGTGGACACCGCCGCACGGCTCGAGGAGTCGACGTGACCGCCGGTCGTGGCCAGAGCGTGCGGGCGGACGCGGAGCAGCTCGGCGACGGGCTGGGCAGGCTTGTCCTCGCCGTGCTCCAGCTCGTCCGTGACCTGCTGGAACGGCAGGCCGTGCACCGGGCGGAGTCCGGCGCCCTGGACGAGGACCAGATCGAACGGCTCGGCAACGCCCTGATGGATCTCGAGGATCGGTTCGCCGAGTTGCGGGAGGCGTTCGGCCTGCGCCCCGAGGACCTCGACCTCCGGCTGCCCTTCGACGCCGACCAACTGCTCGCCCAGGACGAGTTCGACCGTCCTGCCAACGGGAGGGACAACCCATCATGACCGTGGCCCACGGAGTCAACCGCGCACCGAGACCGAGCAGTCTCGCCGACGTGCTCGAAGTCGTCCTCGACAAGGGAATCGTCATCGACGCCTACGTCAGGGTCGCCGTCGTCGGCATCGAGTTGCTGACCATCGACGCCCGGATCGTGATCGCCAGCGTGGATACGTATCTGAGATTCGCCGAAGCGGTCAACCGGCTCGACCTCCAACCCGACCACCAGGTCGCCGGCCTGCCGGGCCTCATGGAGGAGATCAACGAAGGCGGCGCCAAGCACAAGACCAAGGGCGCGCTGGAGGGCGTCAAGGACACCGCACGCGACATCATCTCCTCCGCGCGCGACGACGAGGACGACGAGGACGACGAGCCGGCCGAGCGGCCACGCAAGCGGACGACGACGTCACGGACGCGCCGCGCGAGCGGCAGGGACAGGTGATGGCCGTGCCGCTGCATCTCTACGCCGTCGTCGGCGCCGACACAGACCTGCCCGACCGCACCGGTGTCCAGGCCGGGGTGCTGGACATGGTGCGGTCGGGCTCGCTGGCCGCCGTGGTCAGCCCCGTGGATGCCGACATCGAGGCGACCGAGGCGGACGTGCTCGCCCACCTGGACGTCATCACGTCCCTGCTGGCCACCGGTCCGGTCATCCCCATGCGGTTCGGCACGGTCGCGCCCGACACGGACGCCGTCCGGCACGAGGTGATCGAGGCGTCGAGCCATGAGTTCACCGAACACCTGCGGGCCACCAGCGACGTGGTCGAGGTCCTGGTGACCATCCAGGTCGACGAGGACGCCGCCCTCCGGGAGGTCCTGTCGCACGACCCGGGCGTGGGTCGCGCATCGCGGCAGGCCGACTCCGTGGCGGAGCGGATCGCGCTCGGTGAGGACGTCGCGGGCCGCTTGGCGGCGGCTGTCCGGGAGTGGAGCGACGAACTGGTCAGCGGCGCCCGTGGCCACGCGGAAGCGATCACGCCGCTGGACACCCCGGAGCACACCACCACGCGGTTCGCGCTGCTGGTCCGCCGCGACCGGCTGGCCGGCGTCGACGCCGAACTGCGCCAACTTCCCCCTGCGGCTGGCGGGGGGGCGGTGCCCTATGACGTCGAGTACGTCGGGCCGTTGCCGCCGCTGGACTTTCCGCTGCAACCCACAGCCGACAGCGGCGACTCGTCGCTGTGGGGCTGGTAATCGGAACGAAAGGAGACTGAGATGGACGACCAGACGAAGGTCACGACGGCGGTCCTCGCCGGCTACCTGCTCGGCAGGACCAAACAAGGCAAACGGGCACTTCGCCTCGCCCTCTGGCTGAATGGTGGGGGCGGCGGACTGGCGTCGAACCTCGCCCAGCAGGCGAAGACCGGACTGGTGGCGAACCCCGCGCTCGCGGCGTTGCTGGCGCAGCTGCGAGGTCCGCTGGCGGATGCCGCGCGCAAGGCCGTGACCTCGGCGGTGGAGACCAGGGCGAACTCGCTGGCCGACGCGCTGCAGAACCGTACCGCCGCGTTGTCCCTGCCCGGCGGCCAGAAGGTGGGCGACATCATCGACGCGGGCGGCAACGACGACGAGGAACCCGAGCCGGACGAGGACGAGGCTCCCCCGCCCCGCCAGCGCCGGTCGCGCAGTGAGTCCGCCTCCCGCACGACCAGGCAGTCCAAGGCCGACACCGGCCAACAGCCGCGCCGCAGGACCAAGGCGGCGACGGAGAAGACCAGCCGCACCAAGCGCGACGCGAGCAATACCACGACCGCGAAGCGCGAGCCCGCCAAGCGCACCACGAAGGCGCGCCAGTCCGGCTCCCGGAGCGGCACACAGTCCGGCTCCCGGAGCTCCGGCTCCCGGAGCGGCACGCAATCCGGCGGCACGCGACGTCGCGCCTCGACCAGGTGAGAGGAGACGTTCGCCATGTCAGCGGCCAAGAACGAAGCCACGAGCAAGCTGAAGGACAGCCCGGTGTCGTCGATCGGCACCGCGCTGAAGGACAACGCGATCACCGCACGACTGGCCGACGAGGCCAAGGCGTACCTGCAGGCCAAGGGCAACGACCTCATCGGCCAGGTCGGTGAGCGCCTGGAGTCCGTCACCGACCAGCTGGAGCAGGGCGAGCTGATCAGCCCTGCCCTCAAGGAAGGCGTGCAGCGGCTGGCGCGCGGCGACTCACCCCTCAAGGCCGCGGCCGGCTCGGCGGTGGCCGGACTGAAGGACAAGGTCACGGGCATGTTCGGTGGAAGCAAGGGCAAAGGCAGCCTGAAGGTCACGAACATCATCGAGGAAATCGACGTCGGTGTGCCGATCAGCGTCGCCTACAACCAGTGGACGGAGTTCAGCGAGTTCCCGACCTTCATGAAGAAGGTGGAGAACGTCGACCAGGAAGAAGACGTCACGCTGCACTGGAAGGCGCAGGTGTTCTGGTCACACCGCGAATGGGAGTCGACCATCGAGGAGCAACTTCCGGACGACCGGATCGTGTGGCGGTCCAAGGGAGCCAAGGGCCACGTCGACGGCGCCGTCACGTTCCACGAGCTCGCCCCTCGGCTGACCCGCATCCTCGTCGTTCTCGAATATCACCCGCAGGGCCTGTTCGAGCGCACCGGAAATGTCTGGCGTGCGCAGGGCCGCCGCGTCCGCCTGGAGCTGAAGCACTTCCGCCGACACGTGATGACCAGGACGATCCTCGACGAGGAGGCCGTCGAGGGCTGGCGTGGCGAGATCCACGACGGCGAGGTCGTGCGCACCCACGACGAGGTGATCGAGGACGAACAGGGCGAGTACGGGCCCGAGGACGAGGACTGGACGGAAGACGAGGACCTCGAAGAAGAGGCAGGCGAAGAAGAGGAAGAGGAAGAGCCGGAGGACGAGGACGAATACGAGGAGGAGAGCGCGTAGTCGACGGTCCCGCCTCGAGCGGCCATCGCACCCGCCAACCAGCCGGTTCACCGCGAAATTGTCTACTGTGGACGACAACGGTCCGTGGCGGTTAACTGTTGTGGAGCTGACGGGGTTCGAACCCGTGACCCCCACACTGCCAGTGTGGTGCGCTACCAGCTGCGCTACAGCCCCGAGCGAGGGAGATTAACTCCTCGCGGTGTGAGCAGTACCGTACCTGACGCGCGACCGCGGACGAAATCCGGGGGCGTCGGCGCAGCGTGGAGGGTGTGAGGTGAACGTGACCGAGTCGGACTACGTCGTTCCGCTGACCGATCCGGATGCCGAGGGCATCGCACCGGAGCGGCGGCGCAGCGTGCAGGAACGGCGGCTGCGGGGCCTGGTGGACCGGCTGCTGGCGGCCGACGGCCTCCAGGCGGAGCGACTCCGCGCGGCGGGTGTGACGTCGGGCACCGAGGTCACACTGACCGACCTGGGCCGATTGCCCTCCGTGACCAAGTCCGACCTGTGGGAGCACTACCCGACGGGCCTGCGGGCCGTGCCGGACGACCAGATCGTCTGCATCCACGGCTCGTCCGGCACCGGCGGTCGGCCCACGCTGGTGCCCTACACCGCGCAGGACATCGACGTCTGGGCCCAAGTGATGGCCAGGGCGCTGGGCGGCGCCGGGGCCACCCGGACGAGTGTGATCCACAACGCCTACGGCTACGGGCTGTTCACCGGCGGTCTGGGTGTGCACCACGGCGCCATCCGGCTGGGAGCCACCGTGCTGCCGATCTCCGGTGGCATGACGGACCGGCAGGTCACGCTGATCGCCGATCTCCAACCCGACATCCTGACCTGCACCCCGTCCTACGCCATCCACCTGGGCGAGGCGATGCGTGCGGCCGGCGTGGCACCCACGTCCCTCAAGGCCGGGGTGTTCGGCGCCGAACCGTGGACGGACAGCCTGCGCGCCACCCTGGAGGGCCTGCTGGGCATCCGGGCGCTCGACATCTACGGCCTGTCCGAGATCATCGGGCCGGGCGTGGCGTGCGAGTCGCTGGACTCGGCCGGCCTGCTCAACGTCGCCGAGGACCACTTCTACGCCGAGGCGATCGACCCGGACGGCCAGCCGGTGCCCGACGGCACCCCCGGCGAGCTCGTGTTCACCACGCTCACCAAGACCGGCATGCCGCTGCTGCGCTACCGCACCGGCGACGTGGCGGCCCTGGCCGACCCGCTGCCCGGTTCGCCGCGCACCCTGCGCCGGATGACCAAGATCCTCGGCCGGGTGGACGACATGCTCGTGATTCGGGGCGTCAACGTCTACCCGACGGAGATCGAGGCGGTCCTGCTGGCCGACCGCAGGGTCAGCCCGCACTACCTGCTGGTGGAGGACCGGCGCAGCCCGGCACGACCCGAGCTACGGATCGCGGTGGAGCACGCCGACGGCAGCGGGGACGACGGCGCGCTGCGCCGCGACCTGGAGCACGCGCTGCGCGAACGGCTCGCGGTGGGCTGCGTGGTGCGGGTCGTCGCCACCGGCGGCGTGCCGAGAACGGAAACCGGCAAGGCCAGGCGACTGGCCCGCTGGACGGACGGCGAGCCACCAGTGGCCGGAATCGCCTAACTGGTCGGATAAGCGGCCTTCACGGCATCACGCAACCACGACGTGTTCGCCTGCCAGTTGACCACCTTGCCGTTGACCACGATGGTCGGCGTGCCGAATGTCGGCTGGCCGCCGCCCGCCTGCTGGAACAGCGCCTTGTTCTTGCTGGCATTGTCCAGGTTGGTCTGGATCTGCTGGTAGTAGGTGCGATCCGCGATCAGCTTGTCGAACTCGGCGCCCCGCACGCCCAACCGGTTGGCCAGGCTGGTGAGCTGCGCCTGTGTCCACCCCGGACCGTTCTCCTCCGGCTGGGTCTGGTACAGGCTGTAGTGGAAGTCGATGAACTTGTCCGGTGCCACGGTGGCGACGGCGAGCGCGGTGTTCGCGGACATGCTGGAGTAGCCGGCCGGAACCGAGCTGCCGTCCAGCAGGTTGATCATGTGGTAGCGGACCTTCACCGTGCCGGACTGGAGTTGCTTCTCCACGTTGGTGAAGTTCGCGGACTCGAAGTCCTTGCAGATCGGGCATTCGAAGTCCTCGTACGCGTCGATCGTGACCTTCGCGTCGGTCTTGCCGGCCAGCACGGTGGCGTCGGCCTTGTCGATCGTCACCGGGTAGTTCGCCGAGCCGGCAACGGTTTTCGCCGGGATGACTGTCTCGGCCGCGGCCGACTTCTTGTGCTGCTCGAACAGCACGCCACCGACGACGGCGGCCGCGATCACCACCACGACGACGACGGCGCCGATGATCCTGGTGAGATCGCGCTTGCCGCTGCGGGCGGCCGCCACCGCCTTCGCCGCCGCGGCGGACTGCTTCTGCTTCTGACTGGTGTTGCGGTTGTTCCGCTTGCCCCCGGCCACGATCACGTTCTCCCTACGGCCGACCGGGCAGGCCCGTCGGCGTCGTCCTGTTCCTGGTCCACCGTGTCCGCGCGACCCCGCCGCAGCCAGCCGTCCACCGAGAACAGCGACCGCGGCCGCACCGCCAGCCACACCGCCAACGCCAGGAAACCGATGTCCCGCAAGATCTCCTGCGGGTACTGCGTCTGTCCCGCCGCCACCTGCCCGCCACCGCCGAAACAGCCGCAGTCGATGGTCAGCCCGCGCGCCCACGACTGCGCCACACCGGCGATGTACACCAGCAGCAGCGCGGCCGACAGCACACCCATCAGCCGCTGCCCGATGCCGACCAGCACCAGCAACCCGAACGCCAGTTCCAGGAACGGCAGGACCGCCGCGACCGGAGCCACCGCCCCGGCGGGCAGGATCTGGTAGGCCCGGACAGCCGCGTACGTCTGGTTAGGATCCGCCGCCTTGATCGCCCCGGAGATCAACCACACCGCGGCCAGACCGAGCCGTGCGACGGTGCCGATCGCATCGAGCACCGGGGACGGGGGTCGCGCCACGCAACCGACGCTACCGACCCACTCTGAGGTGAGCCTGAGTACGGGCTGAGACGCGCCCGAACCTCACCCGAACAGGTAGGACAGGCACACCTTGGCAAGGCTGTCCTCACTCCACACACCCCCTCACCAGCACTTACGCTCCTCTGATGGCTGACATGACGGTTCCCGCCGGGCACGCCGGAACCGGTGAAATCGGGCACACCCACGCGGATGTGACCGGTGGGTGGCTGCGGCCGGCGGTGTTCGGCGCGATGGACGGCCTGGTGACGAACATCGCGCTGGTCGCCGGCGTGGGCGGCGCCCATGCCAGCAGTCGGGTCATCGTGCTGTCCGGGATCGCCGGGCTGGTGGCGGGCGCCTTCTCCATGGCGTTGGGCGAGTACACGTCGGTCGGCACGCAGAACTCGGCGGTCACGGCCGAGGCGGCGGTCGAGCGGGCGGAGATGGAGCGCAACCCCGCCGCCGAGCAGGCCGAACTGGTGGCCATGTACCGCGCGATGGGCCTCACCGAGGCCACCGCGGAGCGGGTCGCCGAGGAGATCCACGCCAACACCGACGTCGCGGTGCGGGTGCACCTCACCCAGGAACTGGGCATCGACCCCGACGACCAGCCGTCCCCCTCGGTGGCGGCCGTCTCGTCGTTCCTGTGTTTCGCGGTGGGCGCGATCGTGCCGCTGCTGCCGTTCCTGGCGGGCCTGCAGGCACTGTGGCTGGGGCTGGGCATCGGCGGTGTCGGCCTGTTCGTGGCGGGCGCCGTGGTCTCCCGGTTCACGCAGAAGTCCTGGTGGCGCAACGGCGCCCGCCAACTGCTGTTCGGTGCGATCGCCGCGGCCGCGACCTACGGGGTCGGCGCGCTCATCGGGGTCGCCACGCACTGACGCGTCAGCTGTCGGGTTCCTCGACACCGTGCTCGATCAGCACCGTACCGACGTCCTCGCTGGGCGGTTTACCGCCGATCCAGGCGTCGTCGACGGTCGATCCGGCGGCCAGCAGGGTGCGCACGGTCCCCGGCCAGTCGGCGTCCGCGGCGTAGGCGGGCCGTTCCCCGCTGCCCACGCTCGCCCAGGCCAGCGCGGTGGAACCCCACTGCCCGTCCGGCGCGTTCACGTCGGCCCCCCGCTCCAGCAGCAGTGACACGATCCCCACTCGGCCGGCGTAGGCGGCGGCGTGCAGCGCGGTGGCGCCGTCCTCGGGCCGCCGGACCGTGAGCGGGAAGCCGAGGTCCAGCATCAGTCGGACGGCCGCCGGGTCGGAGTACTCGGCCGCGTCGGCGATCGAGCCCACGTCCGCCAGACTGCCGTGCTCGGCCAGGTCGGGCTCGGCGGCCACGATCCGCTCGACGGCGTCGCGGTCGGCCCGCAGGCAGGCGCCGACGAACCGGTCGACGGCCGTCGTGTCGTCGCGGGCGCCGTACCGCAGCAGCAGGTCGACGACCTCCTGGTTGCCCTTGCGCGCCGCCCGCCGCACCACCGACAGGTGGTCGGTGCCGCGCGTGTTCGGGTCGGCGCCCGCCACCAGCAGCGGCTCGACCACGTCCACACCGCACGTGGTCACCGCGAGCGGCAGCGGCGCCAGTTCCCTGCTGGCCAGGTGCCCGTCCGCGATGCCGGCACGCACCGGCCGGCCGGGATCGCCGCCCGCTTCGAGGAACAGCCGCACGCCCTCGACGTTGCCCGGCCGGATCGCGGCGGCGAACGCGTTGGTGCCGGCGACGGTGGCGCCGTGGCCGAGCAGCACCCGCAGGCAGGCCAGGTCCGCGTGCTCGGCCGCGTGGTACAGCGAGTCGTCGTCGTCCGGATTGGCGCCGTAGCGCAGCAGGAGCGAGGTGATGGCCGCGTTGTGCGCGATGCCGGCGGCGCCGTACAGCGCCGACCGGTAGCCGTGCCGGGACGGCCGCCCGTTGGACGAGTTCGGGTCGGCCCCGGCGTCCAGCAGCAACCACGCCGTCTGCAGGAGCCCCTCGGCCCGTTCGTCGTCGACGCGGTGCCACCCGGAGTGACAGGCGTACAGCAGCGGCGACCATCGGCGTCGCGCGTCCGGCGTCAGGGCGGCGTCCGGCTTCGCCTCGACCAGTTCGCGGACCGTGGCGACGTCACCGAGCACGGCGGCGGTGCTGATGTCGAACGTGGCGATCTCCGGCGAGGCGTCCAGCAACCGGCGAGCGGCCGCCATCCGCCCCTCGACGCTGGCCGCGAGAAAGTCGTCGACCGGCTCGGCCGAGCCGACGGCGGCCTTGAGCCGGGCCCAACTGGCGAACCCGAGTTCCCGAGCGACGACGAGCTGCGCCAGCGACAAGGTCACCGAACCGCGGAACGACCCGACGGACCGCGCGAACCGCTCCACCGCGACGGCGTCACCGCCACGAGCGGTGTCCCGGAGCTCCTTGGCCTGGCGGCGCAACTGGTCCAGATCAGGTCGGGACGGCAATGAACGAGACATGGCGTCTCCCTCTCCAAGCCCGTGGTCCGCGCCCGAGCCGAGGAAGAAGCCAACGGCAGGCAAAACGAAACGGAGGTGGACTCAGTCCTGCCCGCGAACCCAGCGGCACCCTCCAGCGCCAGGCCCCACGATAGCGTAGGCCGAGTGATCACCTGCGTCGTCGAGTACGTCATCGACCCGAAGAAGATCGAAGCCTTCGAACGATTCGGCCGCCGCTGGATCGAGCTGGTCAACCGCCACGGCGGCACCCACCACGGCTACTTCCTGCCCGCCGAAGGCGCCAGCGACAAGGCCCTGGCCCTGTTCACCTTCGACAGCCTCGCCGCCTACGAGCAGTACCGCACCCTCTTCGGCGTCGACCCCGACTTCATCGAAGCCGACCGAATCCGAGACGAAAGCGGCTGCGTCCTCCGCTATGAAAGAACCTTCATGCGCCCAGTGCTGCCGTAGCAGGCAAGCAGAAGGGGCGCTGGTCACCACTCCACCAGCCACCCTGCCAGCGCGAGGAGCTCGCACCGTGGGGGGTCTGGGGGTCGCCCCCAGAGAACAAGGACGAGCAAGCCGGCCCGCGCTTTCCGCGGGCACAGCTCGCCCCTCGCTCGTGGGCCTGACAGAACACAATGGCGAACCGCAGCGTGACGCGCAGCGGGCCGGGGGTCTGGGGGTCGTCCCCAATGGCGCTTCCTTTAGCGGCATGGTTGCAGGGTGATCTCGTGATGGACCCGGCAGCTGGCGGGTGCGTCCTTGCGGGCCGGGTAGCGATGTGAGCGCCGTTTGGTCCGGCGAGGGCTGGAACGTCCGGGACGCTCA
>DASUGU010000039.1:0-8553 GCA_036273855.1 Pseudonocardiaceae bacterium
GGCGTGGAACGCGGTGTCGAAGCAGGCGACCGCGGGCAGTTGCGGGAGCGCTGCGCGCACCGCCTCGATCCCGGCCAGCGCGCGGGGCTGGTGCAGCGGTGCCAGGTCGGTCAGTTCGCCGATGCCGGCCACGACGCTGTCGTCGATCAGCGTGGCCGCGGTGAACCGGTGCCCGCCGTGCACCACGCGGTGCCCGGCCGCGCCGATCCCGGTCAGCCCGTCCAGGAAGCCCCGCAGGCCGGGGTCGTCCGGGCTGCCGTCCCACCCGGATAGGTCCGCCGACGCGGTCACCTCGTCCGCCGGGTCGAGTACGCGCAGCTTGAGACTGCTCGACCCGGCGTTGACAACCAGGACGCCCGTCATTGGCCGGTTGGGGGGTCGTGCGCCCAGGCCCAGCCTGCGACCTCGGGCAGGTCCTCGCCGTGTTCGCGGGTCCAGGCCCAGTGCCTGATCCGGGTGTCGACCATCTCCTGCCGCAGCCACGCCGCCGTCCGGCTCAGCCCCGGTACCCGGTCGATCACGTCCATCACCAGGTGGAACCGGTCCATGTTGTTCAGGACCACCATGTCGAACGGGGTCGTCGTGGTGCCTTCCTCGATGTACCCGCGGACGTGGAGGTTGGCGTGCCCGGTCCGCCGGTAGGTGAGCCGGTGAATCAGCCACGGGTACCCGTGGTAGGCGAAGATCACCGGCTTGCCCGGGGTGAACAGCGCGTCGAACTCGGCGTCGCTCATCCCGTGCGGGTGCTCGCTGGCCGGCTGCAGCCGCATCAGATCCACGACGTTGACCACCCGCACCTTCAGTTCGGGCAGTCGCTCGCGGAGGATAGAGGTCGCGGCGAGCACTTCAAGGGTCGGCACGTCACCGGCGCAGGCCAGCACCACGTCGGGCTCGGTGCCGTCGCCGTCGCTGCTGGCCCACTCCCAGATCCCCGCGCCCCTGGTGCAGTGCAGGATCGCGGAGTCCATGTCGAGCCAGTCCTGGCAGGGCTGCTTGCCCGCGACGATCACGTTGACGTAGTTCCTGCTGCGCAGGCAGTGGTCGGCCACCGACAGCAGGGTGTTGGCGTCGGGCGGCAGGTAGACCCGGATCACCTCGGCCTTCTTGTTCACCACGTGGTCGATGAAGCCGGGGTCCTGGTGGGAGAAGCCGTTGTGGTCCTGGCGCCACACGTGCGAGGTGATCAGGTAGTTCAGCGACGCGATCGGCCGGCGCCAGGGCAGCGCGTGGGCGGTCTTCAGCCACTTCGCGTGCTGGTTGACCATCGAGTCCACGATGTGCACGAACGCCTCGTAGCAGGAGAACAAGCCGTGCCTGCCGGTCAGCAGGTAACCCTCCAGCCAGCCCTGGCACAGATGTTCGGACAGCACCTCCATGACGCGGCCCTCTACCGCCAGGTGCTCGTCGACGTCGAGGGTCTCGGCGAACCACTGCTTGTCCGTCACCCCGAACACCGCGTCCAGCCGATTCGACGCGGTCTCGTCCGGACCGAACAGTCGGAAGTCGCGCCGGGCGGCGTTCCTGGTGATCAGCTCACGCAGGTAGTCGCCCAACACGGCCGTCGGGGCGGACAACGCCGATCCCGGATAGGCGCAGGCAACCTGGTGGTCGGCCACCGCGGGCAGGTCCAGCGGGCGCAGCAGCAGGCCGCCGTTGGCGTGCGGGTTGGCACCCAGCCGTCGAGAGCCGGCCGGGATCAGTGCGGTCACGTCCGGTACCGGGCGACCGTCGACGTCGAACAGCTCGTCAGGCCGGTAGGACCGCAGCCACGCATCCAGCATGGCCAGGTGCGCCTGGTTGTCCCGCACTCCGGACAGGGGCACCTGGTGGGCTCGCCAGGTGCCTTCGACAGGCACGCCGTCCACCTCGGCCGGCCCGGTCCAGCCCTTGGGCGTGCGCAGCACGATCAACGGCCACCGCCGCCGGTCATGGCCCGCTGTCCCGCTCCGCTGGATGTCATGGATCCTGGCCACGACGTGGTCCAGGGTCGCTGCCATCGTCTGGTGCAGCTCGGCCGGGTCGTGGCCGGTGACGTAGTAGGGCTCGTGACCGTAGCCGCGCAGCAGGTCGTCCAACTCGGCCGGTGGTATCCGGGACAGCACGGTCGGGTTGGCGATCTTGTAGCCGTTGAGGTGCAGGATCGGTAGCACCGCGCCGTCGGTGGCCGGGTTGAGGAACTTGTTGGCGTGCCAACTGGCCGCCAGTGGGCCGGTCTCCGCCTCGCCGTCCCCGACCACACAGCAGACCAGCAACTCGGGATTGTCGAACGCGGCACCGTAGGCGTGGGCCAGCGAGTAACCCAGCTCACCGCCCTCGTGGATCGACCCAGGGATCACCGGAGCGACATGGCTGGGCACGCCACCGGGAAAGGAGAACTGCCGGAACAACCTCCCCAGCCCGCGCAGGTCCCGGGACACCTCGGGATTGGCCTCGCAGTAGCTGCCCTCCAGCCACGTGTTGGCGTACAGGGCCGGCCCGCCGTGTCCAGGACCGATGACGTACATGGCGTTCAGGTCGTGATCGATGATCGCGCGGTTGAGATGGGCGTAGACGAAGTTCAGGCCCGGTGACGTGCCCCAGTGGCCCAACAGCCGAGGCTTGACCTGGGCAGGCAGAAGGGGTTCCCGCAGCAGCGGGTTGTCCATCAGGTAGATCTGACCGACCGTCAGGTAGTTCGCGGCCCGCCACTGCGCGTCGATCTGGCGTAGCCGCACGGCGTCCAGCGGACCGGCCGACGGACAGTGTGCCTGCCAGGCGGTTGTGATGCTGGTCGTCATGCCGTCGGCTCCTCGACCGCCGCCGGCCGCGCGACCAGCAACGGGCAGGGCGCGTGGTAGACCAGCGCCTGGCTGGTGGAGCCGACCAGCATGCCGGTGAAGCCACCCCGGCCGCGGCTGCCCACGACCAGCAGCTGGGCATGGGCCGCCTGCTCGAGCAGGCTGCGTGCGGGCCGGTCCTGCCGCACCACCCGACGGACGGTCACGTCCGGGTACTTCTCCTGCCACCCCGCCAGCCGTTGCGCCAACAGCTCCTGCTGTCGCTGGTCGACGGCGTCCCAGTCGATCTCCGCCACGGCGTAGGGGGCGTACGGGCCGTAGTCCAGCCAGGTGTGCACCGCGACCAGTTCGGCACCGCGCAAGGACGCCTCGTCGAACGCCAGGGCGACCGCGGTCTCACTGGCCGGCGAACCGTCCACGCCGACCACCACCGGCCCGTCCGCCGTGCCGGGCCGGATCACCGCGACCGGGCAGTGGCCGTGCGCCACCAGCACCACCGCGGTCGAGCCCACCAGCACACCGGTGAACCCGCCGAGCCCACGCGAACCCAGCACCATCAGCAGGGCGTCCGAGGACTCCTCGATCAGGGCCGATGCCGACGGGCCGGTCCGGACCCGGATATCGACCTCCAGGTCGGGGTGCACCGTCAGGATCGCCGACCGCAGCCCGTCCAGGTGCCCAGCCGCGTCCGCACGCAGGTCATCGGTGTAGTCCACGGCCGGACCCACCGCACCGCCATAACCGACTACCGGCAGGTGCACGGCGGCCACCAGTCGCAACGTGACGTTGCGCCGCGCCGCCTCGTCCGCGGCCCACGACGCGGCCAGCCGGGCCGAGTCCGACCCGTCCACACCGGCGACGATCGGCCGCCCCACCATGGTGTCCATTCCGCTCTCAACCCCTTGTCCCACAACGGCAGCTGTCCAGTGGCCTGAACGGTAGGTCCGCGAAGGTGGTCAACACGTCGGTCGTCGGTCCCCGGCCAGGGGGACCTTCGACAGGTCCACCGGTCCGTCCACCACGTTCCCCGCGCCTCCGTACGGATGGGAACGATCGAAAGCCTCATCGGCGGCGGCCCTTCGGCCCTTCGGGGCAGTCCGGTGCCGGCGCACCATGACGCCGAAACGGGCCGACGAGTGCGCCGGGAGACTGTGATGACCAAGTACGTGTACGACTTCCAGGAAGGCAGCGCGGCCATGGCCGACCTGCTCGGCGGCAAGGGCGCGAACCTCGCCGAGATGGCCAATCTCGGGCTCCCGGTGCCACCCGGCTTCACGATCACCACCCAGGCATGCCAGACATACCTGACGTCCGGCCGACCGCCGCGCACGCTCGAGGCCGAGATCGACCAGCACCTGCACGGACTCGAACGGCGGATGGGCCGCAAACTCGGCCAGGTCGACGGGCCGCTGCTGGTCGCGGTGCGGTCCGGCGGTCGCTACTCGATGCCCGGCATGATGGAGACCGTCCTCAACGTCGGCCTCAACGACCACTCCGTGCACGGCCTGGCGATGCGGGCAGGTGACACACGACTGGCGTGGGACAGCTACCGGCGGCTGCTGCAGATGTTCGGCCACACCGTGCTCGGCGTCGACCCCGACCTGTTCACCACCGCGATGGACGCGGCCAAGACGGCCAGGAACGTCACCGACGACCTCGGCCTGGACGCCACCGACCTCGAGGTGTTGGCGGACGATTTCAAACTGATCATCGCCGAACACGCCGGACGCGAGTTCCCCCAGGACCCCCGCGAACAACTGGCCATGGCGATCCAGTCGGTGTTCCAGTCGTGGCAGACCCCTCGCGCGCAGGTGTATCGGCGTGCCGAGCACATTCCGGACGACCTGGGCACGGCCGTCACCGTCTGCACGATGGTGTTCGGCAACCTCGGGCACGGCTCGGGCACCGGTGTCGCGTTCACCCGCGACCCGGCCACCGGCGCGCCCGGTGGCTACGGCGACTACCTGGCCGAGGCCCAGGGCGAGGACGTGGTCGCCGGCATCCGCAACACGATGTCGCTACGCGACCTGGCACGCCTGCACCCCGGCCCGTACGCCGAACTGACGGCGGCCATGTCGGCCCTGGAACGGCACTACCGGGACATGTGCGACATCGAGTTCACCATCGAGCGGGGCAGGCTGTGGCTGCTGCAGACCCGGGTCGGCAAGCGCACCGCCGCGGCCGCCTTCCGGATCGCGGACGCACTGCGGGCTGAAGGGGTGATCGACGCGGACGAGGCACTGCGCCGGGTCACCGGGGACCAGTTGACCCAGTTAATGTTCCCCCGGTTCGCCGAGGACATGGCGGCCACGCCGGTCACCACGGGCGTGGGGGCATCCCCCGGCGCCGCGGTCGGGCGGTGCGTCTTCGACTCGGCCACGGCCGTGGAGTGGGCGAGGCGCGGCGAGGCGGTCATTCTGGTGCGCAGGGAGACCAATCCCGACGACCTGCCGGGACTCATCCATGCCCGCGGCGTGCTGACCAGCCGCGGCGGCAAGACCTCGCACGCCGCCGTGGTCGCCCGTGGCCTCGGCCGCACCTGTGTATGCGGCGCCGAGGACGTGCGGATCGACGCCGAGAGCGGACACTGCACGATCGCCGGTACGACGGTCGCGGAGGGTGACCTCATCTCCATCGACGGCACGACGGGCGCGGTCTACCTGGGCGAGGCGCCGGTGGTCGCGTCGCCGGTGGTGGAGTTCCTGGACGGCACCCGGGACGGGCCGCACGACAAGGTGGTCGACGCGGTCGCTTCGATCCTGGACCACGCCGACAGCCGAAGCCGACTCGCCGTGCGGGCCAACGCCGACACGCCGGAGGACGCCGCGCGCGCACGCCGGTTCGGTGCGCGGGGCATCGGCCTGTGCCGTACCGAGCACATGTTCCTCGGTACACGGCGTCCGCTGGTCGAGCGGCTGATCCTGGCCGAGGGCGACGCACAACGCGACGCGGCGCTGGCCGCACTGCTGCCGGCGCAGCGCGAGGACTTCGTCGGAGTGCTCGAGGCGATGGACGGGTTGCCGGTGACCATCCGGCTGCTCGACCCGCCGCTGCACGAGTTCCTGCCCGACCGCACCGAACTGGCCACCCGGGTCGCGGTCGCCGAGGCGCTCGGTCATCCGGACGCCGAAGCCGCCCGGGTGCTGCGGGCGGTCAACCGGATGCACGAGCAGAACCCGATGCTGGGCCTGCGGGGCGTGCGGTTGGGCATCGTCATCCCCGGCCTGTACGAGATGCAGGTCCGGGCGATCGCGGAGGCCGCGGTGCGGCGGGTGCGCAATGGCGGCGACCCACGGCCGGAGATCATGATCCCGCTGGCCGCCGACGCACGCGAACTGGCCCTGGTGGCCGAACGGATCAGGACCGTGCTGGCCGATGTCGCCGCGACGTCGCATGTGGACGCCGACTACGAGATCGGCACCATGATCGAACTGCCCAGAGCCGCGCTCACCGCGGGTCGCATCGCCGAGACGGCACGCTTCTTCTCCTTCGGCACCAACGACCTGACCCAGACCACCTGGGGCCTGTCCCGCGACGACGTGGAAGCCGCGTTCCTGCCCGCCTACCTCGACCAGGGCATCGTCGACGTCTCACCGTTCCAGACCATCGACCGGGACGGCGTGGGCACGCTGATGCGGCTGGCCAGCAGCACCGGCCGGGCACACCGGCCCGACCTGACGCTGGGCCTGTGCGGCGAGCACGGCGGCGATCCCGACTCGATCCACTTCTGCCACGACCTCGGCCTGGACTACGTGTCCTGCTCACCGTTCCGGGTTCCGGTCGCGCGGCTGGAGGCTGGTCGCGCCGCACTGGGCAACGCATCGACCGACACCCGGTGACCGGTGGGGCGATCGGTGTCGCCCGACCGCGTCGAGGACCACTGTCATACCGTGGACACGGGTCTCGCGCGGTGCCACTCCGACCTGCTCGGCTGGCCGATTGGCCACGAGGAACCGGGAACGGCCATCCTGGCCGCTCCACACGGCGACGTGGTGGTGGAGGCGACGATGCACTGGTCGCTCAGGTCAAGAGGCTGCTGGGCAAGGCATCGAGGTGAGGCCGGGGGGCGGCCACCTGACACGTAACCGTGTTGGTGCTGACCGGGTTTCCCAACAAGGCGAACAGCCGATTGTCGCCACGCACCAGGCCGTCCACTCACGACGGGGCGGGCACCGCGATCGCCGTGTCCGCCCCGGTCCGATGAACCCCGATGCTGCTCAGCGCCGGCCCCAGAAGGCTTGCGGCACAGCGACATCGGGCACGGCGAAACCGCGGGCGACAGGCGAGTCGTCCACCGCGAACGTCAGCTCGTTGACGACGGCCACGACTCCGTCGACCTGGTTCACCAACCTGCCCACGATCGACACCAGGCTGGCCCGCTCCAGCTGGCCACGTAGCGTGACCACGCCCTCGAGCACGTCGACGTCGACGCTGGCCGAATCCACGACCACCGCGTGGTGAAGTACGTCGTCCCGGATCTCGGCCGCGATGTCCTCGTCCGGCCGGACGAAGACGCGTACCAGGTCCTGCCTGCTGACGATGCCGACCAGGCGGCCCTCGGCGTCGACGACCGGCGCACGCCGGATGCCGCGATTGGCCAGCAGCCGGGCGGCCCTGACCACACTGGTTTCCGCGCCGACGGTGTGGGCCGGCGTGGTCATCAACGCCGTCGCGACGAGCCGATCGGGACGCGTCCGTGGGGAGCGCGTCGCGGGCCGCCACCAGTGGTGCGGTGTCGACTCGAACCGGCGCAGCAGGTCGGCCTCGGACACCACGCCGATGACCCGACCCTGGAAGTCGGTCACCGGCAGTGCGCTCACGCCGTTCTCGGACAACAACGTCGCGATCTGCTTGAACGTGCTGTCGGGCAGTGCGGACACCACGTCACGAGTCATGATCGTCTGTACCGTGCGGTGTTTCATGACTGTCTCTTCATGCCCGGGTCCAGCTCGGGCGCCGTTCATTTCGTCAGATGGCTGGGTCGGCCGGTGATCGCCTCGATGTCGTCCGCCGCGGCTTCCAGCAGCTGATGGGCCAGGCTCGCCAGGGCGCGGGACGCCGCCGGCTCGTCGCCGATCTCGGGTACCTGGGTGTCGTGCGGGTTCCGCCGCGCGGTGCCGGTGCCGACCAGGTGTGTCCGGTCGCGGTTGCTCAACCGGGCCTCGGCGCGAGTGGCGCCGTCGTGCTCGTCGATGTAGACGTCGATGTTCCAGTGCTTGGCCTGCATGGTGTTCGTCCTCCTCACCCCGGCGCTACGGGTCCACCGAGTACCGATCGCGCGCCATTCCTTGTCCCACTCGGCGAAGCGGGCTCGATCCAGACACCGGCGCAGCACGACGACCGCTCCGCCCACCAGGCCGAGCGCGATCACCACGGTCGCAGCGAATGCGAGGCGCCTTCCTCGGCCGTCTGTCCCGTGGCCCAAGACTCATCATGAGGAGGCTGTGCGGCCAGGGCACTTGGTCGCAGCGACCGTCACCGCGAGCGTGGGCCTTGCGCCCCCACGCGGGGGACCTCCGGCACTGCCCGAACCACCTGGCCCACGGTTAGACCGGACTCCGACCGACCACGCACAAGTCGGGGAGGATCAACCATGCAGGACAACACCGAAACGGCCACCGGGGACATCGGCCAGATCGTTCGGGCACTGGAGCGGGCTCCGTCCGTGCACGGCACGCGACCCTGGCTGCTGGAGCCGGGCCCGGACTCGATCCGGCTGATCGAAAGGCTCGATGTCACCGTGCCCGCCGGTGATCCCGATGGCAGGGACCACACG
>DASUGU010000040.1:0-6364 GCA_036273855.1 Pseudonocardiaceae bacterium
CGGCGCCCGCGGACGCGCCCCGGCCCAGCTGGCCGCTCATCGTGCTGCGCACCCCCAAGGGCTGGACCGGCCCGGCCGAGGTAGACGGCCTGCCGGTGGAGGGAACCTGGCGGGCGCACCAGGTGCCGCTGGCTCAGGTCCGGACCAACCCGGTCCACCTGGCGATGCTGGAAGACTGGCTGCACTCGTACCGGCCGGACGAGCTGTTCACCGCCGACGGGCGCCCCCAGCCGGACCTGCTCGGCCTCGTCCCCCGCGGCGAGCGCAGGCTCGGCGCCACACCGCACGCCAACGGCGGGCTGCTGCTCAGGGACCTGGTCCTGCCAGATTTCCGCGACTACGCCGTCCCCGTCGAGCAGCCCGGCTCGGGCCCGTCCGAACCCACCCGGGTACTCGGCGACATGCTGCGCGACGTCATGCGGCTGAACGCGGCACAGCGCAACTTCCGGGTGTTCGGTCCGGACGAGACCGAATCCAACCGGCTCGGCGCGCTCCTCCAGGTGACCGGCAAGACCTGGCAGGAACGCCAGATCCCGGAGGACCAGAACCTCGCCCCCGACGGCCGGGTCATGGAGATCCTCTCCGAGCACACTTGCCAGGGCTGGCTGGAGGGCTACCTGCTGTCCGGCCGGCACGGCCTGTTCTCCTGCTACGAGGCGTTCACGCACATCGTCGACTCGATGTTCAACCAGCATGCGAAGTGGCTGAAGGTGGCCAGGCAGCTGCCCTGGCGGCGGCCGATCGCGTCGCTGAACTACCTGATCACCTCGCACGTGTGGCGGCAGGACCACAACGGCTTCTCCCATCAGGATCCCGGCTTCATCGACCACGTGATGAACAAGAAGGCCGAGGTCGTCCGCGTCTACCTGCCACCGGACACCAACACCCTGCTCGAGGTCGCCGCGCACTGCCTGGCCAGCCGCGACCTGATCAACGTGATCGTCGCCGGGAAGAACCCCGGCCCGGTCTGGCTGGACCCGGCGGCCGCGGCGCTGCACTGCACACGAGGCGCGGGCATCTTCGACTGGGCCGGCAACGACACCGGCGGTGAGCCGGACGTGGTGCTGGCGGGTGCCGGGGACGTGCCGACGGTGGAGGTGCTGGCCGCGACGGCCCTGCTCCGACACCACCTGCCCGACCTCCGGGTCCGGGTGGTGAACGTCGTAGACCTGATGCGGCTGCAACCGGCCGGCGAACATCCGCACGGCATGACCGATGCCGCGTTCGACGCCCTGTTCACCACCGACCGACCGGTGATCTTCGCCTACCACGGCTATCCGTGGCTGATCCACCGCCTCACCTACCGCCGCACCAACCACCACAACCTGCACGTGCGCGGCTACAAGGAGGAGGGCACCACCACCACGCCCTTCGACATGTTGGTACGCAACGACATGGACCGGTTCCAACTCGTCATCGACGTCATCGACCGAGTGCCCGGCCTGGGGGCCCGCGCCGCGAGGGTCCGCCAGGCGATGCAGGACGAACGCACCCGCCACCGCACCTGGATCCGCGAGCACGGCGAGGACCTGCCCGAGATCCGGAACTGGACCTGGGATCTGCACGACGAAGGGAACGATCATGACGTCGGTTGACCACGCCGGCCCGGCGGCGGACAGCTCGGTCCGGGCGGTCCTGGCCGACGGCCAGGTCGCGCTGCTGCGGCCGCTGACCCCGGACGACCAGGACGCCGTGCTTCGGCTGCACGAGAACCTGTCCGAACAGGACCGTTACTGCCGCTTCTTCGGCTCGTTGCCGACCCGCATGGGTGACCTGGTACTGCGGATGTCGGCATCGACCAGCATGCGGCACGGCAGCATGGGCGCGTTCCTGCACGGCGAGTTGGTCGGCATGGCCCATTACGAGGTGCTGGCCGATCCCACGACCGCCGAGGCCGCGCTCGCCGTCACCGACACCGTCCAGGCCCACGGGGTGGGCACGCTGCTGCTGGAACATCTGGTCGCGCTGGCCAGACACCACGGAGTAAGGCGGTTCGTGGCCGAGGTCCTGAGCCAGAACGGGGCGATGCTACGGGTCTTTCGTGACAGCGGCCTGCCCTACACGTTCCGGCCCGACGGGAGCGTCACGCACGTCGACCTGGTGCTGGAGGAGATCGAGACCTACCTGGACGCGATGGCCGCACGGGAACGCGCCTCCGACGTCACCAGCCTGCGTTCGCTGCTGCGGCCGGCGTCGATCGTGGTGGTGGGAGCGGGCCGGCGGCCCGGTTCGGTCGGCAACGCGGTCCTGTCCAACATCACCTCCGGTGGCTTCACCGGTCCGGTGTACGCGGTCAATCCGCACGCCGACGACATCCTGGGCGTGCCGACCTACCCGACCATCGGGGACGTGCCGGGCGAGTGCGAGCTGGCGATCGTGTGCGTACCCGCGGCCGCCGTACCCGACATCGCCGACCAGTGTGGCCGGCACGGGGTGCGGGCGCTGGTCGTCATCTCCACCGGACTCACCGACGACCCGAGGCTGCACGGCCAACTGCTGGCCGCGGTCCGTCGGCACGGCATGCGGCTGGTCGGACCCAACTGCGTCGGCGTGACCAACAGCGACCCGGCCGTGCGGCTGGACGCCACGTTCGCACCGGGCCCGGCACCGGCCGGCGGCATCGGTCTGGTCACCCAGTCCGGTGGCATCGGCATCGCGGTGCGCGAACAGTTGCGCCGACTCGGTCTCGGTCTGTCGACCATGGTGTCGACCGGGGACAAGTACGACGTCAGCGGCAACGACCTGCTGATGTGGTGGCAGGACGATCCGGCCACCACGGCGGCCGTGCTGTACCTGGAGTCGTTCGGCAACCCCCGCAAGTTCGCCCGCCTGGCCGCTGCCCTGGCCAGGGTCAAGCCGGTGCTCACGGTCCGCACCGGCACCACCGACGCCGCACGGCGGGCCGCCGCATCGCACACCGCGGCCGCGGCCACCCCCGTGGTCACCCGGGACGCGCTGTTCCGCCAGGCCGGTGTGATCGCGGTGGACACGCCGGCCGACCTGATGGCCACCCTGGCCGCGCTGACCTGGCAGCCGCTGCCCACCGGCAACCGCGTCGCGATCGTCACCAACGCCGGCGGCGCTGGTGTACTGGCCGCCGACGCCGGTGTCGGTGCCGGCGTGGTGCTGGCCCAGCTGTCGCCGGACACGATGACCCGGCTACGGGCGCTCCTGCCGCCGGCCGCGTCGCTGGCCAACCCGGTGGACACCACGGCCGTCGTCGACGTGGACACCTTCCGGCGTTGTGTCGCCGCCGTGCGCGCCGACCCGGGCGTCGACGCGGTGGTCGTCGCGTCGGTGCCGACCGCGGTCGGTGACCCGATCGCCGGTCTGGGCACGATCGCGGCCGGGGACAAGCCACTGCTGGCCGTGCGGTTGAGCCAGCAGGCGGCGGTCGCCGCCCTACCCGGTGTCGACGGCACACCCGCGACCGCGAGCTATGCCGATCCGGCGACGGCGGTCAAGGTGCTGGGCCGGCTGGGCGACTACACCCGGTGGCGGGACCGGCCGCCGCAGCCGGCGACCATGCCCGCCGACGTCGACATACCCGCGGCGCTGGCGATCCTGCACGACCGGCTGGCGGCGGAGCCGACCGGCGGCTGGTTGGATCCGACCACGGTGGCCAGCCTGGTTGGCTGCTTCGGCATTCCCTCGGTCACTGGTGGCGTCGTCATGACCCAGGACGACGCCGTGGCGATCTTCCGGCGGATCGGTGGACCGGTAGTGGCCAAGGCGGTCGCCGAGGGACTCCGGCACAAGTCGGCCGAGGGTGGCGTCCTGCTGGACCTGCGCGACGAGGCCGCGGTACGCACCGCGGTGCGGGAGCTTCAGGACCGGTTCGGCACCGCCCTGCACGGCGTTCTCGTGCAGCCACTGGTCGAGCCCGGACGCGAGTTCCTGGTGGGCGTGCGCTCCGACCCGGAGTTCGGGCCGCTGGTGGTGTTCGGGCTGGGTGGCGTGGACACCGACGTGATCGCCGATCGCTCCGCGCGACTGGCCCCACTGGACGCCGCCGACGCCGACGAGTTGCTGGCCGACCTGCGGTCCTCGACCCGGCTGTTCGGCCCCGACGCGACGACGACCCTGGACGTCGCGGCCATCCGGGACGTGCTGCTGCGGGTCGCGCTCCTGGCCCAGGTGCTGCCGGAAGTCGCGGAACTGGACCTCAACCCCCTGATCGCGCGGCCCGACGGCTGCCAGGTGGTGGACGCCAGGATCAAGGTGGCGCCGGTACACACCGACCCGTACCTGCCACGACTGCACGGCTGAGCCACCCGCGCCCGGCACCGTGATCACGAGCAAGTGAGGGAGCGACCATACATGCGCGTGGCGACGGTGAATCCCGGCTCGTCGAGCGTCAAGCTCGCTGTCGTGGAGGACGGTGGGGCGGTGGCATCGGCGGCCGTGCAAGCGGCTTCCCTGGAACCGGCTACCGAGGCGTTCACCGACATGGTCCGGCAGGGGCAGGTGGACGCGGTCGGTGTGCGGTTCGTGCACGGCGGCGAGCGTTCGGCACCGGTCGTGGTGGACGCGGAGGAGACGGCACGACTGGCCGCGCTGACGCCGCTGGCGCCGCTGCACCAACCGCTGTCACTGGCTCTGACCGACATGATCGGTCGGGTGATGCCCAGCGTGCCGGTCGTCGCCTGCTTCGACACCGCATTCCATGCGACGATGCCCGAACCGGCGGCCCGGTACGCGCTGCCGACCGAGTGGGTCCGGCGGCTGGGATTGCGCCGCTACGGCTTCCACGGCCTGTCCTGCGCACACGCATTGCACCGGTCCGCCGAGTTGCTGGACGCCGCTCGCGAACAGCTGCGCCTGCTGTGCTGTCACATCGGCGCCGGTGTGTCGGTGACCGCGATCCGCGACGGACACGGCGTTGACACGTCGATGGGATTCACACCCCTCGAAGGCGCCGTGATGGCGACCAGGTCCGGCTCGGTGGACCCGGGCCTCCTGCTGTATCTGCTGCGCCAGGAGATGACCGATGTGCCGGGCCTGGAGCAGGTGCTCGACCGGCAATCCGGCCTGGCCGGCATGAGTGACACCAGTGGCGACATCCGCGAGGTCCTCGCGGCACGCGCTGCCGGAGATCCCGCCGCGACCCTGGCCATCCAGGTGTATCTGCACCGGCTGCGCCGCGAGATCGGCGCGCAGGCGATGGCGCTGGACCGGCTCGACGCGGTCGTGTTCACCGGCGGCGTCGCCGAACACCAACCAGGACTGGTGTCCGAACTGATCGGCGGTTTGACACTGCTGGGCCTCGACATCGACCCGGTGCGTGCGCGGCAAACGGGCGACCGGGTGATCAGCCCGACCACGGCCGCCACATCAGTGCTGGTCGTGACGGCTCGGGAGGACCTGACGATCGCTCGCCAGACCACAGCGGTCGTCGCCGCGCTCGAGGGACGGCTCCGCTGACACGAATGAGCCCAAGGTCCCATCGGGTGGGGACCGCGGACAGCGTTCCAGCGGTGTGTCATCGACCTAGCGTTGCGGTGAGCCGAGAAAGGTGGTGTCCGCGATGCGTGCCGACGATGTCATGACCACGCCGGCGATCACGGTGACGCCGGAGACGACGGTCAAGTATGCGGCGTCTCTGTTGGCGTCGCACGGTTTCACCGCGCTGCCGGTGGTGGACGACGACGACCGACTGATCGCGATCGTTACCGAAGTCGACCTTGTCCGCGATCGGTTCCCTTGGGACACCCGCAATCGCTGGCAGATCGACGACGAGAGCCCACGGGTTCCGCCCGGTCAGCGGGTAGCTGACGTGATGACGACACCGGTGACCGCCATGGGCGCCACCACGGATGTCGCCGATCTCGTGACGGCCATGGGCGACAGCAAGGTGCGCAGCATGCCCATTGTGGACGGTTCGCGTGTCGTGGGCATCGTGACCAGGCAGGACCTGGTGCGTGTCATCGGCCGAGCGGACGAGGCCATCGAGCGGGATGTCCGGCACGCGCTCGCCCTCTACGGTGGCGGCGACCGGTGGCGCGTTGACGTGCGGGACGGCGTGGTGTCGCTGGGCGACGAGTACGACGACGAGACCGAGCGGCACGTGGCCGTGGTCCTGGCCGAGGCCGTGCCCGGCGTGCTCGCCGCGCAGGTCACGCCGATCCGTCACTGAAGGCAGAACCGGGCCGGTATGGCGCTCCCAGGGAGCCCCGTACCGGCCCGATCGGTGATCCAGCCGGGATCGTCAGTTGGTGGGTGTGCCGGAGCGGTCGGTGTCGGCCACGTCGGGTAGTTCGCGCCGCGGTGTGGGGGGTATGGGTGTGCCGTAGCCGATGCGTAGCACGATTTGTGGCCATAGTCCGCCGCCGATCAGTTCGCGTAGTTGGCGGCGGGTGTCGGG
>DASUGU010000041.1:0-54245 GCA_036273855.1 Pseudonocardiaceae bacterium
CCAAACCGGCACGCACGGCACCCAAGCCAGACCAGCACACGGCCACCCAAGCCAAACCGGCACGCACGGCACCCAAGCCAGACCAGCACACGGCCACCCAAGCCAAACCGGCACGCACGGCACCCAAGCCAGACCAGCACACGGCCACCCAAGCCAAACCGGCACGCACGGCACCCAAGCCGGATCTGGCGTGCGAGCTGCCGCCCGACCGCATTCATCCCGCCGATCCCCGGCGCCTGCCAACTGACGCTCGGCGCAGGCGCAGGCGCAGGCGGAAGCGGATGCGGACCGTCCTGGCGCTCGGGCTCGACACCCGGCCGTGGTGTCGAGCCCGAGCCGAGCTCTTCGAGGGTGCGGCGGGCGCGGTCAGGCAGCCAGCGCTGGGCGCGGCATGCTCAACCACCTCCCGCGACCGCTACGGCAGCTGGAACCGCGGCTGGTTCCGCCGCCGCGGCCGGACGCTTGGGTTCGAGCACGCCCATGAGCGGGATTTGGTCGTCCGGTTTTCGTTCGGTTCGGTGGACCACCGCCGTCGCTCTGCGCAGGGCGGGGCCGATGGCTCTGGCTTCCATGGCTACCTGGACCCGGCGTTGGCCGAGTTCGTCCGAGTAGCTGTCGTCGACCCATTCGCCCACGGCCACTACCTCCATGCCTTTTCGCAGGCTGTTGCTCACGTTCTCCGCCAACGGCCCGAAGCACACCAACCGGTGGAAGACCGGCGGGCGGTCGACGTACTCGTCGCCGATCTTGCGGCGCGCGTTGACCGCGATCGTCAGCCGCGCCACCGGCCGACCGCCGCGTTGCGGCTGCCACAGGATCGGGTCCTTGCACAGGTTGCCGACCACGACGTTGTCCATGTCCAACCCCTTCGCCCCGCGGCGGTCGCTGTGCGCCGCCTGGCAATGTCCTGGATGTTCGCTGGGAGTGCCGGCGTCGCCGACGGGGTCCAGATTGGCGCAGGTCAACCCGCCTGTCATCGCGCGGCGGGCGGCCTGTGGACAACTGTTGCCGATGTGCACAACCCTGGGGGCCAACCACACAATCGACGCGAAACGGTCGGTGTCTGGTGATAGGGGCGCGGGCGTCGCTGGCGGTACGGGTGAGGATGGTGTCGTGCGAGTTTTGGTGGTCGACGACGAACCGGCGGTCCGCGAGTCCATCGGCCGGAGCCTGCGCTTCGAGGGCTACCAGGTGGACACCGCGTCGGACGGCCAGACCGCGCTGGACGCGGTGCGGACCAAACGGCCCGACGTGGTCGTGCTGGACGTGATGATGCCGGGCATCGACGGGCTGGAGGCGTGCCGGCGGCTGCGCATCACCGGCGACCGCGTGCCGGTGTTGATGCTCACCGCGCGGCGCAACGTGGGCGATCGTGTCGCCGGTCTGGACGCGGGCGCGGACGACTATCTGGTCAAGCCGTTCGCCCTGGAAGAACTCCTGGCCAGGGTGCGGGCGCTGCTGCGCAGGGCGGATCCGGCCGATCCGCTGGAGCGCGACCCGCTGACGTTCGCCGACCTGCGGCTGGACCCGGTGAACCGGACGGTGACCCGCGGCGCCCGGGTGGTGGACCTGACCAGGACCGAGTTCGAACTGCTCGCCGTTCTGCTGCGCAGCGCCAACCGGGTGGTGACCCGGTCGGTGCTGTTCACCGAGGTGTGGGGTTACGACTTCGGCACCCGGTCCAACAGTCTGGACGTTTACATCGGCTATCTGCGTCGGAAACTGGAGTCCGAAGGCGAGCCGCGCCTGGTGCACACTGTGCGCGGGGTTGGTTATGTGATGCGCGAGACGGAGTAGCCATGGCTGGTGGCCGGGGGGCGCGATGAGACGGCCGACACTGCGCAGGCGGCTGACGACCCTCTCGGCAGCGGCCGTCGCGGTCGCCGTGCTGGGTGTGTCGGTGGCCGCGTGGTTGTTGCTGCGCCTGGAGATGCGCAACGAGGTGGCGGGTGATCTGGGCCAGCAGGCCGATCAGGTCGCCCAGCACTACGACCCGACGAAGCTGACCTCGCCGCCGGCCTGGGTGCGGCCGGACGTGAGCACGCTGTTCGGGGTGGTCGAGCCGAACGGGCACAGCAGGCAGCCCCGGTTCCAGTCGGTGTCGCTGCCGGTCACCGGGACCGACGTGGCCGTGGCGCTGGGCGATTCGCCGCCGGTGTTCCGGGACGTGTCCATCCGCAAGGTGCACTACATGATGATCACCGAGCACTCGGTGCGCGGTGACGCGGTGCAGCTCGCGGCCGATCTGACCGACCAGGACAGCACGCTGACCCACTTCGCGGTGCTGCTGATCGGCGCGGACGCGGTGGCGATCGTGGTGGCGGCGGCCCTGGGCTACGGGCTGACGGTGGCCGGTCTGCTGCCGGTGCGCCGGGTCGCGGGGGCGGCCGCGCATGTGGCGACCACCCAGGACCTGCACGCCGCCGTGCCGATCTCCCGGCGGGAACCGGCCGAGGTGGCCAGCGTGGCCGCGAGCGTGAACCAGATGCTGACCGCGCTGGGCGCATCGCGGGAGGCGCAGCGGCAACTCGTCGACGACGCCAGTCACGAGCTGGCCACTCCCCTGACCAGTCTGCGTACCAACGTGAACCTCTTGCTGCGCGCCGAGCGCAATCCGGAGCGCCAGCTGTCCGAGACCGACCGGCAGCGGCTGCTGACCGACATCGAGGCCCAGATGGGCGAGTTGGACCAGCTCATCGAGGAGGTCGTGGACGTCGCCCGCGATCCCGGTTACGGCGAGGAGATCACCGAGCTGGACCTGGCCGAGGTGGTGCGGGCCGCGGTGATCCGGGCCCGGGCCAGGACGCCGGAGGTGACGTTCGCGCTGACCGAGCAGTCGGTGCCGATCATCGGCAAGCGCAGCAGCCTGGAGCGGGCCGTGCTGAACCTGCTGGACAACGCGGCGAAGTGGAGTCCGGCCGGCGAGCCCGTGTACGTGGACGTACATCGGCTGGCCGGGCTGGCGTCGATCACCGTGACCGATGCCGGGCCGGGTGTGCCGGAGGCCGATCTGGAGCGGGTGTTCGAGCGGTTCCACCGCACCGACGAGGCCCGCGCGATGCCCGGTTCCGGGCTCGGCCTGGCGATCGTGCGGCAGGTGGTGCAGTCGCACGGCGGGCGGGCGTGGCTGAGCAGGCGGATCGGCGGCGGCACGGTCGCCCACATCGCCGTCCCGTCCTGAGGTTCTCCCGGGAACGCGAGTGAGTGAGCTCTCACTCGTTGACATGAGTGAGTGCTCACTCATACGATGACGGCGTGATGGACGAGCAGCAGCGAGCCAAGGGCGTCGGCCGGTCGGGCCGGGCGCCCGCGATGACGGTCGAGGACCGCAGGGCCGCGATCCTGGCCGTCGCCGTGCCGCTGCTGATCGAGCAGGGCGCCAACGTGAAGACCAGCGAGATCGCGGCCGCCGCCGGGATCGCCGAAGGCACGCTGTTCCGTGCCTTCAAGGACAAGCAGGAGCTGTTCCGGGCCTGCCTGCACGCGGTCCTGGAGTCGGAGACCGAGGTGGCCGAGATCGAGGCGATCGACCGGTCGCTGCCGCTGGCCGAGCGGCTCATCGCGGCAGTGCGGTCGGTGGCCGACTACCAGACCCGGCTGTGGTCGGTGGCGGTCGCCCTGCGCAGCGCCCGGGTCGACCCGCGCGCCGCCGACGATGACGAGGACGACCGGTTCGACGGGCCGCCGGCAGCCATGATCCGGATCTCGTCGGCGATCGCCGGCCTGTTCGACGCCGAGCAGTTGCGCGTGCCGACCGACCTGGCGGCGCGGCTGATTCTCGGCTCCGTGTTCAGCAACCGCATGCAGGCACAGGGACTCGGCGACTCCGGCGCCGAACTGGACGAACTCGTCGACCTGTTCCTCAACGGTGTCCTGCGCCAACCTGATGGGGGACGGAAGTCATGACGGAACTGATGATCGAGGCCGAACGGGTCAGCAAGACGTTCGGCTCGGTGACCGCGCTGGACGACGTGAGCGTCGCCGTGCCGCGCGGGTCGGTGCTCGGCCTGCTCGGCCACAACGGCGCCGGCAAGACGACGCTGGTCAACGTGCTGACCACGATGCTGCCGCCGACCGGCGGATCGGCCAGGGTGGCCGGGTTCGACGTGGTCGCGCAGGCGCACCAGGTGCGCGGCCGGATCGGGCTGACCGGCCAGTTCGCCGCGGTCGACGAGCAACTGTCCGGATTGGACAATCTGGTGCTGATCGCCAGGCTGCTGGGCGCCACCCGGCAGGAGGCCAGGGCACGCGGCACCCAACTGCTGGAGATCTTCGGCCTCACCGACGCGGCCCGGCGCGCGGCGCGCACCTACTCCGGTGGCATGCGCCGCAGGCTGGACCTGGCGGCCAGTCTGGTCGGCCGGCCGGACGTGATCTTCCTGGACGAGCCGACCACCGGGCTGGACCCGGAGAGCCGGATGGGCATGTGGGACATCGTGCAGACGCTCGTCGGCGACGGCACGACGGTCCTGCTCACCACCCAGTACCTGGACGAGGCCGACCGGCTGGCCGACTCGATCACCGTGCTGTCCCAGGGCAAGGTGGTCGCGTCCGGCACGGCCGCCGAGCTGAAGGCCCAGGTGGGCAAGCGAACCGTCATCGTGACGCTGGCCGACTCCGGTGACGCCACCGCCGCGGTCGACGCGCTGGAACGTGCCGGCATGCACCCCGTGCTGGACGGCGAGCGGCACGCCCTGATCACGCCGGTGGACCGGTCGGCGGAACTCGCCGTCGTGGTCCGCGCCCTGGACCAGGTCTCGATCGAGGTGGCCGAACTGGCCCTGACCGAGCCCACCCTCGACGACGTCTACCTCACCCTCGCGCACGCGCCCGTCGCGGCCTGACACTCGCAGGAGTTCCCATGACCACGGCAGTCGCCAATCCCAGCACCGGTGGCGTGGACGACACCGTCCCGGTGCGACCCTGGCGGGGCAGCAACGTCGCCACGCAGATCCTCGTCCTGACCGGACGGTCGCTGCGGGCCATTGCCCGCGACCCTCGGATGATCATCTTCAGTCTGTTGCAACCGCTGGTGATGCTGGTGCTGTTCAGCCAGATCTTCAGCAGCATCGCCCGCACGCCGGGCTTTCCCACCGGGGTCAGCTACATCGACTACCTGATGCCGGCCATCCTGGTGAACACCGCGATGGGTTCCGCTGTGCAGTCCGGTGTCGGTCTGGTGACCGACATGAAGAACGGTGTGCTGGCCCGGTTCCGGTCGCTGCCCATCCGGATGGGCTCGGTGCTCGTCGCACGCAGCCTGTCCGACGTGGTCCGCACCGGCATCCAGCTGATCATGATGCTGATCTTCGCGGCAGTGCTCTTCGGTTTCGCGCCGGCCGGCGGGTTCGGCGGCGTGATCGGGGCGTGGGCGCTGGGCCTGGTGGTCGGCTGGGGCCTGGGCTGGATCTTCATCGCGGCGGGCGCGTGGCTGCGCAACGCCGAGGTGATGCAGATGGTCGGGTTCCTGCTGATGTTCCCGCTGATGTTCGCGTCCAGCGCCTACGTGCCGATCAGCGGGCTGCCCGGCTGGCTGCAGGCGGTGGCCCACGTCAACCCGATGACGTACGCGGTCAACGCGTCACGGAACCTCGCGCTGGCCATGCCCGTCGGCACCGGCGTGATCTCGGCCCTGGCCACCAGCGCCGGGCTGGCCCTCATCGGGTCCGCGCTGGCCGTCCGCGGTTTCCGGCGACCGCTGTAGTTCCCGCTCCCGCGCCCGCCGGGACAGGATCACCAGCGGCACGATCAGCGTGATCAGCACGCCGACGACGCCCAGGCCCACGGCGATGTCCGTGGCCTGGGCGATCGCGCCGATCACCGGCGGGCCGGCCAGGAAGCCGCTGTAGGCGATGGTGGTGACGAAGCCGATCTCCCGCTCGCCACCGGAACCGTCCGCACGGCGACCGGCGGCCCCGGCCAGGCCGATGGTGACCGGGAACGAGAACGCCAGGCCGACGCCGACCAGCGCGAACCCGACGTAGCTCAGCACCACCCACGGCGCGAGCACCACGGCGAACATGCCGACGGCAGCCACCGCCGCTCCCCCGCCGAGCAGCCGGTACGGGCCCCAGCGGCGCTCCCACCGCTCGCCGAGTTGCCGTGCCACGGCCATCGCGATGTTGAAGCAGGCGAAGCCGATCGTGGCCGCGGACTGGGTGACGTCCCGCTCCCGCACCAGGAACAGCGCCGACCAGTCGCCGCTGGCGCCCTCGGCGATGGCCGAGCCGAGCATGATCCCGGCCATCAGCCACAGCGCGGGCCTGCGGATCGGCGGCACCATCCGGGGCGCGCGCTGCTTCGGTCGGTCGCCGGCCGGAGCGGGCCGTGCGCCGGGCACGTGCCTGGCCACCACGACGGCCACGACGACACCGATCGCCGCCACCACGACGAAATGCCGCAGCGGCGACCAGCCGGCCGCGACCAGCGCGCCGGCGAGCACGCCGCCGCCGAGTGCACCGAAGCTGTACGCGGCATGGAACGTCGGCATCAGCGGGCGGTCCAGCTCGCGGACCACGGACACGGCCGCGATGTTCATCGACACGTCCAGGGCGCCGATCGACATGCCCAGGCCGAACATCACCACACCCAGCAACGGCACGCTGGGCACGGCGCCGATCAGCGTCATCGCGACACAGCACGCCACGATGCACGGCGCCACCACCACCCGGGTGCCGAACCACATGCACAGCCGGCTGGCCAGCGGCGCCGCCACGATCAGGCCGATGCTGCTGCCCAGCAGGACCAGCCCCAGGGACCCGGGAGTCGCGTGCACCTGTGTGGTGACGGCCGGCACCCGGGCGGTCCAGGTACCCACCACGACACCGTTGAACGCGAACGCCGTGACGACAGCCGCCCTGCCCCTGTGCATCCGTCCGTCCCTCCCCCACCGGTGCCGGATCGGCGGCACTCCTGTCGGCGGCCGCCGTCATCGCTCTAACCTGATCGCGTGACTAGCCCTGCCCGGTCAGCGTGGGACGCCCTGTGGGCGGGCTGCGCCGCGTATTCGGCGGCCGGGGCAACGGTAGTTCACGATTCGGACGTCCGGTGGTTCGCGACGGGTGTCGGTTACGAGGGCCTCAACGGCGTGTTCATCGCGCCTGGCACGCCCGCTGTACCGGTCGAGGCCGCGCGCCGAACGTTTCACCGGATGGGGGTACCCGCGCTGTGGCACGTGGCGGTGGACGGCGACCGCCCGCCCGCGCAGCCGCCCGGTGTCTCCTTCTACGAGGAGGAGCCGCTGCTGGTCACCCGCCTCGACCGGTACGAGTTACCGGTGGTGGACCGGCTGTCGATCATGCCGGTGGCCGGCGGTGCGGGCCTGCGCGAGTGGGTGCGGCTGTGGTCGGGGCGCGAGTCCGGCGCGGTGTTCGAGGACACGGTGCGGGCCCGGTCGGCCTCCGGGTTCACCCATCTGCTGGCCATGGTGGCCGGCGTTCCGGTCGGCTGTGCGGCGACGTTCACCCAGGGTGCCTGGGGTGAGGTGCAACACGTGGTGACGGTGCCCGAGCACCGGCGCAGAGGCATCGGCACCGCGCTGACGGTGGCGGCGCTGCGCTCGATCGGCGCTCACGGTGCGACCACGGCCGTGCTCACGTCGTCACCGGACGGCGTGCGGATCTACCGGAGACTCGGGTTCTGGCAGGTCGGCCGGCTGCGCCGGTATCTGTGGTCGCCGCAGGGCAACCGATCGGCCGCAAGATCACTCGTCCGGATGGCAACGGAAACATCGCCGCGCCGTCGAGCGATGTAGGTGTACGGGGCGGCTAACCTGCGGTGGCGTGGGTACGGCCCCCGCCATGCCCTCGTAGCTCAGCGGACAGAGCGAGAGACTTCTAATCTCTTGGTCGCAGGTTCGAGTCCTGCCGAGGGCGCCACGGTCGCTGACGCCACCCCTCATCCGGCCGCGTGATGATCATCACGCGGTGCCCACACTCCTGCCGCGAGTCGATCACGGCCGCACAACGATTCGACTATGCATACTTTTTCATTCCTATTTTCGGGATAATATCATCCCAGATTCCGTCGGATGTCGACACGTGGCCCAGAAACCGTCGGAGAAGGCGTCCGTCCGAATTGGCTTCGCGCTACTCTCTGCTCCAATACGGGGAGCACGGAGGGAATGCGTGGCGGAGGACTGGGGCGCTGTCTCGAGAGCAATCATCGCGCGCATGGATGAACTCGTCCTGACCCAGCGCGAACTCATCGACCGCTCACGGGTGTCGAAGGCGATCGTCGGCGAGCTGCAGAACAATTCCGTCCAGCGGAAACGGAGTGATCGCACGCTGGAGGCACTGTCCGAGGCACTCCAGTGGCACCCGAACCATCTGAAGGCCGTCCTCAACGGACACCCGCTGCCGCGCCCGAACGACCCGGTCGTCACGTCGGAGAAAGACATTCCCGGGCGGCTGACCGTCATCGAGAACGAACTGCGCCTGATAAACGATCGTCTCGAGCGAATTGATTCGGCCAACACGCGGATCGACGACGTGGCAACGGACATCAAGGCCGCCGTCGATGATCTCAAGGCGACCCTGCGCGGCCGGCCGGTACGCTGATCCCTCGGCAGCCCACCGCGGGCCGCGCTCACCCGGCCACGGCACCCGAGGCGCGCGCTCGATCGAAACTGTCGACATTTCCGTCCGCCGAATCTCCGAACTCGGCGATTCCAAAGGAATGGAAAAGCCGGGGAAAGCCTTCGGTATGCCCGAACGATAACAATACGGACACGACAAGCACGTCGCGTTTCCGCTGATCAGTAGCCTCTTCTATCGGAGTGTAGTCGCCGATTTCACCCGAACGGCCTACATAACTTCCACTATCTGTCCACGATCTGTCCATCGGTGTTTCGCGATGTCTCACCCGGCCATCCGGAATGCCGTAACACACCCCTCGGTATACCGCGATGGCCTCGATGCCGCAGCAGTACCACGCCACCGCGATCCCAGGAGGCCAGCGTGAACGCCGGTAAGGGCACCGAGACGGTGCACGAGCTCAATGACCTGCGTCGGGGGCGCGGCCTGAACACAGCCGATCTCGGCACCCGGATCGGGCCGCACCTGCGCCGCGCCTGCGGGGTCACCGACAGCGACAGCCCGGCTCTGGTCCGCAGACGGGTGGTGCTCAGGCTGACCGCGCTGTGCGAGCAACTGCCCGACGACCTGCGTGTCGCGGCCAGCGTGGCGCTCGCCCTGCACGACGAGGCCGCCGGCGAGTTCCTGGACCGCAGGATCACGTGGCTGGCCGACCACTTCGAGCGCGACCCGCGTACCGCCCGGCGTCGTGTCGACACCGCGTTCCGGCTGCTCGCCGAGCGGCTCGACGACGACCGGCCCGGCCCGGAGGACTTCGGGCTCGGGTCGACCGACGGCTGGTACGTCGAGTCGCTGCGCGCGGTGCTGCGACTGGACCTGGAACCGGCGGAGCTGATCGAGGAACGGCGCATCGTCGCCACCGTCGACGACCTCAAGGAGGTCACCATGGCGCTGCGCACCCCGCGCAACGGGATGCCGGCCGACCACGACCTGATCGAGGCCGAGATGCTGGACGGCGGCGAGATCGTGGACGTGCAGCGGCTGGGAGTGGGCCACAGCCGGTTCGTCATCCGGCTGCCCGAGGCGCTGCGGCTGGGCCAGCGCCACGACTACGGCGTGCGGTTCACCTCGTACCCGCGCTACTGGACCCACCCCTGTGACCTGCTCGCGCCACTGCAGCGCTGCGAGCACTTCGGCGTCCGGGTCCGCTTCGGCGAGACGCAGCCGGACCTGGTGTGGCAACTGGAACCCGAGGGGATGACCTACGGGCTGCAGTGGTCGGCCTGACGGCAGGCGGGGCCACCGGGCCGGCTGTGCTGTGGGGTCAGCCGGACACCGGGGTCCTGCCGTCGTCGTACACGTCGAACGCGTCCAGCAACTCCTCGTCCTGCAACAGTTCCGAGCGGCTCGCGGTGCCGTTGCGCAGCGCCACCGCGGTGGCCAGCGCCTGGACCAGCGACACGAACGCGGACAGCGACCGGAGAACGGTGACCCCGCCGGTGTCCACGTAGCAGGTGACGTCGGCGTAGCGGACCAGCGGTGAGGCCGGGTTGTCGGTGAGCACGATGGTCCGCAGGCCCCGGCGCTTCGCCTCGGCGGTGGCACGCACGGTGTCGGCGGTGTAGCGGTGGATGGACAGCGCGACGAACACGTCGTCGGCCTCGACGTCACGCAGGTCGTCCACGAGCATGCCGGCCGACGGCGCGAACTGGCGCACCCCCGGGCGGACCATGCGCAGCAGGTAGGCCAGCAGGTAGGCGACGGAGTAGCACTTGCGCAAGCCCATCACGTAGACGTGGCCGGCCCCGGTGAGCAGGTCCACGGCCCGGTTCCAGGTGGCCTGGTCGAGCCGGGCGAACGTGCGGGCGATGTTCTGCTGGTCGTGCTCGACGACCGCGCCGAGCAGCTCGTCGGTCTCGGTGAGCTCGGCGGCCTGTTCGAAGCGACGGACCAGTTGCGCCTGCTCGGCCAGCTGCTGCCGGCACAGCCGCACCAGCGCCGGGTAGCCGGGCAGGCCGAGCGCCGCGGCGAACCGCACCAGGGACGACTCGTGCACCTCGGCGACCTTCGCGGTCTCGCCGATGCTGCGGAACGCGGTGGCCTCCGGATCGGCCAGCAGCACCCGCGCGATGCGGCGTTGGCCCGCCGCCATGGTGGGCATCCTGGCCTGCAGCTCGGCACGGAGTTCGGCGTAGTTGCGTGGCGGGATGGCCATCTGTTTCGACGCTCCTCGACTTCACGGTGCCGAACCGGGCGCTCGCCCGTACGCGCAAATATAGTTGCGCTCGCCGGACGCAACAAATATTGCGTGATATTTTATTGATGCAAGCCCTGGGACCTCGGTGAGCGGAGACAGCATGGCGGTGCGGCAGTCAGCGACCTTGGCGATCAACGAGCGGATGGCCGCGCTGCGCGCCGAGGGGCGGACGGTGGTGCACCTGGGGTTCGGTGAGGCCGGTCTGCCCGTGGTGCCGGAACTGCGGGACGTCCTGGCGGATTCGGTGCGGCACAACGGATACGGCCCGGTCGCCGGCATTCTGCCGGCCCGCGAGGCGGTCGCGGGCTACTTCGCCCGCCGGGCGCTGCCCACCGAACCGGACCGCGTCCTGCTGGCGCCGGGCAGCAAACCGTTGCTGTACGCGCTGCTGTCCGTGCTGCCCGGGGATGTCGTGCTGCCGGCGCCGTCGTGGGTCAGCTACGCGGCGCAGGCCGCACTGGTGGGCAAGCGCGTGGTGGGTGTGCCGATCCCGGCCCGCACCGGCGGCGTGCCCGACCCCGACCTGCTGCCCGAGGCGCTCGCCGCCGCCCGGGCCGAGGGTGCCCGGCCCGGCACGCTCGTCCTCACCCTGCCGGACAACCCGACCGGCACCGTCGCACCGCCGGACATCGTCGAGCGGATCTGCCGGATCGCCGACCGGGAGGGGTTGGTGATCGTCTCCGACGAGATCTACCGGGACCTGGCACAACGGCCGGCGGACGTCCGCTCCCCCGCCGAATGGCTGCCGGACCGGACCGTCGTGACCACCGGGTTGAGCAAGAACCTGGCGCTGGGCGGCTACCGGATCGGTGCCGCGCGACTGCCGGACGGGCCGATGGGTGACCAACTGCTGCCCGATCTGGTCGGCGTGGCCAGCGAGGTGTGGTCGTGCCTGGCCGGCCCGATGCAGCACGTCGCCGCCGTCGCGTTCGCCGAGCCGCCGCCGGTCGTCGAGCGGATCGCGGCCAGCCGCAGGCTGCACGGCGCGGTGACCCGCCGGGTGCACGAGATCCTTACCGGGGCAGGGGCGTCGTGCCGGCCGCCGGAGGGTGGTTTCTACCTGTACCCGGACCTCGGGGACCTGTTGGCCGGCACCGGGATCGACGACGGGCGGGAGCTGGCCGGGCTGCTGCTGGACCGCTTCGGGGTGGGTGTGCTGGCCGGCGCGGAGTTCGGCGACGACGAGCGCGCGCTGCGCTTCCGGATGGCCACCAGCCTGCTCTACGGCGCGGACGACGAGCAGCGGCTGGCCAGCCTGAACAGCGCGGAACCCGTTGCGCTGCCGTGGATCGACGAGTCACTACGCCATCTGGCGCGGACGTTCGACGAGCTCGCCGAACTGACCACAGTGGACCATCATTAGGTTTCCTGGCGCAGCGGCCAACCGGTCTGCTGGTCCAGGTCCAGCGTCCGGCAGGTGGCCCGCCAGATCCGCTGCTGGGCCGCCACGCCGGCCGCCGCCCTGGGTAACGGGTACACCCGTCGGCCGCGCAGGTAGGCGCCGTTGGGCACGGCCGTGCTGGTGCAGGCGTAGAGGACGGCGTCCACCATCAGCGCCCTGGACAGCGGCGCGGGTGCGGCGCCGATCTCGGTGCCGGCCGGTTGGATGGTGAGGCTGCGGCAGCCGGTGCCGCGCAACTTGGTTGCCATCGTCTGGCTCAGCATCATCAGGGCCAGTTTCGACTCGGTGTATGACCAGGCGGGGTAGTACCGCCTGCCGCCGCCCAGTTCGGTCGCCTTCGGCACGCCCAGCCGGTGGCGGTCCCGCACCACGTGCACGATCCGGCCGGCGGAACTGTTGCGCAGCAACGGCATCAGGCCCAGCACCACCATGGCCGGGCCGAGGTAGTTGATCTGCCAGGTCAGCTCGTTGCCGTCCTCGGTGAGCAGCCGGTTCTTCGGCGGCAGCAGGTCGACGGCGTTGACGATGTAGTCCATCTCGCCGGTCGCGTGCCCGCAGCGGTACAGCAGGTCGCGGGTCGAGCCCAGACTGGCGAAGTCCGCGGTGGTGGTCACGATCTCGCACCGGCCGTCCACTGCCGCCAGATCGGCACGTAACGCGGCCAGGCTGCCGCCGTCGTGGCCGTGCAGCACGAGGGTCGAACTGAGGCCCACCATCCGGCGCGCGATGTTGGTGCCCAACTCGCCGGTCGCGCCCAGCACCAGTGCGGTGCGGCGCTGCGTACCCATCCCCATTGCCCCCAACGCTCCGCAACCGGCGGCCTGTCCGCGGGTCCATCAGTGCCATCGGATGTGAACCACTTGTGTTACGCGCTGCGACGGATGGATACCGTTCCGCCACGGTTGACCCACCCGATCAGTCAGCGGACCAGCACGAACACCACGCTACCGACGACGGGACCGGTAACCGCGCCGGCAATCGCCTGCGCGATCGTGTGATCGGTCAGCTTCACCCGCGCCCAAGCGACGAGCACCACGGCGGGCACCAGGAACAGCCACCACGGCCCGTAGATCAGCACCATCGTGGCCGCTCCCCCACCGGCGACCGCGGCGTGTAGCGAGATCTTCCACCATCGGGTGATCGCGGTACACACGAACAGAGTGGCCAGCATGGCCAGGTCCAGCGCCACCAGATCCCTCGGCGCGCCACCGAGGAGCAGCACGACGAGTCCGACCACAGTGCTCACCAGGCACAGGGCGAGCGGCACCAGCCTGCCCTCCCGGTTGCGCACGTGGTGCCCGTCCCACCTGCCCTGACGTGCACCACGCACGATGAAGACGGTCGGCAGGATGCTGGAGAACACCGCTACGACCAGGCCCCACAGCGCGGTCGGGCCAGGTCGGTGGGTGGCGTGCCAGGCCACCGCCAGGGGCAGGACCAGCACGACCACGGCCGGCGAACAGATTTCGGTGACAACCTGGGCGACGATCCTGGACACCGCCCGCCGCCGGCCCACCTCAACCATGGCGCGAATTCTGCCAGCTGAGGGTGAAATCTGGTTGAGAGTCGCCAACCTGTGGCATTCCGTAGTGGACGGTTTACCTGGTCGAGCCGAAAATGCACCCGGTCGTCGCAGCGCCACCCTGGTGTCACCGGCGAGACCACGGCACAGTAGAGGTCTGTAGACCGCAGTGGGCGGCGACGCCCACCGGCTGGCGAGGTGGGACGTGGACACGCACCCGCGGGAGCGGATCGTCGTCGGGATCGACGAGGGCGCGCAGAGCGCGCTCGCCGTGGAGTGGGCCGCGCGTGAGGCGCAGGCAGCCGGGTTGCCGCTGGCCCTGGTGCACGGGGAAACCGACCGCTACGCGGCCGCGGTGATCGACCCGGGCATCGTGCCGGCCATGGAACTGGCCGTGCGGCAGGCCGACCCCCGGCAGTTGGTGGCCGACACCGCGCGGTTCGTGCACCGGATCGCGCCGGACGTCGAGGTCACCACCTTCATCGAGCCGGGCAGCCCGGTCGGCGTGCTGTGCCGGCAGGCCGACGCGGCCAGCATGGTGGTACTCGGCTCCGAGGGCTCCGGCCTGTTCGCGGAACTGGTGTTCGGCTCGGTGTGCGGGACGCTCGCGGTGCGCAGCAAGTGCCCGGTGGTCGCGGTACGGACGCAGCCCGAGTCGGTGGCCTACGACGCTCCCGTCGCGGTCGGCGTCGACGGGACGAAGGTGTCGACGGCGGCGATGGAGTTCGCGTTCGAACTCGCCGACCGGCACGGCGTGGGCGTCCGGGCGGTGCACGTGATGCCGCCGTCGGCCGACGGCGACCCCGACGACCAGGAACGACGCCGCTGGCGCACCGCCGACTCCATGGCCGAGCTCGCCACCCGTTACCCGCACGTGGACATCGACATCGACTTCACCATCGGCGAGCCGGTGCCGGTGCTCACCGCGCGGTCGGCGGGTTGCCGGCTGCTGGTGGTCGGGTCGCGCGGCAGGGGTGTGGCGGCCGGCCTGCTGTCCGGCTCGGTCAGCCAGGCGCTGCTGCGCAGCATCCGGGGCCCGATCGCCGTGGTACGCAAGGATTGTGTGCGTGCCACCGTGGCACGCTGAGATCGGTTGCCTCAGCCTGCGTCGTCGACCAGTTTGCCCTTGACCACCTTGCCGGTCTGGTTGCGTGGCAGCTCGTCGAGAAACTCCACTTCCCTGGGGACCTTGTAGCGGGCCAGGTTCGCCCGGACGAAGGCCCGCAGCTCGTCCGCGTCCAGTTCGGCGCCGTCGTGCGGCACGACGAACGCCTTGAGACGCTGGCCGAAATCCGGGTCGGGCACGCCGATCACCGCGGCCTCGGCCACGTCCTCGCGGGACGACAGCAGGTTCTCGATCTCGCCGGGGAACACGTTCTCGCCGCCGGACACGATCATGTCGTCGTCCCGGCCGTCGACGAACAGCAACCCGTCCGCGTCGAAGTGGCCGACGTCCCCACTGGACAGCAGGCCGTCGATGATCTCCTTGTGGCCGCCGCCGGTGTAGCCGCCGAAGGCCAGCTCACTGCCGACGAACAGCCGGCCGGTGGTGTTCACGCCGGTGACCCGCCGGTCGTTGTCGTCGTAGAGCCGGACGACGCAACCCCTCGGCGGGCGGCCCACGGTGCCGGGCGCGCCACGCAGTTCGGTGGGGGTCGCGACCGTCGCCACGGCCACCTCGGTGGAGCCGTAGAGGTTGTAGAGCACGTCACCGAAGACGTCCAGCGCGCGGTCGCTCACGTCCGGAGTGAGCGCCGAACCTGCGGTGAGGATCACCTTCAGGTGGTGGGTGTCGTGGCGGGCCACGGTTTCCGACCCCAGGTCGAGAATGCGGCGCAGCATCGTGGGCACCAGCACCATCGCGGTGCAGCGATGTTCGGCGACCGCCCGCAGGGTGGCCACCGGGTCGAACCGGCGCCGCACCACCACGGTCGAGCCGAGGGCGAGCGCGACGATCAGCTGGGACAGCCCGGTCGCGTGGAACATCGGCGACGCGATGAACATGGCGCCGCCGCGCCGCAATGGGATCCGTTCCAGCAGGTGGGTCGCGGACAGCGGTGATTTGACGTGCCGGGCGGCGCCCTTGGGGGTCCCCGTGGTGCCGCTGGTGAGCAGCACCAGCGCGCCGGGCGAATCCGGGCCGTCCAGCGGAGCGGGACTGGTGGCGTCGGCGACGTCGGCCAGAGTGGGGACGTCGCCCGCGGTCGCCGGGTCGTCGCACCAGCCGAGGTAGCGCGAGATGTCGGCGCGGACACCGTCCAGCAGATCGGTGAACTCCTGGTCGTAGAGGAGCGCGGACACGCCCTCGCGTTCGGCGACGTCGGCCAGTTGCGGGCCACTGAAACCGGTGTTCATCAGCAGCAGGCGGGCGCCGAGCTTGGCCGACGCGACCATGCACGCGACCAGCCAGCGGTGGTCCCGGCACAGCACGGCGAGCACCGAGTCCGGGCCGATGCCACGGCGTTCCCAGGCGCGGGCGATGGCGTTGCTGGCGGCGTCGAGTTCGCCGTAGGTCAGGGTGCCGAGTTCGTCGACGACAGCGGGCGAGTCGGGTTCGCGGCGGGCGGCGATCCACGCGGCACCGGCCACCGGGCCGAGCCTGCGCACCGCCAGGATGGACCGAATCCCCTCGTCGGGACGCATCGGATCGAACAGCCCGGCTCTGCGCAGCACGTCGACTCGGGGTGGCAGGTCGACCAGTTTGCCCACGACGTCCGACACGTAGCGCAGCACGTACCGATGGTATGTCACCAGACGGTCGCACTGTCGGTGGTGCGGCGGACAATGGAAACGTGCTGGTGGCGGTGGTGCCGGAGCGGGACGGCGAGGGTCGGCTGCGCCCGCTCGCCGACGACGGCACGCCCGCCGGGCCGGACGAGCGGGTCAGCGACCTCGCCGGGCGGATGGCCGAGTTGGAGCGGACGCTGCGGCCCCGGTGGCTGTGGGCGGTCGGCGCGGAGTGCTACCCGGTGCTGCTCGCGGCCGGGGCGCGGGTCGAGCGGTGCCACGATCTCCTGCTGGTGGAAGGGATTCTGCTCAACCACGCCGGCCTGCACGCCGAACCGCGCGGACTCGCCGCCGCCGTGGCCAGGGCGAAGGACCTGCCCGTGCCGGACGATCTGCCCGCCGCCCGGCCGGACGCTCAGCCCGCGCTGTTCGAGCCGGACCCGGAACCGCTGCCCGGCGGCACCGACCCGCTCGACGCGCTGGCCGCGGTGTACGTATCGCAGCGGGACCGGCTGGCCGCCGCTCCGCACCCGGACCGGATGCGGCTGCTCGCCGCCGCCGAGTCGGCCTGTGGTCTGACGGCCGTCGAGATGACCCATCACGGGCTGCCGTGGCGGGCCGACGTCCACGACGAGTTGCTCACCGAACTGCTCGGTCCCCGGCCGACGCCCGGTGTGCGGCCGCGACGGCTGGCCGAGTTGGCGGACGCGGTCGCGGCGGCGTTCGGCGGCCGGGAAGTCAACCCGGACCATCCGCCGAGCGTGGTGCGCGCGTTCGGCCGGATCGGCATCGACGTGGCGTCCAGTCGGCGGTGGGTGCTGCGGCAGGTCGACCATCCGGCCGTGGAGCCGTTGCTGGAGTACAAGGAGCTGTCCCGGCTGTATGTGGCGCACGGGTGGTCGTGGTTGGACTCGTGGGTCCACAACGGACGGTTCAGACCCGAGTACGTGGTCAGCGGTGTGGTGTCCGGGCGGTGGGCCACGCGGGGCGGGGCGGCGCTGCAACTGCCGAAGGTGCTGCGTACGGCGGTGCGGGCCGAGCCGGGATGGACGTTCGTGGCGGCCGACGCGGCACAGTTGGAGCCGCGCGTGTTGGCCGCGCTGTCCGAGGACGCGCGGCTGGCCGAGGTGGCCGGCGACAGTGACCTGTACGCGTCGCTGGCCAGGGACTCGTTCGCCGACGACCGGGGCCGGGCGAAGATCGCCATGCTGTCCGCGATGTACGGCGGCACCAGCGGTGAGGCCGGACCACTGCTTGCCGTGCTGCGCCGCCGGTTTCCCGACGCGGTCGGCTACGTGGAGAACGCGGCGCGGGCCGGCGAGGCGGGGCACATGGTGCGGTCGCGACTTGGCCGGACGTCACCGGTGCCGGGGCCGGCCAGGCAGGCGTTGCTGGCCAGGGAGAGCGAACGGTCCCGGCAGGCGGCGCGGGAGTGGGGCCGGTTCACCAGGAACTTCGTGGTGCAGGCCAGTGCGGCCGACTGGACCGCGGTCCTGCTGGCCACGCTGCGCGGCCGGTTGGCGATCACCGCGCCCACGGCGGAGTTGGTGTTCTTCCAGCACGACGAGGTGCTCGTGCACTGCCGGCAGGCCGACGCGGACGCCGTGGTGGCCGAGGTGGGCTCGGCGGCGACGGTGGCGACGTCGCTGGTGTTCGGGCGGACGGCGGTGCGATTCCCGTTGCACGCCAAGGCAGTCGACTGCTACGCCGACGCCAAATGAGGTCAGATCCGCTGCAGGGCATCCGGGGTCAGGTCGTGCACCGAGCTGTGACCGGCCAGGCCGAGGGTGAGATCGGTCTCGGCGAGCACGCTGCGCAGCACGTGCCGCACGCCCGCCTCGCCGGCCAGCCCGAGACCGTAGGCGTACGGCCGCCCGAGCAGCACGGCCCGCGCGCCGAGTGCGAGCGCCTTCACCACGTCGGCGCCGCCCCGAATGCCGGAGTCGAACAGCACCGTCAGGTCGTCACCGACGGCGGCCGCGATCTCGGGCAGAGCGTCGAGCGCGCCGATGGCGCCGTCGACCTGACGGCCGCCGTGGTTGGACACGATGATCCCGTCCATGCCGGCCTCGGCGGCGAGGCGTGCGTCGGCGACGTGCTGGATGCCCTTGAGGACGATCGGGCCGTCCCAGTGCTCACGCAGGAACGGCAGGTCGGCCCAGGTGCGGTCGGTGCCGGTGAACATGGGCACCCACTTGAGGACGGCAGGCGTGAGGTCCTCCTCCGGCGGGCTGGCCAGGCCGGAGCGGAACACCGGGTCGGAGAACGGTACGGCCGTGCCGATGCCGCGGATGAACGGCAGGTAGGCGCGGTCCAGGTCGGTCGGCCGCCAGCCCAGCGTCCACGTGTCCAGAGTGACGACGAGGACGGTGAAACCGGCGGCGCGAGCCCGGTCCAGGATGCTGGCGCAGACGGCGTCGTCGTTGGGCCGGTAGAGCTGGAACCACCTGGGCCCGTCGCCGCTCGCCTCGGCCACGTCCTCGATGGAGAACGAGGACGCGGTCGACATCACCATCGGCACGCCCAGTGCGGCGGCGGCCCGCGCCGTGGCCAGTTCGCCGTCCGGGTCCAGGATGGACTGGACGCCGACCGGGCCGAGTAGCAGCGGCGCGGGCATGGCCGTGCCGAGGATCGTGGTGGCCAGCTCGCGGACGGTCGAACCGGTCAGCATGCGCGGCACCAGCCGCCAACGCTGGAACGCGGCCAGGTTCGCCCGGCTGGTCGCCCCGGACCCGGCGGCGCCGGCGACGTAGCCGAACGCACCCGGATCGAGCCGCTCGCCGGCGACCCGTTCCAGGACGACGCCGTTGGTGGTGAAGGCCGGTACCTGGTCGGCGAGACCCTGCAGGTAGATCTCGCTCTGGTACGAGGCAGGCTGGTCGGCCACGGTCCGGCCCTCCGGTTCGTCGACGGTCGTGCCGGCAGCGTAGGTGGCGGCGAGCCGCGACGGAACGACGGGCCACCACCGAATCCGACGATCGCCTGCCGCTGCGGACCCCGGCGGCCGGCACCACGGCCAGTCACACCGGAATCCGGCCGCCGCAGCCAATCGCCAGCCGACCCACGGCGACAGGCCGAGGCGACGCAACGCACCGCCACCGAACCTGCGGCCACCGCGACACCCGACTACCACCGGACTCGGCAGCCAGCGCAGCACCCGACTAACGAGAACCTGCTGGCACCCAGTTCCCGTGGACCTGGCGGCCGCCGACATGGCTAGCCGCCGGAAGCCCGGCAGCCGACACCAGCGCCGCCGCCGAACCAACCGCCAGGCGACCTACGACGACCGGCCGAAGCGGAACAACGCACCCGCCACCGAACCCGGCCGCCACCACGACACCCGACCACCACCAAACCCGCCGGCGCCCAGTTCCCGTGGACCTGCCGGCCACCGACATGGCCTGCCGCCACCGGACGCCCGGCAATCGACACCATCGCCGCCGCCGGAACCCGGCCACCGCCGCCAGCACCAACCGCCCCCGGCAACAGGCTGCCGCGAAAGAATGCGCCCGCCATCGAACCCGGCGACCACCGCGACACACCCGACCACCACCGAACCCGGCCACCACCACGACACCCGACCATCACCAAACCCCCGCTGGCGGCCAGTTCCCGTGGGCCCGTCGGCCACCGGCATGGCTTGCGCCACCGGACGCCCGGCAATCGACACCATCGCCGCCGCCGGAACCCGGCCACCGCCGCCAGCACCAACCGCCCCCGGCAACAGGCTGCCGCGAAAGAACGCGCCCGCCATCGAACCCGGTGACCACCGCGACGCCTGACCACCACCGGACCCAGCGCCACCGCGACACCCGACCACCACCGAACCCGGGGGCCACGCCAACACCCGACCACCGCCGAACCACCTGGCGGCCAGTTCCCGTGGGCCCGTCGGCCACCGGCATGGCCTGCCGCCATCAGAAGCTCGGCAGGGCAAACCATCGCGGCCGCGGGAACCCGGCGATCGCTGCCACCGCTGGCGACCCATGACGACGGCCGTGCTGAAACACTGGGCCGCTGGTGAACCCGGGCACTCACCGGTGGTGCCCGGTTGCAGCCGAATCCGGCAGGCGACTCGCTCCGGGACGCCGTCGACCGTCGGCATAGTTGGCCGCCGCCGGCCATCGCCGAGGGCCGGATTGCCGATGGCCGGTGATCGCGGTCGCCGTGCCTTGGCTGCCGACGCCGCAGAGCTTGGCGGCCCGTTGCGGCTGTGGTTGCCACCTCCCACGAAATGCGGTGGCCGTTGTCGGCGGCTGCTGCCAGCATGGGTCGGTGGTTGCGATCCGGCTCTGGCGGGAAGCCACCGATCTGACTCGATTGGTGGAGGTCAGCCAGGCCGCTGATCGGATGTTCGCCGATGCCGGGCTGACGCTCCCCCTCGACGACCCGACAGACGAGTTGCGTGCTGCTGAGCACGTGCTCGTCGCCGGAACGCCTATCGTCGGCTTCGCCGTGTTGACCACTGTTGACGGCAACGCCCATCTTGCCTCGCTCGGTGTCCACCCGGACCATGGCCGGCGCGGGATCGGGTCGCGGCTTCTCGCGGCGGCCTGCGCGCTCGCGGCCGACGACGGTCGGCCGGCGATCACGCTGACGACGTTCGTCGATCTGCCGTGGAATGCTCCGTTCTACGCGGCTCGCGGGTTTGCGGTGCTACCGCAGGAGAAGTGGGGGCCGGGGATGCGGAACGTGTGGGCGGCCGAGGAGGCAGCCGGCACCGTCGTCGCACCCCGTACCGCGATGATCCGGAGCCTCGCCGAGCTGTGGTAAGTCCGTTGTGGACATTAAACGGCCACGGTGCGAGCGCGGATCGCCGCGTCGGCGAGGATTTTGGACAGGGCAAGGGCCGCCAGGCCGAGCAACAGGTGGACCACCTGGATGATCCAGTGCAGGGGGCCGTGCAGGATGCCGCCCTGGAGCGTGCCGAAGACGGGCAGGACAAGGCCCCACACCACGGTGAGGATCACCAGGCCCTTCGGGGCGCCGGCGCGCGCGGCGAAGTAGGCCAGGGTCCATAACGCCAGCACCAGGATGGTGCCGATCGTGGCATGGACCGGGACCAGGTTCAGGGCGATGCCGGACCAGAACAGGGCGCCGAGGATCAGTTGCAGGGCGCCCGCGACGAGGACCGCTGTGCGGGAGATGACGATGGGTCGGTTCATGACGGGCCGCCATTTTCGTGTCCGTTCGGGGTGGGTGGAATGGGCCAACACTAGGAAGAACCCCACCGAGGTGGCATCGGTTGCGAGGCGTATGTCGGACGACCCGATCGGGTGTAGGGGGCATACGGTGGCGAGCAATGTCGGCCCTCGCGGGTACGCCGAGAGGCGTAGGGTGGTGATCAACTCGTGAGCGGACGGAGGCCGACGCACCGTGGGCAGCACCGACTGGATACCCGCAGAGGTCGACACCGAGACGCCGAGTGCGGCCCGGCTCTACGACTACTACCTCGGCGGCGGCTACCACTTCGATGCCGACCGCAAGCTCGCCCAGCGGATCTACGAAGTCCTGCCGGAGACGCCGTACATGGCCCGGATGAACAGGGCTTTTCTCCGTCGTGCCACCGAGTTCTGTGCCCGCCAGGGCATCCGGCAGTTCCTCGACCTCGGCTGCGGCCTACCCACCACCGGCGCGGTGCACGAGATCGTGCAGGCGATCGATCCGGCCGCCAGGGTCATGTACGTGGACAACGAGCCGGTCGCCGTCGCACACAGTGAGCTGATCCTGGAGCGCAACGAGAACGCCGCCGTCCTGCACGCCGATCTGCGCGATCCGGAGCACGTGCTGAACCACCCGATCACCCGGAAGATGCTGGATCTCAGCGAGCCGATCGCGCTGCTCACCGTGGCCGTGCTGCATTTCGTGTCGGACACCGACGGCCCGGCGCGGATCATCGGGCGGTACCGCGAAGAAATGGCACCGGGCAGCTTCTTCGTCATGTCCCACGGCACCGGCGACACCATGGGCGAGCAGGGCAGGTCGGTCGTCGACCTGTACCGCAACAGCCAGAACCCCGGCTACCTGCGGACCAGGGCCGAGGTGGCGGCCATGCTGGAGGGCTTCGAGCTGGTCGATCCGGGTCTGGTGTTCGTACCGGCGTGGCAGCCGAACTCGCCGGAGGACGCGGAGGATGCTGAGCGGTCGTCGTTCTACGGTGCGGTCGGCCGGCGTGGCTGACCTACTGTGATCGCTGGAGGTAGCCATGGCTGACCGCGTGCGTACCGCCCTGTCCGGGCTTGCCGGCATCAGGGCCGATCTGGCCGAGCTGTACCAGGATCTGCACACCCATCCGGAGCTCTCCTACGCCGAGGTGCGGACCTCGGCCGAGGTGTTGCGCCGGCTGACCGCGCTGGGCGCGGACCGCGCCGAGCACGTCGGCGGCACCGGCGTGGCGGCGACCTTCCGCAACGGCAGCGGGCCGACGGTGATGTTGCGCGCGGACATGGACGCCCTGCCGGTGGCGGAGCAGACCGGGCTCCCGTATGCGAGCACCCAGCGCGGCACCGACCCGGACGGCAACGACGTGCCCGTGATGCACGCCTGCGGCCACGACATGCACGTCACGTGCCTGCTCGGCGCGTTGGAGCTGCTGTCCCGGTCCCGTGACATGTGGTCGGGCACCGTGGTCGGGGCGTTCCAGCCCGCCGAGGAGGTGGGCGGCGGGGCGCAGTCGATGGTGGATGACGGGCTGTTCGACCGGTTCGGCCACCCGGAGGTCGTGCTCGGGCAGCACGTGGGACCGTTGCCGGCCGGGTGGGCCGGGGCGCACAGCGGTCCGGCGTTCGCCGGGTCGGATTCGCTGCTGGTGCGCATGTACGGCCGGGGCGGGCACGGTTCGCGCCCGGAGACCACGATCGACCCGGTCGTGATGGCGGCGGCGACGGTGCTGCGCCTGCAGACCGTGGTGTCCCGGGAGGTCGCGGGTGGCGACACGGCCGTGATCACGGTGGGTTCGCTGCGGGCCGGCACGAAGGACAACATCATCCCTGACCTGGCCGAGTTGACGGTCAACATCCGCTCGTACACGCCGGTCGTGCGGACCAGGGTGATGGCGGCGGTGGAGCGGATCATCCGCGCGGAGGCGGCGGCATCCGGTGCCGAACGTGATCCGGAGATCATCGTCACCGACTCGTTTCCGGTGCTGTACAACGATCCCGAGGCCACCGACCGGACCATGGCCGCGCTGCGCGCGACTCTGCCCACCGACAACGTGCTGGACCCGGGGCCGGTCACCGGTAGCGAGGACTTCGGCCTGTTCCCGACGGCGGCCGGTGTGCCCGGGTGCTACTGGCTGTTCGGCGGTGTCGATCCGGCGGCGTTCCTGGCGGCGGAGGCCGCGGGCCGGCGGGACAGGGACATTCCGAGCAATCACTCGCCGTTCTTCGCGCCGCTGATGGAGCCGACGATCGACACCGGCGTGTCGGCGATGGTCGGCGCGGCACTGGGCTGGCTCGGCCAACCATGATCGTTATGGATCGGTGATCATTACCGGTCGGTAGTGGCGTGATTCGGCACACAGCCGCGCCTGATCATGCCTTGTCAGAGGCGTTCTTCGGGCGTTCTGTCGACATGCGTCAATGATGCGGTGTTGTTCCTGGTCAGTGCACTGACCAGGGTGCGTACCGGATTTATCGGGACACTCGCGTGCGGTGCGGAACCGAGCGAACACGCTGCGCGCACGACGATCGCGATGATCACCCGCTTACACGATCGATTCACTCTTGTGTGACGCTGGTACCGCTAGAAACGATTGTCCAGTGACGGGGCGAATCGGCTCTGGCCGGCGCCATGCGATCAGTGTCGCGAGATGTCCGTCAAAAGAATGAAGCGGACGGGGGGGCACCAAGTGGGCGCAGCACAGGCGGTAACCGACGGGGTGGGAGGTTCGCACACATGACTGCGCGACGGGAGTGGTCGGTGGACTGCCGTGATGTGGCCGGCCGGAAACGGGAGTTGACGGTCTTCGCGAGTGGGGGACACATCGTGCTGGTCGCGCCGCCCGGGGAGACGGCGGTGCTGGCACCTCTGGAGGTCGGCCGGCTGCGGGCTATCCTGCGGGACGCGGCGGTGGACGCCTCGGTCATCCAGCCCTGAGCCACACCTCAGTGTGCTACTCGCGAGTAACAGTGCGATAGTGCTCGCGGAGGTGCCCCCGTGACGACGTACTTCGTGACCGGCGCGACCGGGTTCCTGGGCAGCAGGCTGGTGGCCAGGCTGCTCGACCGCGCCTCGTGCGACACGGTGTACGCCTTGGTGCGGCCCGGTTCCACGGACAAGCTGGTCCGGCACGCGCGGCGGTGGTCGCGGCCGGACGCCGTGGTGGGTATCGAGGGTGACCTCACCCAGCCCGGCCTGGGCGTCGCTCCGGCACATCTGCCGCCCTACGTCGACCACGTGGTGCACCTGGGTGCCCTCTACGACCTCACGGCGACGTCGGCGGCCAACCGGGTGGCCAACGTCGAGGGCACGCGGCAACTGCTGCGGATCGCCGAGCAGCTCGCCCCGGAGTGCCTGCACCACGTGTCGTCGGTGGCGGTCGCCGGTGACCACGCCGGGCCGTTCACCGAGCGGGACTTCGAACTCGGCCAGCGGCTGCCATCGCCGTACCACGCCACGAAATTCGAGGCCGAACAGCTGGTCCGGCAGCATTCGCCGGTGCCGTGGCGGGTCTACCGGCCGTCGGTGGTGGTCGGCGACTCGCGGACCGGCGAGATGGACAAGATCGACGGGCCGTACTTCTTCCTGCCGCTGATCGCCCGGCTGGCCGCACTGCCCGGCCGGCTGCCGCTGGTCGTGCCGGACTTCGGTGCGACCAACCTGGTGCCGGTGGACTACGTGGTCGCGGCGCTGGACCACCTCATCCACGCGAACGCGCCCAGCGGCAGCACCTACCACCTCGCGTCACCGGTCGGCCAGCCGCTGGCGCAGGTGTACGACGCGTTCGCCCGGGCCGCCGACGGTCCCCGAGTGCGGCTGACCACGCCTGGCTGGACCAGTGTGCCGCTGCGGCGCCTGGGCGGTGTCGCGGCGGGCGTGGTGGACAAGGTGACCGGCGGACCGGCCGTGCGCGAGGCGGTGCTGGCCGAACTCGGCGTGCCGGCCGAGGTGCTGCCGCACCTGACGTGGCCCGCCACGATCGAGTCGGGTGACACGCGCGCCGCGCTGGCCGGCACCGGCATCGCCGTGCCCGATTTCCCCGACTACGCGGACGTTCTGTGGCGGTACTGGGCCGAGCGGCTGGACGCGGCCCGGGCGCGGCGCTCCGACCGCAGGCAGCCGCTGGCGGGCAGGCGGATCGTGATCACCGGGGCGTCGTCGGGCATCGGGAAGGCGACGGCGTTCGCGGTGGCCGCGCGCGGTGCGATCCCACTGCTGGTGGCCAGGCGGCAGGACGAGCTGGACGAGGTGCGGGCCGAGATCCAGGCCATGGGCGGCGCGGCGCACGTCTACCCGTGCGACCTGAGCGACGCGGACGCGGTGGACGCTCTGGTCAAGCAGCTGCTCGCCGATCACGACGTGGACATGGTGGTGAACAACGCGGGCCGGTCGATCCGGCGGTCCGTGCACCTGTCCGTCGACCGGTTGCACGACTTCGACCGGACCATGATCCTCAACTACTTCGCCCCGCTCCGGCTGACGCTCGGCCTGCTGCCGCACCTGCGGGCCAGGGGGTTCGGGCACGTCGTGAACATCACCACGATGGGGCTGCAGACCGACACGCCCCGGTTCGCCGCGTACCTGGCGTCCAAGGCGGCACTGGACGAGTTCAGCGTGGTCGCCGGGCGGGAGCTGCTGGGCGACAACGTGACGTTCACGACGGTCCGGATGCCGCTGGTGCGCACGCCGATGATCGCGCCGACCACGGCGTACCGGGCGCTGCCGGCGGCCAGTCCGAAGGACGCGGCGCTGCTGGTGGTGCGGGCGCTGGAGAAGCGGCCGGTGCGGGTGGGCAGGCCGGAGGGCGTCGCCGCCGAACTGGCCGCGCTGGCCGCGCCCGAGGTCACCCGGCTGATCGCGCACCTGGTGTACGCGATGATGCCGGAGACGTCCGCCGAGGCCCGCCGGTCGTTCCTGGCCACCGGTGCCGCCGCGCTGACCAGGCTGTTGTGGCGGTCACCGCCACCACGCGCATGACATCTGTCAGCGCTACATCCTGACTCATGACATCCCGCCCGGTCCCGGATCAGTGCGACGATCGAGTCATGCAGAGCCAACCGACCCCGCACGCCGCCCCGGTGATCCCGACGGCGCCGACCGGTGTGCTCCGGCTGCGCGATCCTCGCCACCGGGTGCACCGGAAGTCCATCCTGTGGTGGACGCTGCGTTCCGCCATCTTCTGGGTGGTGGTGATCGTGGGTCAGGTGCTGGGTGAGGTGCTGCCGGCGCAGCCGCCCGGCTGGCTGAAGATCACCTTGGTGGTGTCGATCGTGCTGGGCGTGCTGCAGGTGGTGATCGAGCCGCAGTGGCGGTACCGGGTGCACCGGTGGGAGGCCAATCATGAGGCGGTGGTCACCAGGTCGGGCTGGATCAACCAGGAGTGGCGGGTGGCACCGCTGTCCCGGATCCAGACCGTGGACACGAAGCGGGGGCCGCTGGAGCAGTTGCTGGGCCTGGCGACGGTGACGGTGACCACGGCGTCGGCGGCCGGGCCGGTGCAGATCGCCGGGCTGGCGCACGACGCCGCGGCGGCGCTGGTCGACGAACTGACCGCCACCACGCAGGCGACGCCGGGGGACGCGACGTGAGCGAACTGACGACAGCGGGGCTGGTCGGCTCCGCGCCGGTCGCCCCGGACGCCGTGGTCCAGGCTCCGTGGCGGCGCCTGGAGATCCGGACCATCCTGGTTCGGCCGTTCAACGAGATCCTCAGCTTCATCCCGCTGCTGATCGGTGTCGTGGCGCTGGGCCAGCATCACGGCAACCAGATCTGGTGGGGCATCGGCGTGATCGCGCTGCTGCTCGGCCGAGGCCTGCTGCACTGGCTGACCACGCGCTACCGCATCACCGACGAGCAGGTGGAACTGCGCACCGGCCTGGTCTTCCGGCAGCGCCTGGCCACCCGCCGGTCGCGCATCCGCACGGTCGAGGCCACGGCGAAGTTCGGGCACCGGCTGTTCGGCGTCACCGCCGTGCGCATCGGCACCGGCCAGCACGACCAGAAGGACCGCAAGACGATGCGGCTGGACGCGGTGACCAACGCCGAGGCCGACCGGCTGCGCAGGGAACTGCTCCGGCGCGACACCGCACCCGCCGTCGAGGACGGTGTCGTCGCCCCGCAGCCCGCGCCGGGTACGCTGATCGCGCGGCTGGACTGGGGTTGGCTGCGGTACGCGCCGCTGACGCTGTCCGGGTTGTTCGCGATGGTGGCGGTCGCCGGTCTGGTGTGGCGGTCGCTGAACGAGCTGGACATCGACGTGTACCGGGTCGGGCTGGCTCGGGACACCGTGCGGTGGCTGGAACACAGCAACATCGGGATGGTGATCGCCGTCGTCGTGGTGGCGGCACTGGTGATCATCGTGTTCGGCTCGATGGTGGTGTACGCGCTGAAGTTCAGCGGCTACCAGCTCATCCGCGAGTCCGACGACACGCTGCACATGCGCCGGGGGCTGCTGACCACGTCGGCCGTGACGATCGAGGAAGCGCGGTTGCGGGGTGTGGAGATCAGCGAGCCGTTACTGCTGCGGGCCGGGAAGGGCGCGCGGTGCACGGCTGTGGCGACGGGGTTGCAACACAAGAGCGAGAGCCACCTGCTGATGCCGCCCGGCCCGGTCGTCGAGGCGCATCGGGTGGCCGCGCAGGTGTTGCGCACCACGGAAGCCGGGTCGCCGACGCGGGCGGAACTGGTCCGGCATTCGACGATGGCCTTACGCAGGCGACTGGTGCGGGCGGTCGTGCCGGCGCTGCTGCTGGTGGCGGTGCTGTGGCTGGCGCACGTGTGGGTGGGGTGGCCGGACTGGCTGTGGCAGGTGGCGTGCGCACTGCCGGTGCTCGCCGTGCCGTTGGCGATCAACCGGTACCGCAACCTGGGGCACGCGCTGACGCCGCGCTACCTGGTCAGCAGGCTGGGCTCGCTCAACCGGCGGACGGTCGCCATCCAGCGGGACGGCATCATCGGCTGGAAGATCCGCAAGTCGTTCTTCCAGCGGCGGGTCGGTCTGGTCACGCTGTCCGCGACCATCGCGGCCGGTCGCGGCGCCTACGCCGTGTTGGACGTCACCGAGTCGGACGGGCTGGCGCTCGCGAACGAAACCGTGCCCGGATTGTTGGCTCCGTTCGTGGTCACTGACCCACAGTGAGTGGGCCCGACCGCGTTAAGCTGCGCCAATGGTAGATCACCTGGTGTGGATCGACTGCGAGATGACCGGGCTGGACCTCGGCAAGGACGCGCTCATCGAGATCGCGGCGCTGGTCACCGACGCCGACCTCAACGTGCTCGGTGACGGCGTCGACGTAGTGATCCATGCGGACGGCCCGGCTCTGGACGGGATGCCGGACGTGGTGCGCGACATGCACGCCAAGTCGGGCCTCACGCAGGAGGTGCGCCGCTCGACGGTGACGCTCGCCGAGGCGGAGCGGATGGTGCTGGACTACGTGCGCGCGCACGTGCCCGACGCCCGCTCGGCCCCGCTGGCCGGCAACTCGATCGCCACCGACCGCGGCTTCATCGCCCGCGACATGCCGGATCTCGACACGTACCTGCACTACCGGATGGTCGACGTGTCGTCGATCAAGGAGTTGTGCCGGCGCTGGTTCCCCCGGATCTACTACGCGCAGCCCGAGAAGGGCCTGGCGCACCGGGCGCTGGCCGACATCCGGGAGTCCATCCGCGAGTTGGAGTACTACCGGCGGACCGCCTTCGTGGCCCAGCCTGGACCGTCCACCGAGGAAGCCCGCTCGGTCGCGGCGGAGTTGCTGCGCGGCAAGGGCTGAACGGCCCGGCGCGGAGTGGGCCGGCCGGCGGGTAGAGTGCTCTGGTCACCGTGCGGAACCGGTTGTCGTCCCGCGCGTACGGCACGCTACGATAACGTGGCTGGCTCGGCCGGTTGGTCGATCCGGTGATGGTGGGTGTAGCTCAGTCGGTAGAGCACTGGGTTGTGGTCCCAGGTGTCGCGGGTTCAATTCCCGTCACTCACCCCAAGCCCCGTGGCCCCGGCGCTGTTCCACGCCGGGGCCACGGGCGTTTTCGCAGGCGGGGGCCGTGACCAGCCGATTGGGAGCGCTCGCGCACGCTGTGCTAACGTTTTCCACGGCAGGCGCCGCTAGCTCAACTGGCAGAGCAGCTGGCTCTTAACCAGCGGGTTCGGGGTTCGAGTCCCTGGCGGCGCACTGATCGACATCAACGCCCATTGGCAGGTTCTCCTGACCGCGAGGATCTTGCCGGTGGGCGTTGTTGTCTGTGTGCCCGGCCGCTACTCCACGGTGACGGACTTGGCCAGGTTGCGGGGTCGGTCGATGTCGTGGCCGAGGGCCAGTGCGGCGTGGTAGGCGAGCAGTTGCATGGGGATGGTGAGCAGGACCGGGTCGAGTTCGGATTCGTTGCGGGGCACGGTGATGCGGTGGGCCGCCAGGTTGCCGAGGTCGACGTCGTCGTGGGTGATCACGACGAGGGGTCCGCCGCGGGCGGCGATCTCGTGGAGCGTGGCGATGTTGCGGTCGAGCAGGTCGTCGTGCGGGACGACGGCGATGGTGGGGAGATCGGGGTTGATGAGGGCCAGGGGGCCGTGTTTGAGCTCGCTGCTCTGATAGGCCTCTGCGTGGCAGTAGGTGATCTCCTTGAACTTCTGGGCGCCTTCCCTGGCGACCGGGAAGCCCCGGACGCGGCCGATGAAGAACAGGCTGGGGGCCTTGGCCAGTTCGCGGGCGATCGCGGCGATGGCGTCCTCGTTGTCCAGCACGGTGGCGATCTGCTCCGGGATACGGCGCAGGCCGTTGACCAGTCGCCTGCCGTCGGTGACCGACAGGTCGCGCACGCGGCCCAGGTTGATCGCGAGCAGGGCGAAGGCGAGGGCCATGTTGGTCAGCGCCTTGGTGGATGCGACGGCGACCTCGGGGCCGGCGTGCAGGTAGATCCCGCCGTCGGATGCGCGGGCGATGGTGGAGCCGACCACGTTGACCACGCCGACGACGCGGCCGCCCTTGCGTTTGATCTCGTCGACGGCGTTGAGGGTGTCTGCGGTCTCCCCGGACTGGCTGACGGCGACGTAGAGGGTGCTCGGTTCGATCACCGGGTTGCGGTAGCGGAATTCCGACGCGGGTTCGGCGTCGGCCGGGATGCGGGCGAGGTCCTCGACCATCTGGGCGCCCATCTGCCCGACGTAGTAGGACGACCCGCAGCCGAGGAACTTGACCCGGGTGACCTCACGGTTGGCCCGCGGGTCCAGGTTGAGCCCGTTGAGGATGGACGTGCCGAAGCGGTCGTCCAGGCGTCCGCGCAGGACACCGTGCGCGCTGTCGGGCTGCTCGCGGTATTCCTTGCGCATGTGGTGGTCGTAACCGGACAGCTCGTAGTCGGCGTCCGCGACGTCGACGACCACGGGTGACTTCGGTACGCCCGCGCCGTCCGGGGTGAAGGTGGCGAAGCCCTCGGCGGTCACGGTGGCGATCTCACCGTCCTCCAGATGCACCACCCGGGAGGTGTGCCGCACGAGCGCGGCGAGGTCACTGGCCACATGGGTCTCGCCGTCGCCGATCCCGATCACCAGCGGCGACCCGTTGCGGGCGATGACCAGCCGGTCCGGGTACCGCGCGTCCAGTACCGCGAGCCCGTACGTGCCTTCGATCTGCGCCAGCGTCTCGATCACGGCTGCTTCGAGGGTGCCGGCCGACGACCGTGCGATCAGGTGGGCCAGCACCTCGGTGTCGGTGTCCGATCGGAGCACGACGCCGTCGTCCGACAAGCGCTGGCGTAGCGCGGCGGCGTTGTCGATGATTCCATTGTGGACGACACAGGTCCGGCCGTCCGCCGACCGGTGGGGGTGGGCGTTGGTTTCGGTCGCCGGTCCGTGGGTGGCCCACCGCGTGTGCCCGACACCCACGGTGCCGGTCAGCCCCGCGGGCAGTGCGGCACGCAGCTCCTGCACCCGCCCGACGGCGCGATGCACCCGCACCTTCCCCGCCGCGTCGAGAACGCCGACGCCCGCCGAGTCGTACCCGCGGTACTCCAGCCGCGACAACCCCTGCACCAGCAGTGGCCCAGCGTCCTGCGCACCGACGTAACCCACGATTCCGCACATGTCGCTGTGTCCTATCCGTAGATCATCCGCCGCACCTGCCGCACCGACAGTCGCGGCGCCGCCACGAGTCGCTCCGCCAACTCCTGCTGGATGAGGGGGTAGATCTCGTCGTTGTGCATGCCGCGCAGCCGGCACTCGCCGTGCCTGCGGCGCACGTAGCCCTGGATGGGCTCGTCGTAGTAACCGAGCACGTCGAGGACGACGCGCCGCGCCTCGTCCGTGCTCACCCCCAGTGAGCCAGCCAGGTAGCGCACCAACTCGTCATCGGGCATCGGCAGGAGCATGACACGGCCGGCTTGCGGCCGCCAAGATTCTGCCCGAATTCGGGCAGGACCGGATGCCGGCCGGGTGGACCTGGTCGCCACCCGGCACCGGGCCCGCGTCCGTCGCGGGTTCGGTCGGCTTCGATGAGGCCAGCATGCCGCGCACACAGACCACGACTGTGCTCGCCGGTTCCCGCTGTTTCCTGTTTCCAAAAATTCTGGAAATAGGTAACTCATTGTTGCCGTCCCGGCCACGGTGAACCATTTATCCGAGAGAGCAGAAAAGCCCTCGATAAATGAGAATCCGTGGAGGAATCGTGTCCAAATTTGCATTCGGTTCGATCGCGGGTGTGGTGGCGGCCGCGGCGGTTGTGGCGAGCATCGCGTTGGGCGGCACGGCATTCGCCGACACCACGCCGACCACCGACCCGCCCACCACGCAGCCGGTCACGACGACCCCGCCGCCACCGGTGGACCCGGACGGCGGCCATCCCTGGATCGGCTGATCAGGCGGCACCGGAGCCTCCCGGATTCGACACGAAATCGAATCCGGGAGGCCATTACCGCGTTGTGTGGCAGGCGCACGTCAACTGTTCGTATTCCGCGCGGACATCGGCGGCGTCCGGCAGGCGCAATTCGGCGAACGCGTCGCCGGCGATCCGCCAGTAACGCGTGGACTCCTCGCCGCAGGCTTCCGCCAGATGGAACGCGCGGGCCGCGCCGAGCGCCGCCAGGGCGCGCAGGTCGCGTTCGCCGCAGCCCTCGGCCAGGTCGAGGGCCGACAGGTACGCCGTTCTGGCCGCCGCGTGGTCATCCAGGGCCAGGTAGGTCGCGCCACGGTCGACGTAGAGCTGGGTGCGCAGCCTCGGGTCGTTGATCTGGTCGGCCAGCGCGCGGGCCTGCTCGTGCAGCGCGAGCGCCTCCCGCGGCCGGCCGCGCAACCGCGCCACGTTGCCCAGGCCGTTGACCGCGTGCGCCTGGACACTCACGTTGCCCAGTGTGGCGGCCAGTTCCCTGGCCCGTTCGTGGTCGCGTTCGGCGTCGTCGAGCCGGCCGAGCAGTTCCCGGACAGAGCCGCGGTTCTCCAGCGTGTGGGCCAGCCCCAGTGTCTCGCCCACCGCTTCCAGCGGCACGGCTGCCTCGCTGTGGCTGCGCTCGGCGTCGTCGAGGTCGCCGCGCAACTGGTACAGGTAGCCCAGGTTGCTCAGCGCGTTCCCCCGGCCTGCGTCGTCGCCGGCATCGGTGAACAACCCCAGCGCCGCCGTGAAATGCGCGACGGCCGAGTCGTGCTGGCCGCGACTGATGTCCACCATCGCGATCGCCGCGTACGCCCACGCCTCACCGGCCGCGTTACCCAGCTTGCGCCAGGTGGTCAGGGCGCGGGCCGCGAGCTCCAACGCCATGTCGGCCTGCCCCGCCGCCCAGCGGGCGTTGGACAACCGCATGAGCACGTAGGCCAGGCTGTCCTGGTCCCCATCGGGGACATCGAGCATCTGCCTGGCCAGTTCCAGCGTCTCGGTCCACTCCTCTACCTGGTCGCGCACGTAGTGCCAGCGCCACAGCAGCACCGCGAACCGCCAGACATGCTCGGTGCGGCCGCGTTCGGCGGCCGACCGGATCGCCGCGGACAGGTTCAGCCGCTCCGCGTTCAGCCAGGCCAGCGCTGGCTGGGCGTCGTCGAACCGCAGCGCGACCGGACTGGTGACGTGTGCCGCGGGTTGGCGGCGGGAGTCGGACGGGAAGGCGATCCGCATGGCCGCGGCGACTGTCACGAGTTGGCAGTCCAGCAGCCGGTCCATGGCGTCGTCGGCCTCGATCGGGGTGGCCGGTGTGATGCCCGCCGCGTACTCCTTCAGCGGGTCCAGCATGCGGTAGCGCTCGGGCTGGATCTCCTCCAGCAGGCTCGCCGAATGCAGTTCGTCCAGCAGGGTCCGGGCCGCGGGCACCGCACAGCCGCCCAGCGCGGCCGCCGCCGTGACCGTCAGGTCGGGGCCGGGCAACGTGGACAGCAGCCGGAACATGGTGCGCTGCTGGTCGGACAACTGTCCATAGGAGACAGCTCCGACTTCGCCGAACGGCCCGGGTTCGCCGCTGTGCAACGACTGCAGCAGATACTCCAGCGACCATCCGGTGTGCTTGTGGAACACGGCGGCGATCATCCGGATCAGCAACGGCACTCCGGCGCAGCGCGCCACCACCGCGATCACCTGCTGCCGGTCGGTCACTCGCGCCGGCCGGACCAGCCGGACGAACAGCTCCACCGCCGCTTCCACGGACAACGGCTCCAACCGAACCGCCATACCGGTGTCGATCCCACCCACCCGGCGACTGGTGACCAGGCCCAGGCAGCCCGGCACGACGGGCAACAGATCCCGCACCTGGGCTTCGGACTCGGCGTTGTCGAGCAGCACCAACGACCGCGTGCCGGCCAGGACCGACCGGTAGTGCGCCCGCCGATCGTCCAGGCTCGCCGGAACCTGTTCCGGTGGTACGCCGAGGGATTCCAGCAGCACCCCTAGCGCGTCCTTGGGCGAGAGTGGAGTCACGCTCGGGGTGAACCCGTTGAGGTCCACCATGATCTGGTGGTCGGGGAACCGCCGGGCCAGCCGGCGGCCGGCTTCCGTGGCCAGTGCGCTCTTACCGATCCCCGGTGCCCCGCTGATCCACACCGACGCTGGCACGTCCTCGCGCTCGGCCGCCCGCACGGCTGCCTCGATGTCGTCCAGCTCCGCCGACCGGCCCACCCACGGCCCGCGGGCGACGGGCAGTCCGCTGGGCGGGGTCACGCGTTGCGCGCTGTTGGCCAGCCGGCGCAACTCCGGCGTCGGCTCCATGCCGTACTCGTCCAGGACGTCGCGGGTGCGGTGGTAGAGGTCGACCGCCTGCACCAGGTCGCCGTTGGCGATCAGCGCCCGCATCAGCAGCGCGGCCAGCCGCTCCCGGGTCGGATCGCCGGCCAGCACCGGCTGGAGCCGGTCGCGGACCAGCCGGTGTTCCCCGCGGGTGAGTTCCAGTTCGGCCAGGTCTCCCAAGGCATCCAGGTACTTGGCCTCCGGGGAGACCACCGTCGTCGCGCCGACCCGGTCGATGTCCAATCCGTCGAGGAACGGGCCACGCCAGAGGTCCACGGCAGCGCGTAGCGCGGCCAGCTGGCCGTCGGTGTCACCGGAGCGCCGGGCCACGTCGGCCTCGCCGCACAGCGTGACGAACCGCCGCACGTCGATGGTGGCGGGGTCGAGCGTGAGCCGGTAACCGTTCCCGGTGGTCTCGACCTTGCCGGGTACATTCGCGTCGCGGAACGCCTTGCGGATCCTGGAGATGTAGTGCGGCACGGGGTTGACCTTCCCGGGCCTGCCCTGCCACACGAGGTCGACCAACCGCTCGGTGCTCACCAGCTCGTTCACGTGCAGCAACAGCACGACCAGCACGGACTGCTGCAGCCGGTCGCCGACGTCGACCACGTGATCGTCCTGGCGCAGTTCCAGCCGGCCGAGCAACAGTGCCTCCATGCGACCTCCTGATGGCGCTCGCTCCAGTGAAACTCCTCCTGAGGTGGCATGAGGATGTGCCGGTCCAGGCGTCCATGATCTGTCCAGGATTTATCTATCGATCGGATTCACCATTCATCGCTTATTAGTCACGTTTGTGTCCGCTGCTTTGTGCGACACTCGGTCCACCCCAATGAGCCGTTCGGCCAGAAACGCTGGACCCGCACGGTGGATGAAGGTGACGATTGATGCGTGATCGAGTGCTGCCGTTCTATGTCGTCTGCGACGAGTCCTACTCCATGACCGACCACATGGACACCCTGCGCGCCCGATTGCGCGAGTTGCACACATGCATCCGGACCAACCCGGTGGTCAGCACCTTGGTCAGGTTCTGCCTCATCGGATTCGCGGACACCGCACGATTGGTGGTACCGCTCTGCGCACCGCACGATCTGGATGACATCGGCACGTTCTCGACGCGGGCCGCGAGTAATTTCGGCGCCGCCTTCACGTTGCTGCGCGAGACGATTGAACGAGATGTCGCCGAGCTGCGCGCCCAATCATATGATATACGCAGACCTACGGTGTTCTTCCTGTCCGACGGGCAGCCGACGGACCCGGCGATGTGGCAGCAGCCGTACGCGCGGCTGGTCGAGCCGGCCTGGTCGGACCGGCCGAAGATCGTCGCGTTCGGCGTCGGCGACGCCGATCCGGCCACGATCCGGGCCGTCGGGCAGTTCAAGGCGTTCGTCGCCGACCAGAACGGTGGCACCACCTCCGGTGAGGCACTGCACCAGTTCGCCCAGGCACTCGCCGACTCGATGCTGTCCACCGCCGTCTCGACCGACCGCATCAAGCTCCCCGAGCAGGTGCGTGGCTACACCGCGCTCAGCACTCGCTGCCGCTGACCTGCGACTACATCTCTGCCCCACGATTTGTCCACGGTGCCGCGACACAGTGCCGATCGAGCAGGCGCTGCACCGAAGGGGACATGTGATGAGCGATCCGCTGCGTGACGACGAGCCCGGCGGGACCATGATCGACCGGCCGATGCCGCATCTGCGGTCCGTGCCGACTCCCGACGACGCGGAGAATCCGGCGGAGCGGCGGGGAGCGCTCGTGCTGGACCTGAAGCGGCTGCGTCGCGGCCGGGGCATCTTCGCCAGCCACATCGACAGGCAGGTCGGTCCGGCGCTGCGGGAACTCGCGTTGGTCAGCGACGACGACGGGCCGGCGGAGATCCGGCTCAAGGTCGCCCAGCGGGTGAGCAGCCTGGCCGAGGGCCTGCCGGCGGATCTGCGCTCGGCCATGTTGACCGCGTTCGCCATCGCGCCCGACGCGCGCCAGCCGCTCTACAAGGACCGGGTTGGCCTGGCGGCGAACCGCATCCGGCGCGATCCGAGGACGGCACGCCGGCGGATCGACGAGGCCATCGAACAGCTCGCGCAGCGGGCCACGGCCAAGCCGGGTTTCGCCGGACCGATCGCGGCGGCGTCGATGAGCCGGGCGCGGATCGGCGAGCTGCGACTGTCCCTCGCCCTGGACCGGGCGCAACCGGAGATCGTGGAACAGTGCCGGTTCACCGCGGAGCAGGACGGCGTCGGCGAGATGATCACGTTCACCCATCGCCTCGCCGGATTCGGCGGCCTGTGCGCGGCCGAGCTGTCCACCGACATCCTGTACGGCGGCACATTGGACCAGGCGGACGCGCCCGTAGTGCGGCTGCCGAGGCCGCTGAGCACGGGTGAGCGCCACGAGTACGTCCTGCGCAGCGTCCTGGCCCACCCGGATCTGCTGCCCGGGGAGATCCGCTTCGCGGTGGACGACCACTGCGACCAGCTGGAACTCCGCGTCCGATTCGACCGCGACCGGCTGCCCGGCCGGATCGAGTCGATCGGGGACATCGCCTGCCCGCTGTGGCCGGACGAGGCGGGCGAGGTGTTGGCCACGTTCTCCGGTCTGGTCCCCGGCGGTGACTACGGGCTCCGGTGGGAGTGATCGCGGCCGGCGGACCGGGCCCAGCTGACCGCGATCGTGACGTTCGAGCAGTGCCTGCAGCCGGTGTTCGGCTACCCGAACGACGAGGCCTACGGGCGTGATGCGCGCGGCGCGGCGGACGACGGGGCGGCTGATCGCCCACAACCGCCGCGCCTTCCCGGACCGCACGCCGTCCCACTACGCCGACTACCACCACTACTTCATCGGCTGCCATGACGCATCCGGCGAATTCCTCGCCGACGGCATGACGATCGAGGTGACCGGCGGCAGCTACGAGGACGCGGTCCACGAGGCCCTCCGGCGGGTCCTCGGGTGACTGGGGTAGGGCGGCTCCCCCGCATGACCGGGGTGATGGGGACAGCCGCGACCTAGCCTCCTGGCAGGAGGCTGATGCGGATGGGGTTTCGGCGGTTGCTGGTGGTGTTGCTGGCGGTCCTGGGGTTGGCCGTGCCCGGGGTGGCCGTGGCGGCGCCGCAGCCCACCACCGTGGTCAGCCTGACGTTCGACGACGGGGACGCCGACCAGGTGATGGCGGCGGACATCCTGGCGGCGCACCGGATGCCGGCCACCTACTACATCATCAGCGGTGCGGTCGGCTCCCCCGGTTATCTCACCCTGGACCAGATCCGTCACCTTGCCGCGCAGGGCAACGAGATCGGCGGGCACACCGTCTCGCACCTCGACCTGACGCAGGTCTCGTTGGCCGAGGCCCGCCGCCAGGTCTGCCAGTCCCGCCAGATCCTGACCGACTGGGGGTTCCGCGTCACGTCCTTCGCCTATCCGGACGGCTCGGCCAACGCCGACCTGCACGCCGTGGTCCGCGAGTGCGGGTACAGCAGCGCCCGGCTGGACGGCGGCCTGCTCTCCCCCACCTGTGACGGCTGCGCCCCGGCCGGTGCGTTCCGGCCGCCGGACCCGTACGGTCTGCCGACCGCCGAACAGGTGGACATGTCGTGGACGGTGGCCGATCTGCAACGAGTCGTCACGAACGCGGAACGCACGGGCGGCTGGGTGCCGCTGGTGTTCCACCACGTCTGCGACACGTCGGTGTGCGGGCCGCTGTCCATCCGCACCGACACGCTGCGCGCGTTCGCCGACTGGTTGGCGGACCGCGGCAATACTCAGGTGAAGACCGTGGATCAGGTGATCGGCGGCACGGTCGCACCGGTGGTCCGGTCGGCGGCCGCGGCGCCGCACGGCGTGGTGAACGGGTCGCTGGAGACCGTCGGCGCGTTCGACGCCAGCGAGTCGGACACCGGGCCGGCTCCCGCGCACCCGACGGTGCCGCGCTGCTGGTCGGAGACCGGCTACGGGGACAACTCGACCACCTGGCGGCACGTGCGGGGCGGGCACGCCGGGACGTGGGCCGAGCGGATCACCATGACCAAGCACCGGTCGGGAGACGCCAAGCTGTTGCCGCGCTTCGATCTCGGCGAGTGTGCGCCGACGGCGGCGCCGGGCACCGGCTATCAGCTGTCCGCCTGGTACCACGGTTCGGTCCGCACCCAGTTCGCCGTGTACTACCGGGAACCGTCGGGTCGTTGGGTGTACTGGACGACGAGCCCGTTCTTCGCGCCGTCGGACACGTGGGCGCAGGCCAGTTGGCGGACGCCCGCGTTGCCGGCGGACGGCAGTGCGGTGAGTTTCGGGCTGGCCGTGGCCCAGGTGGGCACGCTCACCACGGACGACTACCGGATCACGCCGGTCGAGCCGGCCGCGGCGGCCGCGGCGGCCGGTGGTGGGGTGTCGCTGTCGCTGACCGCAGGGTTGTTCCTGGCCGGGGCGCTGGTGGTGGCGGCCCTGTACTTCGTGCGGCCGCGCCGCCGTCAGATGGCTCTGGCCCGGTCCGACCCGTCGTCGAGCAACCGGTGACGGACCGCGAAGGACGCGGCCTCCAGCCGTGAGTGCACGCCCAGCTTGGTGAGCAGCGCCTGCACGTGGGTGCGCACGGTGGCGCGGGAGACGCCCAGCCGGGCCGCCATCTTCGCCGTGTCCAGGCCGTCGACCATCAGTCTCAGGCAGTCCCACTCGCGGTCGGTCAGGTGCTCGGCCAGGCGGTGCGCGTCCACCCAGGACGCGGACCGTGGTGCGACGGCGGGCAGGTCGGTCACCAGTTCGTCGCGCAGGATGCGGCCGATCGCGTTGGTCAGCGCGGCCAGGGTGCGGCTCTTGTGCAGGTACGCGGCCGCGCCCGCGGCGAACGCGCGGGCCACGCCGTCCGGGTCCCGGTCGGCGGACAGCAGCACGACCTTGGTCGCGGGGCTGGCGCTGACGATCCGGCCGACCACGTCCACGCCGTCCCCGTCGGTGAAGTGGCGGTCGATCAGGCAGACCGACGGCCGGATGCTGCGCACGGCGGTGACCGCCTGTGCCGCGCTGAACGCGACCGCCCGGATGGTGAAGCCGTGGCGCTCCAGCGCGGTGGCCATCGCGTCGACGAACACCACGTGGTCGTCCGCGAGCACCATGTCCGGTGCCGGGTCCCCGATCGAAACCATGACTGCTACTCCCCCTGTCGGGGCGGGAACACGGCCCGCACCGTCGTGCCTTCGGTCCTTCCGGTCAGTACCTCGAACCGCCCCCCGACGGAGTCCAACAAGGACGTGACCACGCGCAGCCCGGTGGCCGCGTCGACCACCTCGTCGAAACCCGGTCCGGTGTCGCGTACCTCGACGACGACCTCGGTGTCGCGGCCGACGGAGACCTCCACCCGGCCACCCGGCCCGGCGGCCCGGGCCGCGTTGTCCACCACGTTGGTCAGCACCCGCCACACCAGTTCGGTGCTCACCGGGATCATCACGTCGGGGCCGGGCACCAGTTCGACGGTGACGCCGTGCTCCACCTCGGCGAGCTGGGCCACCTCCCGGGCCAGCGCCCGCACGTCCACCTCGCCGCCGTACCCGTCCTGACCGTTGAGCCAGTGCGAGATCACCGCGAACAACATGGCCAGTTCGCGTTCCGCCCTGCGCAGTTGCAGGTCCGATTCGTCGGACAGGTCCGAGTCGCCGCGCACCACGTCGATCAGGGACGCCAGGGTGGCCAGTCCGTGCTCCACGTCGTGCAGGAGCCCACGCACCGTGACGGCGTCGCACGGATCGGTGACCCGCTCCGGCCCACTCGATCGGGAGATGTCCTGGTGCATCGGCCTCCCTTCGACGACGAGGGTGTGGCTGTGGGACGCGGTCGACACCGACCGCGACAATGTCTCTTTCCAGTTCCATCGTCACGCAGAGCGAACCGTTACGACCACTCGCGCCGGGTAACCAGCGAGAACTCCTTTATGGACTGACGACAAATGATTACGTAACGCCACTGTACTGTGGGTGGCGCCGGTACGCGGAGACCAGCGCGGAGCGCAGGGCGGCGCTGCTGAACCGGTCACCCAGGAGTGCTCGTGCCGCGGTGGCGAGCCGATTCGCGGCTTCCGGGTGGTCGATGAGGTATCGGACGCCTTCGGCCAGTTGGGCCGGTTTGCCTGGTGGGATAAGCAGTCCGGTGTGGCCGGGCACCACGACGTCGGGCACCGCGTTGACCGCGGTCGCCACCACAGGCACTCCGGCGACCATCGCCTCGACCACCGCGGTCGGCAGGCCCTCGTACCGGCTGGCCATGGCGAAGACGTCGAAGGCCGGCAGCAGAGCGGGAACGTCGGTCCGTTCACCGGCGAACACCATGGTCACGCCAGGTGTGGACCCGGCGAGCGCGGCCACCTGGCCGGCGAGTTCGCCGTTGCCGATCCACACGCCGATCACGTCCGGCCTGCCCAGCTGGGCCAGCGCGGCGACGAAATGTTCCGGGGCCTTCTGGTACGTCAGCCGGCCGACCGTGCCCACGACCACGGCATCCATCGGCAGACCGAGTGCGTGGCGGGCCCGGGCGATCGTGGCGCTGTCGCGCGTCGGTCCACTGTGGTCGACGACGACGCCGATCGTGCGGATGCGGTCGGGTGGCACCAGGAGCCGTTGGGTGGCCTCGGCGGCGACGCCCGCACCGACGCACAGCGCACGGTCGGTCACTCTGCCGAGTCGCCGTTCTACCGCTACGTAGGCGCTTCGTCTGATCACGGACTGGAACTGGTGGAACGGGAAGCCGTGGTAGGTGTGGACGACCCAGGGTGCGCCCACCCGGCGGGCGGCGATGCGACCGAGCGTGCCCGCCTTGGCGCAGTGCGTGTGCACCACGTCGAATCGCCGGTGCCGCAACAACTCGGTGAGTCGACGCAGCGCGAGCAGGTCGTCGCGCGGTGCGATCGGCGCGCGCAGTTCGGGCACCACGATCACCTCGACGCCCGCGTCGCGGGCGATCGCGCCCAGCCTGCCGGCCTCGCCGGTGACCGCGGTGGGCGGAAAGTCGTCGCGGTCCATGGCCAGGATGCCGCGCAGCGCCAGTTCGCCCGCGCCACCGGCGAACCGGGTGATCACCGTGCCCACCCGCACCGGCCGGTCAGTCACCGCCGACCGCTTCCGATCGCAGGCCTGCCGCCCGCGCCACCCGCACGGCTTCGAGTCTGCTGTGGACACCCAGCTTGGCGAGAATGCTCTTGGTGTGCGTGCGGACCGTGTCGACGGAGATCGCCAGGTCGTCGGCGATCTGCCGGGCCCGGCCGCCGTCCAGCATGCCGGTCAGCACGTCGCGTTCGCGTGGGCTGAGCACGTCCAGCGGTCCGGTGCGGTCGGCGGCCTGCCGGACGTCGGAGCGCAGCGCGCGCAGCACCGGGCCGAGCAGGTCGGGCGGATACCAGGCATCGCCGGCACACACTCCGCGCAGCACGGCGACGAGTTCGTCGGCTCCGCTGTCCTTGGGCACCCAGGCCGCGGCGCCGGCCCGGGCGGCCAGCACGGCGGCGCTCGCGTCGCGTTCGGCGGACAGCACGACGACCCGCGCACCGGGGCACGTCGAGATCAGGCCGCCGAGCACCTCGTCCGCGGCGGAACCCAGTTGCAGGACCTCGATCGTGATGACGTCCGGCCGCAGCCGGCGGGCCACGTCCAGCAGGTCGGGATCGCTGGCACCGCACCGGCCGGCCACCCAGATGTCCTCGATCGTGCCCAACCAGTCGCTGAGTGCCTCGGTGAGCATCAGGTGGTCGTCGACCAGGAGCAGGCGGCGGATCGGCATGGACCCACTCTGCGGGCCGCCTGCGGCGTTGTCCTCAGCCAAACGCACGAGATTCAACCGGCCACTTCCATCTCCTCGACCGGCGCCGGGGCGGTCGTTCCCGCCGGCTCGTCGGCCGTGGCGGTGAGCGCGCGCCGGGCCGGGCTGCGCCATCGGCCGTCCGACCGGGCGACCCAGGCCAGGGGCAGCGTGACCAGTGCCGTCGCCGCGTCCAGCACGCGCAGGAACACGAAGAACGGCGCGCCCAGCAGCAGCCTCGGCCGCCGCTCCAGCAACGCGACGAGCACGGTCATCAACAGGTCGGGCACGAGGATGCCGAACACCAGCGTGGTCACGTTGACGTGTGCCGACACCACGGTGTGCAACCAGCCGAACACGGGCAACCCGGCCGTGGCGGGCAGGGCGTCGGGCAGCAGCAACACCAGGAACAGCAGCGGCAGCAACAGGAAGACCAGGCTGCTGGTGAGCAGTTCGATGAGCAGCACGGTGAGCATGGCGGTGAACAGGTTCGCGTTCGGCGGGTGCCGGCGCACGGTCTGCCACAGGCCCAGCGACCACCGCCTGGTCTGCCGGACGTAGTCGTGCAGGGTGTCCGGGTCCTGCGTGACGGCGACCGCGTCGAGGCTGAAGCCGACCTTGCCCAGCCGGTGCCGGTACACCTCGAACGTCATGTTGAAGTCCTCGATGACCAGTCCGGGCGGGTTCATGTCGATCTTCGGCAGCACGGCGGTCCGGTAGAGGCTGGCGAAGCCGGGCACGATGTGGGTGGCGTTGACCTTGGCCCAGGTCTGGCCGAACTTCAGGATTCGCTGGCCCAGCGCGTAGATGCGGGTGCGGTGGGCGACCAGCAGGTTGCCGACGAGGGACATCCTGCGGTCGCGTGCGGTGCGCACGCAGCCGGCGACGGCGACCACCTCGGGGTCGTCGAACAGCGGCAGCGCGGCGGTGAAGTAGCCGGGCTGCACGCGGGTGTCGGCGTCCAGCAGCATCACCACGGGGAACCGCTCGACGAGCCGGAACTCGGCGATGGCCTCCTCCAGCGCGCCCGCCTTGCCGAGATTGGTTCTGGTGGCCATCACGTGCACGCCCATGGCACTGGCCAGGGCCACGGTGTCGTCTGTGGACCCGTCCGACACGACGTGCACGTTCTCCGTGGGTACCAGGCCGATGATCGCGGCGAGGCTCTCGGTGATCACCACTTCCTCGTTGTGCGCCGGGATGAGCACGGCGACGTCGGCGACGGTGAACCGGCCGTCCGGCACGGACGCCAGCGACGCGGGCCGGTCGGCGGTGTGGCTGCGGCGCAGCAGCCGCACCAGGCCGAGCGGTGACGTGACCGCCCAGACCACCAGCCCGCCGAGCACGGCACCGGCCCGCCGCAGCCGCGTCATCACGGCCCGCTCGTCCACCAGCCGGGCGACGCCGGTGAACCCCCACAGCACGAAGTTCGCGCCGAACGCGAACACCGCGAACCCCCACCACGGCAGCATCACGGCCGCCCGGTGTCGCGCGCCGCCCTGGGCAGCGGATAGGCCTGGTGCAGCGCGGGCCACATGCCGGTGTCCTCCGGGCCGTACAGCCACAGGAACACCCCACCGGCGCCGGCCGCGCGGGCGGCGGACAGTTTCGCCGCGACACTGGCGGCGTTCTCGAACCAGACCTCGTGCACCGTGCCCGCGCTGTCGGTGTAGCGGAACCACGGTGACTGGGTGGCCTTGTCGTAGGTGATCGGCACGTGGTGGCGCTGCGCCAGTCGCACGGCCTGCTGCCAGGTGACGGACGCGCCCTGGTTGCCGACCCAGTCGTAGCCGTACATCGGGATGCCCAGGACGATCTTGTCCGGCGGGATCTGGGTGCGGGCGTACGCCAGGACGGAGTTGATCCAGCCGATCGGTGCGATCGCGCCGGGTGGCGATGTCGACCAGTGGTAGTCGTAGCCCATCAGCCGCACCTGGTCGGCGACCCGGCCGATGGCCGCGTAGTCCTGGGCGACGTTGCGCTGGTCGTAGCCGGCGTCGGTGGCCTTGGCGAACAGCGCGACGGACAGCAGTTTGCCGCGCGAGTGCAGTGCGCCGGCGAGTCCGGTGAGGTAGTCGGTGAACGCCTGGCGGTCTGCGGCGTGCAGGTCCTCGTAGTCGATGTCGATGCCGGCGAAGTCCTCCCGCTCGACGAGGTCGACGATCGCGGCGACGTGCGCGTCGGTCCGGGCGCTGTCGTGCAGGATGCCGGCGATGGGCTGGTAGGCGAAGTCGCCGTCGACCACGTTGGCCACCGTCGGCACCAGCCGGATGCCGGCACCCCGCAGCCGCGCGATGTCGCCGGTGACCTCGGCCCGCTGGCCCGGCGAGTACTGGTCGACGATCTCGCCGCCCGCGTCCAGCCCGTAGATCCACGGGGACGCCTCGTTGACGTCACCCCGGTTGGCCAGCACGGCGGACGTGCCGTGGTCGAGGTTGAAGTACGGCATGGACGCCACCACGATCGGCCCGGCGACGGCCTGCTGGGCGGCCGACGGCAGGTGGGTGACCACGGTCAGGGCCGCCACACCGGCCAGCAGCAACGACAGGGCCACCACCAGGTTCCGGCGCCGGAACCACCGGGCCGGGGCACGGACCGGTGTCCGGTCATCGGGTCCCGGCCTGCCCAACGTCACGGCAACGCACCTGCCGGTGCCGTCCTGGTGGTGGCGGCGCGGTCGCGTTGCTCGGCGATCACCGCGCCGACGATGTCGGCGAGTGTCCTGGTCGGACGGAAGCCGACCAGCTCCCCGGCCAGGTTCGTGTCCGGCACCCTGCGCTGCATGTCCTCGTAGCCCGAGCCGTAGACCTGCTCGTAGGAGGACCGGGCGATGGTGCTGGTCGAGCCGGTGAGCTCGATGACCAGCGAGGCGAGCTGCTCGATGGTGACCTGCTCGGTGCTGCCGAGGTTGACCGCCCTGCCCATCGCCCGGGGGGTCCTGACCAGCCGGACCAGCGCGGGAATCACGTCGAACACGTGGCAGAAGCAGCGGATCTGCTGCCCGGTGCCGAACACGGTGACCGGCTCGCCGGCCAGCGCCTGCTTGACGAAGCGCGGGATCACCATGCCGTAGCGGCCGGTCTGCCTCGGGCCGACGGTGTTGAACAGGCGCACGATCACCGCGTCCAGGCCGCGTTCCCGGACGTAGGCGTCGACCAGGCTCTCGTCCACGGCCTTGGCCTCGGCGTAGCTCCACCGGGACTTCAGCGGTGAGCCGATCACCCGGTCGTCGTCCTCGCGCAGCCCGACGGTGGTGTTCTTGCCGTAGATCTCGCTGGTGGACGCGACCAGCAGGGTGGCGTGGTGCCGCGACGCCGCGTCCACGACGTTCTCGGTGCCGTGGATGTTGGTGCGCAGGCTCTCCAGGGTGCGGTCGCGGATGACGAACGCGCCCACCGCGGCGGCCAGGTGGAAGACGGTGTCGGACTCGGCGACCAGCTCGTCGACCAGGCCCTGGTCGAGGATGGTGCCCTCGACCAGGCGGAACCGCCTGCGGCCCAGGGCGGTCGTCACGTTGGCCAGGCGGCCGGTGCTCAGGTCGTCCAGCCCGACGACGTCGTGGCCCGCGCCGAGCAGCGCGTCGACCAGGTGGGAGCCGATGAACCCGGCGGCTCCGGTGACCAGTGCTCTCATCGTGCGGCTCCTGCCGTGCCGAGGACCGGCTCGCCGGTCGTCCGGGGAGAACGGCCCCGTCGGGCCGCCAACGTGTCGTAGAGGGCGTCGATCCGTTCGGTGACCGCGTCGATCCCGTACCGCTCGCGCACCATCGGGTCGGCCAGCCGGTCCCGTGGTGCGGCGGCGAGTTCGGCCGCCATGGCGGCGCGCAACTGCTCGACGGTGCCCTCGACCTGGCGGGCCCGTTCGGTGGGCACGCCGGTCAGTGCGGGGCACGTGGTGTAGAGCGCGGGGGCGCCGTTGGCCAGGGCCTCCAGGATCGACAGGCCGAACGTCTCCTGCGCCGACGATGCGACGAAAAAGTCCATTGTGGACAACATGGCGTCCACGTCGTGCCGTTCACCGGCGAACACCACCCGGTCGGACACCCCGCTCTCCTTCGCGACCGCCCGCAGGTGATCGCCCTCGGCGCCCTTGCCGACGATCAGCAGCTTGGTGCGCTCGTCCAGCAGCGGGCCGGCGGCGCGGATCACCATGTCGAACCGCTTGTTGGCGTCCAGCCTGCCGAGCACGCCGAACACCCGGTCGTCGCGGCCGATGCCGAACTCGGTGCGGATCCGGTCGCGGGCGTCGGCGTCGAACGCCACCCGCTCGAAGTCCACGCCGTTGGGGATGACCAGCACCCTGTGGTCGGGCACCCCCCAGTTGACCAGGCGCTCGCGCACGGTGTCGGACACGGCGATGGTCATCTGGGACAGCCGTTCGGTGCCCAGGTACAGGACGCGGACGCCGGTGCTCATCCTGCGGCGTTCCAGGTGCGTCTCGCCGATCGAGTGTTCCGTGCTGACCACGACGGCCGTGCCGGCCAGCCGCGCGGCGAGCCTGCCGTAGACCTGCGACCGGTACAGGTGGGCGTGCACCACGTCGTAGCGGCCGGTGCGGATCAGCCTGCGCAGCCGGTTCAGCGCGCCGAGCTCGGTGTTGCTGCGCATCCCGAGGTCGTGCACGGTGATGCCGTCGGCGCGCATCATGTCGGCGACCGGGCCGGGGTTGTACAGCGTGACCACCTCGGCGTCGTGCCGGGTGTGTTGCAGGACGGAGCGCAGCTGGAGTTCGGCGCCGCCCACGCCGAGTCCCGTGATCACATGGAGAACCTTCAACGCGAGCCTCCTCGTTGCCATGGCGAGACGAGCGTGCGGCACAGGACCACCAGGTCCAGCCACGGCGTCCAGTTCGCCACGTACTGGTTGTCGAACCGGACGCGGTCGACCATCGACGTGTCACCGTGCAGCCCGTGCACCTGGGCCCAGCCGGTGATGCCGGCCGGCATCCGGTGCCGGCCCGCGTAGTGCGGCACGGTGTCCCCGAACCGGGCCGCGAAGTACGGGCGTTCGGGTCGCGGGCCGACCAGCGACATCTGGCCGCGCACGACGTTGAGCAGTTGGGGCAGTTCGTCCAGGTGGGTGCGACGCAGCCACGCGCCCAGCCGGGTCGCGCCCACCGGCACGTCCCAGCGGGTGTCGGCGTCGGCGTGCGCGGGCAGGGTGCGCAGTTTCAGCACCACCGCGGTCCGGCCGGCGCCGGTGATCCGGCGTTGGCCGAACAGCACCGGCCGGCCGGACGTGACCAGCACGCCCACCATGAGCAGGCCCAGCAGCGGCGCGAGGACCACCAGCAGCAGGCCGCCGATCGTGACGTCCATGGCCCGCTTCACCACCGGCCGGACCGACGAGACCCGGCACAGCGGCACCAGCGGCACACCCCACAGATCGTCCACACCGGACCGTGGCAGGGCATGCCCGCCCGGCCACACGAGGGCGACGTCCAGTCCGGCCGGCACCGTCGACAGGTCCCCCGGCGAGCACACGATCGCCTGCCGGACGCCCACCGCGCGGTCCATCGGACGCAGGCCGTATTCCGGGTGGTCGGCCAGAATCCCGGCCAACCGGTCCGCCACCGGACCGGAACCGACCAGCAGCACCGGCCGGACGAGCAGGCCCCGCCGCCGCGCCACGGCGACCGTGAGCCGGCCGCACACCAGCAACAGGGCCGACCAGACGCTCAACCACAGCACGTCGGTCGACGGCAGGAACGGCAGCAGCACGAACGACGCCGCCGCGACCGCACCCACCAACGACGGCACCTGATCCGACACGCGCGGGCAGATCCGTTCCCGCAGCAGACCGCGACCGGCCAGCACACCGAGCACCGTCACCACGAAACCGGCCACGGGCCAGGCGAACCCGCCGCCGGCGACGACCGCGGCACCGAGCGCCGCGATGTCGACCACCAGTGGCACGGCGGCGCCGGGCAGCCGGGCGGGCCTCGCCAGGGTGAGGGCCGGTGCGGGTGCCGGCAGGGTCGCGGCCGTCGTCATCCCGTCGTCACCAGCGAGCTGGTGTGCCGGAACGACGTGCGGGACAACGACTTCGCCACGGTGTGCGCGGCGAAGTCGGCGCCGTACACGAACCGCATGACCGGGCCGAACGTGGGCGCCACCGCGGGGCCCATGACGTACAGGCCGGGGACGGACGAGCCGAACTCGGCGTCCACGTCCACCGTGCCGTCCACGGTGCGCAGGCCGGCGCGGATGCCCTCGCCGAGGAAACCCATCCCACGCAGGTCGGGCCGGTAGCCGGTGGCCGCGATCACGTGGTCGGTGGCCAGTTCCTGCTGGTCACCGGTGCTGGTGGTGAAGCCGAGGCGGATCTCCCCGTCGACCTCCTTGGCCCACACCAGCCGGCGCCGGACCAGCAGGGGGATCCTGCCCTCGACGCGCTCCCGCAGCCAGCTCGCGCCCGCCGGGCCCAGTGCCGTCCTGGCCCGGTGGACGCGGGTGGACTCGGGCAGCTTGCGGAACAGCTCCGGGTGGTTGGAGTAGAACCAGGTGCTCCAGCCGGAACCCAGGCCGGCCTCCGGTTCGCGCAGCTTGCGGGTCAGCGGGCGGTCCGGCGGCAGCGGCTTGCCGTTCCACACGAACCGGTTGGCGCGGGCCACGACGGTGACGTCGGCGCCACCCTCGCGCAGCAGCGCGGACGACTCCAGCGCGGACTGGCCGCCGCCGAGTACGACGACCCTGCGGCCGGCGAACGTGCTCAGGTCGGTGTGCGCCGAGATGTGCGAACAGCTGCCGTCGGGCAGGCCGTCGAGTTCCTCGGGCAGCCGGGCGAAGTGCTCGACGCCTGCCGCCACCACGACCGTGCGGGCCGTCGCCGTGTCGCCGTCGGCCAGGCTGAGCCGGAAGTGGCCGCCGTGCCGCGCGATGTCGGTGACATACACCTCCTCCAGTTCCCTGGCGTGCGCGTCGCGGAACCAGTCGCCGTAGTCGACGAAGGTCTTGATCGACACGGGCCGCCCGTAGTCCGCGTACGGCCGGGCCGTCTCGGCACAGAACGCGGCGAGCGTGTGGGAGCCGCGCGGGTCGGACAGGTTGGACGCGAACCCTTGCGACTTCAGGTACATGCCGACCGGCATGGCGTCGCGCCACAGGCTCATCGGCTTGCCGAACTGCCGGAAGGAGATGCCGTTCGCGCGCAGGTGAGCGGCGAGCGACAGCCCGTACGGTCCCGCGCCCACGATGGCGACGTCGACGATGTCGTTCATGTCCGCTCCCTTGGTCTGCCCTGCGGTACGGCTGCTGTCGGGGTGTCGGCCGGCTGCGTGCCGGCGAACGGTCGGCTGGCGACGCGCCACGCGGTGCGCAGGCACATCAGCGCGAACGGCATCGGGTCGTCCCTGGCGAACCAGGCGGTCTCCGGCTTGCCGCGCAACGAGTCCAGCCATGCGGTGAGGCCGAGCCGGCCGCCGCGCCAGTAGCCGAACGCGGCCACCGGGTCGTAGTTCTCCACGACGAAGCCCCGGCCGGCGACCTGCTCGCCGGTGGTGACCTTCTGGCCGGTGAGGTCGAGGTACTGGGCGAGGACGACGTCCATGCCCTCGGTGTCGCGGAACAGCCGGAACTGGGCGCCCAGCCGCGGGTTGAGGTCGAGCACCTGGTACCGGTCGTCGCGGTGGTCCAGCCGGACGTCGACGTCGACGATGCCCCGGTAGCCGATCGCGGCCAGCAGGTCGGTGAGCTGGGTGCGCAGCCGGGTGTTGGGCATCGAGCGGCCCATGCTGGTCAGGCCGGCGTGTGCCGGGTAGGACCGCTCCTTGACACCGGTGAACACCGGCCGGCTCTCGCCGTCCCGGCCGACGTAGGCGTGGCAGAACCAGTCGGTGTCGTTGCCCTCCGGGACGAACTCCTGGAGCAGCAGCCCGGCGCCGGACCGGGCACAGGTCAGGTACAGATCCGCCAGTCGGGCGCCGTCGGTGACGATCGTGGTGCTGCGCACCCCGCTGCCCGGCACCCACGGCGTGGCCAGCTTGGCCACCACGGGATAGCCGACCCGGGCGGCGAAGTCCCGCGCCTCGTCCAGCGTGGCCGGCAGCACGGTCTCCGGGCACGGCACGCCGAGCCCCCGGCACAGCTGGTACATGGAGTACTTGCCGGCCATCATCCTGGGCAGGTCGGCGGGCGGCTCGGGAAACAGGAAGTCGTCGCGCAGCGGTTCGCCGTGCTCGGCGAGGAAGATCGAGGCCGCGTCGTCGGTCGGCACCAGCACGGCGGGCCGGCCGATCCGCCTGGCCAGGCCGGTCAGGTCGGCGAGGATGCGGTCCGGGTCGCCGGTGGGCCGCCACACCCAGCGGTCGGTCAGGTAGCGGGAGCCCGCGGCGGGCGCCCAGCGGTACTCGTGCACGCCGTGGACCGGCACGCCGAGCCTGCCCAGGCTGCGGATGGCGCCCAGACCGCCGTGGTGCATCGGGTTCCGGTCGAACTTCAGCACCACAGCGGGTGTGCTGACGTCCACAGTGGAGGGTGTCATCATACGACTGCCCGGTGCGGTGCCGTGTCGAACTGGTAGGTGGCGTCCAGCACCCTGGGGCAGTCCGCTGCCCAGCGGCTGTCCTCGCCGGGGTGCACGGTGTGCACGACCACCAGATCCCAGTCCGCGCCACGGGGTTCGGCGACGCTGTGCAGCCGCGTGCCGTCGGCCAGGGCGACATCGGGCACCAGCGGGTCGTGGTAGGCGACGTCGGCGCCGATCGCGCGCAGGCCCTCGATCAGCGGCAGGGCCGAGGACTCGCGCAGGTCACGCACACCCGCCTTGTAGCTGACGCCCAGCACCAGCACGCGGGCGCCGGTGGCCGGCAGGTCGTCCGCGGCGAGCACGTCCATCGCGCGGTCCACCACGCGGTTCGGTCGCGTGTGGATGGACCGCATGGCCTGCTCGATCAGCGGTGTGCCCGGGCCCTTGCCGGTCAACTGCCAGAGCAGGTAGTAGGGATCGCAGGGGATGCAGTGGCCGCCGACGCCGGGGCCGGGCAGCGAGCCGAGGAAGCCGTAGGGCTTGGTGCCCGCGGCCACCGTCACCTCGACCGGGTCCAGGCCCAGCGAGCCGCACGCGTCGGCGAACTCGTTGGCCAGGGCCAGGTTCACCGCGCGGAACACGTTCTCGTACAGCTTGGTCGCCTCGGCCGCCTCCGGTGAGGACACCAGGTAGACCAGGTCGGTCAACCGACCGATGACCTCGGCCACCTTGGCGCCGCACTCCGGTGTGGCGCCGCCGACCACCCGTGGGGTGTCACGCTGGACGTGGTCCGGATTGCCGGGGTCGATGCGTTCCGGGCTGAAGCCGACGAACACGTCGGTGCCGGTGCGCAGGCCGCGGGCGTCCAGCGGGTCGATCAGCATCTCCCTGGTGGTGCCGACGAAACTGGTCGACGTGAGGATGAGCGTCTGACCGGGCCTGGCGTGCTCGACGACCGTGTCGCACGCCTTGCGCAGCGCGGTCAGGTCGGGCAGGTGGTCGCCGTCCACCGGCGTTGGCACGCACACGATGACGGCGTCCGCCGCGCCAAGGAAGGCCGGATCGGTGGTGAGTTCCAGGGTTCCGTCGGCCAGTGCGGCGACCAGCCGCTCGTGGTCCGGGCCGCCGAGATCGGCCCGGCGCTCGTCGATCTCGCGCAGCCGGACCGGGCTGTTGTCCAGGCCGATGATGCGCGGGCACCGGCCGTGCAGCGCGAGCGCGGTCGGCAGGCCGACGTAGCCCAGGCCGACGATCGCCACCGTGTCCACGCCCGGGTCGGCGGCGGCCTCGAAGGTCACCAGCCGTTGGCTCAACAGCCGTTCCCTGCCGTTGACCGCGAGCGAGAGTTGCCGTTCCGTCACGGGTGCAGCCCTTCTGTCGGTGTGGCGTTGCCGCTGACCATGCGCCCGCGGCTCCACGCCAGGTGGTGGCGCAATCGTTTGGCGCGCAGCCGGACCCCGGTGTCGACGTCGCCGACGTAGGTGCGGGGCAGGGCGAGGCGGCCGGTCAGCTCGGACCGCCAGATCGCGCAGCCGTGGTCGTAGCCCGCCGCGCGGACACCGGCCACGGCCTGCGGGGACAGGTCGCCGTACGGGTAGCAGAAGCCGGTCACCGGCTGGCCGCTGACCTGTTGCAGGATTCGCCTGCTGCGCAGGGTTTCGGCCACCAGCGCGTCGGCGGGCAGGCCAGGCAGCGACACGTGGTGCAGGCCGTGCGAGCCGATCTCGATGCCGTCGGCGGCGACCAGCGCCACCTGCTCGGCCGTCATCAACTGCTTGCGCGGCCCGTCCGGGTCCCAGTGGTTGCTGCCGCCGAGCAGGCCGGCGATGACGTACACGGTCGCGGTGAAGCCGTAGCGGCGCAGCGCGGGCACGACGTACTCGGCGAAGTCGGCGTACCCGTCGTCGAAGGTGAGACCCACCAGGCCGCGGGCCCGGCCGGCGTCCCGTGCCGACATCAGCTCGCTGACCGACACACCGCGCAGTCCCCGGTCGCGCAGCCACAGGAACTGCCGCTCCAGCCGGGTGGGTCGCACGGTGACCAGGTACGGGTCCCGGCCGTACGGGATCACCGAGTGGTACATCAGCACGACCGGCGTGCGCGCGACGATCATCGGTGGCTCCCCCCGGAGGTACCGGAACGTGGGTTCACCGAGAAACGTAGGTGCGCGCGGAGCTGACCGGCTCCGTTCGGGGGGTGAGCGGGGCTACCCCGTTTGTACTAACGGTGCGTGACCGGCGGCGGGTATGTCAGTGGGTGGGCTGGGTGTCGAACGCGTCCAGGAACTTCTGCCGGAACGCGCTCATCAGCATGACCGGGGCGTTGGGGCCGGGCCGCAGGCCAGGGTCCCAGTGCCAGGAGGAGATCGCGTCGATCACCTTCGGGTCCTTGGCCACGATGACGGTCGGTACATCATGGGTGGCGCCCTCGCCGGTGATGATCGGGGCCGGCTGGTGGTCGCCGAGGAAGATCATCACCGTGTTCTTGTCGCCGTACATCTTGAGGTAGTCGATCAACGCGGTCAGCGAGTACTGGATCGACCGGCCGTAGGCGACCTGGAGCTTGGTGGCCGACGACAGGATCTGGGAGGGCTGCGTGCCCTGGTGGATCATCGGGTCGAAGATCGAGCCGTCGCCCAACTCGTTCTCCGGCACGATCCTGGGCAGCGGCGCCCACGGCGAGTGGCTGGACACCAGGTCGATCTCGGCCATCACCGGCTGGTGGCCCGGCTGGTCCAGTTCGTTGTGCTGGAAGGCGTTGAACGTGTACTGGTCCGGGATGGTGGCGTAGGAGAACCGCGGACCGTGGTAGCCGACGTTGGTCGCGTAGTAGAACTTGTCGTAGTCGTACAGCGTCGAGCGGGGCAGCTGGTCGAAATTGGCCGGGTCGTCGCCGACGATCCGCCAGCCGGCCTTCCTGAACGCCCCGGACAGCGAGGTGCGGTCGGCGGCCAGCAGCTCGTCGTAGCGCTGCTGGCTGTTCACGAACAGGCCGGACTGCATGGTGGAGTGCGCCAGCCAGCTGGCGCCGCCCACCGTGGACGAGGTCAGGAACCCGCCGCGGGCCTGGAAGCCGGCCGCGGCCAGTTCCCTGGTGCCGTTGTCCAGCAGGGCGTCGATCGGCGGGGAGAAGCTGGAGTCCTGGACCGCGACCCGCCCGTAGCTCTCCACGAAGACGAGCAGCACGTTCTTGCCGCGCAGCCCGGTGAGCAGGTCGGC
>DASUGU010000042.1:0-237049 GCA_036273855.1 Pseudonocardiaceae bacterium
CGTGCTCCATCCGCCAGCTGAGCCACACCTCGGCGCCCACGTCCACGACGGGTCCGAAGGCGAGGTTCTGGGCGAAGACGCTGAGCACCCCGAGGCCCGGCACGGCGACCTGGTACTGGGTGCTCACCCCGGAGAAGGACACGTCGGTGACGCGCCCCGGGCCGAGCACGTTGATGCCCGCGGAGGGCTCCGGCTCCGTGGTGTGCAGGAGCAGCTTCTCGGGCCGGACGCCGAGGGTGATCCGGCCGTCGCTGCGCTGCGCCCGGGACAGGGGGACGGACACCGTCCGGCCGCCGACGCGGGCGGTGAGGCTCGTCGAGTCCCTGCCCGTCACCTCCGTGACGAAGAGGTTCGACTGGCCGAGGAAGTCCGCGACGAACGCGGTCCGCGGCAGCTCGTAGAGCTCCTCCGGCGCGCCGACCTGCTCGATCCGTCCCTTGTTCATCACCGCGACGGTGTCGGCCATCGTCATGGCCTCCTCCTGGTCGTGCGTGACGTGCACGAAGGTGAGTCCCACCTCGGTCTGGATCCGCTTCAGCTCGATCTGCATCTGGCGGCGCAGCTTCAGGTCCAGCGCACCCAGCGGCTCGTCCAGCAGCAGCACCCTCGGCTGGTTGATCAGGGCCCTGGCCAGGGCCACCCGCTGCTGCTGGCCGCCGGAGAGCTGGGTGGGCTTGCGCCGGCCCAGGTGGCCCAGTTCCACCAGGTCCAGCATGGCGGCGACCGGCTCCCGGACGTTCTTCACACCACGCCTGCGCAGTCCGAACGCGACGTTCTCGGCGACGTCCAGGTGCGGGAACAGCGCGTAGTTCTGGAACACCGTGTTGACCGGCCGCTGGAACGGCTTGTGCTCGGTGATGTCCGCGTCGCCCAGGAAGATCTGGCCGGCCGACGGGTCCTCCAGGCCCGACACCATCCGCAGCGTCGTCGTCTTGCCGCAGCCGGACGCGCCGAGCAGGGCGAAGAACGAGCCCTCGGCGATGGTCAGGGCGACGTCGTCGACGGCAGTGAAACCGCCGAACCGCTTGGTCAGGTTCACCAGCCGCAGGTCGCCGCCCGCCTGGTCCGATTGCCGCTCCGCCATACCGGTCACTGCCCGCTGATCTGCTGGAACTGTTCGGTGTAGCTGTCCAGCTGGGCCATGGTCAGCGACTTGAACGGCCGCGACTTGGCCAGCATCTGGCTGGTCGGCACGATCAGCTGGACCTTCGCGGTGTCCGGGTCGAGCTGCTGGAGGGCCGCGTCCGCGCCGCTGACCGGCGGGATGTAGTCGATGTAGTCGTTCAGTTCCGCGGACACCGCCGGCTGGTAGTAGAAGTTCATCAGCCGCTCGGCATTCTTCTTGTGCCGCGCGTAGTTCGGGATGACCATGTTGTCCGACCAGGACAGCATGCCCTCGGTGGGCAGGTCGACCGTCTTCAGGTTGTCCTGGCCCAACTGCGCGACGTCACCGGAGTAGGCCATGGTGGCCGCGGTGTTGCCCTGCTGGAAGTCGGACAGGTAGTCGTTGCCGTTGAACTGCCGGACCTGGCCGGCTGCCTTGGCCTTGCGGATGTAGTCCAGCGACGCGGCGAAGTCGGCGTCGTTGAACTTCGCCGGGTCCTTGCCGATGGCGAACAGGGCGAACGCGACCGTGTCCTCCATCTCGGCGAACAGGGTGACCTTGCCCTTGAGGTCGGGCCGGGTGAACAGCTCGGCGATCGACGTGATCGGCTGGGACACCAGGTCGGAGTTGTAGGCGATGGTGGTGAACCCGGACGCCCACGGCATGGAGAACCGGCGACCCGGGTCGATCGGGTCGTTGAGCATGGTGGGCAGCATGTTCTTCTTGTTGGGCACCTGGCCGGCGTCCAGCTCCTGGATGTAGTTGAGCTGCCGCAGCTTGGGGATCATGAAGTCGGACAGCACGACCAGGTCGCGGCCGGTGTCCTTGCCGGCGGCCAGCGCCGGGTCGATCTTGGTGTAGAAGTCGTTGTTGTCGTTGATCTCCTCGACATAGTTCACCTTGATGCCGGTCTGCTTGGTGAACTCGTCCAGGGTCGGGTGGTCGTTCTGGTTCTTGGCGTCCACGTCGATGTACGCCGGCCAGTTGGAGAAGTTGAGCAGCTTCTCGGAGTCGGAGAAGTCCTTGCCGGCGTGGCCGACGGCCTTCGCGGCCGACACCGGCTGGGGGCCCGCGGCCGACACGCCGCAGGCGGCCAGCACCCTGGCACCCGCGATCGCGGCGCCGCCGAACACCACCCCGCGCAGCATCGACCGGCGGGACAGGGCAGCGGTCGGCGAGTTGCGCCTGGTCTTGTTCTCGTACTTGGCCAGGTCGGCGATGATCTCGCTGGACTCGTGTGCTGAATCGGTCATTGGTGCGCCTTTCGGTCGCCGGCGGTCTGGTCGGCCCGGTCAGGAGTGGAAGATCGTGCGGTGCCACTCCTTCCGGGCGACCCCGGTAATGTCCTGCATGACGTGCTTGATCTGCGTGTACTCCTCGAGGGAGTAGACCGACATGTCCTTGCCGAAGCCGGACGCCCGGTAGCCGCCGTGCGGCATCTCGCTGACCAGCGGGATGTGGTCGTTGATCCACACGCAGCCGGCGCGGATCTCGCGGGTGGCCCGCAGTGCGCGGTACTGGTCGCGGGTCCAGGCGGACGCGGCCAGGCCGTAGTCGGTGTCGTTGGCCAGGGCGATGGCCTCGTCGTCGGTGTCGAAGGGCAGCACGACGAGCACCGGGCCGAACACCTCGCGCCGGACGATCTCGGCGTCCTGGGCCACCCCGGTGATCAGTGTCGGCGGGTAGTACGCGCCCTTGGCCAGGTCACCGCCGGGGATCTCGCCGCCGGTGACGATCGTGGCGCCGCCGGCCCGGGCCCGGTCGACGAAACCGGCCACCCGGTCCCGGTGCCGCCACGAGACGAGCGGGCCGATGTCGGTGGCCGGGTCGAACGGGTCGCCCACGGTGATCCCGCGGAACAGCGCGGCCACGCCGTCGGTGAACTCGGCGAACCGGGACGAATGCACGTACGCGCGGGTGGCGGCCGTGCAGTCCTGGCCGGTGTTGATCAGTGAACCGGCCACGGCGCCGTGCACCGCGGCCTCCAGGTCGGCGTCGTCGAACACCACGAACGGTGCCTTGCCGCCCAGTTCCAGGTGGACCCGCGTGGCCGTGCGGGACGCCAGCTCCATCACCCGGCGGCCGACCGGCGTCGACCCGGTGAACGACACCATGTCCACGTCCGGGTGGCCGACCAGCGCCTCGCCGGCGACCGGGCCGGTGCCCGCGACGACGTTGACCACGCCGTCCGGCAGGCCGGCGTCGGTGCAGGCCCTGGCCAGGTCCAGCGCGGTGAGCGGGGTGATCTCGGCCGGTTTGAGCACGATGGTGTTGCCGGCCGCGACGGCGGGCAGGACCTTCCACGCGGCCATGCCCAGCGGGTAGTTCCACGGCGCGATCGACCCGACGACACCGACCGGTTCGCGCCGGATGGACGAGGTGTGGTCGCCGCTGTACTCGGCGGTGGCCAGGCCGCGCAGGTCGCGGGCGGCACCGGCGAAGAAGTCGGCGTTGTCCACCGCGACCGGGACTTCGAACTCGGTGGACAGGCGCAGCGGCTTGCCGGTCTGCCGCGACTCTGTGGTGGCCAGGGCGTCGGTGCGCTCGGCGAGGATGCCGGCCAGCCGGTGCAACGCCGCGGAGCGGTCGGCGGGGGTCGCGCCAGCCCATGCCGGGAGAGCGGCCCTGGCCGCCGCGACGGCCGCGTCGACGTCGGCGGGGTCGGCGAGTGCGAAATCCGTGATCGCCTCGCCGGTCGCCGGATCGGTCACGGTGAACCGGTCGGCCGACCCGCCGTCCCGCTCCCGACCCGCGACGTAGTGACGCATGCCTGGCCTCTCGTCGTGCTCCTGAGCTCCGGTATGCCTGGGGATAGTGACAGAGCTGGGCGGCATCGACAAGTGATTCCGTTGAGATCGTCCCGTTTCGCGACTGATTCTTTTCATGGAAGCATTGTTGACAACGATCTCAACGCCTACCTCCACCGCAGGTCGGACGCCTGCGCATGTCGGAAGCGTGAGCGCGCGATCACGACGGATTCGGCGATCACAGATCCGTTGAAGTACGGATTCCTTCGTATGCGACTTGCCAAACCACGGCTTGAGTCGTCAGGATGGCGGTCGTGTCCAGCGACTCGCGGCAGCAGAACGGTGGGTCATCCGTGGTGCTCGACGACCTGTCCAAGGCCATCATCGAGCAGCTCCAGCAGGACGGCCGGCGTGCCTACGCGACCATCGGCAAGGCCATCGGCCTGTCCGAGGCCGCGGTGCGCCAGCGCGTGCAGAAGCTGATCGACAACGGTGTCATGCAGATCGTCGCGGTCACGGATCCGCTCACCCTCGGCTTCCGCAGGCAGGCGATGATCGGCGTGCGCTGCGAGGGCGACACCCGCAAGGTGGCGCAGGAGCTCGCGGAGATGACCGAGGTCGACTACGTCGTGCTCACCGCCGGTTCGTTCGACCTGATCGTCGAGGTCGTCTGCGTCGACGACGACCACCTGCTGGACGTCATCAACCAGCGCATCCGGTCGATTCCCGAGGTACGCAGCACCGAGAGCTTCGTGTACCTGCGGTTGTGCAAGCAGACCTACTCATGGGGAACCCGATGACCGACATCAGCGATGCCGTGCGCGTCGAGCCGGACGCGGACGCCCTGTCCCGATCCGCCTACGAGCACCTGTGGATGCACTTCACGGACATGTCCACGTACCGGGACAACCCGGTGCCCACCATCGCCCGTGGCGATGGCGCGTACATCTACGACACGCGGGGCAGGCGGTACCTCGACGGCCTGTCCGGGCTGTTCGTGGTGCAGGCCGGCCACGGCCGGACCGAACTCGCCGAAGCCGCCTTCCGGCAGGCGTCCGAGCTGGCCTTCTTCCCCGTGTGGTCGTACGCGCACCCACGGGCGATCGAACTGGCCGACCGGCTGGCCGGCCACGCGCCCGGCGACCTGAACAAGATCTTCTTCACCACCGGCGGCGGCGAGGCCGTCGAGACGGCCTGGAAACTGGCCAAGCAGTACTTCAAGCTCACCGGAAAGCCCTACAAGCACAAGGTGATCAGCCGCGCGATCGCCTACCACGGCACGCCGCACGGCGCGCTGTCCATCACCGGCCTGCCGGACGCGAAGAAGTACTTCGAACCGCTGGTGCCCGGCGCGCACAAGGTGCCCAACACCAACTTCTACCGGGCGGCCGAGACCTCCGGCGTGCCGGAACTGGGCACCGATCTCAAGGCGTTCGGCCGGTGGGCGGCCGACCGGGTGGAGCAGGCGATCCTCACCGAGGGACCGGACACGGTGGCCGCGGTGTTCGTCGAGCCGGTGCAGAACTCCGGCGGCTGCTTCCCGCCGCCGCCCGGCTACTTCGACCGGCTGCGCGAGATCTGCGACACCTACGACGTGCTGCTCGTGTCCGACGAGGTGATCTGCGCGTTCGGCCGGCTGGGCACCATGTTCGGCTGCGACAAGTTCGGTTACGTCCCGGACATCATCACCTGCGCCAAGGGCATGACGTCGGGCTACTCGCCGATCGGCGCGACCATCGTGTCCGACCGGATCGCCGAGCCGTTCTACCAGGCGGGCAACTACTTCCCGCACGGCTACACGTTCGGCGGCCACCCGGTGTCCGCGGCTGTCGCGATGTCCAATTTGGACATCTTCGAGCGAGAGGGCCTGCCCCAGCACGTGCTGGACAACGAGGACGCGTTCCGCTCCTCCCTGGAAGGTCTGATGGACCTGCCGATCGTCGGCGACGTGCGCGGTGACGGCTACTTCTACGGCATCGAACTGGTGAAGGACAAGGACACCAAGGAGACGTTCGACGCGGCGGAGTGTGACCGGCTGCTGAGCGGATTCCTGTCCACGGCGCTGTTCGACGCCGGCCTGTACTGCCGCGCGGACGACCGGGGTGAGCCGGTGGTGCAGCTGGCGCCGCCGCTGATCTGCGGGCCGGACGAGTTCGCCGAGATGGCCGAGATCCTGCGCGACGTGCTGACCAGGGCGTGGGCGCTGATCTGAGCCCGGCTGAGGAGGTTGCCGTGCCGCCGTACGGCGTGTGGTGGCTGGAACAGGCGCTGGCCGCCGACCGGGGGGTGCCGTGCCCGCCGCTGGCCGGGCCGGTGCATGCCGACGTGTGCGTGGTCGGCGGCGGGTACGTCGGGCTGTGGGCCGCGATCGAGATCCGGGAGCAGGCACCGGAACTGAGGGTCGTGTTGCTGGACCGGGAGTTCTGCGGGGCCGGGGCGAGCGGGCGCAACGGGGGTTGGGCGACGGGCTGGTTCGACGAGATCGACGGTCTCGTCGACCGGTTCGGCGCCGAGGAGGCGGTGCGGCTGGCCGACCGGTCGCACTGGGCCATCGACCGGATCGAGACGTTCTGCGGCGAGCACGGCATCGACTGCCACCTGCGGCGGCGGGGCGCGATGTGGGTGGCGAGCGCGCCCGCCCACGTCGGCGTGTGGGAACCCGCGGTGCGGGCGGCCAAGGAACTGGGCCGGGGCGCCATGCTGGAGGCGGTGCCGGCGGACGAGCTGCGGGCACGGACCGGTTCACCGGTGCCGCTGGGCGGCGCCCGGCACACCGACGCCGCCGCCGTGCAGCCCGCGCTGCTGGTGCGCGGCCTGCGGCGGGTGGCGCTGGAACTGGGTGTGGTCATCCACGAGTCGACACCGATGGTGACGCTGCGCCACGGTCGTCGGCCACGGGTGGTGACTCCGGCCGGGTACGTGGACTGCGACCGGGTGGTGCTCGGGCTGGGCGCCTGGAGTGCCGGCGTGCCCGGCCTGCGCCGCGCCACCATCCCGGTGGCCAGCCACATCGTGCTCACCGAACCGCTCGGCGACGCCGTCACCGCGCTGCCCTGGGCCGACGGTGAACTGCTCGGCGACGCCCGGCTGATGGTGCACTACGCCCAGGTCACCGCGGACGGCCGGATCGCGTTCGGGCGGGGCGGCGGTGCGCTGGGGGTCGCCGGCCGGGTCGGGCCACGGCATTTCCACGACCCAGCGACCGTCGAGGCCGTCGCCGCCGACTTCCGCCGGTGGTTCCCCCGATTCGCGGACGCACCGCTGGCCAGGGCGTGGGGCGGTCCGGTGGACCGGGCGCCGGGCCACCTGCCGTTCGCCGGCCGGCTCGGCGCGGACGCCAACGTCCTGTACGCCACCGGTTTCTCCGGTAACGGCGTGGCGCCCAGCGCGCTGTTCGGCCGGATCCTGGGCCGGCAGGTGCTCGGGCAGCAGGACGCCGACACGACGTCGCCGATCACCGGCGGCCCGCCGGCGTTGCTGCCGCCGGAGCCGCTGCGCTCGGTCGGCGGCGAGCTGGTGCGGGCCGCGCTCGGCAGGCTGGAACACGCGGAGGAGTCCGGCCGCACCGCGCCGAGGACCCGCCACGCGCTCGGCAGGCTGGTCACCGCGCACACCCCGCCCGGCCTCGATCCGCGCCTGTCCGGCCTGCGCAGGGCGGCCGGTCGAGGCGCCTGACCTGCTGTACGTCACACCGCGCGGCAGGCATCCGGCGCGTAGCGTTTCCGGTATGGATCCGTTGCTCGTGACCGACCGGCTCACCGTGCGTGGCTGGTCCGTCGACGACGCCGAGGCCGCGCTGCCGATCTACGGCGCGCAGGAGGTCACCCGCTGGCTGACGCCGGCGATGGAGCGGGTCGAGGACATCACCGCGATGCGGGACGTGCTGCGGCAGTGGCGGGACGAGCAGGCCGATCTGCTGACCCCGCAGGGCAGGTGGGCGGTGCTGCTGCGGGACACCGGCGAGCTCATCGGCGGTGCCGGCATCCGGTTGCTGCCGCCCTACGAGGACGATCTCGAACTGAGCTGGCAGTTCCGGCCGGAACACTGGGGCCGGGGTTACGCCACCGAGGTGGGCCACGCACTGGTCGACTGGGCGTTCACCCAGGACACCGAGGAGCTGTTCGCGGTGGCCCGGCCGAACAACCAGCGCGCCATCGCGACCGCGAAGCGGCTGGGCATGGTGTGGGTCGGCGAGACGACCAAGTACTACGACCTACGGCTGCAGGTGTTCCGGATTCGGCCCAGCGATCGCTCCAGCGCCTAACATCGGGATCGACGGCGTCGTCGATCCCGGGAGCACAGCATGGGCCGGTACGTGATCCAGCCGCACTCGCGGCTACAGGAATGGGTGGCCGAGGAGCGGGGCTACTTCGCCGAGGTGGGCCTGGACTACGAGTTCCAGACCGACGGCCTGTCCGGCGCCTCGGTGTCCACGTCCCCGGTGCGGGCGGCGGACAGCGTGCCGGTCGAGGTGCGCAAGGGTGCGTTCGAGGACATGTCGGCCGGCCGTGCCTGTGACGTGTCGGCGGCGTGCCACTGGGCGGTGAACGCGGCGGCCACCGGTGGTGCCGGCCGGATGTGGGCGCACGCCTATTCCGTGACGCCGTCCGGGATCTTCGTCGCACCCGACTCGGAGTACCGGAAGCCGGAAGATCTGGCCGGGGTGCCGGTCGCGGTCGGCTACCACTCGGGCAGCCACTACTCGGCATTGCAGGGCCTGGAACCGTTCGTCGGCACCGAGAACGTCATGCTGTCCTACAACGGCCTGCCCAACGACCGGACGCGGCTACTGGTCCGGGGCGATGTGGCCGCGGCCAACGTGTTCGGGGCGCAGTACTACATCGCCGAGCAGCTGGGCTTCCGCAAGCTGGTCGACACCACGTTCATGGTCGGCTTCCTGATCGCCGACACGGCCGACCACGAGGACACGGCCAAGTACTTCCAGGCCCTGGAGATGGCCCAGCGCGACATCGACCTGGAGCAGGAGCGGTACAAGGGTTACTGGACCCGCGAACTGCCCGACGACCTGGCCGAACTGGTCGACGTCCGCCGCTTCGGCCCCGGCGAGCGCATCGTCTTCGAGCCGTACACGCGTGAGATGTACGACGTCACCCAGAAGTGGATGCACGGCCACGGCCTGCTCGACCTGGACCAGGACGCGTCGTTCGCCGACGTCGTGCTGAGCTGACACCGATCCCCAGGTGACCGGAGTCACAGCGGCTCCGGTCGAGGTGACGTGGGCCGGCTTCGACGTCTCGTTCGGAGGCGTGCGCCGGGCACGCCACGGATCGGGAGGTCGGCATGCGTCGGATCGTGGCAGGGCTGTTCATGTCCCTGGACGGGGTGGTCGGGTCGCCGGACGGCTGGCATGTGCCGTACCTCGACGGCGAAGTCATGGCCACACTCGTCGAACTGCCGGGGACGACGGGCGCGGTGAGGTCGTCGTCCGGCCGGTGTTCGACCTGCGGGCCGTCCACCTGTGACCGAGCCGGGTGGTGTCGAGGATCTCCTGCGGACGCTGGCACCCGGCGTCCTCGCCGCGGTACTGCGCCGGTTCGGCGGGCAGCAGGACAGCGAGGATGCCGTCCAGGAGGCACTGTTCGCGGCCTGGGTGCGGTGGCCCGTTGACGGCGTGCCGGAACACCCGACGGGCTGGCTGATCACCACGGCCGCCCGGCGGCGGATCGAGATCACCCGCACGCAGGCGGCGCGCGCCACGCGGGAGGCCAGGTTCGCCTCCGGGCGGCACCCCGTGCCCAGGACGATGACACGCTGGCCCTGCTGTTGCTGTGCTGCCATCCGGCCTGACACGACCGCGCAGGTCACGTTGACGCTGCGGATCGTCGGCGGACCGACGACCCCGGAGATCGCCCGCGCCCTGCTCGTGCCGGAACCGACCGTGGCGCAACGGATCAGCCGCGCCAAGCAGCGCAGCCGGGACTCCGCGACCAGGTTCGGGCTGCCCGGACCGGCGGAGCTGACCGATCGGCTGACCGCGGTGCTGCACGTGCTGTACCTGATGTTCAACGAGGGCCACACGGCCAGTTCCGGTCCCAGCCTGGTGCGCGAACGGCTGATCGACGAGGTGATCCGGGTGGCCGGGCAGGTGAGCGAACAGTTGCCCCAGCACGGCGAAGCGGCCAGGCTGCTGGCGCTGATGATGCTCACCGACGCCCGACGCCCGACGCCCGGCCCGCGGCGAGCCGGACGGGCGCCTGGTCCCGCCTGCCGAACAGGACCGATCCCGATGGGACCGGGCCATGATCGCCGAGGGCACTGCCCTGGTGGGCAGGACACTGGCGGTCGCCGAGTTGGGCCGTTTCCAGCTCCAGGCGGCCATCGCCGCCGTGCACGATGAGGCCGACACTGCCGCCGACACCGACTGGACCCTGATCCTCGGCCCATACACGCTGCTGCGGTCGCTGCCGCCGGGCCCCATGGTCACGCTGAACCGGATCGTCGCCCTCGCCATGGCGCACGGCCCGGACCCGGCGCTCGCCGAACTGGCCGACGCGGCGCGGGACCCGGCACTGGCCGGACACCACCGGACCACCGCGGTCCGCGCGCACCTGCTGGAGCTCACCGGACAGCACGCCGAGGCCGGCCGGCAGTACCGCCTGGCCGCCCGGCAGACGCTCAACCTGCCGGAGCGCGACTACCTGCTCGCCAGGTCGACCGCCCACTCCCGCTCCACAACGGACACCCGGCGCTGAAACTTTCCGCCGACCGGGTAGGTCAGCGGGACCGGTACGGTGCGGCCGTTGCACCGAGCGGCGCACAGGGTCATCCTCTGAAATGTTTCGGAAAGTTTCGACAACCCAGAGGAGGATGCGTGAGGCGAGTGCTCAGGGCCCTCACCGGGATCGTCACGCTGCTCGTGGCGGCGATCGCGATCGTCGTGTCGGCACCGACGGCGACGGCGGCATCCCTGGTCCAGGTCACCAACTTCGGCTTCAATCCGACCAATCTCGGCATGTACCTGTACGTGCCGACCAGCGTGGCGGCGCGCCCGGCGATCCTGGTCGCCGTCCACCAGTGCACCGGCTCCGGGCCGGGGTTCTTCGGCAGCACGCAGTTCGCGTCGCTGGCCGACCAGTTCGGGTTCATCGTCGTCTACCCGTCGGCCACCCGCGCCGGGAGCTGTTTCGACGTGTCGACCCCGCAGTCGCTGACGCACAACGGCAGCAGCGACCCGGCCGGGATCGTGTCCATGGTCGACTACGTCGAGCAGCACTTCAACGGTGACCCGAGCCGGGTGTTCGTGACCGGCGCGTCGTCCGGCGGGATGATGACCGACGTCCTGCTCGGCGACTACCCGGACGTGTTCAAGGCAGGCGCCGCATTCATGGGTGTGCCGTACGGCTGCTTCGCCACGACCGATCCGTCGATGTGGAACACGCAGTGCGCGAACGGGCTGATCAGCAAGACACCGCAGCAGTGGGGCGACCTGGTGCGCGGCGCCGATCCGGGCTACGCCGGGCCGAGGCCCAGGGTGCAGCTGTGGCACGGCACGGCGGACGGCACGTTGAACTACAACAACTTCGGCGAACAGATCAAGCAGTGGACCAACGTGTTGGGCGTCAGCCAGACACCGACGTCCACCGACACGCCCCAGGCCGGCTGGACCCGCACGCGTTACACCGCGACTGACGGCACGGTCGACGTCGAGGCGTACAGCATCGCGGGCGCCGGGCACGTCCTGCCGCTGGCCGGGATGGCCGCCGACGCCATCCAGTTCTTCGGCCTCAACACCACCACCGCACCCCCGACCACTCCGCCGCCGACCACCAGGCCACCGGCGGGTGGCGGTTGCCAGGTGGCCGACTCGATGCTGGCCTGGAACACCGGGTACACGTCGAACCTCACCATCACCAACACCGGCACCACCGCGATCAACGGATGGTCGCTCGGGTTCACCCTGGCGGCCGGCCAGACCGTCACGTCCGGCTGGAACGCCACCTACACGCCGGCCAGTGGCCGCGTGACGGCGGTGAACCTCTCCTACAACGGGAGCATCGCACCTGGCGCGTCGACCAGCATCGGCTTCCAGGCGGCCTACACCGCCACGGCGGCCGCACCGTCGGCGTTCACGCTCAACGGCAGCACCTGCACGCAGTCCTGACGCGCGGAGCGGGGTCGCCGCGTGGCGGCCCCGCTCAGTGCGGCTGGCGGATGATCATCAGGTTGACGAGTTCGGTGACCTGGGCGCACGGCGTGCCGTTCGCCTTGGTGGAGTCCTGCACCTCGACCTGGAGGGTGCCGTTCGCCCAGCGCAGGTCACCGATGCAGCTCGACGTGACCGACCCGCCGTCCAGGTAGACCTTGATGCCGTCGCGGGTGTAGCTGGTGGTCGGCGTCACCTTGATGTGGTCGGGGCGCCAGCCGACCGCGACGTTCACGTACGCCGAGTGCTCCTCGATCTGCGCGAACTGTTCCGTGTCCTGGTCCAAACAGGACAGTGCACCGCCCGCGTTGCCGGCGTTGTCGTCCTTGTCGCAGTTGGGTTCAGGTGGCGGGGTGTAGCCGGCGTTGAACTGCTGCGACTGCCACAGGCAAAACTGGCTCCAACCGGCCTGGTTGCCCGACTGGGTGGGACTCTTGGCGTTGCCGACGTCGCCGTAGTTGAAGTCCTTCCAGCTCAGCAGGGTGCACAGGTCGACGTTCAGGGTGCCGGCCGACGGTGGCGCGGCAGGCCCAGAGGACTGGGCGGGTGGGCCCGAGAACGACGACGTCGGCCGTACCACCGGCCCGGCGGGCTGCGCGGTGCCGAGCACGGTGGAACCGCAGGCGGCGACGCTCGCCGCGGCCAACACCGCCAGAACACCCAGTCGTAGCCCCGTCCCCCACACACCAGACATGGCACGCAGCGTAGACAAACCGTCGGGTCCGGGCCATCGAAACACTCGAAACGGGGGTTCTGCCATCATGTCGGCGTGCTGCGCTACGACGAACTCCCGCTGGCCGCCAACGGCCTGCGGTGCGCGTGGGCCGAGTTCGGGCCCGGCGACCAACGGGGCTCGGTCAACCGGTTGACCGACGAGGTGGTCGCGGCCGCCGTGGCCGAGGTGCGGACCGGCCAACGGGTCAACATCAGCCTGCCGTTGACCGAGCCGAACCCGCCGTTCTTCCGGCGGCAGTCCTACCGGCACACGATCAAGACGATCTTCCCGTACCTGCTCGACGACGTGCTGGATCAGTTCTATCCGCAGTGTTCTACCCAGTGGGACGGGCTGCGGCACCGGGGTGATCCGCGGATCGGCTACTACGGCGGGGTGTCCGACGAGGAAGCCACGAGCCCGGACGGGAAGCTGGGCATCGGCGTGTGGGCCGACACCGGGTTGACCGGGCGTGGCGTGCTCGCCGACGTCGACGTGGCCGACCCGTTCGACCGCCACCCGGTGACGCCGGACGACGTCGAGGCGGCGCTGGGCCGGCAGGGTACGCAGACCCGGCCGGGTGACATCCTGCTGGTGCGCACCGGATACCTGGGTCGCTATCTGCCCTTGTCGCCAGTCGAACGCGAGCGGCTGCGCGACAGCGACACGTGCGCCGGGCTGGACGCCAGTGAGGCGATGGCGGCCTACCTGTGGGACAAGGGATTCGCGGCGGTCGCGGTGGACAACCCGACCGGTGAGGTGAGCCCGCGCGACCCGGCGGGGCCGTCGCTGCACACGCTCCTGATCCCGATGCTCGGCTTCGCGCTGGGCGAGTTCTTCGATCTGGACGAGTTGGCCAGGGTGTCGGCGGCGGACGGTCGCTACTCGTGCCTCCTGGTGTCGGTGCCGCTGAACCTGCCGGCCGGGGTCGGCTCACCGGCGAACGCGATCGCCATCCGCTGACGCCCTACCCGGCAGGGCCAACCGCGCCCGCGCTTCACCGATCAACACCCGCGCCGCCGGACTCGCCGGGCCGTCGGCCCGCCAGCCCAGCACGATCCTCGCCCTGGGCGCCCTCGGCACCGTGAGCGCGCGCACCCCGGCGCCGTAGACCCTGGCGACCGACTCCGGCACCAGCGCCACGCCGAGGCCGCGCGCCACGAACTCGACCAGCACCCGGGGATCGCCCGCCTCGATGGCGATGCGTGGCTCGAACCCGGCGGCGGCGCACGCCGCGTCCACACCCGCCCGCAGCCCGGTCCCCCGCACCAGGCTGATCAACTCGCGATGCCGCAGCCCGGCCACCGTGACGCTGGTCCGGCCGGCGAGCGGGTCGTCCGGGCCGACGATCGCCGTCAGCGCCTCGTCCGCGACCACCTGCGTCGCCATGTGCTCGGCCGGCGTGCCCGCGCCGACCAGCACCATGTCGAACCGGCCGGTGAGCAGGCCGGCGACCAACCGCTCCGGCGAGTCCTCCGACACGGCGATCGCCACGGCCGGGTGCCGCACGTGGAAACCGGCCAGCAGGCCGGGCAGGTCCACCGACGCCAGCAGGCCGACGGCACCGACCGCGACACGGCCCCTGACCAACCCGGTCAGCTCGTCCACCGAAGCTCTGGCGCCGGCCACCGCGTCCAGTGCGGCCCTGGCGTGCGGCAGCATCGCCAAGCCGGCCTCGGTGGCCCGCACCGTGCGCCCGGACCGGTCCAGCAGCGGCTCGCCCACCTCCCGTTCCAGCCGGCGGATCTGCGCACTCACCCCGGGCTGGGCCACGTGCAGTTTCGCCGCCGCGCGGGTGAAACTCGCTTCCTCGATGACGGTCACCAGGTAGTTGAGCTGCCGCAGCTCCATAACCGTTCATGCTAGCCACCGCCGGATGCACCCGCATCGCTTCTGGCCGGTGCCAGCAGCGCGACCAGCGCGGCGGCGGCGAGCAACGCGATGCCGGACACCCAGATGCTGCCGTGCAGCCCGTCGACGAACAGCAGGGACCGCGCGTGGTCCAGTCGCTGCCCGCCGCCGGACGGCAGTCCCGCGTAGACGAGCACACCGAGCACCGCGACGCCCAGCACCTGACCGAACTGGCGCAACGCGTTGTGCACGGCGGACGCCAGACCCGCCTGCGAGGAGTCCACTGCGGACACGGCGGTCGCCGTCATCGGCGTCAGGCACAGGCCGATGCCGGCGCCGACCAGGGCGAAGTCCCACCAGATGGCGCCCATCCCGGTGCCCGGTGTGAGACGCAGCAGGCCCAGCGTCGCCGCGCCGCCGAGGGTCAGTCCGGCCAGCATCGGCCAGAACGCGCCGATCCGGCCGACCAGCCGGCCGGACACGGGCGCGGCCAGGGCGAAGGCCACGCCGATCGCGGACACGTCCAGCCCGGCCATGGTCGGGGAATGCCCCTGTACGTCCTGGAAGTACGTGCTGAAGTAGACGATCGAGCCGACGAACGCGAAGAACACCACCAGGGCGGCCACGTTGGCCACCACGAAACGACGCCGGCCGAACAGCGACAGGTCCACCAGCGGCCGCGCGACCCGCCGCTCCCACCACACGAACAGGGCCAGCGCGACCAGGCCGCCGCCGAACGTGCCGAGGATGGCCGCCGACGTCCAGCCGAGGTCGGGCCCCTCGATGACGGCGAACGCCAGCCCGGCGACGGCGAGTGTGGTGAGCACGGCGCCCGGCCAGTCGAACCGGCCGCGAGCACCGCTGCCGGGCACGGCCGGCACGAACCGGACGGCGGCGATGATCAGCACGGCACAGAACGGCACGTTCACGCCGAACACCCACCGCCAGCCGATACCGTTCACGATCACGCCGCCCAGCGCCGGCCCGACCGCCAACGCCAGCCCTGAACTGGTGGACCACAGGCCGATCGCGGCGGCCCGCCGTTTCGGGTCGGTGAAGGTCGCGCGGATGATCGTCAGGCTGCCCGGCACCAGCAGCGCCGGTCCGAGTCCCTGCACCACGCGTCCGGCCAGCAGCACCGGGAGCGTCGGCGCCAGGGCGGTGATCAGGGCGCCGACGCCGAACAGCGTCACACCGGCCAGGAACAGGCCCTTGCGGCCGTACCGGTCGCCCAGCACGCCGCCGGCCACCAGCAGGCCGGCGTACACCAGCACGTAGGCGTCCACGATCCAGGCCAGCGCGGCGGATCCGGCGCGCATCTCGCGGCCGATGGTGGGCAGCGCGACACTGACCACGGTCGTGGACACCACAGCCGCGAACAGTCCGCCGGCGAGCACGACCACCGCCGCCCAGCCACCCCGTGCTTCGTTGTCGTTCACCGTGTCCACGGTGCCCAGTGCGTCGGCGGAAGTCCAAGAACAGCTTGTGCTCCGTGCCAGCACGAACACTTATGACGTCCACAGTGGACCCCGGGCCGGGTGTCCGGCCCGGGGTGGTCACCGGGTCAGGAGAGCTGGTCGATGCCGACCTGGGCGCAGGCCGCGTCGGTGTCACCGCTGGGCGTGCCGGACACGCCGATACCGGCCACGACCGAGCCGTTGACCGAGATGGGCAGGCCACCGGGCAGGATGACGAAGCCGGGGATGGCCGTGAAGCCGGGCTGGGTCGTGGCGGCCTGCTGCAACGCCGACGTCGGGCTCTGGAAACCGACGGCCGCGTACGCCTTCTCCTCGCTGACGTTGACCGTGGCGCCGGTCGCGCCGTCGCCGCGTTCCTGGACGATGACCAGGCCGTCGCGGTCGAGAATGGTGACGGTGACGGCGAAGCCGCGCTGCTGGCAGTTGAGCAGCGCGGCTTCGGCCACCTTCTGGGCCGCGGCCAGGGTCAGGAAGTGCGATGTGCCCAGCGTGCCGCCGCCGTTCGGTGACGCGGCCGCGACCGTGGCCGGTGTCGGATGGTTGACCTGGCCGCTGGCGGGCATGACGTTCAGGGCGATGACGGTGCAGGCCGAGACGGCACCGGCGGCCAGCAGGACGAGCTTGCGGTTCATGGCTTTCCTTCCGGTTTGCGACGGGTGCGCGAGGCCCGCCGGAACGCGGGCCGTGCCCAGCCGGATTACCGTGTGCCACGCGCCCGTGCCGCGATCGGTGGCAACACCGCGCGGTTACGAGTCGGCCACCGACCGTCGCCGCCGCCAAACGTCCCCAGGTCGGCGGGTGATCACCGGGCAGCGGCCCTCGATGTGCCGCGTCGACCCGGCGCGGTCGGGGCGGCAGCGGCACCGGAGAGCACGACGGAAGACTGTCGCGATCGTGCTCAGTTCAGATTTCCTTGGGACAGCGCGCTTTTCCGCCCGCGCGTCTGGTCCGATGGACTGTGTCCCGCGACCGTCACCGGTCGCATCCGACACGGGAGAACACGATGTCACCGTTGCGCATCGCCGGCCTGGCCGGCGTGCTGCTGCTGCCGCTCGCGCTGCTACCGCTCACCGCGGGCGACGCCGTCGCGGACGGCGGGTCCCTGTTCATCGCGAGCGCTCACGAGAACCCGGACGCCACGGTCACGCTGCCGCTGCACGTGGGCACCAGCCACGGCGAGACCGTCTACTACATCGTCACCGACTCCGACGACGGCGGCGGCGCGTCGGCGAACGGGCTGAACCGGTCCGCGAAGCTGGCCAACGCGGCCGGAACCGGCGCGGTCGAGCACGTCACGCGCAACGCGGACGGCTCGATCGACTTCCCCGCCACGGTCGACTTCGCGGCGGCCACCCGGCAGGTCGTGGCCGGACCGCAGGGCTTCCCGCCCGCGGCGGCGCAACCCAGCGCGGTCGGCGACGCGGGGTACAGCCCGCTGATCCAGTTGCCCGACGGCACGGTGGAGAACGCGCCGCAGGTGGCGAACGCGACCGGTCGGGCCAACAAGGTGGTGAGCATCGACCTGGTGCACCTGACCGTGACCTACCGGGAGACGCACGGCTTCCAGGGCGGTAAGCCGGTGCACTACCTCTCCACCGACGCCTCCGACCCGGTGGCGGCGGCGCTGGAGAACGTCACCTACGCGCCCGACCTGAACGCGGCGCCCTCGGTGAACGACGACAGCGGCAAGTCGGCCCGCGCGTCCCTGGCCGCGTTCACCAACGGCCGGACGGGTGTGGCGAACGCGCAGCGCCAGGGGCTCAACTCGGCCATCGTCGACGGCCAGGACCCGCTGAACGTGTTGCGCTGGAACCCGAAGCAGGGCAACTACAGCCCGTTGTGGGACGTGCATCTCACCCAGTGGTCGGCGGCGGCCGTGGCGTCCGGCGCCAACGTCCGGCAGACCGACTTCGGGCAGGTGCAGAACCTCGCGGACAAGGGCCTGGTCACCGGCTTCGACGGCACGGCGGCCGGCACCACGTTCGCCGCGTCCGGCTTCATCGTGGACTGCCCGCTGGTCGCGTTCGGCTCCTGAGCCGCGGCCGGGCAGACTGGCCGGCATGCGGATCGACCACGGGGACTACGAGATCGACGATGATCCCGCTCGGGTGGACGGGGACGCGGCGTTCGCGTTCCTGTCCACCGAGGCGTACTGGGGCACCTGGCGGACCCGGAAGGACCTGGACGCCCAGCTCGACGAGGCGTGGCGGCTGGTCGGCGCGTACGACCGCGACACCGGGGCGATGGTCGGGTTCGCGCGGGCGGTGTCCGACGGCGTGTCCATCACGTACCTGGCCGACGTGTACGTGCTCGGCGAGGCACGCGGCAGCGGGCTCGGCGTCGCCCTGGTCGACGTGATGATCGAGCGGGGTCCGGGGCGGGATCTCCGCTGGATGCTGCACACCAGGGACGCGCACGGCCTCTACCAGCGGTTCGGTTTCGTCCCGCCCACCGACCGCTACCTGGAACGGCCGGAACGGCACCGGGCGGTCAGTCCGGAAGGCTGAGCTCCAGCCCCAACCAGTAGGCCAGGTCCTCGATCTCGCGACCCACGGCGGCGGTCATGGTCGGACTGAACGGCACGTCCTCGTGGACGGCGGCGACGCGGAGCACACCCGCCTTGCGGTCGGCGGTGGCGTCGACCTTGCCGACCAGGTAGTCGTTGTGCAGGATCGGCAACGCGAAGTAGCCCCAGCGGCGCTTCGCGGCCGGCTTGTACATCTCCAACTGGTAGTCGAACTGGAACAGGTCGACCATCCGCTTGCGGTCGTACACCAGCCGGTCCAGCGGGGACAGCAGCGCGGTCCGCCCGGCGAACGGTTGGCCCAGCTGGGCCGGGTCCACCCGGAACGTGCCGGACACGCCCTCGATGACCGCCGGCTCGCCCACCTCGGCCACGTCCATCGGTTCGACCGGGCACTCCGGTCCGGTGGCGCGGGCGATGCCCAGCGCGCCCAGCCGCCGCTCGTCGCGGATCCGCCGCGCGTCGGCCAGGGGCACGACGGGGTCGTCCGGGTAGACGTGTTCGGCCAGGTCCCACAACCGGTCCCGGCCCCTGCGCCCGGCGACGGCGACCTCGCCGCGCACCGCCAGGTACTCCAGCATCTGCGCCACGTTGCGGTTGTTGTTCCACCCGGTGGAGCGCCACGGCCGCTCACACGTGTCCGGGATCTCCCGGGCGGCCAGTGGGCCCCGCTCGTCCAGCAGGGCGAGGATGTCCTTGCGGCAGGCGTCGTTGGCGACGATCCACTCGTTGTAGACGTGCCGCCAGGTGCGTTCGCCGGTGCCCGGCCACGCGGCCATCTCGGCCCGGTACAGCGCGATGTCCTCGGCCGGCCGGACCATGCCCCGCAGTTCCAGCAGGGTGCGGTCGGCGAGCGCCGTGGTCAGTTCGGCCGGTGCGTACGCCGACCCGAGCCTGCTCCAGGCCACCAGGTCGGCGTTGGGCGCGACGGCGGCGGTGAGGTCGAGCTGCACCATGGTCAGTCGCCGCACCGTCTCCATCAGGTCGGCCGGCCGCCGCCGGTCCAACAACTGGGCCCGCACGGCGATCCGGCGGGCGTCCACCCGGGACAGTTCGTGAACGGCCACGTCGGGATGCTAGGCGACAGGTCGGACACTGGCGAGGTTCAGCGTGGTGGCGGTGGGATCGTGGCCACGTCGGGTGCCGGTCCGGGCCAGACCAGCAGCACCGGGCAGGGCGCGTGGTCCACGACGAACCGGCCGGCCTGGCCGATGCTGTGCGGGCCGAGGCGGTGGGTGTCGCCGTCCCTGGCCAGTACCAGCAGATCCGCGCCCGCGCAGGCGTGCACCACCTCGTGGCCGACCCGCCCGTGCCGCACCTCCTGGCGCACCGGCCGACCCAGCCGCGCGGCCGCGTCGTGCAGGAGTTGTTCGGCCGATTCGGTGGCCAGTCGGGCGATCCTGGTGGCTGGATCGCGATCCGGCCTGCCCCGGCCGAGCAGGCCGGTGAACGCGCCGTGGGCGACGCCGGGCACGTCCTCGCCGACCACGTACAGCAGCAGGACGTCGGCGTCGGCCGGTGCCGCGTCCACGCAGGCCTGCCAGCCCTGCTCGGTCAACCACACGACGACGGTCACGTCAGCCTCCCAGGACACGAGTGGCCGCCCACAGTGCCAGCACGGCCAGCACGAGCGACACGGGCACGGTGAGCAAACCGAGCCGGGTGAACTCGCCCAGGTCGGCGCTGGTGTCGTGGGAGCGCAGCACCCGCCGCCACAGCAGCGTGGCCAGTGATCCCACGTAGGTCAGGTTCGGCCCGACGTTCACTCCGACCAGCACGGCGAGGATCGCGGCGGTGCCGCTGGACGCGGCCAGCGGCAGCAGCACCAGCACGGCGGGCAGGTTGTTGATCACGTTGGCCAGGGCGGCGGCCACCGCGGCCACGCCGAGCAGCGCCGGCAGGCCGGGGCCGCGCGGGACGAGATGGCCGATGGCGGTGGCCAACCCGTTGTCCACCACGGCGAGCACCACGACGCCCAGGGCCAGCACGAACACCAGGAACGGCACGTTGACCGACCGCACCACGGCACCGGCGGTGGTCCGGCCCCGGCGCACCGCCCGCACGGCGAGGACCAGCGCGCCGCCGGCCGCCGCCCACGCCGGACTCACGCCGAACAGCGACGTCACCGCGAACCCGGCCAGCGTGGCGGCCAGCACCACCAGCACGAACACCGGCACGTCGGCAGACTCCTCGGCGGACGTGGTGACCGGGCGGACGGCCAGGTCGGCGGCGAAGAACCGGCGCAACAGCAGGTACTCGGCGGCGACCACGACCAGCCAGGGCAGGGCCATCAGCGCGGTGAACCGGGTGAACGAGACGCCTGCCGCGGCGAAGGCGAGCAGGTTGGTCAGGTTGGACACGGGCAGCAGCAGGGAGCCGGAGTTGGCCAGGTGGGTGCAGGCGTAGACGTGCGGCTTGGCCCGGACACCCAGCCGGGTCGCGGTGGCGAACACGACCGGGGTGAGCAATACGACGGTGGCGTCCAGGCTGAGTACCGCGGTGGTCCCGGCGGCGACCACGAACACCCTGGGCAGCAACCGATCCGCCCGGCCCCTGGCCAGCAGCCCGCCGGCCGCGCGGAACAGGCCCTCGTCGTCGCACAGCTGTGCCAGGACCAGCACGGCGGCCAGGAACCCGACGACGGGCGCCAGGCGCGCGGCCTCGTGGGCGGCGGCGTGCCACGGGATGGCGCCGGTGGCGACCACGAGCACGGCGGCGGGCAGCGCGGCGACCGCCTCGGGCCAGCCCCTGGGCCGGATCACGGCGAACGCCAGCACGGCCACCAGCGCGGCGACCGAGACCGTTTCCGCGACCGCGGTGCTCAGTGCTCGCCTCCGACCACCGTGTCCAGGTATTCCGACAGGTCGGCGACCAGCCGGCCGAGCAGCCGGACCAGGTCGCGGCGGTCCGGTTCGGACCAGGCGGCCAGTGCGGCGGTGAACCAGCCGTTGATGACCCGCAGGTACCCGCCGATGAGCTGGTCTCCCTCGGCGGTGAGCGTGATCAGGCGCACCCGCTGATCGTCCTGGTCGGGCACGCGGGTCACCAGTCCGCGCTGTTCCAGGCCGTGCAGCAGCCGGGTGACGTGCGGGCCGGCGACCTGCATCCGGGTGGCGATCTCCCCGACCCGCAACGGCTCGCCCGCCGTGTCCAGGACCAGCAGCACGGTCACGGCCGGCCGTTCCAGTGTCACGCCCGCCTCGGTGGTGGCCCACTCGAACAGCTGCCCTCGGCTCAGCGTCGTGCTGAGCTGGGTCATGCTCGGCAGCAGCCCGGCCAGGGTGTCGGCCTCGCGGCTCATGCGGATTCTCCCTTGACCAGATACCTAACTTAGGTACATAGTTGCTCTCGTCAACGAACACGATACCTAAGGTAGGTAATAATGAGGACCACGACAGACGTGCTGATCATCGGCGGCGGCCCCACCGGCCTGGCCCTGGCCCGCGACCTGGCCCGCGACCTGGCCCGCCGCGGCATCGACCACCGCGTCCTGGACCGGGCACCGGGGCCCAGCACCGCATCCCGCGCCAAGACGGTCCAGCCGCGCACCCTGGAGGTCCTGGACGACCTGGGCGTCGTCGACCGGCTCCTGGCGCAGGGCGCGGTCCACGTGCCGACCCGGCACTACGACCGCGACCAGGTGCGGTCCGAGGCACTGGAGGCGGCGATCGGCATGGCCGCGCCCGGCGTCCCGTACGCACCGCTCTGGCTGTCCCAGCCGCTGGTCGAACAGGCGCTGCGCGACCGGCTGGCCGAGGACGGCGGCCAGGTCGGGTGGGCCACCGAGGTGACCGGGCTGGTGCGGTACGACGACGCCGTGGAGGTGACCGCAGGCGGCGAGGTGATCCGGGCGCGCTACGTGGTCGGCGCCGACGGCGGCCGCGGCACGGTGCGCCGGCAGGTCGGTGTCGGGATGCGCGGCGACTCCTACGCCACCCACCGCTGGTGGCTGGGCGACGTGCGGATCACCGGCCTGGACCGGACCTGCCAGCACCTCTGGATGAGCCCGGAGCACGGCATCCTGTCGATCTTCCCGCTGCCCAGCACCGATCTCTGGCAGTTCCAGGCGTCCGTCCCGGCCGACGACGCCGATCCGGTGCAGCCCAACCTGGCGCTGTTCCGCGACCTCCTCGCCGCGCACGCCGGCCTGCCCGGCGTCACCGTCGACGACGCCGACTGGCTCTCGCTCTACAAGATCAACGTGTGCCTGGCCGACCGGTACCGGGTGGACCGGGTCTTCCTGGCGGGCGACGCGGCACACATCCACTCCCCCGCAGGCGGTCAGGGCATGAACACCGGCATCCAGGACTCCTACAACCTCGGCTGGAAACTGGCCGCGGTCCTGGCTGGCGCGGACGCCGCCCTGCTGGACACCTACGAGGCGGAGCGCCGGCCGGTGGCCAGGGCGGTGCTGGACGACAGCACTGCCCGCCTGCACACGGTGATGGACGCGGCCACCCAGGGGGACGGATCGGCGGCCCAGCGCGGCCTGACCGGTGACTTCACCACCGGCCTCACCATCGCCTACCCGGACAGCCCGATCACCGGATCCGGGTCGGACGGCGACCTGGTCCGCCCTGGCGACCGGGCACCGGACGCCGGTCTGGCCGCCGCAGGCGGCCCGGTGCGGATCTTCGACCTACTACGGGGTCCACACTGGACGGTGCTCACGTTCGGCGACGCCGACCCGGCACCGGCACCGGCCGGCACGCCGGTCTACCGGATCGACCGCTCGGCCACCGGTAGCGACACCCTGATCGACACCACCGGCGACGCCCACCGGACCTACGGCGTCGAGGCGCCCACCTCGATGCTGATCCGCCCGGACGGCTACCTCGCCACCCGCACCACACACGCGGCGGACGCCGCTGCCGCGACGAGCAGCAGCACCCGGTAGCCGACATGGTCGGCCAGGGCGGCACCGAACACGTAGGCGAGTGGACTCGCGGCCAGCACGACCACGTTCACCGCGGCACCAACCCTGCCCCACAACGAATCCGGGGTCAGGCGTTGGGCCGCGGTGAACGTGGCGACCAGGATCCACGGCAGGCCGAAACCGCGCACGAACCAGCCGGCGATCGCCACCGGCAGCCACGGCGCGCAACCCAACAGCAGACCCGCCACCGCGTTGAGCAGGCCGAGGCGGGCCAGGGCGATCTCGTCGTGCCGGCGCAACAGCCGGCCGGTGAGCAGCCCGGCGATGATCGATCCCGCGCCGAGCGCGCAGGTGAGGAACGCCACGAACGCCGGTGACCGGCCGAACGAGTCGACCAGCGCGTAGCCGGCGGGAAACGTCAGCCCACCGGTCAGCATGGCGACGCCGGCCACGGTCACCAGGCGGCGCAACGTCGGCTCGTCCCGGATGTGCGCCAGGCCTGCGGTGAGTTCCGGCCAGCAGCGGCGGCGGGGACCGGCCGGCCGGGGATCGGCGGTCCGCAACCGGGCGATCGCGGCGGCCGCGACCAGGAAGCTCACCGTGTCGAGCAGTGCGACGGATCGCCCGCCCAGCAACGTGAACAGCCCGACACCGACCAGTGGCGCGACGAGCTTGCCGCCCTCCTGCAGGCTCATCCGCAGGCCGTTGAGCCTGCCCCGCGTCCGGTCGTCGAACAGCATGGCGAACAGGGCGTTCTCGGCCGGGTCCAGGACGATCATGGACGTGCCGTAGCACACCATCACCAGGTCGATCAGCCACACGCGGCGGCCGCCGCCGGCCAGGGCGAGGACGGCCAGGATCGCCGCCATCACCCCGTTCCCGACCACCAGCAGCCGCCGCCTGCGGACCCGGTCCACCAGCAGTCCCGCCGCCGGGCCGAGCAACGCGGGCGTGTAGATGCACAGGGCGACCACGGTCGCCGCCGCGTTGTCGCCGGTCAGCGTCTTCACCCAGATCGCGGCCACCAGTGCCATCGAGGTGTCGCCGAACATCGAGACGCCCAGCCCGGTCAGGTAGAGCCGGGCGTTGCGACCCTGCGCCTCGACCTCCACTGTGGACATCAGTCGACCGGGGTGCCCACGCCTGCGGTGAGGCGGGCGGTGAGTCCGCCCGGGTGCAGCAGGGGCCGTGGCGCCGGCCGCACCTCGCCGGTCACCTCGATCCGGTACCGGTCGGCCAGATGTGCCGTGCTGACCACGAGTTGGTACATGGCTAGGCGGATGCCCAGGCAGACCCTCGGCCCACCGCCGAACGGCACGTAGCTGAAGCGGTGCGGCAACGGTGTTCCGTCCAACCAGCGGTCCGTGCGGAACATGGTCGGTTCGGGCCACCGGCTCGGGTCCCGCTGCAACAGGTAGGGGCTGAACACCAGCATGTGTCCCGGGTGGACGGTCAGCGGGCCCAGCGTCGTCTCGTGCAACACCTTGCGGGCCATCAGCCAGATCGGCGGATAGAGCCGCAACGTCTCGCGCACGAACGCCTCGGTGTGCCGCAGTCGCCGGTCGTCCAGCACGGATCCGGTGTCGGCCCGCAGCGCCGCCGCCTCCGCCCGCACGGCGGCCGCCGCTTCCGGTTGGGTGGCCAGCAGGTACACGATCCAGGCCAACACGATCCCGGGCGCCGAGTAGCCGGCGAGCAGGTTCGACTTGATCACCGCGAGCACCTGGATGTCGTCCAGCGGATCGGCGGTCTCGGCGAGCAGGAGGTCCAGCAGGTCGGTGGGTTCGGCCGACGGGCTCGCCCTGCGGTGACGGACGTGGCCGAGCAGTTCGTCGTTGAGGCGGTGGCCTGCCCGCACCATGGCGCGCACCCTGGGCAGCGGCAGCCAGGTGGGGAAGGTCAGGCTGCTGCCGGTGATCAGGTCGCCCCTCGCGGTGCGCTCGGCGACCGCGTCGACCACCGACGTGGCCGAGGGGCCGAGGCAGAAGTTGATCGCCAGATCGGCGCCGTAGTGGCGCAGCACCTCACCCACCGGGCGACCCCCCATGGTGGCGAGCAGCCGGTCCAGCACCACGAGCATCCGCTCGCCGTGCGCACGCATCACCGCCGTCGTCATGCCGCGCCAGCCGTGCGTGCGGGCGGCCATCCACTCGTCGACGCCGTCGGTGCCCATCACCCGGCCCTGGTTGTGCCGGCTGGACAGGCGGGGCAGGTCGGTGGAGTAGTCGCGGTTGGTGCGGGTCACCACCTCGCTGACCAGATCGGGATCGTTGAGCACGGTCGACCGGGAACTCATCGCGAACACGTCGCCGTACCGGCGTTGGTTGCGCTCCAGGAAGCCGATCGGATCCTGCTCGTAGTCGTAGAGGTTGCCGACCAGCCAACGGCCCTTCGGACCAGCCACGTTCGGTGCCACGGTCACCCCGTCTCGCCCGTGGTGCGGGGTGGACGTACCCACCCCGCACCTCCCTCCTGATCAGGACCAGGCCACGTACACCTGGCTGAGATGGCCCTTGCTCATGCCGAACACCCGACCGGCGACGAGAGCGACGTACTTGATCACCGCGCACCTCCTTCCAGACCTGTGAAGCTGATGTCAGGGCCTTCATGGAACCGGCGACGGCAGGCACGCGGCCACGAACAAGCACCGGAAACTTGGAAGTTCCGGCCGGATCAGGCGAGCGCGGCCAACCGATCCCGGATCGCGGCGACGTCGGCCGCGCTCAGGTGATCGCGCTGCTCCAGTGCGCTGCGCCAGTGCTCCCGGGCCGTGCCGGCATCACCGACGGCGTCAGCCGCCCTGGCCAGACCGTCGTGCGCGTGGGCCGACTCCGCCGTCGCCGGCAGGGCGGCGAGCGTGTCGAGGGCCTGCCGGTGCCGGCGGACGGCCGCGTCCGGGTCGCCGGCCAGCAACTCGGTCTCGCCGAGGCCGTTGAGCGCCTTCGCCTCGGCCAGCGGGCTGCCCACCTCCCTGGCGACGGCATACGCCTGCTCGTGGTGGGTGCGGGCCTCGGCGAGCCGGCCGACGCCCTGCAGGGCCAGGCCGATGTTGCACAGCGCGTCGCTCACGCCGTTGCGGTCGCCGAGCCGCCGGTAGCCGGCCAGCGCCGCGTGGTGGCTGCGCAGCGCGTCGTCGTGCCGGCCCAGCAGGCGGTACGCGGTGCCGAGGTTGTCCCGGTCGGTGGCGTCCGGGCCGTCGCCGAACAGCTCCGCCGCCCGCCGGTGGTGGTCCACGGCCCGGGCGTACTCGCCGAGCTGCTGGTAGACCAGTCCCAGGTTGCCCAGCGCCCGGGACGTCACGACCGGATCGCCCAGGTCCTCGCTGACGGCCAGCACTCGCGTGTACTGCGCCTCGGCGTCGCGGTGCCGGCCCAGCCGCCAGTAGGCGATGCCGAGGTTGTTGCGCGCGTCGCACTCGCCCCGCCGATCGTGCTGCGCCACCGCCAGGTCCAGCGCGGCGCGGTAGTGGTCCAGCGCCTCGCCGTGCCGGCCCATCCGGTCGCACGCGGTGCCCAGGTAGCGCAGCGCCCTGCCCCTGGCCACCGGGTCCGGCGTAGTGGCGGCGGCCGCGTGCAGCCGTTGCCCCGCCTGATGTCGCGCACCCGCGTCCAGGTAGATCCGCAGGCTCTCGGACAGGCCGACCGCGTACCGGGGCAGGCCCCGCTCGGCGGCGGCCACCGCGACGGCCACCAGGTTGTCCCGTTCCTCGTCCAGCCACGCAACCGCCCCCGGCACCGGTGTGCCGTCCGAGCCGACCGCGCGCCGCCCCGCCGCGAGGCAGTGGTCGAACAGCCGCACCAGCGCCGCCTGCCGGGCTTCTGCCGGGTCCACCGTGCCGGCCAGTTCGGCGGCGTACTCGCGGAGCAGGTCGTGGAACTCCCACCGGCCGGCCGAGTTCTGCTCCAGCAGGTGGCTGCCGGTGAGCAGATCGACGGTGCGACCTGCCTCCGGTTCGGTGACGCCGGCCAGCGCGGCGGCCGCCGCCAGGTCGAACGTGGCTCCGGGAAACAGTCCGAGCAGGCGGAACAGCCGCGCCGCCGCCGGGTCGAGCGCGTCGTAGGACCAGGCACAGATCTCCCGCACGCTGCTGCCGCGGTCACCGTCACCCGCGTCCAGCGCGTCCAGCCGGCCGGCGGTGCCGGCCAGCTCCTCGGCGAGGTCGGCCAGCGGGCGGTGCGGTGCCCTCGCCGCGCGCTCCCCGACGATGTTCACCGCGAGCGGCAGGCCGGCGCAGGCGTGCACGATCGCGGCCACCGCGGCCGGTTCGGCGCTCACCCGAGCCCGGCCCGCCGGATGCGCGAGCAGCGCGGTGGCCTCCGCGTCGGTGAGCGGGTCCACGGTGATCCGCTGCGCGCCGTCCCGCACCGACAGCCCGCGCAACTGGCGGCGGCTGGTGACCACGGCCAGGCAGCCCGCGCTGCCCGGCAGCAGCGGGCGGACCTGGTCGGCGGTGCGGGCGTTGTCCAGCACGACCAGCACGCGACGGTCGGTGAGCAGGCTGCGCAGCAGCCCGGCACGGGCGTCCACGCCGGCCGGCACCTGGTCACCGGGCACACCGAGCACCCGCAGGAACCCGTCCAGCACCAGTTCCGGGTCTGCGGGCGGGAGCGGGCCGTAGCCGTGCAGGTCGGTGTAGAGCCTGCCGTCCGGGAAGCGGTGGCCGGACCGGTGCGCCCACTCGATGACCAGCGCCGTCTTGCCCACCCCGCCGACGCCGTCGACGGTCAGCACCGGTGCGGTGTGCTGGTCCAACCGGTTCAGGTAGGCCGCCCGCCCGGTGAAGCGGACCTGCCGCACCGGCAGTTGGTTCGGTGCCGCGCCCGGCCGGTCGGTCCGGCCCCGGTAGTGGTCGATGAACTCGTCCCGCGCGGCGCCCTCCAGCGCCAGCGCGCCGGCCAGCCGGTCCAGTGAGTCCGCCCTGGGGCGGGTGATCCGGCCGCGCTCGATGTTGCTGATGCTGCGCGCGCTCAGCCCGGACAGCTCGGCCAGCTCTTCCTGGGTCAGCCCGGCCCGCAGCCGCCGGGTGGCCAGCAATGACGATCCGCCGTCGGCATCCGGCACGCACGCATGGTAACGATGCGGTGGGATCATGGGCCCCGAATCGGACGACGAGACGGGAGCAAGCATGCGAGTCCTGGTCACCGGAGCCAGTGGCAACATCGGCGCCGAACTGGTGCGACTGCTGGCGGGGGCCGGCCACCAGGTCAGCGCGGTCACCCGCCACCCGGCGACGGCGAGCCTGCCGGCCGGGGTGGACGGCGTGGCCGCCGACCTCACCGACCCGGCGAGCCTGCGGCCGGCCTGGGCGGGCGTCACGGGCCTGTTCCTGATGCCCGGCTACCCGGCGACGCCGGAACTGCTCGCCGACGCGGCGGCGGCCGGGGTGACCAGGATGGTGTTGCTGTCCGGCAGTTCCGCCGGAGATCCCGAGTCCACCAACGCCATCGCCCGCTACCAGTCGGTGACCGAGGCCCAGGTGCGGGCGTCCGGGCTGGCGGCCACGATCCTGCGACCGTCGGGGTTCATGTCCAACGCCCTGGAGTGGGCGGCGCAGTTGCGGTCCGGTGACGTGGTGGAAGGCCCGTTCGGGAACGTGCGGATCGCGGTGATCGACCCGTACGACATCGCGAGTGTGGCCGCGACCGCGCTGCTGGCCGACGACGACCGGCATGCCGGGCGGGTGTACCGGCTGTCCGGTCCGGAAGCACTGCTACCGGCCGACCGGGTCGCCGTGCTGGCCGACGTGCTGTCCCGGCCGTTGCGGTTCCGGGCGCAGTCCGACGACGAGGCGTACGAGCTGATGAGCAAGCAGATGCCGGTCGAGTACGTCGAGGCGTTCTTCGACTTCTACGTGCGCGGCACGCTGGACGAGTCACCGGTGTTCGACACCGTGGCCGAGGTGACCGGCCGGCCGCCCCGCACGTTCCGCGAGTGGGCTCAGGCTCACGCCGCCGCGTTCCGCTGACCGGGTTCACGGGCCGCCCGGCTGGGTGCCGGGCGGCCCGTGCCGGGCTCAGAACGCCGGTACGGAGACCGGGCCGAAACTGGGCGCCGGGTGACTCTCCAGGTCCTGCAGGGCCGGAGTGCCACTGGTGAGCGGCTGTCGATATTGGATGGTGACGGTCTGGCCGCTGGTCAGCGGTGCACCGTCGAACGTGACGTCGACGACCGCCTGGAGCGGTGGCGAGTCGTCCGCCACCGTGACACCGGTGGCGGTGCGCGCCACTCCGTCCACGGTGACCGCGAACCGGCTGGCCGCCGGGACGCCCTGTGCGGTCGCCAGCAACTCCTGGTCGTACTGCACAGCGACGTCGTTGGTGCCACTGTCCGCCTCGGTCGCACCGGTCAGCGCGGGCGCGGTGTCCGGCCTACCGGTGGGGTTCTGCGCCGTCGGGCCCTGCGAACCGGCCGGCGACGTCCAGAAGCCCTGGTTGGTGCAGGTCAGCGGGGTGGGCGAGGTCCTCGTTGCCGTGTAGCTGAAGCCGTGGGTCAGATCCGGCGTGTCGGGGAAGTCACCGGTCGTGTCGAAACCGCCCTCGGTCGTGGTGAACGCCGGTGGCGGCAGGATTCCGCCCGCGATCAGGTCCACCGGGTTGCCCACCCGGCCGCCGGTCACCGCGTTGTAGTCCTGCTCGGTCGCGGTCAGGGTCCAGACCTCGGAGGGGTCCGCGGACGGGATCACGATGTCGATGTTGAGCGGGTCACCCGCCTGCTGGATCCGCATGGTGAGCTGGTCGCCGCAGGTGCCGCTGAGCCGCAGCCGGGCGATGCCGCCGCCACTACCGCTGCCACCGCCACCTCCGCTGGTGCCACCGCCACCTCCGCTGGTGCCACCGCCACCACCGCTGGTGCCGCCGCCGCCGTCATCGCCGCCGCCGCCGCCACCGCCGCATCCGCCGCAGTCGCTGCCGATACCGCCGCTTCCGCTGCCACCCCCGTGGCTCATCGGTTTGACGGTACTGGCCGACGCGATGCTGACGGATGCGACGGACATCGAAATGCCCAACAGGGCTGTTAGCGCGAACAGCCCCAATCGTCGCCTCAGTCTCATGGTTGTTTGGCCGCCTTTTTCACGCATCAGATAGATAATCGACTGTCGACAAAGGAACGGGGAAGGCGAACACGACCGAGGCCCCCCTCGGGCATGACCGACCGCCACGTTCCGAGCTCGGAAATCCGGTCCGGTGCGAGATCCGGATTCGCCAGAGCGCACGGTTAGGCTCCTGTTCGCGTCCCCCGGCTGGAAAGCCCGAAATGGAGGGTTGGTCGACCCCACCGATAGGGTGGGGACAGGAAGCCATCTCGGGTGTAACGGGAACGCGCGGGTCGACGATAACCATCACGGATGATCAGCTGCGTCGCACGAAATCCACCGTGGTGCGCCATCGGATGTGCTTCCCAAGCGGTATGACGCCCTACCAGTGGCCCGGTGGAATCGTCGCTCTGTGCGATGGCGCGCTTACCAGTTTGCCCGTTCGGCGTATTCGTCGGTGAAAACAGCCGGGGCGCCGCGGGATATCCATGACCCGACGCGGCTACCGGGTGACGGCGCTCGCTGCCGAGCGGGCCGGGCATGTACCCAGAGTGTGCCTTGGCCGCATCCCGGTGACGACTGGCCGCAAACAGGGGCGATCACACACAGTCATCGACGACGAGTGCCACGCCTGACGTGTCCGTATCTGTCGTCCGTGCCGCAGCGCCGGACCCGACCCACGCCTGCTGGTGCTGATCCCGGCGCACGACGAGGCCGACCGCATCGCCGCCGCGCTGGACTCACCGCACGGCCAGACCACACCACCGGACCGGATCGTGGTGGTCGCCGACAACTGCACCGACGACACCGCCGACGTCGCCTCGGCGCACGGCACCCAGGTCCTGCCCACCGAGGGCGACACCGCGTACAAGGCGCGCTCAACCAGGCCATGGCCCGGCTGCTGCCACACCTCACCGACGACGACCAGATTCTGGTGCTGGACGCGGATTCCGTGCTGGACCGGGACTTCCTGACCAACGGCCTGCCCTACCCGCGCGCCGGATGCGGCGCCGTGGGCGGCATCTTCTCCGGTGACGCCGGCGGGGGCTTCGTCGGTCACCTGCAACGGTGCTCAGCGACAGGATGTAGGTGCAGCCGTCCAGCAGGGCCGCCGGAAGGGGTGGAACCGCAGCACGCCGCCGTCGATCGGGCGGTGACCGCGGAAGGTCGCCGTGCCCCGGACGGCGGCGGGCAGCCACACGCTGGCCTGCAGCGCCGACCGCAGGTCGGCCACCGACTCGAACTCGCCCACGGTCAGCGGCACCAGGTCGTCCACGTCGGTCACCATCACGTGCAACCGTTGCGGTGACGCGATGATCGCGTCGTAGTCGAGCGGTTTGCGTTGCGTCAGCACGACGTCGAACAGGTGGTCCAGGTTCATCGGGCCGAGTCCACGCACCACCCTGCGCGGCGCGAGGAACTCGCCGTCGGTCAGGTGATGGGCTACCGGAGGTTCGGCTCGACCGCGCGGACGACGGGATGCGGGAGGTCGGCGCCGACATCTCGGCGGCGATCCCGAAAGTGCCGACGGGGAAACCGATCCAGGAGTCCGATGTGGTCGAGCGCCGGGTCCGCGGCCTGGTCGCCGAGCTCACCTGACCGGCCGGGCGGCCACGGTCAGCACCTCGTCCAGCGGCATCGCCGACGCGCTGGGCAGCACCAGGGCGGCGTGCGCGAAACGGGACGGGTCGGCGAAGGGGTTGGGGACGGCGACGCAGCGCAGGCCGGCGCCGGCCGCCGCGGTGACGCCGTGCGGCGCGTCCTCGAACGCCAGCGCCTGTGTCGCCGGGACGGCCAGGCGGGTCACGGCCAGCGTGTAGACGGCCGGGTCGGGTTTGGGCGCGCCCACCTCGTCGCCGCAGGCGAGCGTCTCGAACCGGTCCAGGTAGCCGGTGGTGGCCAGCAGGCGGGTCACCCAGGCGCGGGGCGAACTGCTGGCGACGGCCAGCCGGAGCCCGAGCTCCCGGGCGCGGTCCAGCCACGCGCGGATGCCCGGTGCCAGCTCCAGTTCGGCGTGCATGCGGTCGCGGTGGGCGATGCGGCGGGCATGGCTGACGGCACGGTCGAACGCGGGCCCGACGGCCGCGGCGAGTTGCTCGTAGCGCTGCGCGGTGAGGTCGCCGCCGTGGTTGGCGAAGAAGGTCGACACGTCCAGTTCCAGCCCGTGCCGCCGCCACTCCTGCTGCCAACTGGCCAGCATCGAGCTCTCGGTATCCATCAGCAGGCCGTCGAAATCGAACACCAACGCCGTGATCGCCACGTCCCGATCATGCTTCGGCGTTGCCGAGCTCACAAGACCGGTAGGCCCGTCCGGGCTCTACGATCACCGCGACACCGTTGTCCGCGACAGGCAGGTAGACATGCGACTGCTGACGTTCCACACCGAGTCGGGTACCAGCGCCGGCCGGCTCGACGGCGACACCGTCGTCGAGCTGCCCTACGTCGATGTCCGGGCCCTGCTGAGCCGAGCGGACTGGCGGACCGAGGCGGCGCAGGACGGGCCGGCGCGGCCGCTGGACTCGCTGCGACTGGCGCCCGTCGTGCCGCGCCCGGCGAAGATCATCTGCGTCGGCCTGAACTACGCCCAGCACATCGACGAGATGGGCCGAGGCCGGCCGGACCACCCGACGCTGTTCGCCAAGTACGCGCTCTCGCTGATCGGCCCGTCCGACCCGATCGTGGTGCCCTCGGTGTCCACCAAGGTGGACTGGGAGGTCGAGCTGGGCCTGGTGATCGGCGCGCCGACCCGCCACGTGTCGCCCGAGGACGCGCTGGACGGGGTCGCCGGCTGGACCGTGTTCAACGACGTGAGCGTCCGCGACTACCAGAACCGCACCACGCAGTTCCTGGCCGGCAAGACGTTCGAGTCGACCACACCGGTCGGGCCGACGCTGGTGACCCGCGACGAGATCAGCCCGGACGGCCGGGGCCTGCCCGTGCGGTGCCTGGTGGACGACGTGGTGATGCAGGACAGCAACACCGACGACCTGCTGTTCTCGCCGGCCGACATCGTGTCCTACGTCAGCCACATCGTCACCCTGGAGCCCGGTGACGTCATCGCCACCGGCACCCCGGGCGGCGTGGCCGCCGGCCGCAACCCGTCCCCGTGGCTGCGGGCCGGTCAGACCGTCGTCACCGAGGTCGAGGGCGTTGGCGTGCTGCGCAACACCTGCGTCGACGAGAAGGTCTGAGCTACCCGGCGAAGTCGATCCGCATCACCACCCGGCGCGGGGTCGGGTGGGTGACCTCCTGGAAGCCGGCGTCCTGGAACACCTGGCGGGCGCCGACGTGCAGCTCGCCCCAGGTGACCGTCCGGCCCGGTTCGGTGATCATCGGGTACGCCTCCAACGCGGCGGCGCCCCGCTCGCGGGCGAAGTCGATCGTGGCCCTGGCCAGGACGTAGGTCAGGCCACGGCCGCGGCAGCCCTTGCGGACCAGTAGGCAGGTCACGGCCCAGACGCCGTCGTCGTCCTTGTCCTCGTGCCGGCCGGCCCACGGCACCCGGGAGGTGCGCAGTTTCGGGTAGGCCGTGCGCGGCCGGACGGCGGCCCAGCCGGCGGGCTCGCCGTCGACGTAGGCGACCAGTCCCGCGGTGGCCGGCGCGTCCGGTTCGCCGCACGCGGTCTGCTCGTGCAGCATCGCGGTCCGCTGCTCCTGCGTGGAGTCGCGCCAGATCCAGCCGGCGATGGTGAACCGCTGGCACAGGCACCGGCGCGCGTCGGCCGCGCCGAAGACGGCCTGCACGTCGGCCCAGGACGCCTCGTTGGCCGGGACGATCCGGACGTCCTGGTCGGTGATCGGGTGCACGCCGGGACCGTACACTCGGTTCCGGACGTTCTGCTTCCGGAATGAGGGTCCGATGACCACGAGCCCCACCGGGCGCGCCCTGCTCACCCTGGAACTGGTGCAGGCCAGCCCGGGCATCACCGCGGACCGGCTGGCCGGCAAGCTCGGCGTCACCGAGCGCGCCGCCCGCCGGTACGTGGGCATGCTGCGTGAGGCCGGCATCCCGGTCGAGTCGGCCCGTGGGCCCTACGGCGGCTACCGGCTCGGCAGGGGGCTGCGGCTGCCGCCGCTGGTGTTCACCGCCACCGAGGCGCTCGGCCTGGTCATGGCCGTGCTGGACGGCCACCACGACGCAGGCGACCCGACCGATCTGGTCGGCAAGGCGCTGGGCAAGATCGTCCGGGCGCTGCCCGAACCGGTGGCCGCCCAGGCGGAGGCGGTCCGCAGGACCACGGCGCCGGCACCGGACCGAGGCGCCGCCCGGCCTGACCCGGACACCACGACGGCACTGGTCACGGCCTGCTCGCAGCATCGGACGGTGCGCATCGGCTACCGGTCCGAGGCCGGCACGGAGTGGACCACCGACGTCGACCCGTGGGCGGTGGTGGTGCGGCACGGCCGGTGGTACCTGCTGTGCCACGCGCACACCGCCGACGCGCTGCGGGCCTACCGGATCGACCGGGTCCGCGGGGTCGAGCCGCTGGCGACGACGTTCGACCCGCCCGCCGACCTCGACCCGATCGGGCTGCTGGAGGACCATCTCGCGGTCGGCTGGGAGTACGCGGCCGAGGTGGTCATCGACGCGCCGATCCGCAGGGTGCGGCCGTGTGTGTCGCGAGCCATCGGCACGCTCACCGCCGTCGACGACCACACCACGCTGCTGGTCGGCACCACCAGCAATCCGTCCTGGTACGTCGAGGAACTGGCCGCGATCCCGGGCCCGTTCCGGATCATCGGGTGCGCCGAACTGCGGAACGCGGCCACCGAGTTGGGCCGCAGACTGCTCGCCGCGGGCGCCCCGGAGTGAGTTCGACTGGTTATCCTGCGAGCATGGCAGCCATCACGCCGACCGCACGCCCGGCTGTCGCGTTCGCCGGGATCGCCGGGCTGGCCGCCGGTGCCGCGCTGATCGTGCTGCTGGCGTTCATCCCGCCCACCGACGAGATCAGCGTGACCCGCCAGACCATCAGCCAGTACGGGCTGACCGACGGCAGGTGGGTGTTCAACCTCGCGGTGCTCCTGGTGGCGGCCGGTTCCGCCGTGATCATCGGGCTGCTGTGGTCGCAGGGCAGGCTGCCGAGGGCGTCGATCGTTCTCGGTACACTGTGGATAGTCAGCCTGCTGGTGATCGTCGCGTTCCCCAAAGCGAACTGGGCCGTGGTCACCGGGTTCAACCTCGGCGGGACGGTGCACCGGGGAGCCAGCCTGATCGGGTTCGGCTGCCTGCCGTTCGCGGTGCTCGCGGCGGCGCGGACCGTGTTCCCCGACTCGCCCGGCAGGCGGTTCGCGGCGCGCCTGTTCGCCGTGCTGTCGCTGGCCTGGTTCGGCGCGATCCTGGTCGCCGTGGTCGTCGCGGCCGTGGCCGATCTGCGGTGGTGGCAACTGATTCCGCTGGGCGCGGTGGAACGCGGCATGGCGCTCACCGACCTGATCGCGCTCACGCTGCTGGCGCTGCCCACGGTGGCGGCCCGAGTACCCAGGGAAACAGCCGCCGTGGTCGGCTGATTCGTCGTGTGGTTGTCGGTGGTTGTTGGCAGGATGCTGGCATGACTGTGACCGGACGTCTCGAACTCGTCGCCCTCGACGCGGCCGACATCGAAGGGCTCGCCTCGTTCTACACGCAACTCACCGGTTGGGAGATCGCCCGGCGGGACACGGACTGGATCACCGTGCGGGCCCCTGACGGTCAGGAGATCGCGTTCCAGGAAGCGCCCAACCACGTCGCGCCGAAGTGGCCCGGACAGGAGCTGCCCCAGCAGGTGCACCTCGACCTGTGGATCGAGGACACCAAGGCGGCCGCCGAGCGGGCGATCGAACTCGGCGCCACCCACCTGGCCGACGGCGCGAACTGGATCACCCTGGCCGACCCGGCCGGTCACCCGTTCGACCTGTGCCAGAAGGACGGCGTCGGTCCGGTCATGCAACTGTTCGCGACCACGCTGGACGCGCCCGCCGCGTCGACGCTGGCCCACTTCTACGGTGACCTGATGGGCATGGAGGTCACGTACGACGGGCCCGAGGGCGCGCTGATCTCCGGCGACGGCAAGAACGTGCTGTTCCAGCAGATCGAGGACTACCAGCCGCCGAGGTGGCCGGACCCGGCGTACCCGCAGCAGGCCCATCTCGACATCCTGGTCGACGACCTGGACGCGGGCGAGGCACGGGCGCTGGAGTTGGGCGCGACGCGGTTGGGCGTGCAGACCCCAACGTTCCGCGTCTTCGCCGACCCGGCGGGCCACCCGTTCTGTCTCTGCCGGGCGTAGTATCGCGTGTTCTTGACGACCGTCTAACATACTCCGCATGGCTGGTCCGGAGGTGACGGTCGAACGCCGGCTGGAATGGCACGACACCGATGCGGCGGGGCACCACCACCATTCGGCGATCCTGCGCTGGGCCGAGGACGCCGAGGCGGAGTTGCTCCGCCGCCTGGGAATCGAGTGGCTGTTCGGCCGGACGCCCCGGGTGCACTACGAGGTGGACTACCGCGCCCGCCTGTGGTTCGGCGAGCCGGTGTCCATCCGGTTGTGGGTGGCCGCGGTGGGGCGGACGTCGCTGACGTTGCGGTTCGAGGTGACCGGTCCGGCCGGGGTGGTGGCGTCCGGCTCGGTCGTCGCCGTGCACGCGCTGCCCGACGGCGGCGCCACACCGTGGCCGGACGAGGTCCGCGCGGCGCTGCGGGTCGAGCCGTGACCGAGGAGCTGTCCGCGCGCGTGACCCAGCCGGGTCGGCTCATCGTCACGGTCTACGGGTTGTACGCCAGGGACGAGGGCGGCTGGCTGTCGGTGGCGTCGCTGGTGAGCCTGCTCGCCGACGTCGGCGTCGACGAGCAGGCGGTGCGGTCGTCGATCTCCCGGCTGAAGCGGCGCGGCATCCTGGAGGCGGTACGCCGGGACGGTGCTGGTTACCAGTTGTCCCAGGAGGCGCAGGCGATTCTGCGCGAGGGCGACGTGCGGATCTTCCGCCGGTCGCGGCCACCATTGTCGGACGGGTGGCTGCTGGCGGTGTTCTCCGTTCCCGAGTCGGAACGGAACAAGCGGCACGTGCTGCGCACGCAACTCACCCGGCTGGGGTTCGGCACGGCGGCGTCCGGCGTGTGGATCGCGCCCGCCCACCTCTACGAGCCGACGGCGGACATGTTGCGGCGCCTGGATCTCACCGGCAACGCGACCCTGTTCCGCGCGGATCACCTGGCGTTCGGCGACGTCGCCGAGAAGGTGCGGCAGTGGTGGGACCTTGACCAGTTGGCGGGGTTGTACGAGCAGTTCCTGCGGGCGCACTCGTCCATGCTGCGCCGGTGGCGACGCCGGACGTCGACCCGGCCGGCCGAGGCGTTCGCCGACTACGTGCGGGTGCTGACCGACTGGCGCCAGTTGCCGTATCTGGATCCCGGCCTGCCGGCGGAGTTGTTGCCGGCCGACTGGATCGGCAGCCGCGCGGCCGACCTGTTCTTCACGCTCCAGGCCCAGCTGGAAGGCGCCGCCCGCGACCACGTCCGAGCGACGATCGCCCGCCGAGCCGGCTGAGCGGACGACCTCGACGACCCAGGCCCGACCGCCATCCGCCCGACGCGATGGCCCGGCGAGCACCGGCCACCCCTGCCCGCGCCCATCACCCTGCCGCGCCCTGCCGCACCTACCGCCCTGCCACGCACATCACCCTGCCACGCACATCGCCCCGCCGCGCCCAACACCTTGCCGCGCCCAGCACGAGCTCGCCTGCCGCGCCGGCTGACGTCAGGGCCGCCAGCGGCGGTGGGTGTTCGGCTCGCCGTCGGCGCGGATCAGTTCCAGCCTCGGCTTCGGGCCGTCCGTTCTGCCGGACTGGGGCGCTCGGGAGCCTGCCTGCCACGGGAGCGGCCACGTCACGCCTGGTCCCTGGTAGCCCTGGTCGGCCGCCGCGTGGAGTGTCCAGTTGGGATCGTAGAGGTGGGTCCGGCCCAGCAGGCACAGGTCGGCTCGGCCGGCCAGCAGGATCGAGTTCACGTCGTCGTACGACGAGATCGCGCCCACCGCCATCGTCGCGATCCCCACCTGGTTGCGGATGCGGTCGGCGAACGGGGTCTGGTACGACCGCCCGAACGCCGGCCGTTCCTCCGCGTGCACCTGCCCGGTGGACACGTCGATCACATCGGCACCGGCGGCGGCGAACGCGCCCGCGATCACCACCGAGTCCTCCGCCGTGATCCCGCCGTCGTACCAGTCGGTCGCCGAGATCCGCACGCTCATCGGCCGGTCGGCGGGCCACACATCGCGCATCGCGCGGAACACCTCCAGCGGGAACCGCAGCCTGCCGACCACGTCACCGCCGTAGGGATCGGTCCGCCGGTTGGTCAGCGGCGACAGGAACGACGACAGCAGGTACCCGTGCGCGCAGTGCAGTTCCAGCAGGTCGAACTCCGACCGCGACGCCCGCACGGTCGCGTCGACGAACTGCTGCCGGATCTCGTCGAGGTCGGCGACCGACAACTCCCTGGGCACCTGGTTGACCCCGGGCCGGTACGCCACCGGGGACGGCGCCACCACCTCCCAGTTGCCGTCGGCCAGCGGCTGGTCCATGCCGTCCCACATCAGCCGGGTCGAACCCTTCCGGCCCGAGTGTCCCAATTGGACACCGATCTTGGCCGCCGACGAGCCGTGCACGAAGTCGGTGATCCGCCGCCACCGCCCGGCCTGCTCGTCGGTGTACAGGCCGGTGCAGCCGGGCGTGATCCGGCCGGCGTCCGACACGCACACCATCTCGGTCATGACCAGGCCGGCCCCGCCCAGCGCCTTGCCGCCCAGGTGCACCAGGTGGAAGTCGTCGGGCAGGCCGTCGGTCGCGCTGTACATGTCCATCGGCGAGACGACAACCCTGTTGACCAACTCCAGCTCACGCAGCCGGAACGGCTGGAACATCGGCGGGCACACCTCGCCCGTGCCGTGTCCCCGGTCCTTTTCGTGGCCGGCGAACCACGTGTCCACGTCACTGACGAACTCGGGATCGCGCACCCGCAGGTTGTCGTACGTCACGCGCCTGCTGCGCGTCATGATGTTGAACGCGAACTGCGTCGGGTGCTGGTCGACATACTGGCCGAGGTTCTCGAACCACTCCAGGCTGGCCTGCGCCGCCCGCTGGGTGGACTGCACGACCGGCCGGCGTTCCGCGTCGTACGCGGTGAGCGCGTCGGCGACGGTCGGCTGCTCGTGCAGGCACGCGACCAGCGCCAGCGCGTCCTCCATGGCCAGCTTGGTGCCCGACCCGATGGAGAAGTGGGCGGTGTGCGCCGCGTCGCCGAGCAGGATGACGTTGCCGTCGTACCACCGCTCGCTGCGGACGGTGGCGAACCGGACCCATTTCGAGTTGTTGACGAACAGCGTGGCGCCGTCCAGTTCGTCGGCGAAGATGTCGCCGACCAGCTCGACCGACTTCTCGTCCGACTCGCCCGGCGGCAGTGCGACGGCGGCGAAACCGTCGAATCCGGCGCTCTGCCACACCCCGTCGCTCATCTCGACGATGAACGTGCTGTTGTGCGCGTCGTACGGGTAGCCGTGCACCTGCATGACGCCGTACGGGGTCTGCTTGACGTGGAACGTGAACGCGTCGAACACCTTGTCGGTGCCCAGCCACATGTACCGGCAGTGGCGGGTGTCCAGCGTCGGCCGGAACACGTCGGCGCGACGGTTGCGCACACCGGAGTTGACCCCGTCGGCGGCCACCACGAGATCGTGGGTCGCGGCGAGCGCGTCGACGTCCGGCGCCTGGGTGCTGAACCGCACGGCCACGCCGAGATCGGCGCACCGCTGTTGCAGGATGCCCAGCAGCCGCTTGCGGCTCATCGCGGCGAACCGGTGGCCCCCGCTGGTCAGCACGCGGCCGCGGAAGTGGACGTCGATGTCGTCCCAGTGGGCGAACTCGCGCTCCATCCGCTGGTGGATCCAGTCGTCGGCGTGCTCGATGCCGCCGAGGGTCTCGTCGGAGAACACGACGCCGAAGCCGAACGTGTCGTCGGCCGCGTTGCGCTCCCACACGGTGATCTCGTCGGCCGGGCCGAGTTGCTTGGCCAGCGCGGCGAAGTACAGCCCGCCCGGCCCGCCGCCGATCACCGCGATGCGCATCATCGCCTCCCGCCGCGGAGCAGGAACCGCTGGAGCTTGCCGGTCGCGCTGCGCGGCAGTTCCGCCACGAACTCCACCGCTCTCGGGTACTTGTAGGGCGCGATCCGCTGCTTGGCGAAGTCCTGCAAAGCCGACACCAGCGCGTCGTCACCGGTCACGCCGTCGCGCGGCACCACGAACGCCTTGACGATCTCGCCGCGGTCCGCGTCCGGGACGCCGACGACACAGCAGTCCAGCACGTCGGGATGCGCGAGCAGCGCCTCCTCAACCTCGGGGCCCGCGATGTTGTAGCCGGACGACACGATCATGTCGTCGTTGCGCGCCAGGTAGTGCAGGTATCCGTCGGCGTCCTCGACGAACGTGTCACCGGTGAGGTTCCAGCCGTCCTGCACGTACACCGACTGGCGGTCGTCGGCCAGGTACCGGCAGCCGGTCGGGCCCTTCACCGCCAACCGGCCCGGCGTGCCCGGTGGCACCGGTTCACCGTCGGCGTCCAGCAGCGTGGCCCGGTAGCCGGGGACCGCCTTGCCGGTGGCGCCGGGCCGGATGTCGTCGTCGGCAGCGGACACGAAGACGTGCAGCATCTCGGTGGAGCCGATGCCGTCGATCAGGCGCAGCCCGGTCGCGTCGTGGAAGGCCCGCCAGGTCGCCTCGGGCAGGTGTTCGCCTGCCGACACGGCGCGGCGCAGGCTGCGCAGGCTCCGCGCCCGGCCGGAGCGGAGCATGGCGCGGTACGCGGTGGGTGCGGTGAAGCACACCGACACCTCGTTGGCCTCGATGACGTCGGCGAGCTCGTCCGGCGTCGCCTTCTCGATCAGCAGCGTGGCCGCGCCGACCCGCAGCGGGAACAGCAGCAGGCCGCCGAGTCCGAAGGTGAACGCCAGCGGCGGCGTGCCGGTGAACACGTCGTCAGCGACAGGCCGCACGACGTAGCGGGAGAAGGTGTCGGCGACGGCGAGGACGTCGCGGTGGAAGTGCATGGTGGCCTTGGGCCTGCCCGTGGTGCCCGAGGTGAACGCGAGTAGCGCCACGTCGTCGGCGAACGTGTCCACCGGGACGAATTCGTCCGGCACGCCGTCGATCCGGGCGGTGAGATCGTCGGCATCGCCGCCGCCGAACAGGACGACGGGTGCGCCACCGAGATCGGCGGCCAGCAGGTCGTCGGCGAACCGCGCGTCGCACAGGGCGAGATCGGGCCTACTGATGGCGGCGATGGCGGTGAGTTCGGTCGGCCGCAGCAGCGGCATGGTCGCGACCACCACCGCACCCGCCTTGACCACGGCCAACCAGCAGGCGGCCAGCCACGGATTGTTGGGTCCGCGCAACAGCACGCGGTTGCCCGGGACGACGCCGAGTTGGTCGGTGAGCACCCTGGCGATCCGGTCGACCGTCGAGCGCAGTTCGCCGTACGTCCAGCACCGGCCGTCCGGGGTGAGCAGGCAGCGCCGGTCCGGACCGGCGGCGTCCAGCAGTGCCACGGCGCAGTTCAACCGCTCGGGATAACGCAGTTCCGGCAGGTCGGTGACGAACTCCGGCCACGAGGCCACCGGTGGTAGGTGGTCCCGGCAGAACGTGTCCACATGAGCGGAGCCCTGCACTGTCATGGTCCAAGTATTCTCCCTTGGTGACGACAGTCAAGGTTACGACAGGTCAGTGAGCAAGCACGGCGAAGCCCTGGACCTCGACCAGCGCCTCGACGTCCCACAGCCGGGCGACGCCGATCCCGGCCATCGCCGGATAGTCGTTGCCCACCAACCGTCGCCACACCTGACCGATGTCGCGGGAGTGCGCTCGGTAGTCGTCCATGTCCACGACGTAGACGGTGAGGCTGGCCAGTTGGTCCGGCGTGCCACCGGCGGCGCGCAGCGCGGCCAGCAGATTGGCCAGTGCCTGCTCGAACTGGGCCACCACGCCCGACCCGACGATCCGGCCCTCGGCGTCCAGCGCGGTCTGGCCGGCCAGGAACACGGTGGTCCCCCGGCCCACCACGGCGTGGGAGAAACCTCGCGGCCTGCCCAACTCGGGCGGGTTCACCCGTTCCACGGTCATTGCACCGCACCTCCGTCCACAGTGATCGCCTGACCGGACACGCCCGCGCCCCGGACGCAGAACAGCACGGCGTCGGCGACCTCGTCCGGTTCGATCAGCCGACCGATGGGCTGCTTGGCCGCCAGGATGCCTCGGGCATCGGCCGCGTCCCGGCCGGTTCGGGCCGCGATGTTCGCGACGGTCCGGTCGGTCATCGGCGTGTTCACGTAGCCGGGACACACCGCGTTGACCGTGATGCCCGACCCGGCGAGTTCGGCGGCCGCCGACCGGACCAGGCCCAGCACGCCGTGTACGCGGCGACGTACGGCTCGCCGACCCGGGCCGCGGTGGACGCGATCACCACGATCCGACCCCACCCGTTGTCCCGCATGGCAGGCACCGCCCGGCGGACGCAGCGGAACGGCGCGGTCAGGTTCAGGTCGAGCATGCGCTGCCAGTCGACGTCCGTGGTGCGCTCCAGCCGCGCCGAGTGGCCGGCACCCGCGTTGGCCACCAGCACCTCGACCGGGCCCCATTCCCGCTCCACACCGGCGAACACGGCGTCGACCGACTCCGGGATGGTGATGTCGTCGGGCAGGACCAGTGTGGGGCCGGCACAACCGGCCGCCGTCTCGTCCAGTTGGGCCCGGTCGCGGGCGGTGAGCGCGACGCGCAGCCCGTCCGCGCTCAACCGCCGTGCGATGGCCCGGCCGATTCCCCGCCCTGCTCCGGTGACCAGTGCGATCCGTGTCATCGCGTCACGCCGCCGAAAAATTCGTGGTCCGCGCGACCTCCAGTGCCGCGCGGACGTTGTCCATTGTGCCGCAATGGACTCTCCGGCGCTCGTCCGGTGGTGTGTTCATGTCAGCGACCTTCCCAACGCGGCGGTCGGCGTTCGTTGAACGCGCTGTGGAACTCGGCGTGGTCGCGGGTGGTCATCAGCAGTGCCTGGGTCATCGCGTCCAGTTCCACCGAGGGCCCCAGGGGCATGTCGAGTTCGCGGGTGAGCAGCGATTTCGTCTGGGCGAGCGCGAGAGTCGGGCCGGCGGCCAGGGTTGCCGCGAGTTCGTTGACGACGCCGTCCAGTTCCTCGTCACCGACCAGCCTGGTGACCAGGCCGTAACGATCGGCGGTGGCGGAGTCGATGGTGTCGCCCAACATCAGCAGTTCGGTGGCGCGGCCCAGACCGACGACGCGGGGCAGCAGGTAGGCGGCACCCATGTCGCCGCCGGACAGTCCCACCTTGGTGAACAGGAACGCGAACCGGCCGGACGTGCTCACCACGCGGAAGTCGGACGCGAGGGCCACGACGGCACCGGCACCGGCCGCGATGCCGTGGATCGCCGTGATGATCGGGATCGGACACTCGCGCATCGCGCGGATCACGTCACCGGTCATCTTGGTGAACCGCATCAGGTCGCGCGGCTCCATCCGGATCAGCTCGCCGATGATCTCGTTGACGTCGCCACCGCCGCAGAAACCCCGGCCCTCGCCCCGGATCACCAGCGCGCGGACGTCCTGGTGGTGCGGCAGTTCGGCGAGCAGGTCGCGCAGGTCGGCGTAGCTTTCGAAGGTCAGCGGATTGAGCTTGTCCGGGCGGTCGAGCGTCACCGTGGCCACGCCGTCGGCCTTGGCGAAGCGGAAGTGCCGCCAGTCCTCGGTGAGTGCCGGTGAGGCGTGGAATCGGTACGTCATCCAGCGACAATATCGGATCCATGACGTCCGTCGTACTCACGCAATGCCCCGATCCCGGATTGCGCCCACCGCTGTCTGTGGTACCCAGGTGCGGTGATGAGCGCGCGGCGGACGACGACCCTGCTGGTCAGCATGATCACGGCGAGCGCCCTGGTGGCCGGCTGCTCCGGGAGCCAACCGGCCGGACCGACGAGCACCCAGCCGCCGATCACGCCACCGCCCACCACGGCCCCGTCGGCCGCGACGCCCACCGCCGACTGGCCGACCTACCACCACGACAACGCGCGCACCGGCCTGGCCGCGAACTTCCCCTCGCTCGGCTCGCTGCGCCAGAAGTGGCACGCCAACCTGGACGGCGCCGTCTATGGGCAGCCGCTGGTGGTGGGCGGGATGATCCTTGCCGCGACGGAGAACGACTCGGTGTACGCGCTCGACCCGGCCGCCGGACAGGTCAGGTGGCGCGAGCACGTCGGACCGCCACAGCCGGGAGAGCAACTGCCCTGCGGCAACATCTCACCGCTGGGCATCACCGGCACGATGGCCTACGACCAGGTCACCGGCCGGGTGTTCGCCGTGGCCGAGACGCCCGGCGGCGAGCACACGCTGTACGGGTTCGACGTGCGCACCGGCCACGTCGACGTGCGGGTGAACGTGGACCCGCCGAGGGGCTCGCGGATCGCGCACCAGCAGCGCGGTGCGCTGACCGTGCTGAACGGCAGGGTGTACGTCCCGTACGGCGCGCTGGCCGGCGACTGCGCCGACTACGTCGGCACTGTCATGTCGGTGACCACGTCCGGCAGCGGCAAGCTCGGCTACACCATCCCGACGCCCCGGCAGGGCGGCATCTGGGGCCCGGCGGGCGGCACCGTGTACCACGGCAACATCCTCTACGAGGTCGGCAACGGCTCGTCCACCAGCAAGTTCGACGGCAGCGACTCGGTGATCGAACTGTCGCCGACGCTGTCCCGCGTCGACTTCTTCGCACCGGCCACCTGGGCCGACGACAACGCCACCGACCTGTCGCTCGGCTCGTCCAACCCGACGCTGGTGGGGCCGTGGGTGTGGGTCGGCACGAAGCGGCCCACCGGGTTCGTGCTCCGCGCGGGCAACCTCGGGGGCATCGGCGGTGAGGTCAGCAAGGCGGACGTGTGCCCGTCGTTCGGTGGTACTTCGGTGCGGAACGGTGTGGTCTACCTGCCGTGCACCGACGGCCCGAGGGCGATCAGCATCGACTCGTCAGGGCACGTGTCGATCCGCTGGCACGCGTCGGTGCCGGCCACCGGCGCGCCGACGATCGGCGGCGGCGCGGTGTTCGTCCCCGACTACGACAAGGGCACGCTGTACGCGCTGGACCAGCGCACCGGCCAGGTGCGCAGCCAGGCCGACGTGGGTCAGATGCCGCACTTCGCCTCGCCGACGCTGTCCGGGTCGACTGTCTACATCGGAACGTTGCACGGCGTGGCCGCGGTCGGCGGGGCCTAGAGTGGGCTCCGTGACGAGGCGGATCGACTACGACACCGAGCAGTACCAGGACTACGCGCGGGGCCGTGCGCTCAGCGAACACCAGTTGCGGGTGTGGATCAGTGCCTTCACGGCCGTGCTGCCCGAACGGCGGCCGCTGGCCGGGCTGGACGTCGGATCGGGGACCGGTCGGTACACGCCCGCGCTGGCGCGGGCGTTCGGGCCGGTCACCGGTGTCGAGCCGTCGGTCCGCATGCTGGAGGTCGCGCGGGAGCGGTCCCGGCATCCCGACGTGCGGTATCTGGAGGGCTCCGCCGAGGACCTCCCGGTGCCCTCCGCCAGTGCCGACTACGCCCTGATGTTCCTGTCCTGGGCGCACGTCCAGGACAAGCCGATGGCCGTCCGGGAGCTGACCAGGGTCCTGCGGCCCGGCGGGCGACTGCTGCTGCGCACGCAGTTCAGCGACCACATGCCGGATCTGTGGTGGCTGAAGCCCTTCCCCCGCAGCGTCGAGGCGCACGCGGCACCGTTCGACCCGCTGCCCGAGGTGATCGCGGCGTTCACGGCGGTCGGCTGGCGGGTGATCAGCTTCGACACGGTCACCGAGCCGTCGCCCGGCACCCGCACGGAGATGCTGGAACGGCTGCGGCTACGCACCTTCTCGGTCTTCGCCCAGTTCACGCCCGACGAGCTGGAGACCGGCTTCCGCGGCCTGGAGCAGGCCGTTGCCGAGGACCCCGACGCACCGGCACCCGAGGAACCGGCGACCATGCTCACGCTCGTACGGCTCTAAGGTCTGCGGTCGCCGACGTGGGTGGCCTGCTCGAAGGCGTGTGCCAGTCGCAGCACATTCAGGTCGTCCCGGTGTGCGCCGACGATCTGCAGGCCGACCGGCAGCCCGTCGGGGGTGAAGCCGGCGGGCACCGAGATCGCCGGTGATCCGGTGACGGACACGTAGTAGGCCGAACGCATCCAGTCCAGGTAGGTGTCCTGCGGTACGCCCGCGACGACGGTCGGGTACTCCAGCGTCAGGTCGAACGGCGGCACCTGGCTGACCGGCAGCAGCAGCGCGTCGTAGTCGCCGAAGAACAGGCGCATCCGGTGGTACAGCTCGGCGTGCGCCTGCTCGGCCCGGGCGAGGTCGGTGCCCAGGAGTTTGCGGCCCTCGTCGATGTTCCAGATCAGGGTGGCCTTCATGCGGTCCGGATGACGGTCGCGCAGCGCGCCCAGCGCCAGCTCGAACTGCCACGCGCGCAGCGTGCGGAACACCAGGTCGGCGCCCGTGAAGTCCGGGCACGCCCGTTCCACCGTGCAGCCCAGGTCGGCGAACACCCCGAGCCGCGCCTCCAGCGCCTCGGTGACCGCCGGCTCCACGAGCACGGCGCCACCGAGATCGGGCGACCAGGCCAGCCGCAGGCCGGACACGTCGGCATCCAACGCCTCGCGGAAGTCCGCGCCCGGCCGGTCGATCGCGATCGGCGACCGGGGGTCCGGGCCGGCCTGCACGGACAGCAGGAGGGCGGCGTCGGCGACCGTGCGGCCCAGCGGGCCCTGGACCCCGAGCGTCGACCACGGCGTGACGCTGGGCCAGCTCGGCACCCGGCCCGGTGACGGCCGGAAGCCGACGACGTTGCAGAACGACGCCGGATTGCGCAGCGAGCCGCCCATGTCGCTGCCGTCGGCCAGCGGGACCATGCCGCAGGCCAGTGCCACCGCGCCTCCCCCGCTGGACCCGCCCGCCGACCGCGTCGTGTCGTAGGGGTTGCGGGTCGGCCCGAACACCGGGTTGACCGTGTGCGACCCGGCGGCGAACTCGGGCACGTTGGACTTGCCCACCATGATCGCGCCGGCCGCTCGTTCCCGTTCCACCAGCAGCTCGTCGGTGTCCGGGACGTGGTCGGCGAACAGCGGTGAGCCCTGCGTGGTGCGCACACCTGCCGTGGCGTGGGTGTCCTTGATCGCGATGGGCAGGCCGTGCAGCGGGCCGACGGCCACGCCGTGCACCAGGTCCTCGTCGGCGGACGCGGCCTCGGCCATGGCGCGGTCGGCGCACAGCGTCACGATCGCGTTCACGTCGTCGTTCGTCGCGGCGATCCGCTCCAGGTGCACGTCGAGCAGTTCCCGCGCGGAGATCTCCCGCTTCCGCAGCAGCGCGGCCAGTTCGACCGCCGGCCGGTGGTACAGCTCGGTCACCGTCACCTCCAGGTGGGCATAGGGGACATGCTGGCACACTGGCGGGGTGGGGACGGCGCATCAGCCGGCGATGGCCCGGATCGATCTCGGCGAGGTGCCGTACGCCGACGCGATGGCGGACATGGCGCGCTGGGCCGACGAACGCCGCGCCGGGACGTGCGGCGACCGGCTGTTCCTGCTCACCCACCCGCCGGTGATCACCTACGGCAGGCGCACCGATCCCCGTGACCTGCCGGCCGGCCTGCCCGATCTGCCGACCGTCGCCGTCGACCGCGGCGGCCTGGCCACCTACCACGGGCCGGGCCAGCTCGTCGGCTACCTCGTGGTGGACGTCCGGCAACGCGGCCCGGTCGACATCGTCCGGTGGCTGGAGCGCGGCCTGATCGACGCGCTGGACCGGCTCGGGTTCGCCGCGCTGCGCCGCGACACCCCGCCGGGCACGGCCAGCCTGGTCGGCGTGTGGACCCTGGACCACCGCAAGCTCGTGTCCATCGGCATGCGCGTCCGGGGTGGGGTGACCACCCACGGCTTCGCCCTCAACGTCGACCCGGACCTCTCGATCTTCCGGCGGTTCGTGGCGTGCGGGCTGCCGGACGTGGCCATGACGTCGCTGCGGGAACTGGGTGGCGAGCAGGGCCGGGCGCTGCCGACGGACGAGGCGATCCGGGCCGCCGTGGCGGTCGCCCTCGGTGCCCGCTGAGCCTCCGTACTGACCCGATAGGGTGGCGCGACCGACGGGCACCTGTGCGGAAGGACGCGCCGATGTGGGGCAAGGACAAAGCGAGTCAGAGCGTCTATGCGCCGCCGCGTGAGGTCGCCAGCGTCGACGACTGCTACTTCTACCACACGATGGACATTCCGGGTCACGGCGTGGTCACCGGTGAATGGGATCTGCGCGGCCGGGAGAACCTCTACCTCGGCGGCTTCGACTTCACCGGCAAGCGCGTCCTGGAGATGGGCCCGGCCAGCGGATTCCTCACCCGTTACATGGAACAGGCCGGCGCCGACGTGGTGGCCTACGACCTGTCCGAGGACCACTCGTGGGACACCGTGCCGTTCGAGGGTTCCGACTTCGAGCAGCTGGACAAGGAGCGCCGCGAGCACATCCGGCGGCTGAACAACGGCTGGTGGCTCAGCCGCAACGCCAACAACCTGTCCGCGCAGGCGGTCTACGGCACCGTGTACACCGTGCCGGAGGCGATCGGGCAGGTCGACGTGGCCACGTTCGCCAGCATCCTGCTCCACGTGCGGGACCCGTTCCTCGCGGTGCAGACCGCGGCCCGGCTGGTCCGCGAGACGATCATCGTCACCGACATCTACCCGGCCACCGACTTCCACCTGGTGCAGCCGCAACTCAACTCGGCCGACCCGGCGATCGTGACCGAGCTGCCGGAGGAGTCGTTCGGCGAGAACAAGATGGTGTTCATGCCGCAGTACTGGGACAAGGCGTACGTGGACACGTGGTGGATGCTCAGCCCGACCACGGTCAAGCGGTTCCTCGGCATCCTCGGCTTCACCGAAACCACGGTGACGTACCACTTCGCGCCGTCCGGTGGCAACTCGCGCACCATGCTGTACACGGTGGTCGCGCACCGCGGCTGACCGGTGCTCAGTGGTGCGTCGCGGGCCACGACTGCAGGTGGACGGCCGTGTGGGAGAAGCGGGCGCGGTAGGTCGACGCGGCCAGGCCGTAGTGGGCCTTGAAGCGGCGGGCGAAGTAGTTCTGGTCCGGCCAGCCGACGCTGGTGCCGATCTGGGTGACGGGCTGGTCGGTGTGCAGCAGCATCTCGGCCGCCGTCTCCACGCGGAACCGGGACAGGTACGCCATGGGCGGCAGGCCGGTGGCCGACTTGAACAGCCGGATGAGGTAGCCGGGCGCCAGGTGCAGCCGCTGGGCCAGTTCGGTGAGTGTCCACTTGTACGCGGGCGCGGCCTCCATCATGCGCATGGCCGTGATGACCGCGGGATGGGTGGGACCGGCCGGGGTGGACGTGCCTTCCCGGCCCTGGTCGACCGCGCGGGCCAGCGCGGACAGCAGGAGCGCGAGCCGGCCGATGATGTCGCCGCGGTGCAGGCCGATCGGCAGGGAGCGCAGCCGGTCCAGCGCCTCCAGGTGCTCGACGCAGTCGCGCAGCGCGTCGCTTTCCAGCCGGGACGTCAGCAGGCCGCGCCGCTGCATGGCGAACGGACCGCTCCACAGCAGGTAGCCCAGCAGCGGATCCTCCTGCATCCAGGCCAGTTCGCGGCGCAGCAGTTCGGTGGAGAAGCAGCAGTTGTACAGGTCCAGGCCTCGGCACCGCTCGTACCCGTGCCACACGCCGGGCCGCAGCACCACGACGTCGCCGATCCGGAGCTCCTGACACCCGGACAGCGAGCGGTGCTGACCCTGCCCGCCCACCACGACGGCGATCTCCACGAAGCTGTGGGTGTGCTCCGGGTGCCGTTCCTCGTGGATGTAGTGGCCGGCGTAGGCGAGGGTGCCGTCGGTGAAGTAGAGCAGCCCCCGCGACTCCTCGACGGGCGGCTGCCGCAGGGGTAGCTCGGTCACCGGGGCATGGTAAGGCCCTGCGAGGCCAGCAGGTGAACTTTGTGCTACCACTGGTTGCTCTGAGGCTATGCCTCCTTGACGCGACCCGGGCACGATGTTGCGTATCGCCTGGTGACGGGCCTGTCACGAACGTGGGGTGCGCCCCCGCGCCGCCGCCACGCGGAGCCCGACGGCGGGCTGTGGTGCATAAATGGATAGGCCATCGCAACCAGAACAACACGGACAAAGGAGTCGCGATGTCGCATCTGTCGCGATACCGCTGGCGCATCGCCGGACTGGCGGGCGTCGCGGCGGTGTCGCTGCTGGCCTCGGCGTGCGGTGGCAGCGGTGGCGGTACGTCGACCGGCGCCTCGGGCACCGGTGCCGCGACCGGCAAGGACCCGCAGGCGTTCACGGTGTTGAGCAACGCCGAGAACACCACGGTTCCCGGTGAACTGCACAAGCTGGCCGCGGGTGCCTGCTCGGCCGAGAACAAGGCGTTGCCGTTGCAGGTGGACACCGTGCCGCAGGCGTCGCTGGACCAGAAGCTGCAACTGCTGGCCGGCCAGGGCGCGCTGCCGGCCATGTTCGCCGCGGGCAACGCGCCTGCCACCACGAAGACGCTGGCCCAGGCCGGTGACCTGGTCGACCTGAAGTCGGCGCTGACCAGGCTCGGCGTGATCAACGACGTGCAGCCGGCCGCGATCTCCACGATCGACGCCCTGTACGGCGGGTTCACCGTGCTGCCCACCGAGTACAACATCGAGGGCATCTTCTACAACAAGCAGGTCTTCGCCCAGCACGGCATCACCGTGCCGCAGACCTGGGACGAGCTGGTCGCCGACGCGGCGAAGTTCCAGCAGGCCGGCATCCAGCCGTTCTCCGCGTCCGGCCAGCAAGGGTGGCCCATCACCCGGCTGATCAGCGGCTACCTGTACCGCGACCTGGGCCCGAACGCGCTGGCCCCGGTGGCCGGCGGCACCGCGAAGCTGACCGACCCGGACTACGTCAAGGCAGCGCAGGCCGTGGCGCAACTGGGCGCGAAGGGCTACTTCGGCAAGGGTGTCGGCTCGATCGACTACGACACCAGCATCAACACCTTCCTGACCGGCAAGGCGGCGATGCTCTACATGGGCAGCTGGGTGCTGGCCAACGTGTCCGACCCGAAGGCGGACACCATCGGCGCCGCCAACGTCGGCTTCATGCCGTTCCCCTCGGTGGCCGGCGGCAAGGGCAACGCCGAGCAGTACCCGTCCAATGTGGGCCTGCCGTTCACCATCGGGTCGAAGACGTTCGGTCCCAAGGTGTCGGCCTGGGTCAAGTGCATCGTGGCCAACTACGGTACGGGCGTGCTGAAGGACTACGGCACCACGTCGGGCTTCACGTCGACGCCGCCGGCCGGCCAGTCGGCGCTGGCCACGACGATCCAGTCGACCATCAACAACGCCAAGCAGAACGTGCTGTGGTTCGAGGCCGAGTTCAGCACGAAGGCGACCACGGTCAGCCAGCAGGACGCCGCTCCGCTGGTCAGTGGCAGCATGTCGCCCAGCTCGTTCATGTCCGCCGTGCAGGCGGCGCAGAACGGCTGACGGTGCGATCGTCCCCGGCGGATTCGACGCTCCGCCGGGGACGATCCGTACTTCTGTCCGACGTGGAGGGACGATCACGTGGATCGGGTGTTGGGTGACAAGCGGGCGATCATGGCGCTCGTGGGACCGGCCCTGCTGGTGTACACGGCCGTCATGCTGATCCCGGTGCTGTGGTCGGCGGGCTACTCGCTGTCGACGGGCAACGCGATCAGCGGCATCCACTTCACCGGGTTCGCCAACATCCGCCACCTGTTCACCGATCCCGACGTCCGCTCCGCGCTGTGGTTCACCGTGCGGTACGCGGTGGTGCTCACCGCGGGGCAGGTGCTGGCCGGCTACCTGCTGGCCCTGTTGTACGTGTTCGTGCTGAAGCGGGCCTCCGGCCTGATCCGCACGCTGATCTTCTTCCCGGTCGTGCTGCCCACCGTCGCGGTGGCGCTGCTGTTCCAGCAGATGTTCGAGGTCGCGCCCGTCACCGGACCGGTGAACTCGTTGCTGAACGCGGTGGGCATCGGCGCCGTCGACTGGTTCGGCACGCCGGGCCGCGCCTTCTGGGTGATCATCATCATGGACATCTGGCGGTCCATGGGCTTCTACGGTGTCCTGCTGTTCGCGGGCCTGGTCGAGATCCCGGACGAGATCATCGAGTCGGCCCGGCTGGAGGGCGCGAGCGGCTGGCGGCTGGTGCGGCACATCGTGCTGCCGCTGTCCTTCCCGGTGCTGCTGTCGTCGATCATCTTCAGCATCAACGGCACGCTCAAGGTGTTCGACTCGATCCTCGCGCTCACCAACGGCGGGCCGGGCAACGCCACGACACCGCTGACGCTGTACATGTTCCAGACGTCGTTCTCCTACGGTGAGTACGGCTACGGTGCCGCGATCGCCCTGCTGCTCACGGTGATCTGTCTCGCGGTGACCGTGGGGCTGTTCCGCTGGTCGCGGGTCGACGACACGGCGGAGGTGTGACCATGGGCGTGCGGCGGCTGCCGGCCAGGGTGCTGGTGGCGATCCTGCTCGTCATCGAGGTCTACCCGTTGGTGTGGTTGTTCCTCGGGTCGCTGAAGTCGCAGAGCGACCACCTCAACCGGCCGACCTGGAGCCTGCCCACGCACTGGCTGTGGAGCAACTACCGGACGGCGTGGGTGACCGGCGATCTGGGCGTGTACTTCCGCAACAGCGCGATCGCGGTGCTGCCGTCGCTGGCCCTGGTGGTGCTGCTGGGCACCGCAGCCGGCTTCGGGTTGCAGGTGATGCGGTGGCGGTGGCGCGGCACGACGATGCTGGTGTTCCTGGCCGGGATCATGGTGCCGGCGCAGATGATCCTGCTGCCGCTGTTCACCGTCTACTACTCCACCGGCCTGTCCGGCACGCTGTGGCCGCTGGTCATCACGTACACGGGCACCGGCCTGCCGCTGACCGTGTTCATGATGGCGACCTACTTCCGGGCCGTGCCGATCGAGCCGTTCGAGGCGGCCACGCTGGATGGCGCCGGGGTGTTGCGCATCTTCCGGTCCATCGCGTTCCCCATGGTGCGCAACGCGGTCCTGACGGTGGCGCTGGTCCAGTTCTTCTTCATGTGGAACGACCTGCTGATCGCGTTGACCTTCACCAACACGACCAGCCTGCGGACCGTGCAGGTCGGGCTGCTCAACTTCACCGGCCAGTTCGGCAGTACCCAGTACGGGCCGCTGTTCGCGGCCATCTGCGTGAACGTGTTCGTCACGCTGGTCCTCTACCTGTTGCTCAATCAGAAGGTGATGAAGGGACTGGCCGGCGGGGCGATCAAGGGTTGACGACAGCACATCCAGCCACGACCGAAAGGCGCGACTTCCCGTGGTGCACCCCGATCGTGTGACCTTCGAGCGTTCCCCCGACGGCCTGGGCATGGGCGGCCCCCGGCCCAGGGTGTCCTGGCGGCTGCCCGGCGGGGCGCTGCACCAGCGCGCCTACGAGCTGGAGCTGACCAGGGACGCCGGCACCTGGACGTCCGGGCGGATCGAGTGCGCCGACCACCATCTGGTGCCGTGGCCGGAGGCGCCGCTGGCCTCCCGCGAGCGGGTCGGGGTGCGGGTCCGGGTGTGGACCGACGACGGCGAGCCGTCCGGGTGGAGCGAGCCGGCGTCGGTGGAGGCGGCGCTGCTGGACCCGGCCGACTGGCGGGCGGTGCCGGTCGGCTGCGGGTGGGCCGAGCAGGACGGCACCGACCGGCGGCCGGCCAGGGTGCGGCGCGAGTTCACGCTGGACCGCCCGGTCGTGTCCGCCCGGCTGTACGCCACGGCGCACGGCGTGTACGAGGCGGAGATCAACGGCACCAGGGTCGGCGACGACGTACTCAGTCCGGGTTGGACGGTCTACCGGTCCCGGCTGCTGTACCGGACGTACGACGTCACCGACCGGCTGGTCGCCGGCCGGAACGTGATCGGGGCGTGGCTGGGCGACGGCTGGTACCGGGGCCGGCTCGGCTTCGAGGGCGGCACCAGGGACATCTACGGCACCGACCAGTCCTTCCTGGCGCAACTGGAGATCACCCACGATGACGGGTCGGTCACCACGATCGCCACGGACCGCACGTGGACCGCCGCGCCCGGCCCGATCCTGACCAGCGGCCTGTACGACGGCGAGACGCACGACGCCCGGATCGCCGACGCGGCCGGGACACCGGTCCGGACGCACGACCGAGACCCGGCCACCCTGGTGGCCGCCGACTGGCCGGCGGTGCGGTGCACCGACGAGGTGCGGCCGGTGGCGATCACGCTGCGGGCCGACGGCACCCACCTGGTCGACTTCGGGCAGAACCTGGTCGGCCGCCTGGCCATCACGGTGACCGGGCCGGCGGGTACCGAGATCGGCATCCGCCACGCCGAGGTGGTGGTCGACGGCGAACTGGCCACCCGGCCGCTGCGCCAGGCCCGGGCCACCGACACGTACGTGCTGCGCGGTGGGGGCGTCGAGCACTGGGAGCCCCGGTTCACCATCCACGGGTTCCGCTACGCCGAGCTGACCGGCTGGCCGGGCGTGCTGACCGCGGACGCCGTGGTGGCCCGCGTCTACCACACCGACATGCCGCCGCTGGGCACGTTCGAGTGCGACAACCCGCTGGTGAACCGGCTGCACGACAACGTGCGGTGGAGCATGCGGGGCAACTTCGTCGGCCTGCCCACCGACTGCCCGGCCCGCGACGAGCGCCTCGGCTGGACCGGTGACATGCAGGTCTTCGCGTCCACGGCGGCGTTCCTCTACGACTGCACCGCCCTGGTCGACTCGTGGCTGGTGGACGTCGGCGCCGAGCAGTTCGCCGACGGCACTGTGCCGTGGTACGTGCCGGTGGTGCCCGGCGGTCCGATGTGGACACCGATCCGGCCGGGCGCCGCCTGGGGTGACGTGGTGACGTTGACCCCGTGGGAGCTGTACCGGAGCACCGGAGACGTCGAGGTGTTACGCCGCCACCACGGTTCGGCGAAGGCGTGGGTGGACCTGGTCGACCGGCTGGCCGGGCCGGACCACCTGTGGGACAGCGGTTTCCAGCTCGGCGACTGGCTCGATCCCGGTGCGCCGCCGGACCGGCCGGAGGCCGCGGCCACCGATCCGCATCTCATCGCCACCGGCTACTTCGCCTGGTCGGCCCACCACCTGGCGCTGGCCGCCGACGTGCTCGACGAACCGGACGAGGCCGCCCGGTACGACGCGCTGGCCGCCGACGTGCGGTCGGCGTTCCGCCGCCGCTACGCGCTCGGGGACGGCAGGCTCACCAGCGACAGCCCGACCGGGTACGTCGTGGCGATCATGTTCGACCTGCTGGACGACCCCGCTCCGGCGGGTCACCGGCTCGCCGAACTGGTGGCGGACAATGACTACCGCATCGCCACCGGGTTCGTCGGCACTCCCCTGATCTGCGACGCGCTCACCGCCACCGGGCACGTCGACGTCGCCTACCGGCTGCTCATGCAGACCGAGTGCCCGTCCTGGCTGTACCCGGTGACGCGCGGGGCCACCACGATCTGGGAACGGTGGGACGCGCTGCGGCCGGACGGCTCGCTCAACCCCGGTGGCATGACGTCGTTCAACCATTTCGCGCTGGGCGCGGTGGCCGACTGGCTGTACCGGGTGGTGGCCGGCGTCGCGCCCGCCGCTCCCGGCTACCGCCGCATCACGTTCCACCCCAGGCCCGGCGGCGGGCTGACCTCGGCCGCCGCGAGCCACGAGACGCCGTACGGCACGGCCGGGATCGCGTGGCGGTTCGTGGACGACGACATGCTGGTGGATCTTGTGGTGCCACCGGGTTGCGCGGCCGACGTGTTGTTGCCGGGGGTCGAGCCGTACGAGATCGGGCCGGGCCCGCATCACGCCGTGGTGCCCCGGCCGGTGGTGTCGTTGCTGGCGGACACGCAGCCGTGACGTTGCGGCGGATCGGTGATCTCGCGGTGTTCCCCGTGGGATTGGGCTGTGCCGGATTCTCGCTGGACCACGCCGATGATCCCGCGCGTGCCGAGCGGACCGTGCGCACGGCGGTCGACGCCGGGATCACGCTGCTGGACACCGCCCTGGCCTACACGCCTGCCGGGCAGGACAACCACAACGAGCGGTTGCTGCGCCGGATTCTCGCCGGCCTGCCGGACCGGGACCGGATCGTGGTTGCCACCAAGGGCGGGCACTGCCGCGACGGTGACACGTTCCCGATCGACGGCCGGCCGTCGACGCTGGCCGCACACTGTGCGAGCAGCCTGCGGGCGCTCGGCGTCGACCGGATCGACCTGTACCACCTGCATCACCCCGATCCGGCCGTGCCCATCGAGGAGAGCGTCGGTGCCCTGGTGGAACTGCGGGACGCCGGTCACATCGCGCACATCGGCGTGTCCAACGTGTCGCTGGACCAGCTCCGCAGGGCCCAGCGGGTGGCGCCGATCGCGAGCGTGCAGAACAAGCTGTCGATCCACGACCGTGCCAACCTCGACGTGGCGGAGCACTGCTTCCGCACCGGCGTGGCATTCCTGGCCTACTCGCCGCTGGGCGGCTCCGGTCGATCCAGCGGCCCGGTCGGGACGGCGCTGACCTGGTTGCTGGAGTTGCGTCCCAACGTCATTCCCGTCGTCGGCGCCACCCGGCCGCGGCACGCCGGTGAGGCGGCCGCAGCCGGGCTGTGACGGTCAGCGCTGGAACTGCCCGCCCAACGGCAGGTTCCGCGACGACGAGCCGACCTGCACGCCGTACGTGCCGGGTGCCGTCGTCCACGCGCGGGCCGCCGTGTCCCAGTAGGACAGTGGGTGGTCTGGCGTGCTCGGGTCGACGGTCACCTCGACGTGCGCCGCCTTCCCCGGGCGCAGGGTGACCTGGTCGAAGCCGACCAGCCGCTTGCCCGGTTCGTTCGCCGCCGCCGGCAGCGTGACGTAGACCTGCGGTGTCTCGGTGCCCGTCACCGAACCGGTGTTGGTCACGTCGAAGTCGACCTTGACCGTCCGTCCGGTGCTGATCCGCAGGTGGCTGTAGCCGAACGACGTGTAGGACAGGCCGAACCCGAACGGGAACAGCGCAGCGATGCCCTGGCCGTCGTACCACTTGTAGCCCACGGCCAGGCCCTCGGCGTAGCTGACCTGGCGGATGGTGGCGCCTGCGGCCAGCGTGCCCGGGTACTGGGCCGGGGTCTGTTCCGGCGAGTCGGCCAGGGACACCGGGAACGTCATCGGGAGCCGGCCGGAGAAGTCGACGTCGCCGTACAGCAGCCTGGCCAGCGCGGTGCCCTGCTGGTCGCCCGGGTACCACGCCTCGATGACGCCCTTGACCTGGTTCAGCCACGGCATCGTCACCGCTGTCCCGGTCTCCAGCACCACCACTGTGTTCGGGTTGGCCGCCGCGACGGCCGAGATGAGCGCGTCACCGTTGTCGTCCAGGGACAGAGACGTGCGGTCGGCGCCCTCGCCCTGCTTGGCGTAGGCGAAGACCACGGCGACGTTCGCCGCCCTGGCCGTGTCGGCGGCCGTGGTGAGATCGGCACCGCTGGCGTAGCTGACCGTGGCGCCCGCCGTGGCCGCGCGGGCGGTGATGGCGTCCAGCGGCGCGACCGGGTCCGGGCAGGCGACGGCGGTCGCGCCACCCTCCGCGCACACCGTGCCGGCGCTGATGCCGCCGGTGGGCGTGTCGGACGCGGTCGGGCCGATCACGGCGATCGACTTCGTGGCACCGGTCAACGGCAGCACATCGTCGGCGTTGCGCAGCAGCACCGAGCCCTGCTCGGCGATGTCGGCCGCCACCGCACGGTTGGCCGGGTCGGATGCCGACGTCGACGGTGTGGTCGGCAGTGGATGGTCGAACAGGCCGGCCTGGAGGTACGCGTGCACCACTCGGAAGGCCGCCGCGTCGATCTCGGCCTGGCTCACCTGGCCGGAGTCGATGGCCGAGTTGATGTTCGCCGGTGTGTAGAACACCGGCCGGTTCAGTTCCTGGTCCAACCCGTTGGTCAGCGACGGTCCGGTCGTGTGGACGGCGCCGAAGTCGGACGTGACGTAGCCGGTGAACCCGTCGGCGCCCTTGAGCAGGTTGTCCAGCACCGGGTTCTCGCACGCGAAGGTGCCGTTCACCTGGTTGTAGGAGCACATCACGCCACCGGGGTGGCCCTGGGCGATCGCGATGGCGAAGGGCTGGTTGTAGACCTCGCGCAGCGTGCGGCCGTCGATGTTCGACGAGCCGCGCATCCGGTCCAGTTCCTGCTCGTTGGCGATGAAGTGCTTGACGACGGACATCACCGGCTCGTTCGGGTTGCCGGTCTGGATGCCGTTGATGTCGGCGGCCGCCAGGTCACCGGACAGCAGCGAGTCCTCGCCGAGGTACTCGGGTGTGCGGCCGGCCAGCGGGGTGCGGGAACTGGACACGCCGGGTCCGAGGATCACGTTCTTGCCGGACCGGAACGCCTCGTCTCCCTGGGCCTTTCCCTTGGCGTAGGCCAGATCCGTGTTCCACGACGCGGCGAGGTCGATCTGCGCGGGGAACACGGTCACGCCTGCCGAGCCGCGCACGTAGTCCGGGCCGTCGGTGTAGACGACGGTCGGCGTGCACGGCACCTGCACCGGATAGGTCACGCCGCCGAACGTGGTCTGGGTCGGGCTGTTCGCCGCCTGCTCGTCCAGCCAGCGCAGTTTCTGGTTGAGCGTGCTCGCGTCCAGCAGTTCGTGGGCGCGCTGGTCGGCGGTCTGATGGGTGTTGAGCCACGGGCAGTTCACCGGAAAGTCGTCGGCCGACGCGCCGTACGCCGACACGGCACCGGTTCCGGCCACCACCACCGCTGCCGCGAACGCGACTCGCAGTCTCCATCGTCGGGCTGTGCTCACAGGGGACCTCCTGACGTCACGGGTTGTCAGGAGCCCGATCATGCGCCGGTGACATTGGCGTCACTAGGCCGAAACGAACCGGTGGTAGCACGAAACTGACGCCCTAGGGACCTCGCAGGTCCGCGAGGACGGCAGCGTGGTCGGACGGCCAGACGCCGTCAACGGGCCCGGCACCGACCCGCCGGACAGCGCTGACGGAGCCAATACCGCCCGGGCCGGGTGGGCCGACATGGATGTAGTCGACGCGCACATCGGGTTCGAAGCCGGGGGCGACATACGGATTGGCCGCGTCCCAGGTCGCCGACGGCTGTGCCGGGTCCGCGTACTCCCAGGCGTCGAGGAACACCTGGCCGGGCAAAGCGGGTGCGGTCTTGTAGCCGCCGAACCGCCGCACCTCGTCGGAATCCGGCCAGGCGTTGAAGTCTCCTGTGATCACGGGCGGGAAGTCGGTGTCACCCCGGTGCGCCGCGACGAACCCGGCGAGCACGTCGACCTGCTGGCACCGGATCGCCGAGGCGTCCATGGCCGAGGTGAGGTGGGTGGTGAAGAACGGCACCTGGTGCGTGGGGGCGTCGATGCGGGCGTAGAGGGCCAGGCGGCCGTCATCGTCGTCCGGGCGGGCCGGCAGTTCCACCTTCTCGTGGGCCGCGATCGGCCAGCGGCTCAGCACGGCGTTGCCGATGTCGACCGTCGAGTCCCCCAGCCTCCGTTGCCACTGTTGCGGAACCCGGGACGGTGCCCAGATCCAGTGCATGTCGAGCTGGGCCGCCAGCCATCCGGCGAGGTTCTCCCCGTCGCGCGCCCACACCTCCTGCAGACCGATGACGTCGGGTCGGAGATCGCCCAACACCGCCAGGATGGCGGTGCGCCGGGCTTCCCACGGGCCGAAGCGCCACCACAGGTTCCAGGTCAGCACGCGCATCGGGTCAGCGCCGGATTCCCCTGCGGCGCACCGACCCCGAGCTCGACTCGCGCACGACCAACTCCGGCGTGAACACGATGTGCCGGTGTTCGTGGCGGTCCGGTTCCTGCGTCTCGCCGATCACCAGTTCCGCCGCCGTCCGCCCGATCTGCTGGCGTGGCTGGCGAACCGACGACAGCGGCACCGCTGCGGCCGCCGCGAAGTCGATGTCGTCGTAGCCGACGATGGCGATGTCGTCCGGTACGGACACCCCGGCCCGCACCATCACCTGCAACACGCCCAGCGCCAGCAGATCGTTGGCGCAGAACACCGCCGTGGGCAGTGTGGTGCGGGCCAGCAGTTCCTCGCCGGCCCGGCGGCCGCACGCGACGTTGAACGCGGGCACCTCGACGATCTGCAGGGTGTCGTCCGGCCGACCGGCCTTGTGCACCGCGCCCACCGCGCCCGCTCGCCGCTCGCGGGCCTGGTAGAGCCGCGACCGGCCGTTGACCATGACGATCCGCTCGTGTCCCTCGGCCAGCAGGTGGTTGATCGCCAGTTCGCCGCCGACCCGGTCGTCCACGGACACCGAGCAGGCGTCGGCCAGCTCGGCGGGATGGTCGAGCAGCACCACGGACACGCCACGGCGGCGCAGCCGCAGGATCGGCTGCAGGGACGTGTCGGCGGGCGTGATCAGCACGCCGTGCACCCGCTGCTCGGCGAGCAGTTCCAGGTGCCGGGCCTCGCGTTGCACGGATTCGTCCGTGTTGCACAGGATCACCGCGTGGCCCGCGGCGCTGGCCACCTCCTCGACACCCCTGGCCACGTCGGTGAAGAACGGGTTGGCCACGTCCAGCACGACGAGCCCGATCGCGCGGGCCGTGCCGGTGCGCAGTTGGCGGGCCGACTCGTTGCGGACGAAGCCGAGTTCGGCGATGGCGGTGAGCACGCGGTCGCGGGTGGCCGGTGCCACCATCTCGGGCCGGTTGAGCACGTTGGACACCGTGCCCACCGACACCTTCGCCAGTGCCGCCACCTCACGGATACCGGCAGCCGGTCGCCCGGTGTTTGCCACCATGCCCGCCTGCCTCGGCTGTTGAAACGTGTCATAGTTCCGGGACCCGGTTGGGTCACGGTAGGTACACCATAGACCGATACAGCCTTGACACCGGTCCGGTCGGCGGTCGATGCTCTCCGCACCGTGAATTGAAACGTTTTATTGATTTCAACGGAGAATGCGGTGCGACGACCTGGTGAGCCGGCCGAGGCCGTGCCCGTCCTCGCGTTGGCCGACGTCAGCAAGTCGTTCGGGCCGGTCAGGGCGCTGCGGCAGGTGTCGCTCGACCTGCTCGCGGGCGAGGTGCACGCGCTGGCCGGGGAGAACGGGGCGGGCAAGTCCACACTGGTCAAGCTGCTGGCCGGGGTGCACCGGCCGGACTCGGGCACCGTCCTGCTGGACGGCTCCCCCGCCGACTTCACCGGCCCGGCGGACGCGCGGGACGCCGGGGTGGCCGTGATCTACCAGGAGCCCACCCTGTTCCCCGACCTGTCGGTGGCGGAGAACATCTTCATGGGCCGCCAGCCCAGGGCCGCGTTCGGCCGGATCGACCGCAAGGCGATCGCCGCGGACACCCGGGCGCTGTTCACCCGGCTCGGTGTCGACCTGCGACCGGACGAACCGGCCCGCGGACTGTCCATCGCGGACCAGCAGATCGTGGAGATCGCCAAGGCGCTGTCGTTCGACGCGCGGGTCCTGGTCATGGACGAGCCGACGGCCGCGCTCACCGGCAGCGAGGTGGCCCGGCTGTTCGGTGTGGTCGGCGCGCTGCGCGAGCAGGGCGCGGCGATCCTGTTCATCTCGCACCGGCTGGAGGAGATCTTCCAGATCTGCCAGCGCGTCACCACGCTGCGCGACGGCAGGTTGATCGCCACCGAGGCCGTCGCCGGCCTGACCCAGGACGACCTGGTGCGCCGGATGGTCGGCCGCACCCTCGACGAGATGTATCCCAAGCAGGACACGGCGCCCGGCGATGTCGCCCTGTCGGTGCACCGGCTGACCAGGGAGGGCGTGTTCACCGACATCTCCTTCGACGTGCGGCACGGCGAGATCGTCGGGCTCGCCGGACTCGTCGGCGCCGGCCGCAGCGAGGTGGCCAGGGCCGTGTTCGGCATCGACCGGTGGGACGCCGGCTCGGTCACCGTCGACGGTCGGAGCCTGCGGGCCGGGTCGCCGACCACCGCGATGGCCGCCGGGGTCGCGCTGGTCCCGGAGGACCGCAGGGCGCAGGGCCTGGTCATGAGCCTGTCGATCGAACGCAACATCGGCCTGGCCGGCCTGCGCACGCTGTCCCGGTTCGGCGTCATGCGGACCGGCGCGGAGCACGGCAGGGCCGCCGACTGGGCGATCCGGCTCCAGGTCAAGTTCGGCCGGCTCACCGATCTGGTGAGCACGCTGTCCGGCGGCAACCAGCAGAAGATCGTGCTGGCCAAGTGGCTGGCCACCAAGCCGACCGTGCTGATCGTGGACGAACCCACCCGGGGCATCGACGTGGGCACCAAGGCCGAGGTACACCGACTGCTGTCCGGCCTGGCGGCGGACGGCATCGCGGTGCTGATGATCTCGTCGGACCTGCCGGAGATCCTCGGCATGGCCGACCGGGTGCTGGTCATGCGGGAGGGCAGGCTCACCGCCGAGGTCAGCCGCGCCGACGCCACCGAGGAGTCGATCATGGCGGCGGCGGTGGTCACATGACCGAGCGTGCGAGGGCATCAGACGACACAGCCCCTTCGGTCGGGACCGCGCCGAGCGCCAGCGAGGTGCGGACATGACCGAGCGTGCGAGGGCATCAGACAACACAGCCCCTTCGGTCGGGGCCGTGCCGAGCGCCAGCGAGGTGCGGACATGACCACGACGACGGCCGCCGAACCCGGCACGGTCCGGGAGGGCGGCGGGAAGAAGTTCGTCGACCTGGTGCTGCGCCTGCGCGAAGCGTCGCTGATCGGCGTGATCGTCGTGCTGGTCGTGGTGACCGAGATCGGCAACCCCCGGTTCCTGTCCACGCAGGGCGTCAAGGACCTCCTGCTGAACGCGACCATCCTGGTGCTCGTCGCGATCGGCGAGGCCGTCGTGGTGATCACCCGCAACGTGGACCTGTCGGTCGGTTCCATCCTGGGCATCTCGGCGTTCGCCTGCGGCGCCTACCTGAGTTCCGGCGGCAACCCGGTCGTGGCGGTGCTGATCGGGCTCGGCGTCGGCGGCGTGTTCGGTGTCCTCAACGGACTGCTGGTCAGCCTGGGCAGGGTGCCGGCACTGGTGGTCACCCTGGGCACGCTGTACATCATCCGCGGGGTGGACGCGATCTTCGTGGGGTCCCGCGAGACCACGGCGTCCGACCTGCCCGCGAGCTTCGTGTCGTTCGGCCACGACGGGCTCGGGCCGATCCCGTGGCTGGCCCTGCTGGCCGTCGCGGTGCTGGTCGTGGTCGGCTGGTTCCTGCGTGGTTACCGGTCCGGCCGGGAGTGCTACGCCCTGGGCTCCAACCCGGAGGCCGCGCGACTGGCCGGTGTGCCGGTGCGGCGCCGGATCATCGCCGCCTACGTGCTGTGCGGGCTGCTCGCCGGGTTGGCCGGTGCGCTGTATCTCGCGCGGTTCGGCAACGTGGACAGCGGCACCGGCACCGGGTTCGAGCTGACCGTGGTGAGTGCCGTCGTGGTCGGCGGTGTCGCGTTCACCGGTGGTTCCGGGTCGGTCTACGGCGCCGCGCTCGGCGCGCTGCTGCTCACGTCGATCAACAGCATGCTGCCGTCGCTGGGCGTCAGTTCGGTGTGGGAGCAGGCCATCGACGGTTTCCTGCTGCTGTTGGCGATCGCGGTCGACCGGGTGGTCGCGCTGCGGGTCGCCCGAACGCTGCGGAGGAGGAACGCCCGCCATGCCTAGAACCCGGGACTGGCGCCGGTTCGTCCGCTGGGACACGGTGGCCGGCGCGCTGCTGGTCGTCGTGCTCGCCGTGTCACTGGGCTCGGTGGGCAGTTTCGGCAACGCGCTGAACATCTCGTTCCTGATCGGCAACACACTGCCGATCGCGGTGATCGCGCTGCCCATGTGCATGCTCGTGGTGGCGGGCGAGGTGGACCTGTCGGTCGGGTCGATGGTGGGCCTGTCCGGTGCGGTGATGGGCGCGCTGTGGAACGCGAACCTGCCCATCGACGACGTGATCGTCATCTGCTTGCTGGTCGGCCTGGCCGGCGGCCTGCTCAACGGCATCCTGGTCACCCGGCTGGGGCTGCCCTCACTCGCGGTCACCATCGGCACGCTGGCCGCGTTCCGCGGGGTCGCGCAGATCATCCTGGGCGCGAACGCGGTGACCAACTTCCCGCAGAACTACCTGGACTTCGGTTCCGGCCGGATCGCCGGCACACCCATCCCGTACGCGGCGATCCCGTACGTGGCGCTGCTGGCGATCGCCGTGCTGGTGCTGCACGCGACGCCGTACGGTCGGTCGCTGTTCGCGATCGGCGCCAACACCGAGGCGGCGTTCTTCGCCGGTGTCCGGGTGAAGCGGGCCAAGCTGTGGATGTTCGCGGCCACCGGCCTGGTGTCCGCGCTGACCGGGGTGTTCTGGGTGCTGCACTACGCCAGCGCCCGCTACGACAACGCCACCGGTCTGGAACTCGCGGTGATCGCCGCCGTCCTGCTCGGCGGGGTGGACTTCGACGGCGGTCGCGGCACCCTCGGCGGGGTGTTCGCCGGCGTGTTCCTGTTGGGCGCCCTGCAGAACGTGATGAGCCTGGTGAACGTCTCGGCCCAGGAGCAGACCGTGGTGACCGGCGCGCTGCTGGTCATCTCGGTGCTCGGTCCCCGGGTGGCCCGTGCCGTCGTCGCGGCCAGAGACAGACGCCGAGCCGACCCTCAGCAGTCGTTGTCAGCCTTCAGCGTCGAAAGGTAGTGACATGTCCCCATCCAGCAGGCTCGCCGTCCTGGCCGCCATGGCCGCGGTGGCGATCGGCGTCGCCGCGTGCGGTGGCGCAACGCAGAGCCAGACCGAGCAGTCGGCGGCCAGCGGCGGCAACGTCGCCACGGGCGCCGCCAACCCCAACGCGACGGCCAAATCCGGCCTGACGGTCGCGTTCCTGCCCAAACAGGTGAACAACCCCTACTTCACGGTGGCCGACACCGGCGGCAAGCAGGCACTGCAGACGCTGGGCGACAAGTACCGCGAGGTCGGCACCAGCACCGCCACCGACACGGCCGGCCAGGTGTCCTATGTGAACAGCCTGACCCAGCAGAAGGTGAGCGCCATCGCCCTGTCGGCCCAGGACCCCGGCGCGCCGTGCACGGCCTTGAAGACCGCGATGTCCGCCGGCATCAAGGTGGTCACCTACGACTCGGACACCAACCCGGACTGCCGACAGATCTTCGTCTCCCAGGCCAGCAACGAGGCCATCGGCCGGTCCGAGGTGGACATTCTGGGCAAGCAGCTCAACGGCACCGGTGACATCGCGATCCTGTCGGCCGCACAGACCGCGACCAACCAGAACGCGTGGATCGGGTTCATGCGCAATGAACTGGCGAAGCCGCAGTTCAAGAACCTGCACCTGGTGAAGATCGCCTACGGCAACGACGACGCCCAGACGTCGTTCCAGCAGACCCAGGGCCTGCTCCAGCAGTTCCCGAACCTGAAGGGCATCATCTCCCCCACCACGGTCGGCATCAAGGCGGCCGCCCAGTACTTGGACGGTTCGCAGTACAAGGGCAAGGTCGCGCTGACCGGCCTGGGCACGCCCAACGACATGCGCCAGTACGTCAAGGACGGCACGGTCAAGCAGTTCGAGCTGTGGGACCCGGCGAAGCTGGGCGCCCTGGCCGCCTATACGGCCAGCGCGCTGGCGTCCGGCCAGATCAACGGCACGCAGGGCCAGTCGTTCAAGGCCGGCTCGCTGGGTTCGTTCACCGTCGGCGCACAGGGCGTCGTCACCCTCGGCCCGCCGCAGGTGTTCGACTCGACCAACATCGACAAGTTCAACTTCTGATGCACAGAGTGTGCTTCCTGCTGCGGGTGCGGCCCGATCTCGCGGACGAGTACGTCCGACGGCACACGGACGTGTGGCCGGAGATGCGGGCCGCGCTCGCGGCGGCCGGGTGGCACAACTACTCGCTGTTCGCGGCGGGCGACGGCGTGATCGTCGGCTACCTGGAGACCGAGGACTTCGACGCGGCGCTGGCCGCCATGGAGCGGACCGAGGTGAACGCCCGCTGGCAGGCCGAGATGGCACCGTTCTTCGTGGGCATCCGCGGCCGGCCGGACGAGAACATGACGCCGCTGCCGGAGATCTTCCACCTGGATTGAACGATTGGACACACCCGTGACGAACAACCTCTCCGCGGTGCAGGCCGCGCTCCGGGCCCAGTGGATCGAGACACCATCCTGGGCCTACGGCAACTCGGGCACCCGGTTCAAGGTGTTCGCCCAGCAGGGTGTGCCGAGGACACCGTTCGAGAAGGTCGCCGACGCGGCGCAGGTGCACGCGTTCACCGGCGTCGCGCCGTCGGTGGCGCTGCACATCCCGTGGGACCGGGTGGAGGACTACCGCGAGTTGCGCGAGCACGCCGAGTCGGTGGGGGTGCGGCTGGGCACGATCAACGCCAACGTGTTCCAGGACGACGACTACAAGCTGGGCAGCATCACCAACCCCGACCCGGGTGTGCGCCGCAAGGCGATCGACCACCTGTTGCAGTGCGTGGACGTCATGGACGCCACCGGGTCGCGGGATCTCAAGCTGTGGTTCGCCGACGGCACCAACTACCCCGGCCAGGACGACATCACCGCCCGGCAGGACCGGCTGGCCGACGCCCTGGCCGAGGTGTACGCCCGGCTGGGCACCGACCAGCGGATGTTGTTGGAGTACAAGCTGTTCGAGCCCGCCTTCTACATGACGGACGTGCCGGACTGGGGCACCTCGTACGCGCACTGCGTGACCACCGGCGAGCGGGCCGTGGTGTGCGTGGACACCGGGCACCACGCGCCGGGCACCAACATCGAGTTCATCGTGGCGTTCCTGCTGCGGGTCGGCCGGCTGGGCGCGTTCGACTTCAACTCCCGGTTCTATGCCGACGACGACCTGATGGCCGGCGCGGCCGACCCGTTCCAACTGTTCCGGATCATGCACGAGGTGGTGAAGGCGGGCGGGCTGTCGCGGGACTCCGGGATCGCCTTCATGCTGGACGAGTGCCACAACATCGAACCGAAGATCCCCGGCCAGATCCGGTCGGTGATGAACGTGCAGGAGGCCACGGCGAAGGCGCTGCTGGTGGACGGCGACGCGCTGCGGGCCGCCCAGCACGCGGGCGACGTGCTGGGGGCGAACGCGGTGCTGATGGACGCCTACAACACCGACATGCGGCCGCTACTGGCCGAGGTACGCACCGAGCTGGGGCTGGACCCCGATCCGATGGCGGCCTACGCCCGTTCCGGCTACGCCGAGCGGATCGTGGCCGAGCGGGTCGGTGGGCAGCAGGCCGGATGGGGAGCCTGACGTGAGTGCCGGCAACGAAGCACTGGACGATCTGCTGGAGCGCTCGCACCGGTTGGGCGCCGATCCCAGCAACACCAACTACGCCGGTGGCAACACGTCGGCGAAGGCGATGGCGGTCGACCCGGTCACCGCCGAGCCGGTGGAGTTGATGTGGGTCAAGGGTTCCGGCGGCGACCTGGGCACGCTCACGTCGAGCAGCCTGGCAGTGCTGCGGCTGGACCGGCTGCGGGCGCTCACCGGGGTGTACCGGGGGGTGGAGTTCGAGGACGAGATGGTGGCCGCGTTCGACTACTGCCTGCACGGCAAGGGCGGCGCGGCACCGTCGATCGACACGGCGATGCACGGGCTGGTGGACGCGCCGCACGTGGACCACCTGCACCCGGACGCCGGGATCGCGCTGGCCACCGCGGCCGACGGGCCCGCGCTGACCAAGGGGTGCTTCGGCGACCGCGTGGTGTGGGTGCCGTGGCGGCGGCCGGGTTTCCAGCTCGGCCTGGACATCGCGGCCGTCCACCGGGAGCATCCCGAGGCGATCGGCTGTGTCCTCGGTGGCCACGGCATCACCGCATGGGGCCTGGACAGCGCGGAGTGCGAGGCGCACTCACTGGAGATCATCCATACCGCGCAACGATTCCTGGATCAGCGTGGCGCTGCCGAGCCGTTCGGTGCCCGGATCGCGGCCAACGAGCCGCTGCCGGCAGCGGAGCGCCTGCGCCGGGCGGCCGAGCTGGCGCCGGTGCTGCGCGGCCTGGCGTCCACCGACCGCCGGCAGGTCGGCCACTTCACCGATCGGATGGAGGTGCTGGACTTCCTGGCCGGCGAGAAGCACGCGGCGCTGGCCACGTTGGGCACGTCGTGCCCCGATCATTTCCTGCGCACCAAGGTCCGGCCGCTGCTGCTGGACCTGCCGCCGACCGCGCCGCCGGCCGACGTGATCGCCCGGCTCGGTGAGCTGCACGAGGCGTACCGGGCGGACTACCGCGCCTACTACGAGCGGCACGCCACGCCGGACAGCCCACCGATGCGGGGCACCGATCCGGCGATCGTGCTGGTGCCCGGCGTGGGCATGTTCAGCTTCGGCATGAACAAGCAGACCGCCAGGGTGGCGGGCGAGTTCTACGTCAACGCGATCAACGTGATGCGCGGCGCCGAGTCGGTGTCCACGTACGCGCCGATCGACGAGGCGGAGAAGTTCCGGATCGAGTACTGGGCCCTGGAGGAGGCCAAGCTGGCCCGGCTGCCGGCGCCGAAACCGCTGGCCACGCGCGTCGCGCTGGTCACCGGCGCCGGTTCGGGCATCGGGCGGGCGATCGCGCACCGGCTGGCCGCCGAGGGCGCGTGTGTCGTGGTGGCGGACGTGAACGCGGCCTCGGCCGCCTCAGTCGCCGGTGAACTGGACAACGCCGACGTCGCCGTGCCGGTGACCGTGGACGTGACCGACGAGGACGGCGTCGCCGAGGCGGTGCGGGCGGCGTGCCTGGCGTTCGGCGGGGTGGACCTGGTGGTGAACAACGCCGGCCTGTCCATCTCCAAGCCGCTGCTGGAGACCACGGCCAGGGACTGGGATCTACAGCACGACGTGATGGCACGCGGTTCGTTCCTGGTGGCGCGGGAGGCGGCGCGGGCCATGGTCGCGCAGGGCATGGGTGGCGACATCGTCTACGTGGTCAGCAAGAACTCGGTGTTCGCCGGCCCGAACAACGTGGCGTACGGCGCCACCAAGGCCGACCAGGCCCACCAGGTGCGGCTGCTGGCCGCCGAGCTCGGCGCGCACGGCATCCGGGTCAACGGGGTGAACCCGGACGGCGTGGTGCGCGGCTCGGGGATCTTCGCCGGCGGCTGGGGTGCGCAGCGGGCGGCGGTGTACGGGGTGCCGGAGCCGGAGCTGGGCGCGTTCTACGCCAAGCGGACCCTGCTGGGCCAGGAGGTGCTGCCCGAGCACGTGGCGAACGCGGTGTTCGCGCTGACGTCGGGCGATCTCGGCCGGACGACGGGGTTGCACGTGCCGGTGGACGCGGGGGTCGCCGCCGCGTTCCTGCGCTGATGGTCGCGGTCGTCCCGGTCGACCTGGGGGCGTCCAGCGGTCGCGTGATGCTGGCCCAGGTCGAGCGGGATCGGCTGGACCTGCGGGAGGTGCACCGGTTCGCCAACCGGCCGGTCCGGGTGCGGGAGACCCTGCACTGGGACATTCTGGCGCTCTACCAGGGGATTCTGGACGGTCTGCGGGCCGTCGCCGACGTGGCGAGTGTCGGCATCGACTCGTGGGCCGTGGACTACGGACTGCTCGACGCGTCCGGGCGACTGCTGGGCAACCCGGTGCACTACCGGGACTCCCGCACCACCGGCGTCGCCGAGCGGCTGCCCGTGGAGCAGCTGTATTCGGTCACCGGCATCCGGACGATGCCGATCACCACGCTGTGCCAGCTCGTCGCGGCGGGACCGGACCTGGCGGCGGCCGACGAGCTGTTGCTGGTCCCCGACCTGATCTCGTACTGGCTGACGGGTGTGCGGGGCACCGAGATCACCAACGCGTCCACCACCGGGCTGCTCGCCGCGACCGGCGGCTGGGCGCTCGACCTGATGCGGACGCTGGACATTCCGACTCACCTGTTCGGCTCGCTGCGCTCTCCCGGCGACCCGGCCGGGGTGCTGGACGTCGACACCGGGCTCGGTCCGGTGCCGGTGACCACGGTGGGGTCGCACGACACGGCGTCCGCCGTGTTCGCCGTGCCGGCCGTCGGCGACCGGTTCGCCTACATCTCCAGCGGCACGTGGTCACTGGTCGGACTGGAACTGCCGGCGCCGATCCTGTCCTCGGCCGGTCGGGTGGCCGGTTTCACCAACGAGGCCGGTGTCGACGGGACGGTCCGCTACCTGCGCAACGTGATGGGGTTGTGGCTGCTCCAGGAGTCGATGCGGACCTGGGTCGATGTGGATCTCGCCGGATTGCTGCGTTCCGCGGCCGAGCTGCCGGCGCTGCGGTCGGTGGTGCGGGTGGACGACGAGGTGTACCTGCCGCCGGGCGACATGCCGACCAGGATCGCCGACGAGTGCCGGCGCACCGGCCAACCCGTGCCGGTGACACCGGCCGAGGTGACCCGGTGCGTGCTGGACAGCCTGGCGCTGGCCTACCGGTCGGCGGTCGAACAGGCGCAGCGGCTGGCCGACCGATCGGTGGACGTGGTGCACGTGGTGGGCGGCGGCGCCCGCAACGGTCTGCTGTGCCAGCTCACCGCGGACGCGTGCGGTCTGCCGGTGGTCGCCGGCCCCACCGAGGCGGCCGCACTGGGCAACGCCCTGGTCCAGGCCCGCGCGGTGGGCGCGGCACCGGCCGATCACCGCGCCCTGATCCGCACCACCCAGCGGCTACGCCACTACCTGCCCACCGGTGACGCCGCCGTCTGGCAGGCGGCGTCGAACCGGTTAGGACAGTAGGTGCGGACGGCGACCACCGCGCACGCCTGCCGGAGGCGATACGAAAGCGGCCGGTCGGCCGTCGTTGACGGATATTCGGTTGCGCCGGGCGAAGCGGGTCGTGAGGCTCGCGGGTCATGACCACGCCGACGTTCCCGCCCCTGCACGACGATCTCCTGTTCCACGGGCCGTTGTCGCAGGCCAGAGCGCACGCGTTGGTTCGTTCGCTGGGCTCGCTGGCCGGTCGGCACGTCGTCGATCTGGGCTGCGGCTGGGCCGAGCTGCTGTTGCAGGCCGTGGCCACCGACGCCTCCGCCACCGGCTACGGACTGGACACCGACGCGACGGCGATCGAGCACGGCCGGGCCAACGCCGAGAAGCGCGGCCTCGCCGACCGGGTGACGCTGGACGTGGGCGACGCGGGTGCGTGGTCGGGCCGCGCGGACGTGCTGATCGTCAACGGCGCGACCCAGGTGTGGGGCGGCGATCCGGTGGTCCACACCGAGAACGCGCTGACCGCCGGGCGAACGCTGCTGCGGCCGGGTGGGCGGCTGCTGCTCGGCGAGTGCTACTGGCAGCGCGAGCCCACCGACGCCCAGTTGGAGATCATGGGGATCCCGCCCGCGCAGTACCGTTCGCTGCCGGATCTGGTGGACCTGGCGCTGGCGCACGGCTACCGGATGTGGTGGCTGTCACGGGCGAGCCACGACGAGTGGGACGAGTTCGAGAGCCGGCACGCGCTGGGTTGGGAGCGGTGGCTGGCGGACAATCCCGGTTCCGAGCACGCGGCCGACGTCCGGGCCAGCGCCGACGGGCACCGCACGGCCTGGCTGCGCGGCTGGCAGGACGTACTCGGCTACGCCTACCTGACCCTGGCCCTCCCGTCGGCCGACTGACGACTCACGTGGCATCATCGGTGGGGTGCCGATGATCGTTGAACCAGCTCAGCGTCCCGGTTGGCTTGCCGCCCAGGACCAGCCACACATCGACGTCGACGAGAACCTGGCGCTGCGGCCGTGGCGCGACGAGGACGCGCCCCAGGTGCACGCGGCATTCGACTCGCCCGACATCCAGCGCTGGCACGTCCGCCGGATGGACACGGACGCCGAGGCGCGCGAGTGGATCGCCGCCTGGTCGGTCAGATGGGCCGCCGAGACCGCCGCCAGTTGGGCCATTGTGGACAGTGCGAGCGATCGACCGGTCGGCCAGATCGGGCTGCGGGACATCTCACTGTTCGAGGCCACGGCGGCCCTGTCGTACTGGGTGCTGGCGTCGGCGCGGGGCCTGGGTGTCGCGCCACGGGCGACGGTGGGCCTGGCCCGGTGGGCGTTCGACACGATGGGCCTGCACCGGTTGGGACTGAACCACTCCACCCGCAACGAGCCGTCGTGCCGGGTCGCGACCAAGGCCGGTTTCGACTACGAAGGCACCCTGCGCGGCGCCGCCCGCCATGCCGATGGCTGGCACGACATGCACGTGCACGCCCGCGTGCGCTGAACGGTCAGCCGTCTGGCAGGACCGTGCGCACCGTGCGGCGCACGGCCGCCGGGTCCGGTGGGGTGCCGTCGCGGCCGGCGAACAGCAGGTGGCCGGCGCCGATCAGGGTGGCCGCCAGGGTGTCCACGTCGGCGTCGGGCGGCACGCGGCCCAGCAGTTGCTCGTCGACGAGGTAGGCGGCGAGCATGGCCGTCGCCTCGGTGAGCACGGGCACGCCGGTCGGCCGGACCTCGCGCAGGCGGGCGCGCAGGTCGTCACGGAAGGTGATCAGGGCGACGACCGCCACCGCGACCGAGCCGAACAGCTCGGTCAGCGCGCCGACGAGATTGTCCACCACGCTGCCCATCCCGGCCGACGCCCGCAGCACGGCCGACTGGCCGTCGATCCGGGCCACCCGGTCCAGCACCAGCTCGCTCAGGAAGCCGTCGAAGTCGGCGAAGTGCCGGTGCAGCACGCCTTTCGCACAACCGGCCTCCGTGGTGACCGCGCGGCTGGTCAGCGCGTGCGGGCCGTCGCGGAGCAGGACGCGTTCGGCCGCGTCGAACAGTTGCTCGCGCGGGTCGCGGATGTGCACACCCGTGGGCACGGGTCTCCCTCCGGTTGATGAGTGGGCGCATGCCCACTTATAGTGGGCGCATGCCCACTATATCGCCGGAGCCACACCGCGACCGGCCGATGGCGGAGTCGTTCGGCATCCACGCGGCACGCTACGACCGCACCCGGCCGACCTACCCGACGGCCATGGTCGACCGGATCGTCGCCGCCTCCCCCGGGCGGGACGTGCTCGACGTGGGCTGTGGCACCGGGATCTCGTCCCGCCAGTTCCAGGCGGCAGGCTGCCGCGTGCTCGGCATCGACGTGGACGAGCGAATGGCGGAGTTCGCCAGGCACAGCGGGGTGGACGTCGAGGTGTCCACCGTCGAGGACTGGGACCCGGCAGGCCGCACGTTCGACGCGGTCGTCGCTGGTCAGGCGTGGCACTGGGTCGATCCGGTTGCCGGAGCGGCGAAGGCGGCCCGGGTGCTGCGTCCCGGTGGCCGGCTGGCGTTGTTCTGGAACGTGTTCGAGCCACCCGCCGAAGTGGCGGAGGCGTTCAACGCGGTGACCCGCCGGATCACGCCCGACCTGCCCGGCCTCCCCACCGATGGCGGCGCGGACGGCTACTCCCGGCTGCTCGGCAGCACCATCGACGGCATCCGGGCCGCCGGCTTCGGTGAGCCGGACGAGTGGCGCTTCCCTTGGCAGCGCACCTATACGCGGGACGAGTGGCTGGACGTCGTGCCCACCGCCGGCACCCACACCCGCCTGCCACCGGACACGTTGCAGGCCCTGCTGGACGGTCTCGGCGCCGCGATCGACGGGTTCGGCGGCAGCTTCACCATGTGCTATACCGCGTTGGTGGTCACCGCTGCGTTGCCGGGCTGACCGGCGGGTTGTGTGGTGAGGGCAGCACATCGCCGGAGCGGACCGCCAGCGGCGCCGCCTCGACGACGTGCGCCGGGTGGAAGCGGACCCGCCGGCCGGTGCCGTCGTCGTCGCCCGCCGATCCCGGTGCGATCCACTCCAGTTCCGCTGTGCCGGACAGGTGCAGCGTCGAGCCGGTGGCGAGGTCGACGAACAGTAGCGCCGCCTCGGGGTCGACGGCGATGTTGCCCAGGCTGTTGAACATGTTGTTGCCGGCGTAGTCCGGCCACCACAGGTCGGGCCCGTCGGTCCGGACGAAACCGGGCCGGCCACCCTTGTGCGATGCGTCGGCGCCCCGCGTCGGGTGCACGGTGCCGAGGAAGAACGTGTCGACGCCACGGACGAACGCCTGCTGGTCCGGGGTGAGGCTGTCGCTCTCCCGTCCGGTGGCCGCCGGTGTGATGCCGGCGACGGGTTCGAGCACGCGTTGCTGGATGTAGGACGGGCAGTTGCCGTACGCCTGGTCCACGTCGACAGTCATGCCGTGCCGGCCGGCCGCGGTCAGCGTGCCGTTCACCCGCAGCCTGCGCCGGATCGCGAACTCCACCGCGATGAGCCCGACCGGCTGGCCGGTCGGCGGCGCGGACAGCGGGTCGGTGTCGGCCGGGCGGCCGTGCACGTCGAGGGTGGTGCCGTGGCCGTCGAGGAAGCCGGGCGGCCCGAGCAGCGGCGACGTCCACAGCCTGCCGTGCTCGTCCCGTGCGGTGAGCACGGCGAACTCACGTCGCGCCAGGAACGCGGCGAGCCCGCCGGCCAGCCGGGCAGGCGCCAGCATCCGCACCAGGCGGGCCGCGTCGTCGGTGACGCCAGCCTGCCGTTGCACGTCGAGTTCACCGGGATGGAAGCCGATGGGCGTTCGAGTGGTCATGGGTCGTCCGTCCTGGCGGCGCGGGTGCGCTGGTAGTGGCGGGCGACGCGCATCCGGTTGCCGCACACGTTGGCGGTGCACCACTGGCGTCGCGTGGTCTCCGCGAGGAACAGCATCGAGCAGGTGGGGTTGGCGCACCGGCGCAGCCTGCCCAGCCGGTCGGGCGAGGACAGCAGCTCGATCGTCTCGCGGGCGATGGCGGCCAGCGCCGCGTTGCCGCCGAACTCGGCGTGCCAGCGGGTCTCGGCGAGCCAGTCACCGGCCGCGTCCGACGTCAGCCGGACGCTGGTCGGCACCGCGGCCGCGGCGGCGTTGACGTCCTCGATCGAGGTGGGACGGGCGACGCGGTGCTCCAGGTGGGAGTCGAGCAGGTCGCGGACCGCCGTGCGCAGCCGTCGCGTCGCCGCCGGATCCGGCACCGCGGACTCGGGTAGGCGGGCCAGCTCGACCCGCCACCAGGCGGCGGCCTGGTCCGGCGTGGCCAGCAGGTCGGTCTCGGGGTCGGTGGCGGTCATCAGCGTGTCGGCGAAGTCCAGCGCGACCAGCGGCTCGCCGCCCATGGGGAAGCCGTGCCGCTGCAGCTCGCCGAGAGTAGTACCAACGCTCACTAGCCCAATGTAACCATTAGCCACGCTTCATGCCAGTGGCGCACAGCTCACTTGCCATCAGCAACTAATGCTCATATCGTCATCTCCAACATTAGCCAAGGAGGCTCCTATGTCCACATCGCTTGAGGACCGCACCGTGCTCGTGGTGGGCAGGGACAGCGGCATCGCCCGTGCCGTGGCGCTCGCGGTCCGCGGCCGGGGCGCGCGGGTGGTCGTGGCGGGCCGGGACGCGAACCGGCTGGCCAAGTCCTACGACGACCCCAACATCACGGCCGAGACGGTCGACCTGACCGACGAGGCGAGCATCGAGGCGCTCGCCGCACGGCTCGACCGGGTGGACCACGTCGTGTCGACGGCGTCCGCGCGGGCCAGGGGCCAGGTCGGCGACCTCACGCACGACACGATGCTGCTGTCGTTCGACACCAAGGTGATCGGCCCGATCCTGCTGGCCAAGCACCTCGTGCCCCGACTGCCGCGCGACGGGTCGTTCGTGTTCTTCTCCGGGTCGTCCGCGCGCAAGCCTGCGGTCGGCATGCTGGCCGTCGCCGCCACCAACGCCGCCGTCGACGTCGTCACCCGCTCGCTCGCCGTGGAACTGGCGCCCATCCGGGTCAACGCGGTGTCGCCGGGCACCATCGACACGGGCGCCTACGACGCGCTCGGCGAGCAACGCAAGGCCGAACTGTTCGAACACCGCGCCCGGACCAACCCGGTGCGCCGGATCGGCACTGCCGACGACGTCGCCGACGTCGTGGTGTTCGCGCTGACCAACACGTTCCTCACCGGTGTGTCGCTCGCCGTCGACGGCGGCGAACCGCTCATCTGATGACCGGTCGCATACCGCCCTGGTTCCGGGTCGCGCTGGCGTTGTTCGGCGTCGGCTGGGGCGCCAACCAGTTCTCGTCGCTGCTGGTGGTCTACCGCGACCACGACCACCTGCCGGCCACGGTGGTGGCGCTACTGTTCGGCGCCTACGCCATCGGCCTGGTGCCGGCTCTGATCGTCGCGGCATCGTTCTCCGACCGGCTGGGCAGGCGCCGGGTGATGCGGCCGGTGCTGGTGCTCGCCACCGTGGCGTCGGTGGTGCTGCTGCTCACCGGTGACCACGTGTGGGGCCTGACCGTCGGCCGGTTGGTGGCCGGTGCGGCGTCGGGTGCGGCGTTCGGCCCCGGTACCGCGTGGGTGAAGGAGTTGTCGGCTCCCGGGACCGGGGCGCGGCGGGCCGTGGTGGCGCTGTCGGCCGGGTTCGGCGGTGGTCCGTTGGTGGCCGGGGTGCTGGCGCAGTGGCTGCCGTTGCCGACGGTGTTGCCGTATCTGGCGCATCTCGCGGTGATGGCGGTGATCATCCCGCTGGTGTGGCGTGCACCGGAGACGGTGCCGTCGGTGGTGCCCAGCCGGCGGGGTGAGTTGCGGGCTGCGGTGCGGCGGCCCGAGTTCCGGTTCCAGGTCGCGCCCGCAGCGCCGTTGGTGTTCGGTGCGGCGACGGCGAGTTTCGCCGTGCTGCCCGGGATGGTGCGGCTGCACGGCCTCGGGGCGGTGGTCGGTGGTGTGGTTGCCGGGGTGACGTTGGGGACCGGTGTCGTGGTGCAGCCGCTGGCGCGCCGGTTGGGTCCCGGGTTCAGCCACTATCTCGGAATCGCTTTGGCCGCAACGGGATTCGTGTTGGGCGCGGTGACGATTCAGTGGGCTGTGGCCGCGTTGCTGGTGCCGACGGCGGTCGTGCTGGGCGGTTGTTACGGGATGTTGCTGGTGGCCGGCTTGAGCACGGTGGAGCGGCTGGCGGCGCCGGAGGACCTGGCCAGTGTCACGGCGGTGTTCTACTGCCTGACGTACGTCGGTTTCGCCACGCCGTACGTCGTCACGGCGGTCACCGCCGAGGTGCCACCGTCGGTCACGTTCCTGATAGCGGCGGCGCTGGCTGTGGTACTGATAGTGATGACAGCGGTCACGAAGCGACTGACGCTCTGGAGGTAGCCGGTGCCACGCGTGGACGTGCGGATTCCCACACCTGATGGACTGAGCAACGGCACGCTGCACGTTCCGGACGGCGACGGACCGTGGCCAGGCGTGCTGATGTTCCCCGACGCCGGTGGCCAGCGGGAGACGTTCCGACAGATGGGCGATCAGCTGGCCGATATGGGGTACGTGGCGCTCATTCCGGACATCTACTACCGGGCTGCCGAATGGGCGCCGTTCGACGTGGCCACCCTGTTCACCGACCCCGACGAGCGGGCCCGGCTGGGCACCCTCATGCGTGACCTGACCAACGCCAACATCATCGCCGACGCCGGTGCGTACGCGGCGTTCCTGCTGGCCAGGCCCGAGGTGGGTGGCGCGGCGATCGGTACGACCGGCTACTGCCTCGGCGGGTACATGTCGATGGTCACGGCCACCGGGCTCGGCGCCACGATCGCGGCTGCTGCGTCGTTCCACGGTGGTCGGCTGGCCGTCGCCGACGAGGAGTCCAGCCCGCACCGGGCCGCGAGCGGTATCGCCGCCACCGTGTACGTGGCGGGCGCGAAGGACGACAACTCGTTCACCACGGAACAGGCCGACCTGCTGGAACAGGCGCTCACCGACGCGAACGTCGCGCACACCATCGAGTTCTACCCGGCCCACCACGGTTTCGCCGTGGCCGACAACCCCACCTACGACGCGACGGCCGCCTCCCGCCACTGGGACGCGTTGGGCGCGCTGTACGGCGACCGGCTGGCGAAGGGCGCGTAGCGGCTTTCGCCGTGCGTGAAACGACCCCGGCGGTGGGCTTCGCCGTGGCACGATCGGGATTCCTGGTGGTGGGTGCCCCGACCAGCCCGGACTAGGAGGCGATCGATGGGGGACGATCCGACGCTGCGCCGGTACGCCTGGCAGATCGAGTTCAACCGGCAACCGTATCCACACCGCTACCTGGCGCACGTGTTCCAAGCGTGGGAGAACCTGCCGGGCATCCATCCCGCGCAGCAGAACCGGCTGCGGATTCCGCTGGGCACCGTCGGCGACTCGACCGACGTCCTCTACGCCGAGGCCCACGCCCTGGTCGAGTTGGTGACGGAGCGCCTGCGCACCGTCGAACCGGCGGACCTGGCGGTCAGCGGCTTCGTCCACCGGAACGGCCAGTTGGTGCTCCAGGTCCGCGAGAACGCCCTCCTGGACACCATCACCGACGTCATCCGGACCTGTGCCGGCGACGTCGCCAGCCTGCGCCCGGAGATGGCCACCGACCACCACTGCCTGCTCGCTCTTGCCGACACCGACGAGGCGGCCGGCCGCGCCCTCGACGCCCTCGCTGTGGCCAACCTCCAGGACCAGGTCGAACAGGTCCACGTCCAGCAGATCACCCACGTCCTGCTGAACGACGTCACCTTCACCACGGCCATCTGGACCCACCTGGACACCGTCGCCCTCGGCGCGGCCGACCGCGTCCAGTCCTAGTCGTGCGACGCCAGGTCCGGTGGCTCGCCCGCGGTGGACACGTCGAGCCGGACGAGTGACAGGTAGAACGGTTGGTCGCCCTCGGCGGACGGGTGGTTGACGACATCGTCGGACTGGCCGCGCACGTCCTGCCACCACCGGCGACCGGTTCGACCTGGCGATGGCCTACTACGCCCGCCACCTGCGCGGTACCACGGTTACGGCGGCCCGGCCGACATCGACGATCTGGACGACGAGCAGTACACGATGCTGCTCGACTGGGCGGCCGCTCTGGACGAGAGCCAGAGCACCGCCCACGGCTACTGGACGGCACCGGCGCGGGACATCGTCAGTGGGATGGCCGCCGGCCGGTTCTCCGCGAGGGCGATGGAACCGTTCGCCGGCCTGGTGCTCAGGGACGTGCCGCGCTACCTGGGCAAGAAGAACGACGCGCGGCGGATCCGGGCCAGGGACGAGGTGGCCGACACCATCCGCGGTCACCGGGCGTCGGTGGTGATCGCGCATTCGCTCGGGGTCGGTCGTGCCTACGAGGCGTTGTGGGCGCACCCGAGCTGCGGGTCGAGCTGCTGGTCACGGTGGGTTCGCCGTTGGCGACCCGGGGCATGGTCTACGACCGGCTGGTGCCCACACCGACGGTGGGTGTGCCGGCGCCTCGGCCGCCGACCGTCGCGCGGTGGGTCAACCTCGCCGACCCCGGTGACGTGTGCGCCGTACCGTGCCCGCTGGGCAGGTGGTTCGACACCGAGGACGTCGAGGCGCCGATCGGCACGTTCGCGTTCCACGACGCGACGAAGTATCTCGCCTGCCCGGCGATGGCGAAGATCCTGCTCGGCTGGGCGTCACCCGCCGATCAGCCGCAGGGCGGTGTCGAGCGACAGGACATCGGCGTACTTCGCTTCCAGGTCAAGGAGATTCGCGGACTGGATGCGATCGTCACGGTCACCGCAGGCGTCGGCGACCACGAGCGGCCGGAAGCCGTGTTGCAGTGCGTCGGTGGCGCTGGCCCGGACGCAGCCGCTGGTGGTGAGACCGCAGATGAACAGCGTATCGACACCGGACGCGGTGAGCGTGGCCGCCAGGGACGTGCCGTGGAAGGCGCTGGCGTACTGCTTCGTCACCACCGTCTCCCCCGGCGCCGGCCGGGGATCGGCCGGGAAGTCGCCCAGCGGGCCGCCCTCCTCGAACACCTTCAGCGACGGGATCTTCCGCATGAACAGGCCGCCGTCCGCACCGCCGGGCTGGTAGCTCACCCTGGTGAACACCACCGGCAGGCCGGCCGCGCGGCCCGCCGCCACCAGCCGGGCAGCGGCGGCGACGGCGGCCTCCACGGGTGCGCGCAGCGGCGAACCGTCCACCAGGTACGCCTGTACGACGTCCACGGCGAGCACGGCGGCCTGGCGGCCGACGCCGAGCCGGCCGCCGAAACCGGAATCCCGGTAGTCGGCGGCCAGATCGGTCATGCGCGGACCGCCTTGCGCACGTCGATCGGCGGTTTCGGTGCCGGCAGGCCGGTTTCCGCCTCGCACCTGGCCAGGATCTCGGACAGTTCCGGTCCCATGTCGAACACGGCCACCTCACCGCGTTCGGCGGCCAGCCGGGCGCGCAGGTCGGCGGTGGCCGACTCGTCAACGTCACCGGTTTCGGTACACACCACGCCATAGCCGGCAGCCGCGCCGGCGACCGTCACCAGGCCGCGGACCACTTCCAGGCCGACCAGCGCCGGGTCACGGCTCAGCGGGTCGCCCCAGCCACCGCCGCCCCACGTGACGAAGTGCAGCACGTCACCCGGCCCGACCGGCACGTCGTGGCACTTGCTGGGCAGCACCTCACGGTGGCCGGACGCCCGCTCGATCCATTTGGCGCCGCGCGCGCCCGGCTTGCCGCCGTTCACGCCCCACGGGTAGGTGAGCCAGCGGTCGTCGTGGATGGCGATCGTGCCCGGCTGTTCGAAGTAGTACGCCACGTCGACGCCGTTGCCGCCCCGGTGCAGCCCGGCGCCGCCGGAGTCGGCGATCGTCGCCCATCGTTCGATCCGAAGTGGATAGTAGGATTCCATGTATTCGCAAGGGATATTGACGAACGATGGCCACAGCGAGTGGCCGTCCGGGCCGTCGCCGATCGGCCGGCCGGGGATGCCGCCGAAGCCGATCGAGTAGAGCTGGAACCACTCCCCCTCGCGCGGGCCGTCGGTGTAGTGCCCGGAGTACATGAAGTGCGGCGACGACGAGAAACCGGCCGCGTTGAGGATCTCCGGGTTCTTCTGCCCGAGCAGGCCACCGAACAGGTCGAACACCCGCCCGATGCCGTGGTTGCGGCCGTTCAGCGCGGCCGGGAATCTCGGTTTCCAGAACGAGTCGTCCGGGATCGTCACGTCGATCAGCGGGTAGAACCCGTCGTTCCACAGGATCTGCGGGTCTGCGACGGTGATCACGTAGATGCCGAAGAACATCCGGACCAGGTTCTCGTTGATGAAGTAGTTCACCGGCCCGTACGCCTGCGGTGCCGCCTCACTGAAGTCCAGGTGCACCTTCTCGCCGTGCCGGGTGAGCTTCATGGTCAGCTTGTACGGTCCGTAGCCGCAGCCGTCGTCGCACACGTAGTCGCTGAACGACAGTGTCTCGCCGTCGGTGAACAGCATGGCGAGCAGTACCTTCATCGCCTGGTAGCTGCGGTCCAGCAACGCGTCCAGCGCGGACAGGTACACGTCGACGCCGAACCGGTCGCACAGCTCGGTCACCCGCCGGGCGGCCGTGGTGCACGCGGCCACCAGGCCGTTGAGGTCGGCCCGGTTCCACTCCGGCATCCGCACCTGGTTGAGGATGATGCCCAGCGCGACGTCGTTGAGCGTGCCGCCGTCGTAGAGTTTGAAGGGCGGGATGACCACGCCCTCCTCGTAGATCGTGTGCGCGTCGGCCGGCATCGAGCACGGCGTCTTGCCGCCGACGTCGGACATGTGGCCGAACATCGACGACCAGCCGACCACCCGGCCGTGGTAGTAGATCGGGACGACGAGCAGCCAGTCGTTGGCGTGGCTGATCGCGGCGCCGCACGCGTACGGGTCGGACGTGAGCAGGATGTCGCCCTCGCCGATGGTGCCGGCGAAGTTGTCCAGGAAGTCCGGCACGGACAGGCCGAACTGGCCGACGACCATCTTGCCGCTCGGGTCGGCGATCAGCGGGAACTCGTCGTGCTGCTCCCGGATGCCCGGCGACAGGGCGGTGCGGAAGAGCACCTCGTCCATCTCGTAGCGCGCGTTGCGCAGCGCGTTCTCGATGATGTCCAGGGTGACCGGGTCGACGTCGACCTTCGCCACCGGTTCGGTCGTGGTCTGCAGGATCTCGGCCATCAGTCCTCCACGGGGCGGATCAGGATGCTGCCGCTGGGATGCACGGTCGCGGCGTGACCGGAGAGCACGAGGGTGGTGGAGTCCATCTCGACCACGATCGCCGGGCCGGGGACGACGTTCCCGGCGAGCAGCTTGTCCCGGTCGTAGATGGCGGCGGACACGAACCGCCCGTCCATCCAGACCTCGGTCTCGCGCAGCAGCGCCTGGCTCGGGTCGGCAGGGCCGTCGTCCAGGGTGCGCCAGGCGACCTCCGGCCTCGGTCCGCTGACCGTGACGCGCAGGTTGATCACCTCGCGCTCGTTGGTGAGCAGGAACGAGAACAGCCGCTTGTGCTCCGCGTCGAACGCGGCGCCCAACTCGGCGACCAGGTCGCCGCCGTCGAGCATGTCGGCGGTGAGCTCGATCGGGATCTCGAAACCCTGGCCGTGGTAGCGCAGGTCGACCTGGTAGCGCGTGCTCTGCCGCTCCCGCGGTACGCCCTCCCTGGCCAGTCGCTCGCCCGCGGTGGCGGCCAGGTCGGCCAGTACCGAGCGCAGTTCCGCGTCGGCCAGCTCGGCGAACGCCCGCACCATGGTCCTGGCGCTCTCGTCGCGCAGGCACGTGGTGGCGTCGCCGTAGGCGCACAGCACACCGGGCGACGGCGGCACGATCACCGGCCACGACCCGGTCAGCCTGCCCAGCGCGTTGGCGTGCAGCGGACCGGCGCCGCCGAACGACACCAGCGCGAAGTCGCGCGGGTCGAACCCCTGCTGGACGCTGACCAGCCGCAGCGCGCCGAACATGTTCTCGTTGACGATGTCGACGATCCCGGCGGCGGCCGCCTCGACCGACGGCAGGCCCATCGCCTCGGCGATCGTGGCCACGGCCTTGCGGCTGGCCTCGACGTCCAGCGCGATCTCGCCGCCGGCCAGTTCACTGGGCAGGTAGCCGAGCACGACGTTGGCGTCGGTGACGGTCGGGTCGGTGCCGCCCGTCCCGTACGCGGCCGGGCCGGGCACCGCGCCCGCCGACTGCGGCCCGACCCGCAGCGCCTTGGTGAGTTCGGGCACGTGGGCGATCGAACCGCCGCCCGCACCCACGGTCCGCACGTCGACGCTGGTGGCCCGCACCGCGAGGTCGCCGACCTTCGTCTCGCGGCCGATCCTCGGCTGGCCGCCCAGCACCAGGGCCACGTCGGTGGACGTGCCGCCCATGTCGAACGTGAGGAAGTCGGCGTACCCGGTCTGCTCGGCGAACCACGCGGCACCGGTGACCCCGCCGGCCGGGCCGGACAGCAGCAGCGACACCGGGTCCGCCGCCGCCTTGCCGGCCTGCATCAGGCCGCCGTCACTGCGCAGAATGGACAGTGGCGCCTGGATACCGTTGTCCCGCAACGACTTGTCCAGGTTGGACACGTAGCGCGCGACTTCCGGTTGGACGTAGCTGTTGGCCACCGTGGTGACCGTGCGCTCGTACTCGCGCATCTCCGGCAGCACGTGGCTGGACAGCGACACCGGGATGCCGGGCAGTTCCTCGGCGGCCAGCGCGGCGACGGCCAGTTCGTGCGCGTCGTCGGCGTAGGAGTTGATCAGCGAGATCGTCAGGGCCTCGATGCCGGCGCCGGCCAGCTTGCGCAGCGCCGACCTGGCCTGCTGCTCGTCCACCGGCGCCACCTCGGAGCCGTCGGCGGCGATCCGGCCCCGCACCTCGACGGTGTGCTCCAGTTTGGCCAGCGGTTCGGGCTTGGGCCAGATGATCCAGCCGGCCAGCCCGCCGGGCACGTAGGACCGGGCGATCTGCAGCACCTGCCCGAAGCCGGTGGTGGTCACCAGGCCGACGCGGGCGCCCTTGCCCTGCAGGATCGCGTTGGTGGCGACGGTGGTGCCGTGCAGCACCTGGCCCACCTCGGCGAGTTCGATCCCGGCGTCCCGGCACACCTTGCGGATGCCGTTGAGCACGCCGATCGACTGGTCGCTCGGGGTGGACGGGGTTTTGGCGCGGTAGGTGGTTCCGGTGTCCTCCGCGAGCAGGAGCACGTCGGTGAACGTGCCTCCCACGTCGACACCGAGGCGGTATCGCATGCTGCCTCCCTGGGAAGGGGTGAGCGCCGTCAGATGACGCCGCGCTCGGCCAGTGCGGCCATGTCGTGCTCGTTGATGCCCAGCAGGCCGCCATAGACGTCGGCGTTGTGCTCGCCGAGCGTCGGGCCGACGTGGCTGACCCGACCCGGTGTGTCGCTCAGTTGGGGAAACACGTTGTGCATCGGCAGTTCGCCGAAGTCTGGGTGGACGAGGCGGACGATCGCCTCCCTGGCCTTGAAGTGCGGGTCGGCGAACATGTCCCGCGCGGTGTAGATCCGCCCGGCGGGGACGCCCGCGTCGTGCAGCAGCGCCAGCAGGTCGTCGGTGGCGATGCCTGCGGTCCAGTCGGCGATCAGGTCGTCCAGTTCGGTCATGTTGACGCCGCGCGAGGCGTGCGACGAGTACCGCTCGTCGGCGGCCAGTTCCGGGCGGCCCATCGCGCCGGCCAGCCGGCCGAACACGGTGTCCTGGTTGGCCGCGATCAGCACCATCTCGCCGCCCTGCGTGGGATAGACGTTGCTGGGCGCCACGTTCGGCAGCACGGAACCGGTGCGCTCGCGCTGGTAGCCGCCGATCTCCCACTCCGGCAGCAGCGACTCCATCATGCCCAGCACGGCCTCGTAGATCGCCGAGTCGACGACCTGGCCGCGGCCGGCGCTCGCGCGGTGGTGGATCGCGACGAGGGCGCCGACGGTGGCGAACACGGCGGCCAGCGAGTCGCCAAGCGAGATACCGGCGCGGGTCGGCGGGTTGGTCGGATCGCCCATGACGTAACGGATTCCGCCCATCGCCTCGCCGACCGAGCCGAAGCCGGCGCGGGACGCGTACGGCCCGGTCTGGCCGTACCCGGTGACGCGGACCAGGACCAGGCCGGGGTTGGTCGCCGACAGCTGGTCGTAGCCCATCCCCCAGCGTTCCAGGGTGCCCGGCCGGAAGTTCTCCACGACGATGTCGGCCCGGTCGATGATGCGCCGGGCAAGGTCCTGGCCCTCCGGGCCGCGCAGGTCGCACGTGACCGACTTCTTGTTGCGCGCCACCACCGGCCACCACAGCGACTTGCCGTGCGGCTTCTCCCGGCCCCACTGGCGCATCGGGTCGCCCTTGCCGGGCGCCTCCAGCTTGATCACCTCGGCGCCGAAGTCGCCGAGCAACTGCCCGCAGAACGGTCCGGCCAGCAGTTGGCCCATCTCGACGACCCGCAGGTCGGCCAGCGGTCCGGCAGATGGCATCGGCTCTACCTCGTTTCCGTTTCGTCGGCCGCCGCCCGCAGCAGGACGGCCTTGGCGGCGAGCACGTGCGACCGCATCACCGACTGCGCCCACAGGCCGTCACCGGCCCGCAGGGCGGCGACCAGTTCGCGGTGGTGGGCGCAGCTACGGGCCAGGTCGGCGGCCGAGTACCGGTGGAAGGTGCGCACCACGAGGGGCAGCTGGACGACGGCGTTGAGCATGGTGACCAGGCGGGTGCTCGCGGCGGCCGCCCGGACCAGGCCGTGGAACTCGGCGTTCAGCTCGGTGACCCGGTCCAGATCCTGCGTGGCGCCGGGGCCCGCGGCCTCGTCCATCAGGTCGCACACCTCGGTCATGCGGTCCAGGTCCTTGGGTTCGATCCGGCCGGCCGCGCGTTCCGCCGCGAACGCCTCCAGCATGGCGCGCAGGTCGTAGATCTCCTCCAGATCGGCGGCCGTCCACGCGGTGACCCGGGCGCCGCGGTGCGGCAGGACCTCTACCAGGCCCTCCATCTCGAGCTGGCGCAGCGCCTCGCGGACCGGGGTGCGGCTGGTCTCGGTGAGCTCGGCCAGTTCGGCTTCGCCGAGGCGCTCACCGGGCTCGTGGCGACCGGTGAGGATGCCGTCCCTGATCAGGGTGTAGGCGTGGTCGACAGCTCGGACCACCGGGCACCTCCGAACGCTTGATTGCACGCAATCTAGCGAGATGGTCCACTTGACACAAGAGTTACCGCAGGTGAAGTCTGGACTGACGCCGAGCTTGCATACAAGTGGAGGATCTGGTGGCTCAGGTCGGCATCGTCGAGGTGGCCCCGAGGGACGGGCTGCAGAACGAGGACGCGCTGCTGTCGGTCGAGGACAGGATCGGGCTGATCGAGCGGGCCGTGGCCGCCGGTCTGCGCCGGATCGAGGCGGTCAGCTTCGTCAACCCGAAACGGGTGCCGCAGATGGCGGGCGCCGAGGAGGTCATGGCAGGCGTGCCGCGGGCCGCCGGAGTCTCCTACGCCGGGCTGGTGCTCAACCAGCGGGGCCTGGACCGCGCGCTGGCCGCCGGTGTGGACGAGATCAACGTCGTCGTGGTGGCGACGGACGAGTTCAGCAGGCGCAACCAGGGCTGCACGGTCGACGAGGGCGTGCTGGCGTGGCAGCGGATCGCGGCCGACGCGCGGGCCGCCGGCGTGTTCGCCAGTGTCACGGTGGCGGCGGCGTTCGGGTGCCCGTTCGAGGGTGAGGTGCCGGCGGACCGGGTGCTGGAGCTGGTGCGGCGGGTCGCGGCGGCCGGTCCGGACGAGATCGCGCTGGCCGACACCATCGGCGTCGGCGTGCCGGCCCAGGTACGCACCCTGCTGACCGGTGCCGCGGCCGCCGCGCCCGGCGTGCCGCTGCGCTGCCACTTCCACAACACGCGCAACACCGGCTACGCCAACGCCAGTGCCGCGCTGGAGTGCGGCGTGGCGGCGCTGGACGCCAGCATCGGCGGTGTCGGCGGCTGCCCGTTCGCCCCGGCCGCCACCGGCAACATCGCCACCGAGGACCTGCTCTACACCCTGGACCGCAGCGACGTCACCACCGGCGCCCAGCTGACCCAGGTGATCGACACGGCGGCCTGGCTGGCCGGCAAACTGGGCAAGCCCACCCCGGCCCTGCTGGGCAGGGCGGGCCCGTTCCCCGGCTGATCACCCGGTCGACACCAACCGGGCGCCGCCGTCGGTCTCGATGATCGTGCCGGTGAGGTTCGGGTTGGTCGCGGCCGTGACGACGACGTCGGCGACGTCGTCCGCCGTGGCGATGCGCCGGGCCGGCAGTGCCTGGGCGGCACCGGCGAAGTAGGCGCGGCGGGCCGGTTCCGGGACGCCGGACCACCACGGGGTGTCCACCACGCCGGGTGACACGCCGTTGACCCTGATCGGCGCCAGCTCGACGGCCAGCGGTCGCACCATCGCCTCGACCGCGCCGTTGATCGCGGCGATGCCCGCCGTGCCCGGCATGCCGGCGCGGGCGGTGATCGCGCCGAGCAGGGTGATCGATCCCGTCGGCGGGATGTGCGGCAGCACGGCCTGGATCGTCGTGATGTGACCCCAGAACTTGGCGTCGAACGCACGGCGGAGCACGGCGAGGTCCAGTTCGGCGATCGGGCCGGGCCCGTCGCTGCCGCTGAGCGTGACGACCAGCCAGTCGACGGTGCCGATCTCGTCGGCGACGGCGGCGATCGCGTCCCGGTCGGCACCGTCGGCGCGGTGGCCGACCAGCTTCGGGTCCGATTCGGCGACCGCGGCCAGCCGTTGCCCGGTGCGGCCGACGACGTGGACGCGGGCGCCCCGGTCGTACAGGCGGCGCGCGGTGGCCAGTCCGATGCCCGACGTTCCGCCGACGACCAGGGCGGTGCGCTCGCTCATGATGATCTCCTCCTATTTCGAGCCGATACGTCTCGGTTCGATTTACGCTAGCATGGGCACCGATGAGCGACCACCCCGTTCCCGCCCGGCCCGGCCGCAGGCGCAGCGAGACCAGCCGCACCGCGATCCTCATCGCGGCGCTCGAACTGGTGGCCGAGGTCGGCTACGCCGGCCTGACCGTCGAGGGCATCGCCGCCCGCTCCGGCGCCGGCAAGCAGACGATCTACCGCTGGTGGCCGTCCAAGGCCGACGTGCTGCTGGATGCCTTGGCCACCAAGGCGGATCTGCACATCCCGATCCCGGACACCGGCTCCTACGCCGGTGACCTGCGCGCGTTCCTGGCGGCCAGCTTCGCGATGGGCAGGGTGAGACCGGTGATCGACGTGCTGCGTGCGCTGATGGCGCAGGCCCAGATCGACGCCGAGTTCGGCGAGCGCTTCCGCACCGGGTTCCTGCACCGGCGGCGGGACGCGCTGGGTGCGATCGTGGCCCGCGCGCGGGACCGGGGCGACCTGCCCGCGACCGTCCCCGGCGACACCGTCGCGGACGTCGTGTTCGGCGTCATCTGGTACCGCCTGCTCGCCACCGACCGCTACCTGGACGAGGGCCTCACCGAGGAACTCGTCGCCCTGCTCTCGTCCGATGTGGACTGATCAGGGTTTGGTGGCGAGGATGCTCACGCGGTAGCCGGCCAGCTTGGCCAGGCCGAGCAGTTCGGTGGTGCGGGCGGTGGGCAGCACGACGAGCGGGTAGCAGTCCGAGTCGATGTCCAGCGAGGCCAGGGTGACACGCCCCTCGCGCAGATGGTCGCCGCTGACCTTCAGGAACTGCTCGGTGCGCAGGTAGCTGTCGGCCTCCGTCACCCAGTCCCAGCCGTCCCCCGGGGTGGTCTCCAGGCCGCGCAACATGCGGACGATCTCGTCCGGGTTCTCCCGCCAGTCGACCTCGGCGAGCAGGTGGTGGTCGGCGAGCGCGTTGACCAGGGCGATCCACGGCAGGATGCGGATCGGTTCCGTGATGCCCCGGTCGGCCAGCCGCCTGGCGTGCCGGCGCACGAAGGCGTGCGGGTCGTCGTGGGCGGCGGCGGCCCGTTCGGCCACCTCCGGCCGGTCGGGGGCGAGCATGGCGGCGACGGCGACCAGGGCGTCTCGAGCGGTCATCGGCACGCTGTCCTCCTGGGATGGGATGCTCGCCGGCAGAGTACTGAGGACGGGCGACAACAGGCCCCGGGCAGGTGAGCATGGCGATACGCGCTGTGGTGTTCGACATCGGCGGCGTACTGGAGATCACGCCGGAGATGGACTTCGACCAACGCTGGGAGGCACGGCTCGGGCTGCCGGCCGGCGAGATCGGCAGGCGCCTGGCCGACATCTGGCTCGGCGGCTCGGTCGGCACGGTGACCGAGCGGGTGGTGCGCCAGGCCGTCGGCGACCGGCTCGGCCTGGCCCCGGACCAGGTCGACGCCCTGCTGGCGGACATGTGGGAGCAGTACGTCGGCGTCGGCAACGACGAGTTGATCGACTACGCCGGGCGGCTGCGGCCCCGCTACCGGACCGGCATCCTGAGCAACAGCTTCGTCGGCGCGCGGGAGCGGGAGCAGGACCGGTACGGCTTCGCCGAGCTGGTCGACGACATCGTGTACTCGCACGAGGTCGGCTTGAGCAAGCCGGATCCCCGCATCTACCGGCTCACCGCCGACCGCCTCGGCGTCCGGCTCGACGAGGTGGTGCTGGTGGACGACGCGGAACCCAACATCATCGGCGCCCGCGCGGCCGGCATGCACGCCATCTGGTTCCGGGACAACGCCCAGGTGCTCGCCGAGCTCACGGCGATCCTCCCGGCATGAGCGTCGAGCGTTGGTGGTCACTGCTGGGCCGGGACGACGCGGTCGCCCAGGTGACGACGCTGTCCGGTGGCGGGTCCGGGTCGGGTGTCCACCAGGTGGTCACCGATCGGGGCAGGCGATTCGTGCTGAAGGTGGGCACGACCGCCCGGGAACTGCGCTTCTACCGGGAACTCGCGCCGCGCGTGCCGGTGCGGGTGCCCCGGTTCGTCGGCGGCGTCGAGTACGGCGACACCTGTTGCGTCGTGGTCGAACCGGCCGGCACGGCGATCCGGCCCGCCGACCGCTGGACCGACCTCGCGGCCCAACTCGGCCGCCTGCACCGCGAACCGCCCGGCTGGCCGTGGGCGAAACCCCACCACGTCCCGACCGACGCCGACATCGCGTCGGCGGCCACGGCGTGGGCGGCGTCGGGCTACGGGACGCTCGGGCTGCCGGCGTTCCACCGTGTCGCGGCAGCGCTCGCCGCACTGCCGCTGTGCCTGTGCCACGGCGACTGGCACCTGGGCAACCTGCTGGCCGGCGGCGACGGGCAGGTGGTGTGGATCGACTGGCAGGAAACGGGTGTCGGCCACGGACCGGAGGAGCTGGCGTTGCTGTGGCAGCGCGCCGAGCGCGACGGGTGGGACCCGCCGCGCGACGCCATGCTCACCGCCTACGCCCGCGCGCGGGGCATCCCGGACGACACCGACCTGCGCCGCGCCGCCGTGGCCGCCGAACTGACCCTGCTGCTCCTGTCGTGGCCGCCGCACCTCGCCGCCGCTCCCCCGCCGGCCCGGGCCCGGCTGGTCCGGCGGTTCGCGCGGCTGGTCGACGCGTCAGTGCAGCTGGGGTGAGTAGGAGACGCCCACGATGGCGCCCTCCGGGCTCTGCAGGCGGGCGACGGTCTGGCCCCACGGTTCGACGCGCGCCGGGTGCAGCAGGAGGTGACCGCGTTGCGCCAGTTCCTCGGCGGCCGGTGCGACCGCGTCCGGGTTGTCGACGTCGAACTCGATGCTGACCTGCGGCACCGGCCGGTCGGCCGGCCAGGTGTCGGTGCCGAAGCACGCCTCGGCGGCCTCGCGCAGCGGCCACACGCCGAAGTGCTTGCTGCCGGGGATCTCCTCGCTGGCGAAGTAGTCGCCGCCCATCGACTTCAGCGGCAGGCCGAGGGCGTCCACATAGAGCGCCCGGCTGGCCGCCGGGTCCGGGGCGATGACACTCACGCTCGCGATGAACCGCACGTCCATGGTGACTCCTTTCGTCGGACGGGCAGTGCAGCACACGACACCGACAGTCTCAGCCCGCGGCGCGGTCGGCCACCGGACGGCGACGCCGGACCGGGTCGGTCAGCACCCCGAGCGGGAAGGCGGCGTTCGGCTTGTAGACGTTCGTGCCCGGCGCGACCACCTCGTCGATCCGGTCCAGCGTCTCGTCGTCCAGCACCAGCGACGCGCCCCGCGCCGCCGACTCGAACTGCTCCATCGTCCTGGGCCCGATGATCGCCGACGTCACGCCGGGATGCGCCACGGTGAAGGCGATGGCCAGCTCGGGCAGGGTGACGCCGATGCTCTCGGCGATCGCGACGAGCTGCTCCACCGCGTCGTACTGGGCGGCGTTCGCCGGGTCGGCCGGGTCGAAGCGGGTGGGGCGCAGCGCGGCGCGACCGCTGGTCAGGTCGACCGACTGACCCTTGCGGTACCGGCCGGACAGGAATCCCCAGGCCAGCGGGCTCCACACCAGCACGCCCATGCCGTAGCGCCGGCACACCGGCAGCACGTCGGCCTCGATCGAGCGGGCCAGCATGTTGTAGGGCGGCTGCTCGGTGCGGAAACGGTACAGGCCGCGCTGCTCGGCCACCCGGTGCGACTCGACGATCTGCTCGGCCGGGAACGTGGAACACCCGAACGCGCGAATCTTGCCCTGCCGCACCAGATCGGTGAGCACGGCGAGGGTCTCCTCGATGTCGGTGTCCTCGTCCGGCCGGTGCACCTGGTAGAGGTCGATCCGGTCGGTGCCCAGCCGCCGCAGGCTGTTCTCCACCTCGGTCACGATCCAGCGCCGCGAATTACCCGAATGGTTGACGTCGTCACCCATCGGAAAGTGCACCTTGGTGGCGAGCACGACGTCGTCCCTGCGGTCGCGCAACGCCTTGCCGACGATCTCCTCGGACTCACCTGCCGAGTACATGTCGGCGGTGTCCACGAAGTTGATCCCGCTGTCCAGTGCGGCGTGCACGATCTTCACGCAGTCGTCATGGTCGGGGTTGCCGGTGGCGCCGAACATCATCGTGCCCAGGCAGTGGACGCTCACGCGCATCCCGGTGCCGCCGAGTGGGCGGTAACGCATCGTCATGGCGCGACCGTACGAGCTAGAGCCGACTCTAGGTCAAGTCGTACGCTGGTCGGCATGTCCTCGATGACCATCGGCGAGGTCGCCGAACGTACCGGCCTGAGCGTGCACGCGCTGCGGTTCTACGAACGCGAGGGCATCATGGCCAACCCCGTGGCCAGGGACACGGGCGGCCGGCGCGTGTACAGCGAGGACGACGTCGAGTGGCTGATCGTGTGCACGGTCCTGCGCGCCTCCGGCATGCCCATGACCGCCATCCGCCAGTACACCGACCTGGTCCGCCACGGCGAGGGCAACGAGAAGGAACGGCTGGCGCTGCTGCGCGAGCACGAGGAGCGCGTCACCGACCAGATGGACCAACTCACCCGCTGCCTCGACCTGATCCGCTACAAGATCGCCGTCTACGAGGACGCCCTGGGCGCCGATTCCTGATCAACCGACGGGGTAGGTGATCTGTGTTTGGTCGGCCCGATCGGTGTCGTCGCCGAGCCGACCAGGCGCCGCCGTTCGTCGACTTCGGACAGTCCTCACCCGGTGTCGATGACCGCTTGCCGGTTACTGTCGAGCATGTGGTCCGGCATCAGGCGGTCGGGCCCGGTGGTCATGTGGGGCCGGTAGTGGCATCAGCGCTTCGCCGGGTCAGAACGTGCGGGCGCAGGTGTAGTTGGTCGCGTCGTTCGGGTCGCCGTGGCCGGTGTACCGGGACACCAGGGGGAAGGCGCACAGGGTGCGGGTGCGGACGACCGCGCCGGTGGTCGGGTCGGTGAGGGTGGCCGGCAGCTCGGTGGGGGCCTTGCCGTGTTCCACCCAGGCGACCACGGCGGCCAGCGGATCGTCGGGTTCCGGGCCGGCGCCGCTGACGCAGTGGGACGCGCCAGGGGCCAGGAACAGCCTGGCGAAACTCGACGTGCCACCGTTGACCCGCTGTGCCGCCTGGTAATAGGCGATCGTGCCCTGCGGGAAGATCTGCGGGTCGGCCAGACCGTGCCACATCACCAGCTTGCCGCCGTCCCGGCCGAAAGCGGACAGGTTCGGGTCGTTCGTGGCGACGGTCGACGACAACTCACCCACCGACCGGGCGAACAGCCGGTCGAACTGGCTGAATGTCACGATGTGCCAGTCGAAGTCGGGATCGCGCTGGACGAACGTGCCCAGCCAGTCCACCGCGACGGAGAACGGCACGATCGTCGTGGCACCGCCGGCCGTCACGGTGTCGGCGAGGCTGGTCAGTGGGGCGCCCGGTTCCAGGCCGAACCACAGCTTCGTGCCGCGCGTGGTTTCCGGGCCCTGCCAGATCTTCTGGATGACGTCGGCGTCGGTGGCGGTGATCATGCCGCACGGCGTCTCGGTGCCGACGAGCGAATGCGGATCCCAGTGGCACGCCGCCGGATCGCTGATCACGCCGTCCACCACGCCGTCCAGGCCGTCGCACGCGGCGACCACCGCGTCGGTGAACGCGTCCTCCTTGCACACCGGCAGCGCGTCACCACTGGCGTTCATCACCAGCGCCGGCCAGAGCTCCGCGGGCACCATCGTGGTGAAGTTGATCGCCGGCGCACCGGCCACGATGCCGTTGTAGTCCGACGGGAATCGCTGCGCCTCCGCCATGCCCTGGCGGCCGCCGGTGGAACAGCCGTAGAAGTACGAGTACCGCGCCGCGACCGTAGAACGCCACCGTCAGCGCCTTGCCGTCGACCGTCATGTCGTGCACGCCCGCCGTGGCGTAGTCGGTGATCAGCGGGCGGTTCAGCGTGTCGTCCGGGTTCAGCGCGAAACTCGCGTCCGGGAACGGGTGGCCGCAGTCGGTGGACGCGGTGGCGTAACCGGCCCGCACGCCGGTGGCCAGGCCCGGCGCGGTCGGCGTCAGCGCGTTGAAGATGATGCCGCAGAAGAAACCGCTGCCGCCGACGCCCTGGAACCGCCCGTTCCAGTCCTGCGGCAGCCACACCTCGACACTGATCGGGTTGCCCGCCGGATCGGTGTGGGTGAGGTCGACGTCGCAGAACACCGGCAGCCCGGTGATCGTCGGCTGGCCGGTCGGCGTGAACGTGCCGGACGTGACGGGTGTCGCGGAATCGACCGTGACGTTCGTCAGGTGCAGATCGGCGGCGACGGTGTCGGTCGCACAGTCGATGGGACCAGTCGCGGCGGTCGCGGGAACCGCGGTGCCGGACAACGACGTGCCGATCAGCGCCATGCCGATCAGCGCGACCAGAGTCCGCCGTGCGGTTGCCATGCGCGCATTATCCACAGCCCACCCGGGCTCCGTGGAAATCTTCAGGAATGTCGGCGCATCGCGCCATCCACCGGCCACCAACAAAAGCGGCGGGGCGTGCCGGTGGCACGCCCCGCCTGGTAATGCGCTTTTAATCGCCTCCGCCGTCGCCGCCGCCACTGTCACCCGCGTCGAATCCTTCCGAACCGAGGCCGGAATCGAGGCCGGAGTCGCCGGTGTCGCTACCGAGACCGTCGATGCCGTCCAGACCGGGGTCCGGATCGGTGGACAACGACGACGATCCCGAGTCGACCGGGTTCACCGGGGTGATGGTGGGTGGTTCCGGTGGTGTGATCACCGGAGGTGGTGGCGGTGGTGGCGGTGGCGGCGGCGCGATCACCGGTGCCGGGTCGGGCACGATGACCGGGGGCGGCGCTACCGGCGGAGCCGCCGGAACGTCGACCGGAGCCGGAACGTCCGCAGGAGCAGCCGGAACGTCGACCGGAGCCGCCGGAACGTCCGCCGGGGCGGCCGGTGTGTCGGCCGGTGGCGTGTCCGCCGGTACTGCCGGGGTGTCCGCGGGCGCGGCCGGCGTGTCCGCCGGTGGTGTGTCCGCCGGAACCGCCGGCGTGTCGGCCGGTGCTGCCGGAGTGTCCGCGGGCGCCGCCGGGGTGTCCGCCGGAGCGGCTCCCGGGTCGGCCGGAGCGGCCGGTGTGTCCGCTGGTGCCGCCGGCTGGTCGGCCGGTGTGTCAGCGGGCGCTGCCGGCTGGTCCGCCGGTGCCGTGGCGTCGGCCGGCTGGTCGGGCGCCGTGGCGTCCGCTCCGTCCGGTGCTGCCGCGCCCGACCGGTCCGGTGCCTGGGCGTCCGGTGCCGGGGCACCCTCCGCCGTGGCATCGGCGCCGTCCGGTGGAGCCGCTCCCGTCTGGTCGGTCGCGGCCGGTTGGGTCCCGTCCGCTCCCGCCGCATCGGGTTGCGCCGCATCGGATCCGGTCGGCCGGGCCAGGTCAGCCTGGCCCGGTGACGTGGCATCCGCACCGTCCGGCTGGGCCGCGCCCGAACCGTCCGGCGTGGTGGCGTCCGACTTGGCTCCGTCCGCCGGTGCGGTGTCCGGCTGGGTCGCCCCGTCCGGCTGGGCCGCCCCGTCCGGCTGGGCACCATCCGGTTGCGTGCCGTCCGGTTGCGTACCGTTCGGCTGCGTGCCGTCCGGTTGGTTCGCATCCGGCTGGCTCGTGTCCGGCTTCGGTTGCGCCCCATCCGGTTGCGGCCCTTCGGGCGGACCGGCCGGCTGCTGCGTGTCCGGCTGGTTCGCGTCCGGCTGCTGAGCGGGCGTCCCCTGATCGGTGCCGTCCGGCTGCTTCGCACCCTGGTCGGTCTGCTGATCCTGCGGCGTCTGCTCCGGCTTGTCGTTCGACGCGGGCGGTGCCTGCGTCTTGTCGCCGGACTGGTTGATCTGGTCCTGCTTCTGCTGCTGCAGCGGCAGGTCCACCCTGAGGTTCCACATGTTGGAGAACGTCGGGGTGATCGCGGGCACGTCCTCGGCACCCTGCACGCCCAACCGCTGCAGCTGGCCGTTCACCGCCTGGGTGATGTAGGGCTGCATCGTCGCACCCAGCAGCTGCTGCCCCAGGTCGTTGGGGTGGTACGAGCCGTTCAGGTTGCCGGGAGTGAGGCCGTTGAGCCCTTCCTGGTTGGTGAACAGTTCGTGCCCCTCCAACGCGGTGGACAGATCCGCGTACAACCATTGCTGCGCCGGGTGCGCGGACTGCGCGATGAACGAGGCGTCCTGGTTGTTCGTGTTCAGCGTGGTGGCGAGCTGGTTGGACATGTCGGCTTCGCCCTGGCTGATCGTCGTCCAGCTGAAGGGCGACCACCAGGTCATCGATCCCGGCACGGTCGAGGGCAACGCCTTCGGGTAGCCGAGCGACACGATCGTCGCGTTCGGCGATGCCATGTCGGAAATGTCGTTGAGCAGCTTGACCTGGTTGTTGAGATAGGTGCCGTCGTTGAACTGCTGCATGAACTGCGGGAACTGCTGGGTCGAGGTCGCCTCGGTACTGGTCACCGCGGTGTGGACCCAGTCACTGAACCTGGCGTCGTTGCCGCCGATACCGACGATCACGACGTCCGCGTTCTTCACGGCGTCGATCTGCGGCGGCTGCTCGAACGGCGTGCCGGGCCGGGTCGTCTGGTACAGACTGTCCCGGGTGGCACCCGAAACCGGGACGAACGTGACCTGGAGGTCGACTCCCGGGTTCGCGGCCTGGATCTGGTTGAGTGCCTGCAATGACGGCGCGGTCGACGACTGGTGCGCCGGATCGACCTTCATCGACGTGTAGGCGATGCCGTCCTCGGTGACGTCGGGGACGGGAACCTGCTTGAACGTCGACGAACTCGCGCCTTCGCCACTGGTGAACGAGTCACCGATGACGACGACTTTCAGTGTCGGCTTGGCGGTCGACGTGACCGGTGCGGCCGGACCGGACGGACCTGCCGCCAGTTCCGTCGCTCCGGCCAGCGCCGTGCCTGTGGAGATGGCCAGCACCGCGGCGAGTGCCGCGGTGCCGACGGCCCGCATCAGCAGGCCACCGCCTCCACCCTCGGATCGGGATAGTGGCACTTTCACCCTGTCCTCCTCGGGAAAAAGGTGATAAGCGGCGGCACGATCTCCCCGCATTATCGGTTCGTCCGCACACGCCGGGTGTCATACTGCCAGCGTGGGACGGATCGTCCCGGAAGGATCAGCTGAATTAACCGTGAATGTGAACGGGTTGGCTCTGATTGCCGACACCGATGGTCCGAATGGTTCTCAATAAATGTCGATGAATATACCGTCAGCGCGCCGGCAAATTTACCCTCACCGTCAGTCGACGAGTTCGTGCAGGACGATCAACCCGCCGTGGGCCGGCTGGTCCAGACGCTGGTCGTCACTGGCGAGGTACTCGTTGAGGATGGCGAAGATGCGACGGTCCAGTTCGGCCGCCTGCTCCATGGACAGATGCAGGGCGAACCGGGCGAACGTGCGCACAGCGCCCGGACCGGCCGCCCGCAGCTCCTCCTGGAAGGCGTCGACGGGGGCGAACGCGGCCTCGGCGTCGACGTCCGGTGAGTCCTCCAGCCACCACGACCGGGCCGCGGACCGGTAGGGCTTCTCCAGCGCGCCGCTGTCCCCGGTACGGACCGGCGCCTGCTCCAGCAGGCCCGCCTCGACGAGCTGCCGCACGTGGTACAGCACGGTGCCCGGGTCCCTGCCCAGCCGGTCGGCGAGCTGCTTGTTGGTCAGCTCGTGCTGCCAGCACAACCGCAGGATGCGCAGCCGGACCGGATGGGCGAGCGCCTTCGCCTCGCGCATCGAGGTCTCCCTGCGGTCGCTCGGCCGGCGGCCGCGGGTCGATGACCGCTGGTCGCGGGTGCTGCGGGTCGGCGGGGTGGCCGGATCGTCCATTGCCCTAGCCTAGCCAACCGATGGAATTTTCTCCATCGATGTGTGATACTCCATTGCGTGGTGAGCGGCCAGCCGAACGTGCGGGTCACGACCCCCGCCGGCCGGCGGGGTCTCGGCACCGTCTACTGGCGGTTCTGGACCACGGCCGGGCTGTCGAACCTCGCCGACGGCGTGCTGAAGATCGCCCTTCCGTTGGTGGCCATCGGTTTCACCCGTTCTCCCGTGCTGATCGGCGGCCTGGCGTTCACGTTCACGTTGCCGTGGCTGCTGTTCGCGCTGCCCTCGGGTGCGATCGTCGACCGGTTCGACCGGCGGCGGCTCATGCTGGGCGCGAATCTCGTCCGCACGGCGGTGCTGGCCGCCGTGGTGCTCGCGCTGCTGTTCCACCGTGGTTCCATCTGGGCGCTGTACGGTGTGGCGTTCTGCGCCGGCAGCGCCGAGACGATCTACGACAACGCAGCGCAATCCGTTGTGCCGCAAGTCGTTTCGTCCGACCAACTGGTCAGGGCGAACGGTCGGATGTTCGGCGCGCAGTTGACGGCGAACGAACTGGCCGGGCCACCGCTGGCCGGTGTGCTGGTGGCCGCGAGTGCGGCTGTCGCGCTCGGCACGCCCGTCGCGCTGTGGGTGCTCGCCCTGGCGGTGCTGGTGTTCGTGCGCGGCAGCTTCCGGACCGAGCGCGACCCGGCGACCCGGGCGACGCTGCGGGCGGACATCGTCGAGGGCATCCGTTTTTTCCTGCACAACCGGCTGTTACGGGTGTTCGCGATTCTCGGCGGCGCGTTCAACATCGCCAGCAGCGCGACACAGGCCATTCTGGTGTTGTACGCGGTCGGTTCGACATCCGTTCTGGCTCTGAACGAACAGGGTTACAGCCTGCTGGTCGCCACGATCGCCGCGGGCAGCCTGGTCGGCTCGTTCCTCGCCGAACAGGTCACCCGAATACTCGGGCGGGCCCGCACGCTCACCCTGTCCTTTCTGGCCGGTGCGCTGCTGATCAGCCTGCCAGCCGTCACGACGAATCCCTATCTGATCGGTGCCGCGTTCTTCGTCGGCGGTATCGGGGTGGTCATCGCCAATGTCGTCGTGCTGTCCCTGCGCCAGCGGATCACGCCGCCACAGATGCTGAGCAGGGTCAACAGCGGTACGTTGCTCATCACGTGGGGCACGAAACCGCTGGGTGCCGCCGCAGGCGCCGTTCTCGCCCAGTTGTTCGGACTTCGCGCCGTGTTCGTCATCATGGGCGTCGTGTCGTTCGCGGCCCTGGCCGGCATGACCAGGGTGACCGATCGCGCGATGGACGCGGCGGAACAAGCGAGATAGGTCAGTGATAGTTGCTGCGGATAGTCTCGTATCAGCGATCAGGAAATGAACCACAAGTCGGGGAGAGTATATGTTGGACATGTCGACGAAACTGTTGTCCGTGCACTGTGAGGACGGCAAGGACACGCCCTGGATCTGACGTGCCGGGCCGCCAACCGGATTCAGGCGCCCGCGGCGCTCTCGGACTGGACAGATTGTGTCGCGCCACCCGAACCACCCAGCCGAGCGAGTACCGTGGCCAATTCCGACCGGATCTGGTCGGCGGTCTGCCGATCACCCACCTCACGGGCGAGCGCCATCGCCTCCCGCGCGCAGTATTCGGCGTTCGCCAACTGGCCCAGGGCGAGATGCATCCGGCCCAGGCCGCGCAGGACGTGCATCTGACCCATCCGGTCACCGTCATCCCGCACCATCGCGAGAGCTCCGCGCAGCGTCTCACCGGCCGCGCGGAGCTCTCCGCGTGCCACGAGCGCCTCGCCCATCCGGTACATCGCCTGGGCCTCGGTGCGGCGGTGCCCGGCCAGCCCGGACAGCCGCAGCGCCTCCTCCAGTTGGGTCACCGCGGTGTCCACCCGCTCCAGGTCGAGGTCGATGCCGGCCAGGTTGACCAGCACGTGGGCCTCGCCGATGTGGTCGCCCAGCAACCGGAAGTCGGCCAGCGCCTGGCGGTAGCGCTGCTGCGCCTGGCGGAACTCGCCCTTGCGGTGGTGCATGGTGGCGATGTTGCGGGCGGCCAGCGCCCGGCCGCCCGCGTCGTCCAGCTCGATGAACGCGCGCAACGCCGGGATCAGCACGGCCTGGGCCTTGCCGGTCTGGCCCCGGGTCAGGTACAGCGAACCGAGCGAACACAGCATGGCGGCCTCCGCCCTGCGGTTGCCGGCCCGGCGGGCGGCGGCCAGCGCCTCGAGGTGGGTCTCCTCCCACTCGCCGACGTAGCTGCGGGCCTCGAACAGCGTCACCAGCGTCATCGCCAGGTCCCAGCTCAGCTCGTCCAGGCCGGCGGCGGCGCTGTTGCGGACGGCGGCGAGCAGGTTGGCCCGCTCCGCGTCCAGCCACTGCAACGGATCGGTGAGCTCGGCCAGCAGCGGATCCGACTCCCAGCGCGCCGCCGAGCCGTGCATGACGGTGAACTGCCCACCGTAGAGCCGTTCGTGGGCCTGCTCGGCCAGCCACAGCCAGCCGCCGCAGATCCGGGCCTGGGCGGCGCTGCGCAAGTCGGCCGGGTCGGCGGCGGCCTGCTCGGCGGCGAAGATCCGGACCAGATCGTGCACCCGGTAGCGGATCGGCGCGCCGGGGTCGTCGGCGACCACCCGGACCAGGTTCGCGTCGGTGAGGTTGTCCAGCAGCCGCATCGCGTCGGTCTGGTCGACGTCCAGCGCGGCCGCCGCCACCCAGCCGGGGATGCTGTCCGCGTCGAAATCGCACAGCGACCGCAGCAGCAGCTGCTCCTGGGGCAGTAACCCGTTGTAGGTCAACGAGATCGTGGTGCGCACGCCGAGATCGCGGTGGGCCAGCTCGTCCAACCGTCCGCTCTCGTCGGCGAGCAGTCTGGTCATGTGCTTGAGAGTCCAGTGTGGACGGGACGACAGGCGGGAGCCGATGATGCGCAACGCCAGCGGGAGGCCGTCCACCAGCCTGGTCAGCTCGCCGACCTGGTCCCGCTCGGCGGACACCCTGGCCGGCCCGATGATCTTGGCGAGCAGGTCGGCCGCCTGGTCCTCGCCGAACGCACTGACGTCGATGTGGTGCGCGCCCGCCAGTCCGGTCAGCCGGTGCCGGCTGGTGATCAGCACGGCGCAGCTCGGGCTGCCCGGCAGCAGCGGCCGCACCTGCGCCTCACTGCTGGCATCCTCCAGCACCACCAGCACGTGCCGGTCGGCCAGCAGACTCCGGTACAGCTCGGCGCGCTCCACGTCGTCGTCGGGCAGCGAACCGCCGCGCACGCCGAAGCTCTGCAGGAACCGGCTGAGCACCTCACCCGGCCTGCGGGGCCGCGTGCTCGGACCGCTCAGGTTCGCGTACAGCTGACCGTCGGCGAAACACCGGCCGGCCACCATGTGCGCGACGTGCACGACCAGCGCGCTCTTGCCGACGCCACCGAGCCCGGACGCCACCACCACCGGCACGGCCGTGCCGGGCCGGGCGTCCAGCGTCGTGTTGAGCAGGCCGGACACCTCGTCGATGAGCTCGTCCCGGCCGACGAAGTCGGCGGTGTCGGTGGGCAACTGGCGCACCGGGGCCAGCGTGGCCCGGACCGGTTCGGCCACCTGGAGTTCCGCGTCGTCGGACAGGATCAGCGCCTCCATCCGGCGCAACTCCTCGCCCGGTTCCAGGCCGAGCTGGTCGATCAGCTCCTGCCGGCCCCTGCGGTAGGTCTCCAGTGCCTCGGCCTGCCGGCCGGACCGGTGCAGCGCCAGCATCAACTGCGCGCGGCTGCGTTCCCGCAACGGGTGGGCCGCCACCCGTTCGGCCAGTTCGCTGATCATCTCGCGGTGCCGGCCCAGCCGCAGTTCCCACTCCGCGCAGATGTCCTGTGCCACCAGGCGGTCCTCGTCCAGCCGGGTGGCCTGCGTCTCGATCAGCGGGCTGGACACACCGCTCAACGCCGGACCGCGCCACAGGTCCAGTGCCCGCCGCTGGATCACCACGGCCTCGGCGAGCTGGCCGCGGTCGGCCATCCGAGTCGCGGCGGAACACATCCGCTCGAACCGGCGCATGTCCAGCTGATCCGGTTCCAGCCGCATGAAGTAGCCGGTCGGCTCGGTGACGACCAGCTCGCCGGGCGCGAACTCGCGCAGCGTGCCACGGATCGCGGTCATGCAGATGTACACCTGGCTGCGCGCGGTGGCCGGCGGGCGTTCCCCCCAGACCGCGTCGATCAGGGTGTCGACCGGGACGACTCGGTTGGCGGACAGCAACAGCGCGGCCAGGATGACCCGCTGCCGGTGCGAACTGAGTTGTTTGCGGTTGTCTCCGTGCACGATGGAGATCGGACCGAGTAGCTCGAAGTAGATGGGACCCGCGTTGACCCCCGAGTCGGCCGTGGAGCTCATCGAAACCCCCAATTATCTCAGTGGGGGCGGTGGCGACACAGCCCATTTGGCAAAAACGTCGCGAACCACTTCATCGAGGCTAGCAGCACCGCCGCGAGCGTCGCAACGATCGGCCACGATCACTGTGAATGCGCGTGCATGCGTCGCTTCCCTTGCTCCATATGGACTCCGATGGCCCGAATACGTCTGCGAAAGAAGGACGATGGAGCCGAGACGGAGACTGGGTTCCTCCCGCGGCGGAAGGAGCCAGATGCGGTACGACAACGTGATCGACGCGATCGGCCACACCCCATTGGTTCGGTTGAAATCACCCGATGCCGCCCAAGTCGACATATACGCGAAGCTCGAGCTCCAGAACATGTTCGCGATGAAGGACCGAGTGGCCAGGCAGATCATCCTGAGCGCGCGTGAATCAGGGGAACTGCGGCCGGGAGCGCCGATCGTGGAGAGCTCGTCGGGCACGATGGCGCTGGGTGTCGCGTTGGTGGGCACCACGCTGGGCCATCCGGTGCACATCGTGACCGACCCGAGGATCGACCGCATGACGCTGGCCAAGCTGCGCTCGCTGGGCTGTGTCGTGGACGTCGTGCCGAAGATGACGGCACACGGCTGGCAGAGCGCGCGGCTGGAGCGGCTGGACCAGCTCATGACGGAGTTGGACGGCGCGTTCTGGCCCCGGCAGTACAGCAATCCGCAGAACCCGGCCGCCTACCGCACACTGGCCGACGAGTTGCTGGCCGACCTGGGTCGGATCGACGTGCTGGTGGGTTCGGTGGGCAGCGGCGGTTCGCTGTGCGGGACGGCCCGGGTGCTCCGGGACGCGCTGCCCGACCTGTGGGTCGTCGGTGTCGACTGTGTCGGCAGTGTGCTGTTCGACCAGCCCGACGAGCCACGGCGGTTGCAGAGCGGGCTGGGCAACAGCCTGGTGCCGCCGAACCTGGACCACGAGCAGATCGACGAGGTGCACTGGCTCAACGACCGCGAGGCGTTCGCGGCCACCCGGCGGCTGGCCGGTGAGCAGCAGATCTTCGGTGGCAACACGTCCGGCTCGGTGTACCAGGTGCTCCGGTACGTCGGCGCGCGGCTGGCGCCCGGCGCGCGGGTCGTCGGCATCCTCGCCGACCGGGGCGACCGGTACGCCGAAACCGTGTACGACGACGAACACTGGCAGCGGCACGGGCTGCACGAGCAGGCCGAACGCCCGACGCCGACCAGGGTCGAGTACGGCCGGCCGGTGTCGAACTGGTCGTACAGCGACCTGACCGAGATGCGGAGCGGACTGACATGTCAGAGCGCCTGATCTTCGTCGAGTCCAACACCACGGGCACCGGCATTCTGGCATTGGCCACCGCGCAACGGCTCGGGCTGGAACCGCTGCTGCTGACCGGTTCCCCGGATCGCTACGTCGGCCTGGCCGACACCGGGGCCGAGGTGATGTACTGCGATACCAACACATTCGACGCGCTGCTCGGCACCGTCGCGCGGCTGCCGGACACGGTCGTCGGCGTCACCACGACCAGCGAGTTCTACCTGGCGGCGAGCGCGGCCCTGGCCGGTCGGCTCGGCCTGCCGGGCAATCCGCCGGAGGCCGTGCGGCTGTGCCGGAACAAGGCCACCATGCGGGCGGTGCTGGACGAGGCGGGTGTCGACCAGCCGAGGTTCGTCGCGGTGCGCGACCACCAGCGGCTCACGTCGGCGTTGCGGCACGTCGGCCTGCCGTGCGTGGTGAAACCGGTGGACGAGTCGGGGTCGCAGGACGTGCGGCTGTGCCGGTTCGAGGCGCAGGTGCGGGCCCAGGTCCGGCGTGTGCTGGCGGCGCGGGTCAACGCGCGCGGGCAGCGGTCGGTGGGCGTCGCGCTGATCGAGGAGTACCTGGAGGCGCCCGAGTACAGCGTGGAGATGTTCCACACCGGCGGTGTCGCGCACTGCGTCGGCGTCACGGCCAAGCAGGTGACCGACGGCCCGTTCTTCGTGGAGTCCGGCCACCACTACCCCGCCGATCTCGACCCGGCGACGGCGTCGGTGCTGGTCTCGACGGTGACCAAGGCCCTGGAGGTCGTGGGCATCCGCGAGGGGCCGACGCACACCGAGGTGAAGCTGCTGCCGGAGCGGGCGGCGATCATCGAGATCAACGCGCGGCTGGCCGGCGGGATGATCCCGGAGCTGATCCGGATGGTCGACGGGGTGGACCTGGTGGCGCAGCAGATCCGGGCCTCGGTGGGCCTACCAGTGGAGTTGGCGCCGGTGCCCGGTGGTGACCGGTGTGTGGGAATCCGGTTCGTGACGGCGCACCGGGCCGGTCAGGTGCGCGAGGTGAGTGGCGTGGAGCGGGTCAGGACGATCCCGGCCGTGCGCGACGCGTTCGTCCGCATTGGACCGGGCGACCTGGTGACGCCGGCCGAGAACGCCTACCACCGCGTGGGCCACGTCATCGCGGCCGGCCTCGACCCGGCCGCCGTCGATGCCACGCTGGACAGCGCGCTGAACCAGATCCGCATCACGACCACCTGACACACACACGACGAACCGGATGCCGGCTGCTGGGCCGGCATCCGGTTTTCGCATGCCGCGCCAGCCGATCGGGCAGAGCACGGGACGCGACTCCCCACCGATCCCGCGCACCGGCTCCCACGCTCCGAACCGCCCAACGACCGAGCCCATACGCCGACCCAGCCGCCCGAGCCGCCATCAGCCCGACCCGCCGCTCACGCGCGACGAACCGGATGCCGGCTGCTGGGCCAGCGTCCGGCTTTCGCGCGTCGGCCGGGCAGAACGCCGGACCCGGGGCGAGCGCGGCGATCCCCGCCGATGCGCACGGCGGCACCCGCGCCGCCGAGCCGACGTCCGACGACCGAGCCCCATTGGCCGGCCGAGCCGGCCCGGCCGAGCCGCCTTGGCAGCTGTCGCACCCGCGGCGAACCGGGTGGTCGGTTGCCCGACCACCCGGTTCGGTACCGGCCCGTCGGCCGGTCAGCGGCGGCCGGGGCGGTGGACGGCCGCGCCCAGGCCGGTCACCTCGCCCCAGTCGATGCCACGGTCCACCCAGACCTGCAGGCCCACTTCCAGCTCCACCAGCAGGTCGATGACGAACTCGTGGCTGCCGTCGCCGTTGGCCATGATCACCACGCCGGCGCCCGTCTCCAGCGACGTGGCCGAGTGCGACCGGTAGCCCACCGTCTCGCCGGAGTGCCCGAACCAGCGCACGCCGTCGGTCTCGCGGATCACCGTGCCCAGGCCGTAGGCGGCATCGGGCAGCGGTGTCAGCAGTTCGGCCGCGGAGCACTTGTCCAGCACCAGCGCACCGCCGCCCCGTTCCGCCCGCTGGATCTCGGCGGCGACGCGGGCCAGGTCGGCGGCCGTCGTCCACAGCCCGCCGGTGGCCTGCGGGTACGTCCGCCAGCCGACCGGCGCGCCGGACCGGTCGTGGCCGACGGCGACACCGTCACCCCTGGCCGTGACGAACTCCGGGCCGAACCCGCTGTCCCGCATGCCCAGCGGCTCGAACACGACCTCCCGCATCAGGTCCGCGTACGGCTCGCCGGTCACGTCGACCAGCACCTGCTCGACCACCACGAAGTGGTTGCCCGAGTAGCGGAACCCTTGGCCCGCCGGCAGTTCCGCGCGGATCGGCGCGGTGCCCGCCGGTGGGCGTCCGGTCAGCACGTCGAGCAGGGACGGCTGCCGGCCGTCGCGGTCGTGCGCGCCCGGGCCGCCGAACTCGTCCTCGGTCAGGCCCGCGGTGTGGGAGAGCAGGCCGCGCATCGTGACCGGGTGGCCCGGGTCCACGCCGGGCAGCCGCCAGGTCCGCAGGTAGGACCGCACGTCCTCGTCCAGGTCGAGCACGCCGTCCCTGGCCAGCCGCAGCACGGCCAGCGTGGTCACGTGCTTGCTGGCCGAACCGGCCTGGAACACGGTGTCCGGCCGCACCGGAGCGCCGGTGGCCGCCGACGCGACACCTTCGCCCCATGCCCGCACCAGTTCGCCGTCGGCCACCAGTGCCAACCCGATACCGGGCACGTGGTGCCGCTGCATCCTGGTCAGCGTCGCGGGAGCGGCCGGGGACAGCCGGTCCAGCATGGCCCTCGGCGCGGGCGGCGACACGGCCGTGGCGCAGTGGTCCAGCAGGGCCGTGAGCCGGTCCAGGAAACGGCCTGCCAGCAGCGCCACCGTCGACTCGTCGTGCACGTCGCGCGAGTACGTCCAGTGCACCCGGAACGCGCCGTCGATGATCACGGCGTTGACCTCGATGGCGTACGGCTGGATGCCGGCCGGCGCGCGGTCGGCGCCGGGCACCGAACCGAGTTGCACGAACAGGCCGCCGTCGGAGGCGCTGTGCAGCTGGCCGTGGTAGTTGAAGCTGATCGACGCGGGTGCGTCGGCCGGTGGTGCCGGCGAGAGATACCGGCTGATGCCGTAGCCGACTCCGTTGTGCGGCACGGCATGCAGGTGTTCCCGGACGGTCAGGATGCTGCGGCCGGGGTCGGCCGCCTCGGCCAGCCGGACGCGCAGCGGGTGGATGCTGGTGAACCAGCCCACCGTCCGGGTCAGGTCGACGTCGTCGAACAGCGGTTCGCGGCCGTGGCCCTCCAGGTCGATGTGCACGTCCGGCTCACCGGTGTGGTCGACCATCGTCTGGGCCAGCGCGGTGACCAGCAGGTCGGTCACCTTGGTGCGGTAGGCGGTGTGCGCGGTGCGCAGCAGGGCCTCGGTGGCGTCGGCCGCCATGGTCCGCGTGACCACAGCCGAGGACGCCTGCGTGTCACGGGCGCCGGGGTGGTCGGCCGGCAACGCCACACCTGCGGGCCGGGGCATCCGCCAGTACGCCAACTCCGGCGCGAACTCGGCGCTGCCGGCGTACTCGGTGAGCCGGTCCGTCCAGTGCTGGTACGACGTGGTCTTGGCGGGCAGCGCGACCGGTTCGCCGGCCAGCACCAGCTGGTAGGCCGTGGCGAGGTCGTCCAGGAGGATGTGCCACGACACGGTGTCCACCGCGATGTGGTGCACGGTGACGACCAGTTCGTCCGGCCTGCCGTTGCCGTAGCGGATCAGCAGCGCTCGCATGAGCGGTCCGGAGCGCAGGTCGAGGCTGCGGTGCAGGTCGTCGGCTGCCGCCTCGACGGATTCTGCGTCGTCCAGCACGCGCAGCAGGTCGGCCGGTTCGGTCGCCGCGATGTGCTGGTGCCACGTGCCGTCCTCGGCGCGGGACAGCCGCAGCCGCAGCGCGTCGTGGTGGTCGACCAGTGCGGTCAGCGCGGCCCGGAGGGCGTCGCCGGCCACCGGTTGGTCCCAGCACAGCCGGACGGACTGGTTGTAGTGGTCGGGCGGCCAGTCCAGTTCGGTGAACCAGTGCTGGATCGGCCCCAGCCGCACCTCGCCGGTGACCGGGCCCTGGTCCGCGTGCACCGGCAGCGGCTCGGCCGACGAGTCGAGCGTGGCGGCCAGGTCGGCGATGGTCGGGTCGGCGAACATCTGCCGTGGCGTCAGCCGCAGGCCGGCCCGCCGGGCGCCGACCATCACCTGGATGGACAGGATCGAGTCGCCGCCGAGTTCGAAGAAGTTGTCGCGCACGCCGATCCTGGTCACCTTCAGCACCTCGCTCCAGACCTCGGCGAGCGTCCGCTCGACCGGTGTCCTCGGCGCGACGTAGCTGGTGTCCAGTTCCGGGCGGTCACCCTCGGGTGCCGGCAGAGCGTGCCGGTCCACCTTGCCGTTGGGGTTGAGCGGCAGCGCGGCCAGCGGCACGAACACCGCGGGCACCATGTAGTCGGGCAACCTGGCCTGCAGGTGGGTGCGCAGCTCGGACGTGGTCGGCATCCGGCCGTCCTTGGCCGTCACGTACGCGATCAGCCGCTTCGGGCCCCTGGCCTCGTCCCTGGCGATCACCGCCGCCGCCCCGACCTCGGGGTGCGCGGTCAGCGCGGCCTCGATCTCGCCGAGTTCCACCCGGAAACCGCGGATCTTGACCTGGTGGTCGAGCCGGCCGAGGAACTCCAGGGTGCCCTCGGGCAGCCAGCGGACCAGGTCACCGGTCCGGTAGCGCCTGCTGCCCGGCGGGCCGTACGGGTCGGGCACGAACCGCTGCGCGGTGAGCCCCGGCCGGCCGTGGTAGCCGCGGCCGACACTCGTCCCGGCAAGGCACGCCTCCCCGGCGACGCCGATCGGCACCGGATCACCGGAGTCGTCCACAATGTACACCTGAGTGTTGGCGATCGGTTTGCCGACGAGGACCTTGCCCGCCGACGGGTCGCACGACCACGCGGTCGAGTCGACGGACACCTCGGTGGCGCCGTACAGGTTGAGCAGTTCCGTGTCCGGGCTGCGCCGCCGCCACTCGTCCAGCACGTCCGGGGTGAGCGCCTCGGCACTGGCGAACAGCCAGCGCAGCGGCAGCGGCCGGTCGGTGACCAGCGGCAGCAGGGCGCGCAGCATGGACGGCACGAGATGCGCCGCGGTGACGTTCTCCCGCAGCATCAGGTCGAGGATGTAGCGGGGATCGCGGTAGCCGTCCGGCCGCGCCAGGACGACGGTGGCTCCGCTGCTCCACGGCCAGAACATCTCGTACACGGAGATGTCGAAGCTCAGCCCGGCCAGTTGTGGCACGGTGTCGCCGGCGGTGAGCGGGAAGTTCTCCGCCATCCACCACACGTAGTTGACGATGCCCTCGTGCCGGATCAACGTGCCCTTGGGGCGCCCGGTGGAGCCGGACGTGTAGATCACGTAGGACAGGTTGGCCGGCCGGGCCGCGGGTTCCGGGCGGGCGCACGGGCGGCCGGCGATCCGCTCGTCCAGGTACACCACCGTGGCCTGGTGGCGTGGCAGGCGGTCGGCCAGCTTCCGTTGTGTCAGCACGACAGGAGCGGCCGTGTCGGCGAGCATGAACTCCAGGCGGTCGGCCGGATAGTCCGGGTCGAGCGGCACGTAGGCGCCGCCGGACTTGAGGACGGCGAGCACGCCCACGGCCATCTCGATGCCCCGCTCCACGCAGATCCCGACCAGCGACTCCGGGCCGACGCCCAGCTCGCGCAGGTGGTGGGCCAGCCGGTTGGCGCGCTCGTCCAGTTCGCCGTAGGACAGCGACCGGTCGCCGAACACCACGGCGGTGGCGTCGGGCGTGCGGTCGACCTGGGTCTCGAACAGTTCGTGCAGGCACAGTTCGGCCGGCCGGGGCGCGGCCGTGGCGTTGAACGCCTCGACCACCTGGTGGCGCTCTGCGGCCGGCAGCGGCGGCAGGTCGGCCACCCGGGTCTCCGGCTGCGTGGTGAGCGCGTCCAGCAGCATCAGGTAGTGCGCCAGCAGGCGTTCCGCGCCGTCCCTGCTGATCCGGTCCGGTTGGTAGTCCAGCCGGAAGTGCAGCCCGAAGTGCAGCCCGTCGAGCAGGCCGACGTTGAGCACCAACGGGTAGCCGGTCTGTTCCCACGCCCGCACCGGGGTGAACGCCACGCCGTCGGTGTCCGGCTCGTGGCCGGCCCGGCGGTAGCTGTCGAACATGACGATGGTGTCGAACAGGCGGCGGCCGGCCGGCGCCGCGCTGCGCCGCTGCGCGTCGACCAGCGAGCAGTGCTCGAAGTCGCGCAGTTCGGCCAGTTCGGCGTGCACACCGGTCAGCCAGTCGGCCACCTTCTGCTCCGGCCGCACCCGCAGCCGCACGGGCAGCGTGTTGATCAGCAGGCCGACGATCCGGTCGACGCCGGGCAGGCTGCCGGACCGGCCGGCCATGGTCGACCCGAACAGCACGTCCGGCCCGCCGCCGAAACGCTGCAACAGCAGGACCCAGGTGGCGTGCACGACGGAACCGACGGTCATCCGGTACTTGCGGGCCAGTTCGCGCAGCCGCTCGGTGACGTCGGCGGGCGCCTCGTCGGACAGCATGGCCACGTCGCGGCTGCTCGATCCCTTGGCGTCACCGCGTTCGGGTTGCAGGATGGCCAGCCGGGTGGGCGCGGTGACGTCGGACAGCACGCGGTCCCAGTAGGCGGACGCGGCGTCCGGGTCGTGGCCGCGCAGCCAGTCGACGTACCGGCGGAACGGCACCGGTTCCGGCAGGGCGGGGCGGTCACCGGCGAGCAGGGCGCGGTACGCGGTCCGCACCTCGTCCAGCAGCAGGCGCATGCTCCAGCTGTCCAGCAGGACGTGGTGGCCGTGCCAGATCATCCGGTGGCCGCCGTCGGCGACGCGGATCAGGTCCAGCCGCCACGGCTCCTGTTCCAGGTCGACGCCACGTGCCCGCTCGGCGGCCAGGTGGCGGGACAGGGCGGCGGGCAGGTCGGCGGTGGTCCGCCAGTCGAGTTCGCGCAGCCGCAGCGGCACCTGCCGGCGCACGGACTGCGCAGGCTCGGGCAGGCCGTCCCACGCGAACGTGGTGCGCAGGATGGAGTGCCGGCCGACCACGTGCGCCCAGGCCCGGCGGAACACGGACACGTCCAGCGGGCCGTCGACGGCGTAGACGAACTGGACGAGGTAGTCGGTGCTCTCCGGTTCGAACAGCGCGTGGAACACCATGCCGGCCTGCAACGGCGACAGCGGATAGCTCTCCACCCCGCCGGTCCCGGTCGACTCCTCGTCCGGTTCACTGTCCACAGTAGACATGAACGTGTGCATGGGCCGGGCCGCGGCGGCGAGTTCGCCGAGCGTCGGCTGGGTGAGCACCTGGCGGGGTGTGATCACCAGGCCGGCGTCCCGCGCGCCGGCGACCACATGGATCGCCAGCACCGAGTCGCCGCCGATGTCGAAGAAGTTGTCCAGCACGCCGACCGCGTCCAGCCCGAGCACCGACGACCACACCTCGGCGAGCGTCCGCTCGGTCGCGGTGCGCGGCGCCCGGGCGGGTGCGGCGTCGGCCAGCACGGTGTCGATGGCGGGCAGCGCCCTGCGGTCGATCTTCGCGCTCGGGGTCAGCGGCAGCCGGTCCAGCACGGCGATCCGGCTGGGCACCAGGTAGGCGGGCAGCACGGCCGCGACGTGCTGGCGCAGGTGACGTTCCAGGTCGGCCGGGTCGTCCGCGGTGGCGGCGACGTAACCGACCAACCGCAGGTCGCCGCCGGGAGCGGGAGCCGCGACCACGACCGCCTGGCGGACCGACGGGTGCTTGAGCAGGCGGGCGCTCACCTCGCCGGGTTCCACCCGGTGGCCGCGGATCTTGACCTGGTCGTCGACCCGGCCCCGCAGGTCCAGCGTGCCGTCCGGGCGGAACCGGACGCGGTCGCCGGTCCGGTACAGCCGGGCGCCGGGTGGGCCGAACGGGTCGGGCACGAAGCAGCGCGCGGTCAGGCCGGGCCTGCCGTGGTAGCCGGACGCCATGCCGGGCCCGCCGACGTACAGCTCACCGAACGCGCCCACCGGCACCGGGTCCATCGACTCGTCCAGCACGTGCACGCGGACGTTCGGGACGGGCCTGCCGATGCCGAACTCCACGGCGTCGGCGGCGAGGTCGGCGTAGGTGGCGTGCACGGTGATCTCGGTGGGGCCGTAGCCGTTGACCAACCGATCGCAGCAGCGCAGCAACTCGCGGGCCAGGGCCACCGGCATGGGTTCGGCCGTGGTCACCGCGACCTTGATCGGCTCGGCCAGACCGGCCGAGGCCAGCAGCCGCCAGCCCGACGGCGTGGCCTGCATGTGCGTGACACCGTGGTCGCGGATCACCTGCCGCTGCTCGGTTCCGTCCAGCCGGGCGGAGTCGGGCAGCACGGCGACGCGGGCGCCGGTGGTGAGCGGCAGGAACAGTTCCAGCGTGGACGCGTCGAAGCCGAGGGTGGACAGCAGGAGCCAGCAGTCGCCCGGCTCGGTGCCCAGCACCTGGCGGGCGCCGGTGAGCAGGTTGACCACGGCGCCGTGCGTGGTGTCGATGCCCTTGGGCTTGCCGGTCGAGCCCGACGTGTAGACGACGTAGGCCAGGTCGGTCCCGTCCGGCTCGGGCAGCGGGGCGGCGCCGTCGGCGGCGGCCCGCTCGACGAGTTCGGCGAACGTGCGCACCTCGGGTACGTCCAGGTCGCCGATCACGATCGGCGCGGCGACGTCGGCCAGCACGTAGGCGATGCGGGCGGCCGGGTACGCCGGGTCCAGTGCGACGTAGGCGGCGCCCGCCTTGAGCACGCCGAGCACGGCCGCGACGAGTTCGACGTCGCGTGGCAGGGCGATGCCGACGACGTCGCCGCGACCGATGCCGCCGGCCCGCAGGCCGTGCGCGACCCGGTCGGTCAGCTCGTCCAGTTCGGCGTAGGTCAGGCGGCGGTCCCCGCAGGCCAGGGCGGGAGCGGTGGGCGTGGCCGCCGCGCAGGCACGGAACCGGCTCACCACTGTGCCGTCCGGCACGACGCCCGTGCTGGTGCCGGCCCACTCGCCGACCAGGTCGAGTTCCGCCCGGCCGAGCACGCCGACGGTCCGGTCGGGTGCCGCGACGGCCCGTTCGACCGCCCGCACGAAGTACGTCATCAGCCGCTCGACCGTGTCCTGGGTGAACAGGTCGCTGGCGTAGTTGAGCGACAGGTCGATGTGGTCGGCGCCGTTGATGGCGATCAGCGTCAGGTCGACCTTCGCGGTGTGCTCCACCAGGTTCACCGTCTCGGCACGCAGGCCGGGCAGCTCACGCGGGCGCTCATTGGTCTCGAAGCACTGGTACACCACCTGGTAGACCGGGTTGCGGGACGCGGAACCGGTGGCGTGCAGGGCGGATACCACCTGGTCGAACGTGACGTCCTGGTGGTCGAACGCGCCCAGTACCGACTCGTGGGTGCTGCGCAGCAGGTCGGCGAACGGTGGCGCGCCGGTCAGGTCCATCGGCAGCGCGACCGAGTTGGCGAACAGGCCCATCAACGGCTCGGTCTCCGCCACGTTCCGTCCGGAAAGGACAGACCCGATGGCGAACCGCCGCTGGCCGCTGTAGTTCCGCAGCACGGTGGCGAAGCAGGCCAGCAGCGCGGTGTACAGCGTGACGCCGTGAGCGGTGGCCAGTTCCCTGGCCCGGGCACTGAGTTCGGGCGAGAGGGCGCGGTGGACGGTGTCGCCGGCGTGCGACTCGGTGGTAGGCCTCGGCCGGTCGGTGGGCAGTTCCAGCACGAGCGGGGTGTCGGCCAGCGTGTCGCGCCAGTAGGCCAGCTGCCGTTCGGTGCGCTCCCCCGCCATCCGCTGTTCCTGCCAGTAGGCGTAGTCGGCGTACTGGACGGGCAGCGCGGGCAGGTCCGGATCGGCACCGGTGTGGGCGGCGCGGTAGAGCTCGTCTAGTTCGCGCAGCAGCACGGCGCACGACCAGCCGTCGGTGGCCACGTGGTGGGTGTTGAGCGCCAGCACGTGGTCGGTGCCCAGCGCGATCAGCAGGGCGCGGAACACCGGGCCGCGCACCAGGTCGAAGGGCGTGTCGATCTCGGCGGTCGCCAGCCGCACGGCCTCGTCCCAGCGGGCCGGCTCGGGCAGGTGCGTCAGGTCGACGCAGCGCAGGTCGGCCCGGCAGGGCGGGGCAATCCGCTGCACCGGCGGAGTCACGTCGGGATAGGTGGTGCGCAGGATCTCGTGCCGCGCCACCAGGGCGTCCAGCGCCCTGCGCAGCGCGGTCTCGTCCAGGTGGCCGCGCACCCGCAGCACCCTGGGCACGTTGTAGATCGCGTTGGTCTCCAGGAACTGGTTGGTGACCCACATGCCGTGCTGCACCGGCGACAGCGGCGACCGCCCCGGCGGGCGGGGTTCGATCGCCGCACCGGCCGCGGCCACCCGGCCGCGCAGGCGTCGGCGCAGCAGTGCCTGCCGGTCCGCGGAGAGACCGGCGATCCGACCCACGTTGTCCTTGTTCATCGATCGCCCTCCCGGCGGTGTCACGCGCGGAGGCTGCGCGGACGCATGTCCACCCACACCTGGTCGATGTGCGCGACGCACTCGTCTTCCGTGCCCTCGGTGCCTTCGTCGTGCCAGCCGGCGGGCAGGTCCCGGTCGGCCAACCAGATCGAGTACTGCTCCTCGTCGTTGACGACGACCTTGTAGCGTCGTTCGCTGGGTTCGGACATCACACGCCTCCTGGGGTCGTCATCTCGTCCAGCCGTGCGGGCACCGCGTCGACCGCGGCCCTGCGGGCGGCCACCTCGCCGGCCAGCCGCGCCTGCCGGCGTTCCTGGGCGGCCAGCAGCCGGGTCACCTCGTCCGGGTTGGCCGAGCCCGCCGAACGCCTGCGGGCCAGTTCGGCCGCCGGGCGGAACGCGTCGCGTAGCACGTGATCGCCATCGGGCACGGCGTAGCCGAGGCTCTCCGCGACGGCGGCGAGCAGGGCGCCGTCCACCGCGCTGGCCGGCTGCCCGGCGGCGAGCGCGGCCACCACGTAGCGGCCGGCGATCACCTGCGCCTCCCGCCACGGCACGTCGTGGTCCAGGGTCAGCCGGTTGGCCAGGGAGAACCCGCCCAGGTACTCCTCGGCACACCGGTCCTGCGCGTGTGCCGTGCGGAACTCCATCCGGTCCAACACCTCGGTGAGCAGGCGCAGCAGCGACCGCAGCCCGTCCACCGAACTGGTCAGCTGGGCCGAGCTCTCCTTGGACACCTCGACGGTGTTGCTGAACGGCGTGCCGCGCTGTGCGGTGGCCACGTCGACGTACCACGCGGTGAGGTGGGCGGTGCGGCCGCGGATCCGTTCCAGGATCGGGTAGTTCTTCTTCTGCGGCATGGCAGACGAGATCCCGGCCAGCCGGTCGGGCAGCTCGATCAGGCCGTGCTCGCTGCCCGCCCACGTCATCAGGTCGGTGACCAGCCTGCTCAGCCCGACGGCGAACGTCGAGCACTCAGCGGCCAGTTCCAGCAGCCACGACCGGGACGCGACCGACACCAGGGCGTGCTGCTGCGGCGCGGCGAACGCGAGCAGGCCGGCCATCCGGTCGCGGTCCCAGGCCAATTCCTGGCCGGCCATCGCGCCACTGCCCAGCGGGCACAGGTTCAGACCGTCGTATGTGGACAGTAGGCGGGCCGTGGTGTGCAGCAGGTGGTCGGACAGCGCGCTGACGAAGAACCCGGGTGTCATCACCTGGGCCGCCTGCAGATGCGTGTAGCCCGGCATGATGTCGTCGGTGTGCCGGCCGGCCAGGTCGCGCGCGGCCGACGCGCAGGACAGCAGCGCCTCCAGCACCCGCAGCGCCTGCTCCCGGCCGAACATGAGCTGGACGCACGCCTGCAGGTCGTTGCGGCTGCGGTCCACGTGCCAGGCCGGCACCGCCAGGCGCCCGGTCACCCTGCGCTCCACGGCGAGCGCCATGTCGGACATGTTGCCCTCTGGGTCGGCGACCACACCCTCGGCGCGGACCTCGCGCAGCATGTCCGCGATGCGGCAGACCGTCGTCCGGTCCAGCACGCCCATCCGCTGGTACTCGGCCAGCAGCACCTGTTCCACCTGGACGTAGTACGGCAGCAGGTGTTCCGCCTCGTACCGGAACTGCGGCTCCAGCACCTCGTCGCGCAGCAGCGCATCCGGTGATCCGTCGATCCGGCCGGTGAGCCGGTCGTGCGTCGTCGTCATGTCACCTGTCCCGCCGTCACGACCGAGCGACCCACCAGCGCGTCGAACGCGTCCCGCAACCCGTCGAGCTGCCGCGCGATGTGCGGCAGGGCAACGGGATCCGGGCTGCGCATGGCGAGCCATCGTTCGTCGTCGGTGTCCCCGTACAACATGCTGGTGGCGGCGCGGAAGCGGAGTGCGCCCGCGTCGTCGCCGAAGTGGTGCCCGCCCAGGACCGCCACGCCGCACCGGTCGATCAGGTGCCGTTGCAGCCCTTCGGAGTCGTGGACTCCCCTGCCGGCCAGTGCCGCGCGCACGGGCTCGAAGTCCGGGTACACGTAGAAGCCACCGGTCGGCGGGCGGCACCCGGCGCCCGCGTCCGTGACGATCCGGTGCGCGGCGGCGGCCACCGTGGCGTGCAGCCGGGTGCTGGCCCGCAGGTGCGCCACGACGTCGGCCGGCTCGTCCAGGACGTAGCGGGCGACCTCCTGCATCGGACCGGCCAGCGTGGACCAGATCTCGCTGGCGATCGCCAGTACGTCGGTGCGCAGTGCGGCACCGGCCGCGGTGGCGGGGAACCGGGCGAACCCGATCCGCCAGCCGCCCAGGGCGAGGTTCTTGCTCAGCCCCGACGTGACGACGGTCCGGTCCGGCACGAACCGCGCCGGACTGGTCACCGAGTCGTGCGGGTCGTGCACGATGTCGCGGTAGATCTCGTCGGAGATGATCGTCATGCCGGTCGACTCGGCGATCTCGGCCAGTCGCCGCACGGTTTCCGCCGACGGGTAGGTCCCGGTCGGGTTGTCCGGCATGGTCAGCACCATCGAACCCGGCCGCACCGGGCCGCGCCGCAGCGCGGCGGCCAGCAGATCCGGATCAGGAACGCCGCCGCTCTCGGCGGGCACCGGCACGCTGATGATCTGCTTGCCGAACAGCCGCGCCTGCGGCGGGTAGGTCACCCAGCACGGCTGCGGCAGCACCACCGGGCCGGGGATCGCGGCCAGCAGCGCCAACAGGATCGGCTTGCTGCCCGGCGCCAGCACGATCTGCTCCGGTCCGGCAGCGATCCCCCGGCGGGTGAAGTAGCCCGCCGCCGCCTCGCGACCGTCCGGCTCGCCGCCGACCTGGCCGTAGGCGTTGCGGGAGGCGCCGGCCAGCAGTCGGTCGGTCAGGAAACCGGGGACCGGCAGGCCAGACTCCCCGAAGCCGAGGTGGATCAGTGACTGCCCGGCCCGGCGGCGGCGGTTCACCAGTTCGTCCAGGGCGAGGTTCGGTGCCACGGCGAGCGAGGTCATCAGTTGACCTGCCCGTCGACGTGGAGGGAACGCAGCGCGGCGGCGATGTCGGCCGGGAGACCGGGCAGCGGGCGGAGTTCGTCCAGCCAGGCGGCCTCCGAGTCGTACTCCGTGTGGAACGGCCGGTCCACCAGCGACCGGTCCCTGGCCTGCAGGAACCGCAACTGGAACGCGTGGTCGCCGCCCACCCGCGTGGTGCCGTCGACGACGACCTTGCCCGGCGTCGTCGACATCACCGGGCCGCGCACCGTGCGGGCCAGGCCGGGCAGCGTGCGGTACGCGGCGGCGAACAGCCGGTGGGCGCGGGCCAGCGGCACCTTGAAGTAGTCGTGCGGGCCGGTGTCCCTGGCCACGAACAGGTAGTAGGGCACCGCCCCGGCCTGGAACTCGGCCGACCACAGCCGGGCCAGCGTGGCCGCGTCGTCGTTGACGTGCGCGATGAGTGGCGACTGGCAGAACAGCCGGGCACCGGTCGACCCGATCCGCCGCACGGCCTCGCTGGCGACCGGAGTGGCCAGTTCCCTGGGGTGGGTGTAGTGGCCCATGACGGCGAGCGTGCGGCCCGAGTCGACAACCCGTTCGTAGAGCCGCAGGGCGTCGTCGGCGTCCGGATCGGACACGAACCGCTGCGGCCAGTAGGCCACCGACTTGGTGCCGATCCGGATGGTGCGCACGGAATCCATGGCCAGGATCGGCTCGATGTGCCGGCGCAGCCGCTCAGTGGACATGACCATCGGGTCGCCGCCGGTGACCAGCACGTCGGTCACCTCGGGATGCACCCGCAGGTACCGGACGAGTTCGGTCGGGTCCTTCGCCGCGAACCGCAGGTCGGGGTCGCCGACGAACTGGGCCCAGCGGAAGCAGTAGGTGCAGTAGGCGTGGCACATCTGGCCCTGCTGCGGGAAGTACAGGACGGTCTGGTCGTACTTGTGCTGCAGTCCGGCGACCCGCTGCTGGCGCAACGTCGGCACGTTCAGCTCGCGCTGCCCGGACGGGTGCGGGTTCATGCTGCGCCGGATGCGGGCGACCGTCTCGGCCAGGCGCGGCCGGCTGCCGGACTCGACGGCGGCGGCGAGGTCGAACTCGTCCTCCTTGGGCAGCATGCCGTCGTTCGGGAACACCAGTTGGAACATCGGGTCATCGGGTGCCGCGTGCCAGTCGATCAGCTCGGACAGCACGTACTCGTTCACCCGGAACGGCAACACGAGCGAGAACAACCGCATGGTCGCCACGACGTCCCTCGGCACCGGGAAACGCCGGGCGATCTCGTCGATCCTGGCCGGTCCGAGCGCGTCGAACCGCGAGTTCACGGGCACCAACTGGTCTACCGTCATGGACGCACCCTTCGTGACCGCCGACTGGCCAGTACGTTGCCGCCCGGCGCCATCAGGCACCTTTCGGCCGAATATCGCGGCACCGGTGATAGCTGGTCGAAAGGGCGGCGATACGGCCCACCACGAGGATGTGCCGCAGGTGCCATCCGGGCGCTGCCATCACGGAGTGGGTGATGCGTTGTGTTGGACCATGTTGTGGTGTCGCATTTCCGGACGTTCGGCTTCGTCGTGTTCCGGGGTCTGCTGTCCGGCGCGGAGATCGACCGGCTGACCGATGAGGCGACCTATGCGCTGGCGAACGCCTACGGCGCGGCCTTCGACGAGAACACCAGCGGCGTGGCGGAGTTGCCGGCGCTCGACCTCCCGATGATGACCGGTGAGACGCCGTTCGCGACGAGCCTGGTGGCCGACGACCCCCGGTTCTGGCAGGCGTCACACGAACTGTTGGGCACCGCGACCGTGCCGGGCAACGGCGAGGTGACGTGTTTCCTCGGTGCCAACGCCCGCTGGCACGCCGACCTCCCGGCCGCGGTCACCGGGGTGAAGTTCATGGTGTACCTGCAGAAGTGCTCCCGGGAGGCGGGCCAACTCCAGGTGCTGCCCGGTTCGCACCGGCCCGAACTGGGCGCGATGTACGCGGACTTCCTGCGCCAGGACCCGGCCCGCCAGGGCCTCGCACCGGCCGACTTCCCGGTGCCCGCGTACGGTATCGACACCGAGCCCGGTGACGTGATCGCCTTCCACGCCAACCTGTTGCACGCGTCGGTGGGCGGCGACCGCAGGATGCTGTGGGACGTCTACTACCTGCCGGACCCGATCCTGCGCGGCCACGAGGAGCGCGTGCTGACCCGCGACGCGCTCCTGCACGTCGGCGACTACGGCGGTGTGGCGTTCGACCACGACAAGTGGACCGCTTGGCGGGACTGGGTTTCGGCGGCCGGCGAGAGCGACGCGCGGTCGACGGCGGTGACCCGACTGCGGCGGTTGGGCGTGCTGGACGTGCCCGGCGCCGACATCGGCGCGCCGCAGTGGCAGCCCCGGCTGCCCAAGCCGTCCATGACCGGCACGGCGGGCGCGCCACCGATGCACCGGGAGAGCTGAGGATCGGGCGTCACCGCATGCGGTGACGCCCGTGTCATCCGGTTCTGCGACGGGCGCGGCGCGTGCGGAAACGCGCTGGTGCCCGCGCGGACAGGCGCTGGTGCCGGCGCCGCGGTGACGGCATCATCGCGGCCATGGACGTCGCCGCACGACAGGTGGTCGTGACCGCGCTGGCCGAGCTGGCCCGCAGCCCCGACCATCGGGACAGGGCCGACGCGGGCCGTGGTCTCGCCGCTTTCGCCGACCTGCCGGTCGCCCGCGACGTGCTGCTGGATCTGGTGCTGGATGCCGGGGACACGTTCGTCCCGCCGGCCACCACCGAGGCGCTGCTGCGCCACGGTGACGCCGCGGGGCTGGCCATCGTCTGCGCCGGAGTCGCGACCGCCGAGTGCGAACGGCTCGACCGGCTGTACGCGGCGGTCCACTCGGTGCTCGGCGCGTTCGAGCACGATCGGGACGCCGCCGTAGTGACGTGTCGCGGTCTGCTCGACGACACAGCGCAGACCGAGCAGGTCCGTGCCGGCGCGACGCGGCTGATCGCCGTGCTCACCGAACTGCGCCCACCGCTCGACGCCGCCCAGGACGCCACCACCTAGCGAGGACGCGGCGGCGCGTTCGCCGGGGATCGCCCGGCGGACGCGCCGCTGTCGGGACGGGCGGCCCGATCGGGGTGGCCGCCCCGATTCCTACCGACCGTCCAGCAGCCGACTCACGTCGGCGTCGGCCATCGACTCGATCTCGTCCAGGATCAGCTCCTCCACCCGGGCCGCGGCCGAGGACACCGTCGGGTGCTCGAACACCAGTCGCAGCGGCACGTCCACCGCGAACGCGTCGCGCATCCGGTTCACCGCACGGGTGACCAGCAGCGAGTGGCCACCGGCCGCGAAGAAGTTGTCGTTCGCCCCCAACCGGCTGGACCCCAGCACGGCCGCCCAGATCTCCGCGACCGCGCTCTCCGCGTCCGTCGACGGCGCCACGAACGGCTCGTCACCGGCGTCGCCGGTATCCGGCCTGGGTAGCGCCCGCCGGTTGACCTTCCCGCTGGGCATCCGGGGCAGATCCGGCAACACCACCAGCGCGCTCGGCACCGCGGCCGGCGGCAGGCGATCGGCCAGAAAGTCGCGCAACGCCAACCGGTTCGGCCCGCCACCGGGCACGGCCGCGTAGGCGGCCAGCCGCTTGTCGCCGGGCACCGCCTCCCAGGTCGCGGCGACCGCGTCCGCCACCCCGGGACAGGCCCGCACCACGGCCTCGACCTCGCCCAGCTCGATCCGCACCCCTCGGACCTTCACCTGGTGGTCCCGCCGGCCCCGGTACTCCAGCGACCCGTCGGCCAGCACCCGACCGGAGTCACCCGTCCGGTACAACCGCTCACCGGCCCGCCACGGATGCGGCACGAACCGCCGCGCGGTCCGGCCCGGCTCGCCGAGGTAGCCCCGCGCCAGCCCGACACCGCCGATGCACAGCTCGCCGACCGCGCCACGCGGCATCGGCCGCATCGAGTCGTCCAGCACGTACACCTCGTGGCTCTCCATCGGCGTGCCCAGCACCACGGCGTCCGGCACGTCACCGTCGGCCGGCACGCACACGTGATGCGTCGAGTCGATGGAGACTTCCGTTGTGCCCCACTGGTTGTTGAGCTGACAGCCAGTGCCGAGCCGGTCGGTGAACAGCCGCACCAGTTCCGGCCGCAGCCGGTCGCCGTCCGACACGACGTGCCGCAGCGACGTCGCCTGGCCGGCGCCGACCTCCTCCAGGAACAGCGCGAGCATGCTCGGCACGAACTGCAACCACGGCAGCCGGTGCTCGTCCACCGCCCGGATCAACGCCCTGGGGTCCCGGTGCAGGCCGGGCGGCAGCACCACGATCCGCCCGCCGACCATCAGCGGCCAGAACACCTCCCTGGCCACGTCGTCGAACGACAGCGGTGTCTTCAGCAGCACCGGATCGCCGGCACGCAACCGGTACCGGCGCTGCATGTCGTGCATGTGGCTGACCCAGCCGCGATGGGTCGACGCGACGCCCTTCGGCGTGCCGGTCGAGCCGGACGTGAAGTAGACGGCACACAGGTGATCCGGCCGGACCGCGCGCGAACGCGGCTCGCCCGGCGAAGCCAGCGCGGCGACCTCGACCGCCCGCCCGCCGCACCGGGTCACCGTCTTCCGCACCACGTCCGGGTCGACGTCGGTCACGTCGCCCGGCGCCGGCACCACGCACACCGGGGCGCGGGACGCGGTGAGCACGTCCGCCCAGCGGTGTGCGGGCGCCTCCGGGTCCAGCGGCACGTACGCGCCACCCGCCTTGAGCACGCCGAGCAGCGCGACGACCAGCTCGGCCGACCGGTCCAGCAGCACGCCGACCGGCACGTCCGGACCGACGCCGAGCCCGGCGAGCCCGTCGGCCACCGCGTCCGAGCGGCGGTCCAGTTCGGCGTAGGTCAGGGTCTCGACGTCGTCCTGGACGGCGACGGCATCCGGGGTACGCGCCGCCTGGCGGGTGAACAGCTCGTGCAGGCACGCGTCGGGTACCGGGGCGGGTTCCGGTTCGGCGAACGCCCGCAGCTCGGCCAGGTCGGCGGCGCTGAGCATGGGCAGGTCGTCCACCCGCAGGTCCGGCTGCCGGGCGGCGGCCACCAGGATGACCCGAAGGTGGTCCATCAGCCGGGTGACGGTGTCGTCGTCGTACAACGCGGTGTCCCACTCGACGAACACGCCGACGCGGTCGTCGACCTGATGGAAGTCGATGGACAGGTCGTACTTGGCGCCCCCGCCCGGCGTCGGCAGGATCGCCACGGTCAGCCCACGCAGGGTCGGCGGGTCCACCGGCATGGCGAAGTCGACCAGGATCTGGAACAGCGGTGTCCGGGACGCGTCCCGCTCGACGCCCAGTTCGGTGACGAGCGTGTCGAACGGGATCAGCCTGCCGTCGAACGCGTCCAGCGCCGCGTCCCGCACCCGGCCGACCAGGTCGGTGAACGTGGGATTGCCGGACACGTCACCGGGCAGCACCAGCATGGTGAGGAACGGGCCGATGACGTCGTCGCCGCCCGAGCCGTGCCGGGTGGACGCCGAGGTGCCGGTGGTCACGTCGGCACGGCCGGTGTAGCGGTACAGCAGCGCCTCGCATCCGGCCCGCAGCACCATGAACAGCGTGGCTGCCTGGCGGCGGCCGATCCGGCCGAGTTCGCGCACGGTCTCGGCCGGCAGGTCGAAGGCGTGCCGGCGGAAGCCGGAGCCGGCCCGGCTGGCCGGGCGGGGCCGGTCGGACGGCAGTTCGAACGGCGTGCGGTCGGCCAGCGCGGTCACCCGCTCGGCGAGCGCGCCGGCCAGCGCACCGCTGTCGTGCAGCACGTCGTCCGCACCAGCGATGTCACGGAACTGGTCGACCGGTGCCAGGCCGTCGCCTGCCGAGTTGTAGTGCGACGCCAGTTCCCGGAAGAGCACCCGCACGGAGGTCCGGTCGACGGCGATGTGGTGCGCGGTCAGGCACAGCACGTGGTCGTGTGCACCGAGCCGGAGCAGGCGGGCCCGCAACGGCGGTTCGGCGGTGATGTCCAGCGGTGCCGACGCGACGGCCCGCATGGCCGCGTCCAGCCCGTCGGGGTCGACGTCCTCGACGGCGAACCTGAGGTCGGTGGGCGGCCGGACGAGTCCGACCACCTCGCCGTCGCGCAGCACCATCGACGTGCGCAGCACCTCGTGCCTGGTCACCACCGCGACCAGCGCGCTGTGCAGGGCGTCGACGTCCAGTGGGCCACGCAGCCGCAGGAAGTTGCTGCTCAGGTAGACGGCGTCGTCCGGGGTGAGCTGGTCGGCCAGCCACAGCAGGTGTTGGGTCCTGGGCACCGCCACCCGCACCGGTGTGCCCTGTTCGGTCGCCGTCATGACATCTCCCAGTTCCGCCGCAGGACAGCACCGATCAGCTCGGTGTCCTGGACGTAGAAGAAGTGGTCGCCGTCGCTGTACACGTCGCCCAGCCAGGTGCCGGTCACCGCGCTCCAGCTCCGCAGTTCGGCCTCGGACACGGCCGGGTCGCGCCGGCCGCCGACCGCGGCCACCGGGGTGGCCAGCCCGCCACCGTGATCGTCCACATAGGTCTGAGCCATGCCGAGGTCGACGCGCAGCGCGGGCAGCGCCAGGCGCATCAGCTCGTCGTTGGCCAGCAGGTCGGCTGGCGTGCCACCACGGCCGCGGAGGAACTCCAGCAGTGCGTCGTCGTCCAGTGCGCCCTCCGGCATCCAGTCGTGCCTGCGGTGCGGTGCCGAGCTGCCGGCCACCACCAGGCCGGCCGCCGGGTGGCCGTCGGCCTCCAGCAGGTGCGCCACCTCGTAGGCGACGGTGGCGCCGAAGCTGTGCCCGAACAGCACGGTCCGCCGGTGGTCCGGGGCGATGGCCGGTACGCACGCGGCCGCCAGCACCCGGATCGACGCGGACGGTTCGTCCAGGAGCCGGGGCCCGCGTCCGGGGTACTGCACGCCGTACACCGACCAGCCGGCCGGCACGGCGGACGTCAGCGGCCAGGCCGCCGAGGCATTGCCACCGGCAGGTGGAAAGAACACCAGCCGACCGGTGGCGCCGCCGTCACCGAGCCTGCGCAGCCACGGCGACGACACCTCCGTCGTGGTCACGACCCACCCACGATCCGCGCCACCTCGGCGGCGTAGTCGCCGAACCGGGGATGGGTGAACAACACCCGCAGCGGCACCCGCGTGCCGATGCTCTCCTCCAGCCGCGAGCAGATGGACAGCGCCGCGACGGAGTTGCCGCCCAGGTCGAAGAAGTCGTCGTCATCGCACACGGCCTTGCCGAACGCGCCGGACCAGGCCGTCCGCACGGCCGTGAGTTCGTCAGTCTTCGCGGTCATCACTCTCACCCATCGGAAGAAGTCGCTACGATCCGGCGGACACCGACAGGCTGCGCCCGCCGGGCAGGTACGCCGATCGGCTGTCCACAACGGACTCGAAACCGGGCAGGCAGTGGTCGACCCACACCGTGCCGGCCAGCCGGGCACAGGCCAGCCGGGTCCGCTCCAGCCGGGCGGCGTACCCGGGCCGGGCGCGGTCCAGCAGGATGCCCAGCGCGGTGCCGCTGTGCGCGGTCACCACGCCCGCCCCGCCGACCTCGGCGCAGATCGCGATCATGTCGTCCAGGCAGCGTTTCGGGCACAGCCGCTGGTTCATCAGCGCGCTGCGGGTGGCGACATCGCCGATGGTCCGCGCGTCACCGGCCAGGACGGCGCCGCCCAGCGTGTCCAGCAGCCGCTCGTAGGTCCGCCGGTGGCCCCGGGTGAACGCCTTGGGCCGCTGGTTGAACGCGACCGTCTCGATCTGGCCGCCCTCGTCGATGCCGACCACGGTCAGTGGCGGCAGGTGCCCGAGGTGCCGGTGCAGCCGCACCTCGCGGTGCGCGAACGCCACCACGCCGTGGTGCATGACGCCGTCGGACGGCTCGATCGGCCGCAGCAGGTCCTCGATGACGGCAGGCCCGGGGTCGATCCCGATCGCCCGGCCGACGGCGGCGGCCGTGGCCACCATGTCGGCCGACGAGCTGGCCAGGCCCTTGCCCTCGGGCAGTTCGCTGTCCACGTAGAGCACGCCACCGGCGGTGACCCCGTAGCGCCGCAGCATCGCGTCGACCAGCCGCCGCGACTTCACCTTGCGGGCCGGCCGCACGTGCACCGCCGCGGCCGACGGGTCGAGCAGGAACCGTGCCGTGCTCCAGCGGGCGATCGGCATGGTGACCAGGAAGTCCGGCCCGTCCGGCAGCGCGCCCTGGAGCAGTTCGCCGAACGTGCCGAACGTGCTCGCGCTCGTGTACGCCTCGACGGCCGTGCGCCGCCGGGTCGTCCTCAGTCCCGAGTCGGTGGTCATCGGCGGTCCGTGTACTCGTGCAGCCGGTGCCACACCGGCATGCTGCCCTGTTCGTAGGTCACGCCCAGGCTGGTCATCAGCGACTCCGCCTCGGACCAGTCCCGCCGGATCGAGGGCACGGCGATGCCGTTGCCGGTGCCGGACTCGATGTTGTCCTCGATGGACGCGGTGAGCGTGGCCTGCGGGCCGACCTCGACGAAGCACACGCGCCCGTGGTCTGCCAGCAGCGCCCGGCAGGCGTCGGCGAACCGCACCGGCTGCCGCAGGTTGGCCGCCCAGTAGTCGGCGCCGAGCTTGCCGCCGGGCACCGGACCGTCGATCACCGTGGAGTAGAAGGGAATCCGGCCATCGGTGGGCCGGACATCGGCCAGCAGCTCGCGCAACTGCGGCAGGATCGGGTCGACCACCGGTGTGTGCGACGCCAGGCCTGCCTTGACCCGCCGGCAGAACACCCTGCGCTCCAGCAGCGGCGCCACCACGGCCCGGCAGGCGTCGGGAGCGCCCGCGATGGTGGTGAAGTGCGGGCTGTTCACCGCGGCCACCGCGACCTGGTCGGCGAGCTCGCCGATGGCCTGCCACGCGGCCGCCTCACCCAGCTGCACGGCCCACATGTCGGCGCAGCCCTCCAGGGTCTGGAACAGCGCGCTGCGCCGGCACACGACGGCGGCACCGTCGCTCAGCGACAACGTGCCCGCCGCCACCGCGGCCGCGATCTCACCCAGGCTGCTGCCGAACACGACGTCCGGCTCGACACCCCAGTCCCGCCACACCATGGCGAGGCCGACCTGGAGCGCCCACAGCGCGGGCTGGACCCGGCTCTCCGCACCCGACGGGGAGTCGTCGAGCAGGTGGTCCAGCACCGACCAGCCGGCTTCGGCGCGGATCGCCCGGTCGCAGGCCCGCAGGTGCTCGGCGAAGCGGGGCACGGTGGCCAGCAGTTCGCGGCCCATGCCGGTCCGCTGCGCACCCTGGCCGGGGAACACGAAAGCGACCGTGGCCCGCTCGACGGGCTCCGGCTCGTTCGGTTCCGCGGCGATCGCCCGCAACCGCGCGATCAGGCCGTCGCGGTCGGCGGAGCACGCGGCCCGCCGGTGACGTCCGGTCGGCCGGGCACCGGCGGCGAAGCAGACGTCCACCACGGCGTCCGGTGTCACGGCCACGGCGAGCAGGTCGGCGTACCCGGCGGCCAGCCTGCGCAGTTCCGCCGGGTCGTCCGAGGACAGCGGGAGCAGGTACGCGGGTGGTCCGGTTTCATCGACACGTTCGTCCACAGGGGACTCAGATATCCCGGTGATGACGATCATCTCCCAATGCGTGAGCGGGCACGGACTGCCCTGGTCGGTTATGCGCCCCCGAGATCGACGACGGCGAGGCGGAGTTCCGACGTGTACGACTCGCCGTTCTCGTCGGTGAGCCAGAGGTTCTCCAGGTCGGGCAGGACCTCGGTCAGGTGGATCCGGCCCGCCTCCCCGCTGGAGCGCACCGCCTTGGCCAGCATGCCGACGGTGAACGGGCTGTCGAAGTCCACGTAGATCGGCTTCTCGGCCTGGGCGACCTTGGCGAACACCCGGCGCGGCAGGCCGTTGTCCCTGACCCACCGCCGTGCCCTGGCGAACCGGTCGGCCTCCGCCTTCTCGCCGGCGAAGGTCAGCTCGTCGGCGGGGAACGTCCACGACTCCCGGGTCACGACGAGCCGGTCGATGGTCAGCCGGGGCGTGTGCCGCTGTTCGGGGAACACGCCGAACGTGTCGACGACCAGGTTCATCAGCATCTCGGCCAGCGCGTCCAGCACGTCGAACCGGTGGCCGTCCGGCTCGGTGACCCACAGTCTGCCGCCGGCCTGTTCGACCGTGAGGTCCACCGCGCGCAGCAGGTGCGGGTGGGAGGGGTCGACGGTCTGGTCGAACAGCGCGACCAGGTAGTCGCGGTCCCGGACCAGGCCGGGATGGGTCCGGGCGGACAACCGGCCGGAACTGTCCTTGGCCAGCACCGGATACAGCCGGGGACCGGTGCTCTCGGCGGTGACGCAGTCGAACAGGTCGGCCGGACGCGGTGCCGCACCGATGGCCGCCGCGCTGCGCAGGGTGTTGATGGCAACGTGGAACTCGCCGAGCACCAGGTCGTAGTCGCCGCGCCGCAGGGCATCGGCGTCCCTGGCGGTGATCATGACGTCCGGGCTGCAGTAACGGGCGGCCGGCCAGCCCGGTGCCGGCGCGTCGAACACCTCGGCGACCCGGTCGGCCAGTTCCGCCGACGTGTACCGCACCCTGGTCGCGCCGGCCGGGCAGGCCAGCACGTCGGCCCACCGGCGGCGCAGCTCGGCCGCGGCCGCCTCGGCCACGCTGCCCTGCGCGTCGTGGATCAGCGGCATGCTCTGGATCCACAGCCAGGCCAGCGACGGCGGCTCGCCGTGTTCGGCGACGTGCTCGTCGAACAGGTCGGTGAGGGTCGCGATCAGCCGCTCGCCGATGCGATGGGTGAGCCAGCGGCTGGCGCGCAGCAACAGTTCCAGCGGCCGCAGCCGGTCCAGGAAGTCCCTGCCCAGCGTCGGCGTCGCGGCACGCAGGGCGTCGTGGTAGACCAGCGTCCGCCCGCCGTACGCCTTGCCGGCGTTGCGGTTGGGCGCGGCACCGGTGACGTCGCCGAACGTGGAGTCCAGGGTGGCCAGCGTCTTGGCCAGTTCCACCGGGTCGTCCGCCACCTGCCGGACGTCCTCGCGGGCGGTCTCGAGCCGGTCGAGCATGGCCAGGCCGCGGGTGGCCAGTTCCGGATCACCGATCCCGGCGACGAGCCGGCGCAGGTCGAGCTCCGGTCGCAGCGACACCGGCACGTCCAGCCGCCACCACACGATCCGCTTGCGGGCCAACCGGTCCAGGATGGCGTACGCGTCATCGCCGGCCGCGTCCGCGATCCGCCGGGCCGGGGTGCGGCCGTCACAGCGGTGCAGCACGGCGATGTCCTGCTCGGACAGCGGGATCGGCCGCACGCCGGGCATCCGCGCCGCGCCGTCCGCGATCCGGACGAACGGCGGGATCCTCGGCGCCAGCCACTCGCGCACGCCGTCCAGCCCGCCGATGGTCGCGGCCAACCGGTCCACGGCCCACGTCTCGAAGAAGACCTCGGTACCGGCGGTCAGTCCGGAACCGGTGCGCACCTCCGTGGTGGCACGGTCCGGGTCCAGCCGACCCCATCCGATGGGGCCGAAGAACCCGATCGTGTCGTTCTTCACGCAGTACCGCTGCCAGTACCGGACCAGCAGTTCCTCGTGCTGCCGGTACCGCTTGTTCCGCCCGTCGATCTCCGGCCTGCGGCGCAGGAAGGAGCCGAGCCCGGTCTCCACGGAGTTGTGGTTCTGCCAGGTCATCGCCAGGCGGAACCGTGGCTGGGTGACGATGTCGCGCAGCCGGGCGGTCAGCCTGAGCATCCCGGCGTCGAACGCGTCGCGGTACCCCGCCCAGTCGGCCTGGCCGGCCGACGGGCGGGTGACCTCGTCGGCCAGCGCGGCCAGTTCGGGGGCGGCCAGCCGGGTCACGCCGGCCGCCGGGAAGCCCGGCGCCCGGAGCAGGACCGGCCGCCAGATCGCCCACTGCCCACCGGGCAGCGGCACATGGGTCTGGTCGAGTGGGTCGGTGTGCATGGTGTGCCGCCTATCCGGCGAGGGAGGCCATGACCTCGTCGCACAGCTCGTCCGGGGTGCGGCGCATGAACAGGGTCGCGATCGGCACCCGGACGCCGACCTTGTCGCGCAGGCTGTGCACGAGGGTCACGCCCTTCACGGAGTCGCCGCCGTGCTCGAAGAAGTCGTCCTCCGCCGTGATGTTCCGGTTGCCCAGGATCTCCCGGAAGAGACCCACCACGAGATCGCGGATCTCGTCGGTCGTGTACGTCTTGCTGTTCAGCATTTCCGACTCCTCAGGAGATGTAGACGAAGTACGACTTCAGTGCAGGCATCAGGGTGGACAGCGGGACGCCTGCCCACACGCCGAGGGCGAACAGGAGGTTGTAGCGGAGGTTCCGCACCGGCATCCGCTCGCGGACCACCCGCAGCCCCTGCACCGCGCTCCTGCGGTCGTGCCAGTCGATGTTGAACGACACCGATGGGCTCAGGGACGTGACCTTGTGCAGGGTGCCGGGCGGCATGTAGAGCATGTCGCCGGCCTCGACGACGCAGTTCAGCAGCGGGACGCCCGCGAACCTGGGGAACCGCTCCAGATCCGGCTTGTCAGGGTCTACATAGGACCAGCGCCACTTGTGGGTGTAGCAGCGGTCGCGGTAGGCGTTCAGCGCCATGACGAACCGCTTGCTGCCGTCGAACTGGAAGAACAGGTTGTGCGTGAGCAGCGTGTCGAAGTGGAACGACGTCTCCGCACGGGACGGGCCGATGAAGAACTGCGGGAACTCCCACCACTGGTCGCGGAAGAACTTCGGGAACAGGTGCGCGGGGAACGGTTCCAGGTCGCGCCGCAGGCCAGGCACCAGTGCCAGCATCGGCACGTCGTGCAGGTAGGCCGGCGGCTCGCCCGGCTCGTCCAGCACGGCCGCCCGCTGCTCCCACTCGGCCACCGTCTTGGCGTAGTCGGTGAGCGGCACCGAGACGGTGACGCCGTCGGCGACCCGCCCGGTCTTCAGCCGCACCGGCAGGTCCGGCGCGATGGACTCGAAGTAGGGCAGGGACCACTTCTCGGTGGCCGGCAGCCCGGCCAGCGCGCCCTTGAGCAGTACCGGCTTGCGGTTGACGTACCCCGCGTAGAACTCCGGCGCCGACAGCGACGGGCGGACGTCAATGGACGTGGACAGATTCGAGATCGTCATGGATACCTCTGACCGATGTCGCGTGCACGGACTGGTCGTGCAGAATCGAACGGATCACATCGACGGCATGGTCGATGTCGTCGGCCGTGACACCGCAGTGGGTCACGGCGCGGATCTGGCCGTGCGCGAGCTCGGCCAGCACCACACCGCGCTGGGCGGCGGCGGTGATCAGGGTGCGGTTGTCGCAGTACCGCGACACGACCCGGAAGAACACCATGTTGGTGCTCACGTCGGTCGTGTCCACCACGATGCCGGCGATCCCGGCCAGCCCGGCCGCCAGGCGGCGGGCCGTGACGTGGTCCTCGGACAGGCGATACCTGTTGCGCAGGGCGGTGATGCCGGCCGCCGCGAGCAGTCCGGACTGCCGCATGCCGCCGCCCAGCATCTTGCGCACGTGCCGCACCCGGTCGACGAAGTCGGCATCGCCGGCCACCATGGAGCCGACCGGGGCGCCGAGTCCCTTGGACAGGCAGAACTGCACCGAGTCCGCGAACTGGGCGATCTTGGACGGCGCCACGCCCAGCGCCAGCGCCGCGTTGAAGATGCGGGCACCGTCCATGTGGACCGCGACCCGCCGTTCCCGCGCCAGCTCGGCGACGTCGGCCAGGTAGTCCATCGGCAGCACCTTGGCGCCCGCCTGGTTCTGCGGGTTCTCCAGGCAGATCAGCGCGGGCAGCGCGAACTGCGGATCGGTGGGGTCGCCGGGGAACGCGGCCTGGATCGCGTCCAGCGCTAGCGTGCCGTCCGGCTGGTTGGGCACCGGGTGGTACACGATGCCACCGCAGACCGATGCACCGCCGGCCTCGTACACGTAGATGTCGGACTCCTCGCCGACGATCACCTTGGCGCCCCGAGGGCAGTGCGTCATCAGGCTGGCGAGATTGGCCATCGTCCCGCTCGGTAGGAAGCAGGCGGCCGCCTTGCCGAGCGTGTGCGCGGCGAGCCGTTCCAGCTCGGTGACCGTCGGGTCCTCGCCGTACACGTCGTCGCCCAGCTCGGCGGTGATCATCGCCTGCAGCATGGCCGTGGAGGGCAGGGTGAAGGTGTCACTGCGGAGCTCGACCCTGCGCCTCCCGGGGGAAGTAGTGGTAGCTGCGCGGTCGTTCACGACCACCTCCTGAGAGTGCACCGTCCGGCGTCGTCCGCGCCCTGTCTCGTGCCATGCTCAGCGGCCCGCCCATCAGCGGTCCATCGACGGCCTATCGAGGCAGCGCGGCGGACGATCGCCGGGTGCGTTCAGTCGGTGGTCCTCGTGCGGGACACCAGCAGCGCCACCGCGATCGCGGCGATCACCAGGCCGGCCGCGACGGCGAACACCAGGCGGTAGCCGGACGTCAGCGCGGGTCCCTGCGTGTTGGCGACGGCGGACAGCGCGGTCAGGCCGAGGGCGCCGCCGATCTGCTGCGTGGTGTTGAACAGTCCGGACGCCACGCCGGAGTCCTCGGCGGCGACGTCGGACATGCCCAGGCCGGTCAGCGCCGGCATCGCGACGCCGAACCCCAGGCCCATCACCACGGTCGCCGGCAGGACGTCGACCAGGTACGTGCCGTGCACCGGCACCCTGGCCAGCAGGGCGAACGCCACCACGATCAGCACCAGACCGGTGACCAGCACGGGTTTCCCGCCGAACCGGGTGACCAGGCGGGCGGACCGCCCGAGCGACACGGCGGCAATGACCACCGCGATCGGCACGAAACCGAGGCCGGCGTGCAGCGCGTCCTCGTGCAGCACCCGCTGGAGGTACTGGGTGCCGAAGTACAGCAGGCCGAACATGGCCGCGATCATCAGGAACTGTACGGCGTTCGCACCGGACAGGTTGCGGGAGCGGAAGACGCGCAGCGGTAGCAACGGGGTCGCGGCGGTCGCCTCGCGCAGCAGGAAACCTGCCAGCAGCAGCACGGCCAGCGGGCCGAACACCAGCGTCTGGGTCGCGCCCCACCCGACCTGCTCGGCGTGCACGACGGTGTAGACGCCCAACATCAGCCCCGAGGTGACCAGCACGGCGCCCAGGTAGTCCGCGCCCCGGGCCAGGCCGATGCCGTTCTCCCGGCGCAGCAATCGCAGCGCGCTGACCATGACGGCTGCGCCGATCGGCACGTTGACGAAGAAGATCCAGTGCCACGTCACCTCGGCGGTGAACACGCCGCCCAGCAGCGGACCGAGCGCGCCGCCACCCGCCGACGCGAAGCTGAACGCGCCGATCGCCTGGGCGCGGTCCCGCTGCCCGGTGAACAGCGTGACGATCATGCCCAGCACGCAGGCCGACGCGACAGCCCCGCCGACACCCTGGACCAGCCGGAACGCGATCAGCATGCCCTGGTCGGTGGCCAGCCCGCAGGCCAGTGACGCCAGGCTGAACAGGCCGATGCCGGTCAGGAGCACGGACCGCCGGCCGAGCAGGTCACCCAGCCGGCCGGCCAGCAGGAGCAGCCCGCCGAAGGGGATCACGTAGGCGTTGACCACCCACACCAGGTCGGCGGAGGAGAACCCGAGGTCGTGCTGCACGGTGGGCAGCGCCACGTTCACGATGTTCTGGTCGATGACGATCATCAGCTGTCCGGCGCACAGCACGGCTACCGACAGCCAGGCCGACAGGGTCGATCGGTTCGTCTGCGTCGTGACCATGACGCCAGTGTGCGTGACGACGGAAGCCGTTGGTAGAAGGCACTTTCCTGTCACTCGGTCACATTGGTGTGTCCATTGTCGTCATAGGCCCGGCGGGCAGCCGCGACATCGGCGCGGTGTCGCTCAGCCCACTCCGTCAGGCCCACCAGTGAGGTGTGCAACTCGGTGGCCATGGCGGTCAGTGTGTACTCGACCTTGGGCGGGATCGTCGGGTAGACGGTGCGGGTGAGCAGGCCGTCACGTTCCAGGTTGCGCAGGGTCAGGGTGAGCATGCGGCGGCTGATGCCGTCGATGGCCGTGCGCAGTTGGGTGAACCGGATCGGTCCGCCTGCCGCGGCCACGATGATCTGGATGCTCCACTTCCCGCTCACCCGGTCGAGCACCTCGCGCAGCGGGCACGCCTCGGCCTCGACGTGTTCGGCGGACACGGCGTGTGACACGGCTACCTCCCTGACCGTTTCATCCCATGGTAACAAAAGATGTACCGAGTAACACGGGCGCACCGCCTACGCTGGGCGGGTGCGGATCGTCTCACTGCTGCCCGCCGCGACCGACCTGGTCGCCACGCTGGGCCGGCTGCCGGATCTGGTCGGGCGGACCCACGAGTGCGACTGGCCACCCGGTGAGGTGGCCGACGTGCCCGTGGTGACCACGAGCGAGATCGACCAGGACGCCATGACCAGCCGGGAGATCTCGGCCGCGGTCGGCGGCGCCGAGCACCGCGGCTCGTCCCTGTACACGCTCGACACGGCCATGCTGGCCGAACTGAAGCCGGACGTCGTGCTCACCCAGGACCTGTGCGAGGTCTGCGCGATGTCCTACCGGCGGGTGTCCGACGTGATGCGCACGATGGACGCCGACATCCGCGTGATCAGCCTCGAACCCCGCACGATCGACGGCGTGCTGGACTGCGTCCGCCAGGTGGGCGACCTGCTCGACGCGGCCGACGTGGCGGAACGGCAGATCACCGACCTGCGGGCCCGCCTGGCCGCGGTGCGGTCGCGGGTGGCCGGCAGGCCCCGCCCCACCGTGGCCGCCATCGAGTGGCTCGACCCGTTGTGGCCTGCCGGCCACTGGGTGCCCGAGCAGATCGACCACGCGGGCGGTACTCCGCTGCTGGCCACGGCCGGCGAGCACACGCACCCGATGGACTGGGACCGGCTGGTCGCGGCCCGACCCGACGTGGTGTTGCTGCTGCCGTGCGGTTTCCCGCCGGAACGGACGCTGGCCGAGGTGTCGCTGCTCACCGATCACGACGGCTGGTCGGAACTGCCGGCGGTGCAGACGGGCCAGGTGTGGGTCCTGGACGGCCCCGCCTACTTCAACCGGCCAGGTCCCCGGGTGGTGCGCGGCGCCGAGGTGATCGAGGCCGTGCTGCACGGCACCACCTCGATCGACCCCCGTGAGGCCAGCCGGCTGCGGTGACATCGGTCAGCAGGTCGCAGGCGGGATGTTGTAGTTGAGCCGGAACATGTTCCTCGGGTCGTACCGGGCTTTCAGTTCGGTGAGCCTGCGGTAGCCCGCGACGTCGTAGGCGGTGCTGATCTCCTCGGGCGTGCGCACGCCCTCGGTGAAGTTCAGGCACAGACCCGCCGTCCACGGTCGGAGCGCGGTCGCCAACTGGGTCTGGCTCTGTTCCGCGGTTTCCGCGTCGACCGGGCCGAGCCGGGACAGCATGCCGCACGCGAACCGGGCGTCCCGATGCCCCACCGCGTTGGGCACCTTGGCCGGCCGGGCGACCGCACCACCGAGGTGGCGCAGTTCCACGATCAGCCGGTGTTCGGCACCGGGACCGACCTGGTCCAGCAGGACGCGCAGGAACTCGTCGTCGATGTCGGTCAGCATCACGCCGGAACCGTGATACGGCATGGGATCGGTGGGATGTTGGGAGATGGAGCCCGACTCGGTGTAGGGCATGTCGTGCACGTGGTCCAGCAGTCTGGGCCCGATCCCGCGCAGCGGTTCGGTCAGCCGCTCGCCGTCGGCCGGGTGGCCGGCGTAGGCGATCCTGATGTGCACGACGTGCTTGCCGCGCAACGGTTCCGGCACGGCCGGCGAGTCCGGGAACGGCACCATCGCCAGCGACCCGGTCATCTCCAGCGGCTGGTCGGCCGTCCACTGCCGCCACGACGTCAGGGCGCGTTCGCCGTACCGCGTGGCGTCGAAGAACAGTCCACCGCCGTAGATCCTCGGCTCGGGCATCAGGTCCACCTCGGCGGCCGTCACGATGCCGAAGTTGTCCTGGCCGCCGCGCAGCGCCCAGAACAGGTCGCCGTCCTCGGAGTCGGTGACGTGCCGGATCTCGCCGTCCGCCGTGACCACGTCGAGCGCGCGGACGTGGTCGGCCGCGAAGCCGTACTTCCGCACCATCATGCCGATCCCACCGCCCAGCAGGTACGACACCGCGCACACCCCCGGTGCGCTGCCGGACAGCGGCGCCAACCCCTGCGGCACGGTCCGGCGGGTGACCTCCGCCCACGCCACTCCGGCCCCGAACCGGGCCGTCCGGGCGTCGGCGTCCACCCGCACGTCGGCCAGCCGGGACGTGGTGACCAGCACGCCGCCGGTCAACGTGGCCAGCACATGGCCCGAGCCCTGCACGCCCACCGGCAGGTCGTGCGCCGCCGCGTACCGGACGGCGGCGCTGACGTCGGCCGCGCTCGTCGCGCCCACCACCAGGTCGGGTTCGCGTCGCGTGCCGGTCTGGAATCCGGCGGTTTCGTCCTGGTACCCGGGAGTGTCCGCGGTGAACACCGGTCCGTCCACCTGTGCCGCCAGTTGATTCATGTGCTGTGGCTACCCGCTACGGTTCGAGTTGACACCAGTCCTATGTGGAGCTACTGTCCAGCGGGCCGTGGGACCGTGACGCAGCATGACAACGGCCTGACCCGCGGTGATCGCGACCAGCGCGGCCAGCACGCCGTCGTAGGCCCACGGCGCCCAGGCAGCGGTGACGAGCTCCTGGTGGGCCAGCAGCAGGAGCAGCATGCCCCGGCCGACGATCGCCACGGCCGAGATGAGCAGCTCGTCCCGGCGCGGCCCCCGGTCGGTGTGCAGCGCGGCCAGCAGCACCAGCATCGCCACCGTGCCGGCCGCGTAGCCGCCGACCAGCGCGAACGTCGGATGGTCGACGCCGGCCAGCAGCAGGACGGCGCCCGCTGCCAGGCAGATCGCGCTGAACACGCACGTGGGGCCACGGCCGTGCCGGACCAGGAAGGTGCGCTTGCCGAACAGCGCGTCACCCCGGACGTCGCGAAAGTCCTTGAGCAGGATCCGGCCGATGAAGCCGACGTAGAGCCCGGCCAGCACGGTCAGGTCGGCCATCCGGTGCAGCGGGCCGTGCCCGACCAGGTAGGGCACGGCGACGTAGCACGCCGGCAGCAGCAGCGAGGCCAGCGCACCCCGGTCGGCGACGCGCACCGGCCGCACCGAGTAGCCGACCGACAGCGCCAGCCCGGCGGCGACCACGGCCAGGGCGAACCAGCCGAGCGTGGCGGCCATGACCAGCGCCAGGGCGGCGGACACGATGCCGATGGTGAGCATCTCGATCCCGTCGGCACCGCCCACCACGAGCGGCCGGCGCCGGTCCCCCGCCAGGTTGACCGCGTCGATCCGGGCATCCGTGATGTCGTTGCACGCCACGGAGAACAGCAGGAAACCGAACACGACCAGGAGGACCCTGGCCAGCAGCCAGTGATCCTCGCCGTGGCCGGTCGACGCCAGCCCGATGGCCGCGTAGGTCGCGAGCAGCACGGCGACCGCCGGACGGGTCATGACGATGACGAGACGTATCCGGCTGATCATTTGTTGCTCCCGAAGGCGTTCATGGCAACGACGAAAAGCACGATGTAGCCCACGACGAACAGCCCGCCCACGATCAGCACGCAGGCCAGGATCACGCCGGCGACGGTCACGACGACCCCGGCGGCCGGCTTCGCCAGTCGCCTCGGATACTGCGGCTCGGGATATTCCGGTAGCTCCGGGTTCTCCATATCAGGATCGTGACCGCTGTGGTGATCGGTCACATCCGTAGGACTACGTGACGCGGTCAATCGAACGCGACGACCTGGCGCGACGCCTCCGGTTCCAGGAACGACAGCAACCGCCTGCCCTCGTCCCTCAACGCGGTCCTGGCCCTGGTCGCCCGCAGCGCATGCAGGTACAACGTGGCCGTGTCGCGCTCGCGACTGTGCCGCCAGGTGCCGGCCACCACACCATCCACGACCTACGTCGCCAGGCACTCACCCGTTCACCGCCCGGCACAGCGCCGCCGGCAGGACTACGTGACGCGGTCAATCGAACGCGACGACCTGGCGCGACGCCTCCGGTTCCAGGAACGACAGCAACCGCCTGCCCTCGTCCGTCAACGCGGTCCTGGCCCTGGTCGCCCGCAGGGCATGCAGACGCAACGTGGCCGTGTCGCGCTCGCGACTGTGCCGCCAGGTGCCGGCCACCACGCCGTCGACGACATACGTGGCCAGGCACTCACCGTTGACCGCCCGGTACACCTCGCGATACAGGGCAGCCGGCAGGATCCGCGTCCGGTCGGCGTGCGACAGCAGGGCCGCCTCCCATTTCGGCAGGTACCGCACCGGCAGCTTGGCCTCCGGTGTGCCCATCGGCTGGTCGGGCAGGTCGAGCAACTCGGTGCCGTCCGGCCCGGTGTAGCGGACCAGCGGCTCCAGCTCGGCCAGGGCCGGGTCGAGCTGTCCCATCCGCAGGTAGGTGAACTGGGCGATGTCCTTCCGGCTCGCCGGGCCGAACGCCGCGAGATACCGCCGCACCAGCAGGACCGTCGCGGCCGCTTCCGGCGCCAGCTCCCCCTGCCACAGCACCATTCTCGGCTTGCCGTGGGCCCGCCAGTGCCCGGACGGCGCCACGTGGGTCAGCGGGACCGCCGCGCGCGCGTAGTGCAGCAGGTCGGCCGCGCGCACCTGGCCGCCGGTGAGGTCTCGGACGTGGTCCTTCAGTTCCTGGGCCGATCGCGGTTCGGTGGCGAACTCACGCAGGCCCGCCACCACGGCGTCCTCGTCGACGTCCGTGTACCGGCGGCGGAACTCGATCAGCGACGGCCGCCGCCACGCCGAGGCGAAGTGTCCGTAGTCGCTTCCGGCGACGATGTGCAGCGTGCCCCGCATCAGGGTCGCCTTCACCACGTCGCCGGCCACCAGCGCGTCCTCCAGATCACCCTGGTGGAACTCAGGCAGGCGGGCGTGCAGTGCGAGGTGCGGCGACGGCGAGTACTGGGCCTGCAACGCCACCAACCGCCGCACCGCGGCCACGGTCGACGAACCGTGGTCGCGGCGCAGCAGTTGCCGGGCGAACAACGCGGCGGTCAGTTCGCGCCGGCCTATCCCCTTCGCAGCCCCTGCCATGTGGCGGAAGCGTAGTGACCGGGTCAGACACGCGCCGGTGTGCCGTGCAGCGCGTTCCAGTACTCCGTCACCTGGTCGACGTCGTCGGTGACCAGGCCGACGTAACCGTCCGGGCGGACCAGCACCAGCGTGCCCTCTGCCATGTCGTACCCGGCACGCGCCGCTCCCTCGGTGTCCGCGAACACCACGACGCCGGGCAGCGCCACCTCCGGTGCGGCACCGAACGCCAACAATGTCCAATGTGGACCACGGAACACGTCGAACAGCGTGCCCGGCTTGCCGTCGACGGTCACCGGTGAATCCGGTGCCCGGTCGCCCGCCCGGACCGCGCCGGGCTCCGGACGGTCGTCGCGGGACAGCACGTCGTCCCGGTAGTTCAGCGTGAACCCGTGCACCTCGGGCCCGCGCACGTGGGCGTCCTCGTCGCCGCGCCGGTGCTTCTCCAGCAGCGCCGTGCTGAGGTCCAGGGCGCGTCGCGCGGCGGCCTTCCGTTCCGGCTCGTAGCTGTCCAGCAACACGTCCGACCCGCCGGCCAGGGTTTCGGCCAGCTTCCAGCCGAGGTTGTAGCCGTCCTGGATGCCGGTGTTCATGCCCTGGCCGCCGGTCGGCGGGTGCACGTGCCCGGCGTCGCCGGCCAGGAAGACGCGGCCGTCGCGGAACCGGTCGGCCAGCCGGGTGTTGGGCCGCCATGTGGTGTGCCAGGTGACCTCGCGGACCACGAAGTCGTCGTGACCGGACGCCTCGACGACCATCCGCCGCAGGTAGTCCAGGATCGGCTCGTCCGGGTTCTCCGGCGGCCGGGCGACCACGATGAACTGCTCGGTACCGGCCATCGGCATCACCGAGACGCCCACCTCGCCGATCTGCCAGAGCCTGCCGTGGTCGTGGGTGATGCCGTCCACCCAGGCGTCGGCGAACAGCATGGTGGTGGACTCGTCGGTCTCGCCGGGGAACGGGATGCCCAGGCGCTTGCGGACCGTGCTCGCCCCGCCGTCCGCACCCACCAGGTAGTCCGCCCGCACCGACTCGGTGCCGCCGCCGACGGCCAGGGTCGCGGTCACGCCGTCGGCGTCCTGGGTGAAGTCGACCAGTTCGGTGGCCAGTTCCACGTGCGCGCCGAACTCGGCGAGCCGGTCACGGAGGATCTCCTCGGTCCGGAACTGGGGCACGAACCAGATGTTCGGGTACGGCGTGGACGGCGTCGGGTCGACCGCCTCGCTCATCGAGCCCTCCCAGACGACCTCGTCGGCCTGGTAGAAGCGCATCAGTGTGCCGAGGTCACCGCCGGCCACGATCCGGTCGATGATGCCGATGTCGGCGAAGACCTCCATGGTCCTGGGCTGGATGCCGTCGGCCCGCGAACCGCCGAAGAACCGGTCGGCCCGGTCGATGATGCGGACGCCGACCCCCCGGGCGGCGAGTTCGCAGGCCAGGACGAGCCCGGTCGGCCCGGCCCCGGCGATCAGCACGTCTGTCATGACGCCTCCCCTGTTCGTGTCACGGACGGCTAGTCGTACCGTGTACCAACAACGTTAGCGGTACAGTGTACGAATGGCAAGCGTCGAGAATTCGGGGCTGATCTGGACCCGGCCGGAGCCCGGTACCCGGCGCCCCAAGTTCACCCGCGACCAGATCGCGGCCACCGCGCTGGCCATCGCCGATTCCGAGGGCTTCGCCGCCGTGTCGATGCGCCGGATCGCCGGTGAGCTGGGCGCCGGCACCATGACGCTCTACTACTACGTCCGCACCAAGGACGAACTCGTCGCGCTGATGGACGACGCGATCATGGCCGAGGTGCTGATCCCGGCCGACGAGTTCCCGAGCCACTGGTACGACGCCCTCACCGCCGTCGCGACGCGCACCTGGGACGTGCTGATCCGCCACCCGTGGGCGCTGCACTCGCTGCGGAACGCGCCGGCCGGACCGAACGCGGCCCGGCACTTCGAGCAGTCGCTGGCCGCGATCGCCGACACCGGCCTGGACGCGCCGGACAAGTTCGCGCTGCTGGCCTGGGTCGACGACTACGTGCACGGCAACGCGATGCGCTCGGCCGAGATCCGCTCCGCGGGCGAGCCGGCCATGGACGAGCAGACGATCGAGGAAGCCATCCGGTTCGGCGAGACGCTGATGGCCACCGGCGAGTTCCCGCAGACACTGGCGCTGTTCGACGGCGCCGACCCGCGCGACGCGTTCCCCCGGCTGATCGGCGAGCTGACCGAGCGCGAACGGTTCCTGCACGGCCTGTCCGTGCTGCTCGACGGCGTCGCCCACCGGCTGCACCTCGACCTGCCGCCCCGCTGATACTGGCGGCGTGGATCAACTCGAGTCCGACGACGGATGCCGTTTGTGGACAACGGAAATCGGCCACGGCGAGCCGGTGGTGACCTGCCACGGCGGGCCAGGACTGTGGGACATGTTCGGTGACGTGGCCGACGCGCTGGCCGGCCACGTGCGGGTGATCCGCTGGGACCAGCGCGGCTGCGGGCGTTCCGAGCGGCGCGGCCCCTACTCGATGGCCCGCACGGCGGCGGATCTGGACGCGGTGCGGCGGCACCACGGCCTGGACCGCATGGCGCTGCTGGGCCACTCCTGGGGCGCGCAGTTGGCGCTGCGCTACGCCCTGGATCATCCGGACCGGGTCAGCAGGCTCGTCTACGTGTCCGGCGTCGGGCTCGGCCGGTCCTGGCACCCGGTCTACGAGCAGGCCATCGAGGCCCGCATGGCAGGCAGGCCGCGCCCGGCCGCGAAGACCCGCGAGGAGGCCGTGCTGCGGTGGTCGGCCGACTTCGCCGACCGGGACAGGGCGATGGACCTCGCGGAACGCATGGCCACGCCGTGGTTCGACGTCAACTACGAGTGCAACGCCGCGATCAACGCGTCGGACAGGACCGAGTGGCGGGAGGACGAGCTCGCGGCGGCCTGCCGGGAACTGCCGGTGCCGACGCTGATCGTCGACGGCGCCCACGACATCCGCCCGCGCTGGGCCGTCGACTCCCTGCACCAGGCCCTGCCGTCGGTGACCAGGGTGACGCTGCCGGACGCCGGACACGTGCCCTGGCTGGAGCAGCCTGCCGCCTTCTACTCGACCCTGCTTGGCTTCCTGTGACGGGCATCACAGGAACTCGGCGCTGAGCGCGGACAGGACACGGCGTGCACACCAACCTGCGGGCGCGCATCCGTGCCGGCGACCAGCACGCGTTCGGGGAGCTGTTCGACGCGCACGCCAGGGCCGTCTACAACCACGCCTTCCGGCTCACCGGTGACTGGTCGGTGGCCGAGGACGTCGTCTCGTTGACGTTCCTGGAGGCGTGGCGCCGGCGCGAGCGCCTCGAACCGGACGGTGGGTCGACGCTGCCGTGGCTGTTGGGGATAGCCACGAACGTCACCCGGAACACCGCCCGGGCCGGTCGCCGGCACCGCGAGGCGCTGCGCAGGCTGCCCACCGCGGGCAGCGCACCCGACTTCGCCGACGAGCTGGCCGGCCGGTTGGACGACGCCCGCCGGCTGGCCGCCGTGCGGCTGGTGCTGGACCGGCTGCGGCGGGCCGAACGCGAGGTGTTCGTGCTGTGCGTGTGGTCGGGGCTGGACTACGCGACGGCGGCCCGGGCGCTGCGGGTGCCGGTCGGCACGGTCCGCTCCCGGCTGTCCCGCGCCCGCACCCGGTTGCGTTCGCTCGCCGAGGACGAGCTGGCCGGCGATCCGATCAGAAAGGCGCACCGATGAATCCCGACGACCTCACCCGGCTGCTGCCCGCCCCGGCCGAGCGGGACCTCCCGCGCGGCCGGCACGAAGTGCTCCGCGCCCGTGTGCTGGCCGGCATCGGCGCCGACGTGCCGAAACGCCGCCGGACCCCGGCGTGGGTGGTGCCGGTGCTCGCGGTGGCCACCGCCGCGGTGGTCGGCCTGGTCACCGTGTCCATGCACCACTCCACCGCGCCCGCCAGCGCGGTGGCTGTGCCCGTTCCCCACGCGCCGACCAACCCCCGGGCGGTCACGTTGCTGGCCCAGGTCGCCTCCGCGGCCGGCAAGCAGTCGACGCCTGTCGTGCGGGACGACCAGTTCGAGTACGTCGAGACGAAGGAGGGCGCCACGACCGGTCCGGGAGCGGCACCGGCGGACATCCGGCAGTCCTGGCTGCCCGTGGCCGACCTGTGCCGGCACGGCCTGCTGCGCGAGGGCGGCCAGGACGCCGACCTGAGCGAGCGCGGTCAGCCCGGCGTGACCTGTCCGTACGGCGGCGACCTCAACTACCCGTCCTATCGGCTGCTGGCCGGCCTGCCCACCGACCCGCAGACCCTGCTGGCCACGATCTACCTCCAGGAGCAGGGGCACGGCTCGGACCCGGACTCGCAGGCGTTCACCACGATCGGCGACCTGCTGCGCGATTCGGTGCCGCCCCCCGCGGTCAGCGCGGCGCTGTACCGGGCGGCGGCGCTGATCCCGGGCGTGCAGGTGGAGTCCGACGCCGTGGACGCGGCCGGGCGGCACGGCATCGCGGTCAGCAGGTCCAGCCAGGCCACGCGCTACGAGTGGATCTTCGACCGGACCAGCCTGGTGATGATCGGTGAACGTGAGGTCCGGACCAAGGCCAGCAAGATCGGCGCGCCGGGCACCATCATGGACAACACCGCGATCCTGGCCAAGGCCATCGTCGACAGCGTCGGCGCTACGCGGTAACGGTCGCCGCCGTGTCCAGGTACCACCGCCAGTAGGCGCGGCGGGCGGCCGTGTCGGTGTCCGGCTCCCAGGTGGCTCCGCCTGCCTCGGCGAGACTGGCCAGGTAGCACGGCGTCCACTCGGTGGGCGGCACCTCGATCTCACCGGTGGCGGCGCGCCGGTCGTGGATCTCGCCCGCCACGGCGTGCCGCGCGGTGGTCAGGCAGGCGAAGCCCGCGTACACGGCGGTGAACGCGTCCGGTTCCATGGCGTCGTCCAGCTTGGTGTGCAGGGCGTTCAGGGCCCGGGTCAGTGCCGGGTCACGGTCGCGGAGTGCCTGGGTCAGCAACGCCATCGGCTCGTCGTCGTGCGGGAACCTGGCCTGCCACGCGCGGCAGGCGCGCCGCGCGCAGAGTTCTTCCAGGCGCAGCAACGCATCCACCCCGTTGGCCGCCACCTCGGCGCGGATGCGCATGCGGTCCGCGTAGCCGGGTTCGCCATTGTCCGTCACGGTCATGTGCCCACGTGCTCGACGAGCCAGGGGCGCAGCACGGGCAGGACGTTGTCCGGCTGCATGGCCTGGGTGTGGTCGAGGCCGTCCAGGACCCGGACGTCCCAGCCGGCCGCCGTCAACTCGGCCCGGTTCGCCACCGTCGCGCCCGCGATGTCCACCGTGACCCCGCCCCACCGCTCGTCGTAGGCGATCCGGTCGGCCGAGCCGACGAAACACAGGCGGGGACAGGTGATGGCCGGCCGGACCGAGCGGTCGTCGAAGCCCGTCAGCGCCTGGTAGAGGGTGACGAACTGCCTGGTCACCGGTTCGGACAGGCCCACGTCCGGGACGGAGCGCGCGGACATGTCGTGGGTGGCGAGGGTGACCGCGAGCATCTCGGCGTACGGGCCGCCGATCGGCGGGAAGCCGCCCATCGCCAGGGCGGTGAGGCGGTCGGTGCGGATGGCCAGTTGCAGGCCGTTGAGCGCCAGCCAGGAGTAGCCGTAGTAGGCGAACGTGTCGGCGCCTGCCGCGTCGGCGACGGCGAGGATGTCGGCCGCGATGGTGTCCGGGGTCAGCGTGTCGGACTTGGGCTCGGCCAGGACGTGGCCCTCGTAGTCGAAGGCGACCACGCGGAACGTGCCGGCGAGAGCGTCGACGAGCTTGGCGCCCAGTTCCGGGTCGACGCCCCACCTCCGCAGTTCGTCCGCCTTGTCGCCGACCGAGGGCACCGGGTTGACGGTGAGCAGGACGGTCGGTCCGGAGCCGCGAATCACCAGGTCGATACGGCTTCCGTCGTGCAGCGTCGCATCGGTCACAGCCATCTCCGTATGCCGTAAAGTGATGTTGCCGGGAAACAATACCGTAGGGTATAAGGAGATGGCGGCGTGGGCATCATCGCCGGTCAGGGCGACGCGGCCGTGACCATGGCCCTGCTGTGGGCCGAGCCGGAGAGCCGGGGCGTGCGGCCGGGACCCAGGCCGGCGCTGACCGCCGACACCGTCGTGCTCGCCGGGATCGCCGTGGCCGACGCGGACACCATGGCCGGGCTGTCGATGCGCACGGTGGCCGAGCGGCTCGGCTGCTCGTCGATGGCGCTCTACACGTACGTGCCGGGCAAGGCGGAACTGATCGATCTGATGTACGACCGGGTACACGCCGAACTGACCCACGACCACGACCGGGGCCGCTGGCGGGCGGCCGTCACGTCGTGGGCCGGCGAGCTGCGCGACTTCTACGTCCGGCACCCGTGGGTGGTGCAGGTGTCGTTCGCCCGGCCGGTGCTGGGTCCACACGAACAGGCGGTGCTGGAGACGGTGGCCGGCATCCTCGACGGCACCGGGCTGCCGGCCGGGGTGCGGCGGGGCATCGTGAGCCTGCTGTTCAACTACGTGCGCGGCGCGGCCCAGACGGTGGCCGAGTCACGGCAGGCCGCCACCGCCACCGGAGTGTCCGATCAGGACTGGTGGGCGAGCCGGTCGGCGCGGTTGGCCGAGGTGGCACCCGACTTCGCCGAGCGCTTCCCCGCGTCGGTGCGGCTCGGTTCGGACACGACCGGCACGTGGGAGCAGCGCGTCGACGAGACGTTCGAGGCCGGTCTGGCGGTGTTGCTGGACGGGGTCAGCCCGGGCCACCGCACCACGACGGGTTCGGCGGGGCGATCGTTCCTGATCACCACGTCGGCGGCCCGTTCCGGGTCGGCGTCGGCGCGGTAGAGGCGCTGGGCGGGCAGGTAGCGCTGCCGGTAGCGCTCCCGTACCTCGTCCGGACCGCCCATCGCGGCGGCATCCCTGACCAGTGCTCTGCGCAGCGTCTCGTCCTCGGCGACGTCGAGGAAAATCGTGATGTCCCAGTGCTTTCTGAGCTCCGGGCGGAGCAGGAACACGCCGTCGAAGATCAGTAGCGCGTCAGCGGGTGCGGTTCGCGGCGGTTCGTCGACCGGTTGGTCGGTGGTGTGGTCGAACACGGCGGTGCGGTAGCGGCGGTCGCCGGTCGGGCCCAGCGGGTCGAGCACGGAACGCCGGACGGCCGGGTAGTCGAAGGTGTCGCGGTAGCAGCCCTCCGGGGACAGACTGCCCCGGCGCGTGCGGACCGCTCGGGGCTGGTGGAAGCCGTCGATGCCGGCGCGGATCACCGTTCGGCGGGCGGACAACCGATCGGCGAGTTCGTCGGCGAGCATGGTCTTGCCGGCCGCGTCCGGGCCGTCGACGGCGACGCGGCGGACGTCCGGTGGCGCGACCAGGTCGGCCAGGGCGGCGACCAGGGCGTCACGGGTCACGCGAGGCCGGCGATGACCTTGCGGAGGGCGGCGTCCCTGCGGGGTGCGTCCTGGACGAACTCCGTAGACATCAGAACGTGTTCCGGAGTGACGCGGTGGCACAGAGAACCCGCCACGGTCAGTTCCGTCACCACCAACCGGAACGGTCGAGCCGGCCGACCGAGTTCCGCTTCCGTGGCGCGAACGAGGTCACCGATGTCCACGGGTTGGGTCTGCACCTTGCTGTAGTAGCGGCCGAACTCCGGCTCGAAGGCGGACACGGCGTCGTCGACGGCCGGGCGTACCGGGCCGGCGTAGTGGCCGACCTCGGCGGCGGTCAGGACATCGGCCCACCAGCCCGGCCACTGCTCGGCCACGGCGGCCCGGTCCACGCCGGCCGGCACGCTCACCGGAACGGACGGGGTGAGCAGTGGGATGTCCGGCTCCGTGGTGACGGAGAGGGCGAGCGCGTCGCGGACGTAGAGGGCGACGTCGACCAGGTAGGACGTGCCCTGCTGGATCAGCCAGGATGACGTGCCGGCGTGATTCATGTCGCTACGGTAGCGGGTGGGCCGGATACCGGATGGTGTCCGGACGGCTTCCGGGCGGCGATGGAGGCTGCGATGGGGACTCCGGTCAGATGCGACCGGTGCGGCACGGTGTCCGTCTCGGGGGTCATCATCCCGCTGTCGAGCCTGGACGACGCCGACCACGTACGCGGTCTGGCGGCCACACCCGGAACCGGCGACCTGTGTCCGGTGTGCCGGAATCCGCTCGGCGCGCCTGCCCAGCGGGAGTCGGGGAAGCTGCTGGCGGAACTGGACGGGAAGCTGACCAGGGCCGATGTCGAGTTCGTCCGGGTGCTGTTACGTGAGCTGGTGGCGAGCCGGGATCCGGAGGTCACCCGACACAAGATCGAATCCGACACCGGACCGGTCGGCCGCCTGGCCACGTTCCTGCCGCGCGGCTACGCGGACACGGTGGCGGTCCTGGCATTGGTCGTGGCGCTGGCCACACTGGCCGAGCAGACGGTGGCCGACTTCCACTCCGCGCCACCGCCGCCGGCCGACCACGGCCTGCAACCGCTGCTGTTCGGCAAGAAGGGCAGCACACTCGCGTTGGACAGCCCGCGTCCCGGGCGGATCCAGCTCGACCAGCCGTGGACGTTCAGCGGTACGTTCCAGCCTGCGCCACGCGCGTTCTGCTGGTTCCACCGTCCCACGTATCGACGGGGACTCCTGCTGGACAGCGACCTGGCCATGCGGAAACTGAGCGACAACGTGAAGAACCGGCGGGCTGTGTCGGCGTCAGCGCTGCCCGGTCATTTCTCCTTCCGAGCACACGTCCTCCGGCGCGGCCCGCACCAGGGCTACCACACGAAGGGCTACAGCTCCACCAACCTGCTGTGCTGGTTCGCGCTCTCCCCCACAGCTGACCAGGACTCCGGCGACACCCTGTGCGTCGTGGAGGTTCATATGCTCGACAAGCGGCTCCGCCTGATCATCGGCGATCGACGGTCGGACTGACGCCCTACGATGCGGGGCCATGGAAACCACACTGGTCGTGCTCGGTGGGCTTCCGGCGACCGGCAAGTCGACGGTGGCCAAGCAGGCGGCCGGGCGGCTCGGTGCGGCCTACGTGCGCATCGACACCATCGAGCAGGCCATCAAGGAGTCCGAGACCAACGGGGACAACGGGCTGAACCAGGCCGTCGAGTGGGGTCTGGGCTACGAGGTGGCCTACGCCGTCGCGCGCGACCTGCTCAAGCAGGGCACGGACGTGTTCGCCGACTGCGTCAACCCGATGAAGATCACCCGCGACGCCTGGCAGGCACTGGCCTGCTCGGCAGGCGTCCGCCTGGTCGAGGTGGAACTGATCTGTTCCGATACGGCGGAACACCGGCGCCGCGTCACGTCCCGCACGGTCGACATCCCGAACCTGCACCTGCCCACGTGGCAACAGGTCGTGGACCGCGACTACGAACCGTGGGACCGCCCGCACGTCGTGCTGGACACCGCGGGCACCCCGGTCGACGACACCGTCGATCAGCTCTGCGCCGCCGTCGGCTAGACCTCGCCGAGGAACTTCAGCATGCGCTCCAGCAGCAACGCGGCCGACTTCTCGTCGTACTCGGGCATGCCGGGATCGGCGAACAGGTGGCCGGTGACCGGGTACTCGAAGAACTCGAACCGGCCACCTGCCGCGCGCACGCTCTCCGCCAACAGGTCCACCCCGTCGGCGGACCGCCACGGATCGGCCGACGCGTAGTGCACCTGCGCCGGCAGGCCGGCCGGCCACGCCGGAATTCCCAACGCTGGCAACGGAATCGCCGCATGCAGCAACAGCGCACCGCGCGCCCCCGGCCGGCTGGCCGCCAGGTACTCCGCCGACACGCCACCGTTGGAGAAGCCCGCGTACACCACGTCCGCCGGCAGGTCCGCCACCGCCGCCTCGGTGCGCCGGATCATCTCGGGCACGCCGATGCCTTCGTAGTGGCCGACCGCGACGTTCATGTCGTCGAAGACCTCGCCGTCGTACAGGTCGGGCACGGTCACCTCATGGCCGGCAGCGCGCAGCGCCTCACCGGTCGCCAGCACGGCGGGCCGCCGCCCGAGCACCGAGTGGAACAACACCACGGTCGTCATGACCACTGCCTAGCAGGCGACCCCGACAGTTCACCCGACGTCGGCGGCCAGCCGGCGCAGCACACCGGCGACCAACGGGCGCATGGCAGGCCGCAGCACACGCACGCCGGGTAGCCGCAGTCCACCGAGGAACGCCACCCGCGTGCCCGTGCCGTCCGCGACCGCGGCCAGGCCGCCGATCAGGAACCGGCTCTGCATCCAGCACCAGCCGGGCCGCAGGTCGACGTCGAACCGGGCACGCTGGCCGAACGTGCCCACGGCCAGCAACTCCAGGCGGTCACCGGAGCGACCCGTGACACGGGCCGAGCGGATGTCGTGGATCAGCCGGGGCAGTTCGACCTCCAGGTCGGACGCCACCGTCCACACGCGCTCGACGTCCGCGTCGAGCACCGTCTCGCCGAACATCGCGCCCGGATTCGCCCCCGCCAGCACCCGCAACCTGCGGACCGGGTCGAGGTCCGCGACCGGCCAACTTCCGCTCATCGTGACCACGCCTTCCGGAAGTTGCCGCGCGCCCGGTGCAGCCGCGACTTCACCGTGCCGATCTCGACCGACAGCAGCTCGCTCACCGTCCGCTCGTCCAGGCCCTCCAGGTCACGCAGCACCAGGATCGCCCGGTGCTCGGGCGAAAGCCGGTCCAGCACGTCGCGGATGTCGGTGGCGAGTTGCGGATCGCCAGGTGCCGGCAGGTCGGACAGGGCGACGTGCGGCTCCCGGGACGCGATCCGCACGGCCTCACGCACCGCGATGACCCGCACCCAGCCGAACAGCGCCGCCGGATCACGCAGCCGCGGCAACTGCCGGAACACCGTGGTCAGCGTCTCCTGCACGGCGTCCGGGCCGTCGTCCAACGCGATCGGGCCGCACAGCCGGCCGACGAACGGCACGAGCCGGTCCAGGAGCGCGTTCATCGCCCTGGTGTCACCGCGCTGCGCGGCCACCACCAGGGCGGTGAGTTGCGTGTCCGGTGCCATCGCCTCCGACGCTAACTGCCGGCGAAGCCGCGGATCGCGTCGGCCACGAGGTCGGGACACTGCTCGGCCAGCAGGTGGCCGGCGTCCGGGACGATCCGCAGGGTCAGCTCGTCGGCGTGCGGCTCCCAGCCGCCCAGCGACTTCGGCGACAGGTGCGGGTCGCGTTCGCCGGCCAGCATCAGGGTGGGCACGGTGAGCCGACGCTCACGGCCCCGGCCGAGCAGGGCGGGCACGATCTCGCGGTAGGCGAACTCGTACATGAGGCGTTCGCTGGCCCGCGCCCGCGCCGGTTCCCGCATGCGGGCGACGTATTCGGCCACTTCTGCCTCGGACAGCACGCCCCGGTCGGCGCCGAGGTGGAAGTACAACCGAACCACGAACCGCACCAGCCATCGCCCGACCAGCGGTGTCTCCACCAGCGGCGTCCACCAGAACCGGGCGGCACCGGCCAGGCCCATGGTCCTGGCGGTCCAGTACGGGTGGGCGGCGTTGAGCGTGACCAGGCGCCGCACCCGGTCCGGTGCGCGCAGCGCGAGCTGGAACCCGATCCGCCCGCCGACGTCGTGCCCCACCACCGTCACCCGGTCCAGGCCCAGGGCGTCCAGCAGCGCGAGCACGTCGTCGACCAGGGCCTGCGTGCCGTACCCGGTGCGGGGCGCGTCGGTCCAGCCGAAACCGCGCAGGTCGGGGCAGATCACGTGGTGGTCGGGGCCGAGCAGCGGGATGACCTTGCGCCACGCCCACCAGTGCTGCGGCCAACTGTGCAGGAGCAGCACCGGCTGCCCGGAACCGGCCTCCGCCACGTGCCAGCGCAGGCCGGCGGTCTCGACGCAGCTGTGCCGTACCCCGGGCACGGCCGGGCACTCGACAGTCGTCACGGTTGCCTCCCTCATGGTGTCCCTGCACTGCAGGAGGCGAGGCGGAGCCGGAAGGTTCCCGACGACTTTCAGTCCGGGCGCTGCCGGGTGGCGCGCGGCAGCGTGACCAGGGTCCAGCCGGTCAGGTCGCACAGCCTGGCCAGCGCCGCCGACCTGGCCACCGCCCGGCCCCGCCGCCTGGCCAACTGGGCACCCGGCGCGGGTTCGGCCCTGCTGGCCGCGATCACCCTGCCGCTGGCGTTGAGCAGGGCCAGCGGCGCCGGACCGGCACACAGCGCCGGCATGATCCGGCGTTCGACATTGTCGGACAGCACGTCCATGGCCGCGATGCCCAGCGGCCGGTCACCGTCGTACACCGGCACGGACAGCGTGTACGTGTACTGGTTGGTGCACGCGTAGTCGACGTAGGGGCCGGCGACGTGCTCGCGCCGGCCGCGGATCGGCACGTCGAACCACTCCTCCGTGGTGTAGTCGAAGAAGTCCGGCCCGCTCGGGTCGAGGTTGACCCGCAGCGCCTCGGGCGTGCCGTCGACCTGCCGCCACCACCACTCCAGCCAGTACGGCGCGTCGGCCACCACGCCGGGCGCGGTGACGATCCCGGTGCCCACGGCCAGGTCGCTGAACTCCGCCAGGGTGGCGTGGATGCGCGGACGCAGGGCGGCCAGGTCGGCGAGCGTGTAGTCATCGGCACTGCCGGTGACCGACGCCTGGTACTCGGCCGCGGTCGCCCGCAGGGCGGCCAGGATCCGCTCGACATCGTCGGCCAGCGCCGACCAGATCCGGTCGGCGGACGCCAGGTGCTCACCCTCGGACCGGTACAGGTCGATCCGCCACTGCATGAGCAGTTCGGTCTCGTGCGCGATGTGCTGCTCGGCGAGCTGCCGCGCCCGGTCCGGTTGGCCGTCGGCGACGGCGTCGACCAGGGCCTGGCGGGTCGCGACGGCCTCGGCGTGCTCGTCGTCGCTGAGCAGCACCCACACCAGGTCGCCGAGTTCGGCCCGCAGGTTCGCCTCACCCTGGGTCAGCCGGGGTGCCTGGGCCGCCGCGGCGACCTCGATGCCGAACTCGCTGTCCGCGCGCCGCCGTTCGCCCGGGGTGGTCGCCGAGGCCAGCCGGTCGACCCGCCTGCGCAGCGCGGCGATCTCCAGCCGGGCGGCCCGCCGTGCGGCCAGCGCGGCCGAGGTGCCGAGCACGGCCTGCCGCCGGTCGCCGAGCTCACGCAGCTGGCGGACGGTCAGGCTGGCCAGGCCGGACCGGCTCAGGGCGCCGCTGGACGGCCGGGCGACGAAACTGCCGCCGGCCCGGCCGCGCCGGGTGACGACCAGGCCCCGGTCCCGCAGGATGGCCAGCGCCTCCCGCAGGGTCAGCGTGGCCACGCCGAGCTGGTCGGACAGCACGGCCTCGGCCGGCAGGCGCTCACCGGGGGCGAGCAGGCCGAGCCGGATGGCCTCGGCCAGCCGGTCCGCGATCTGGTCGGCCCGGCCGGACTGGACGTTGCCGAGTGCGGCAATGGCGCGCACGGCCGCCGTCGTCAGACCTGATGCGGCCGGTGCTGTCGTCATAGCGTCCCCTGTCGCGGCCTTGACACTAATACATTTAAGAGTACATGATTTCGGGATTCGGGCACCGCAAGGAGGCGGCCATGACCGACACCACCAGCTCGACGACCGCGCAGGACGACGCGGCCCATCTGGAGCGGTTGGGCTACCACCAGGAACTCCGCCGGGTGTTGGGTCTGTTCGACAACTTCAGCGTCGCCTTCGCCTACCTGTCGCCGATGGTCGGCGTGTACTCACTGTTCGTGCTCGGAGTCGGCACGGCCGGGCCGCGCTATCTGTGGCTGATGATCCCGGTGGTCGGCTTCATGCTGCTGGTCGCCCTGGTGTTCGGTGAACTGGCCAGCCACTACCCCATCGCGGGCGCGCTCTACCAGTACGGCAGGCGGACCGTCGGACCCCGGTTCGGCTGGTGGGTCGGGTGGATCTACGGGCTGGCCCTGCTCGTCACCGTGGCCAGCGTCGACACCGGTGTGGTCAGCTACTTCACCTCGCTGCTGAACAACCTGTTCGGCACCCACCTGGACGGCACCAAGCACAGCACCATCCTGGTCGTCACCATCGTGCTCATCCTGATCCAGACGCTGATGAACACCGTGGGTGCCAAGCTGATGGGCCGCATCTCCCGGCTCGGCTTCTTCGTCGAGACCATCGGCACGTTCGGCGTCGCCATCGCGCTCGGCATCGCAGGCTTCCACCACGGGTTCGGTTTCCTGTTCTCCTCGCAGGGCGCGGAGCACGCCGGCTCCAACCCGCTGGGCGTGGACTTCGGCGGCCACTGGCTGACCGGCGCCGCGCTCGTCGCGATCCTCGCGCACGCCTACATCTTCTACGGCTTCGAGTCGGCGGGCGACATCGCCGAGGAGACCAAGTCGGCGTCCCGCGCGGTGCCCAGGGCGATGCGCTCGGCCCTGCTCTACGGCGGGGTGGCGTCGGCCGTCCTGGTCATCGGCCTGCTGCTGGCCATGCCGTCCTCGGCCAAGGGTTACGCCAACGCGGCGTCGTTCGACGGTGGCGTGCCGGCGATCCTGGGCCAACTCCCGTCGTGGGTGCAGGACGTGTTCCTGGTCGTGGTGTGCATCGCGTTCTTCTCCTGCGGCACGGCGGTCCAGGGTGCAGGATCGCGGTTGATGTACTCCTACGCGCGGGACAAGGTGCTGCCGGCCAGCGGGTGGCTGAGCACGGTGTCCAAGCGGTTCCACACGCCGGTCAACGCCATCGCGATCGGTGCGCTGGTGCCGATCCTGTTCACGTTGCTGGTCAACGTGAACCCGTCGCGCAACGTGCACATCCTGTGGTTCGAACTACCCGCCGGGGTCAACGCCCTGACCCTGCTGGTGTCGTTCGGCGTGTCCGGTATCTACCTGTCGTTCCTGCTCACCGTCATCGGCTCGATGATCGCCAGGGCCCGGGGCTGGAAACCGGCCGGGTCGTTCCGGCTGGGCCGGTGGGGGTGGCCGGTCAGCATCCTGGGCGCCGCCTACCTGGCGCTGATGCTGCTCAACATCATCTGGCCGTCCGGCCTGAGCAGCCCGCGCGGCAGCCTGTTCAACTTCGACTGGATCACGCTGATGGTGATGGTCGTGCTGCTGCTCATCGGCGGCGTGTACTTCGTGCTGGCCCGGCCGTACCGGCGTATCACCCCGACCGAACCGTCCACCCCGGCGACCTCCGAGGTCGCCCAGATCGCGGAGGGCTCCTGAGTGAAAACCGTCCAGAACTTCATCGACGGCAGGCTGGTCGACGCGGCCGACGGTCGCATCCTCGACCTGGTCGACCCGACCAGCGGTGACGTGTTCGGCTCGGCGCCGCTGTCGTCCACAGCGGACGTCGACACCGCCTACCGGGCCGCTGCCGGCGCGTTCGAGAGCTGGCGGGACAGCACCCCCTCCGACCGGCAGCGGGCACTGCTCAAGCTCGCCGACGTGATGGAGACGCGGGCCGACGAGTTCGTCGCGGCGGAGTCGCAGAACACCGGCAAGCCGCTGGAGCTGACCCGCACCGAGGAGATCCCGCCGAGCGTCGACCAGATCCGGTTCTTCGCCGGTGCCGCGCGGCTGCTGGAGGGCCGCAGCGCCGGGGAGTACCTGGCCGGGCACACCTCTTACATCCGCCGCGAGCCGGTGGGCGTCATCGGTCAGGTCGCGCCGTGGAACTACCCGATGATGATGGCGATCTGGAAGGTCATGCCCGCGCTGGCCGCCGGCAACTGCGTCGTGCTCAAGCCGTCCGACACCACCCCGGTGAGTGCCGTGATGATGGCCGAGGCGGCCGCGGAGTTCCTGCCGCCCGGCGTGTTCAACGTCGTCTGCGGTGACCGGGACACCGGCCGGGCCGTGGTGTCGCACAAGATCCCGGCGATGGTGTCGATCACCGGGTCCAGCCGCGCCGGCTACGAGGTGGCCGAGGCGGCGGCCAAGGATCTCAAGCGGGCGCACCTGGAACTGGGCGGCAAGGCGCCGGTGATCGTGTTCGACGACGCCGACGTGGAGTTCGCGGCGGAGAACATCGCGGTCGCCGGCTACTTCAACGCCGGCCAGGACTGCACGGCGGCCACCAGGGTGCTCGCCGCGCCGGGCATCGCCGACGACCTGGCCGAGGCACTGGCCGAACAGGCCAGGAACACCAAGACCGGCATGCCGGACGACCCGGACGTCCTCTACGGACCGTTGAACAACGCCAACCAGCTGGAGCGGGTCGGCGGCTTCCTGGACCGGCTGCCCGACCACGCCCGGGTGCTGACCGGTGGCAGCCGGCAGGGCATCCGGGGCTACTTCTGGCAGCCGACGGTGGTCGCCGACATGCGGCAGGACGACGAGGCCATCCAGAACGAGGTGTTCGGTCCGGTGATCACCGTGCAGCGGTTCACCGACGAGGACGAGGCGGTCCGCTGGGCCAACGACGTCGAGTTCGGGCTGGCGTCGTCGGTGTGGACGCGCGACCACGGCAGGGCCATGCGGGTGTCGCGGCGGCTGGACTTCGGCTGCGTCTGGGTCAACGCGCACATCCCGCTGGTGGCCGAGATGCCGCACGGCGGGTTCAAGCACTCCGGCTACGGCAAGGACCTGTCGCTGTACGGGCTGGAGGACTACACCCGGATCAAGCACGTCATGCACAACATCGAGTTCTGACGGCGGTGGTCATGTCGCAACCGGAACAGCGCCGGATCGTGCGCACACCGATCCCCGGCCCGAAATCACGGGAGTTGCAGGCCAGGCGCGAGCGGGAGATCGCACGCGGGCTCGGCGTCACGCTGCCGGTGTTCGTCGACCACTCCGGTGGCGGGATCATCGTCGACGTCGACGGGAACCACATCATCGACCTCGGCTCGGGCATCGCCGTCACCAGCGTCGGCGCGTCCCACCCGGACGTGGCCAGGCGGATCGCCGAGCAGGCCGAGAAGTTCACCCACAGCTGTTTCATCGTCAGCGAGTACTCCGGCTACACCGAGGTCTGCGCGGCGCTGAACCGGCTGACGCCGGGCGATCACGAGAAGCGGTCGGCGCTGTTCTCCACCGGCGCGGAGGCGGTGGAGAACGCGGTGAAGATCGCCCGCGCCCACACCGGACGGCAGGCGGTCGTGGTGCTCGGGCACGCCTATCACGGCCGCACCCTGCTGGCCTTGTCCATGACGGCGAACACCACGCCGTACAAGCAGGGTTTCGGCCCGTTCGCCCCGGAGATCTACCGGGTGCCCTCGCCCTACCCGTACCGGTGGCCCGGCGGCCCGGCGCGGTGTGCCGAGGAGGCCGTGGCCCAGTTGCGGGAGATCGTGCGGACGCAGATCGGCGCGCACAACGTGGCCGCCATCGTGGTGGAGCCGATCCAGGGCGAGGGCGGTTTCGTGGTGCCGCCGGACGGTTACCTGCCGGCGGTGCGGGAGTTCGCGACCGAGAACGGGATCGTGTTCGTCGCCGACGAGATCCAGACCGGGTTCGCCCGGACCGGTGACATGTTCGCGTGTGAGCACGAGAACGTGGTGCCGGATCTGGTCACCACGGCGAAGGCGCTGGGCGCCGGCCTGCCGCTGTCCGGTGTGACCGGTCGGGCGGAGATCATGGACGCGGTCGGCCCGGGCGGCCTCGGTGGCACCTACGCCGGCAACCCGATCGCGTGCGCCGCCGCGCTGGCGTCGATCGAGGTGATCGAGCGCGACAAGCTGGTGGACCGGGCCCGCGAGATCGAGGAACGGGTCGAGCCGCGGCTGGCCGCGCTGCTGTCGGATGATTCGCCCATCGGTGACGTACGTGGCCGGGGCGCGATGCTGGCCATGGAGTTCGTCCGGCCGGGCACCATGACGCCGGCACCCGAGATCGCTCGTGCGGTGTCGGCCCGATGCCATGCCGAAGGTGTGCTCACGTTGATGTGCGGGACGTTCGGCAACGTGATCCGGCTGCTGCCGCCGCTGGTGATCGACGACGCGCTGCTGGACGACGGCGTCTCGGTGCTCACCGACGCGGTGCTCACTGCTGGAAGGAGTGCGTGACCCTGCGGTAGGGCAGGTGGACGGCGGCCAGGCGGGTCGGCGTCCACACGTGTTCGTCGCGCTCGTTCAGGGTCAGTTCGCCGTCCTTGCGCAGCAGCCAGACGGTCTCGAACTGGAAGTGCAGCACGGCATCGCCGGCGATCCGGCCCAGCACGCCGACCAGCAGGCGGACCATGTCGTCCTCCTGCGACGACATGTCGGTGAACTTGTCCAGCCGGAAGGACGCCCACACCGTCGGCAGGAAGCCGAAATCCTCCAGCACCGGGTCGTGCGGTCGCGAGTGCTCGGGTCCGACCCGGACCCACATGCCGGTCCGCGTCAGCACGCCGTCACCGAGCAGGCCGTCGACCGTCGCCGTGGCACCGAACACGTCGGGCACGGCGAGCATCGCGCCGGCGACGCACGTCGCGGGAGCCCCGGTGGCGAAGGCGAACGAGTAGCCGATCGCCATCAGGGCCCCGCTCCGACCGGTCCGAGCAACGCGTCCCGTGCCGCGGCCATGACGCCACGGCTGAACTCGCCGTCCGCGTCGGGCAGAACGACGGTGACCAGGGACAGCCCGCCACCGACCAGTTCCCGCTCGTAGGGCTCGAACCGGTAGTCGAGGCCGAAGGGGTCCTGCAGGGCCAGCACGCGCAGGTTGGTCGGTGCGCGGCGGTAGAGGATGTAGAACGGGCCCTCGCCCTCCGGGAGCAGGCGATAGCCGTGCTCGTCCCAGTCGTCGTTCATCGCGGCATCGCGGGCCACCAGGATCTCACCCTGCCCGTCCGGCAACGCGGGCCGGACATCGTGCCACCGAAAGAACTCCGAGCCGAGCACCCCGTCCACGGCGGTCCGCATGTCCGGCCACCGAGCACCCCAACCGTCCAGGAACCGCCGCAGCGCCACCACCGGACTGCCCGGCGAGATGATCACCCGATCGACACCACTCACCACGAACGGACTCCCCCCAATCGGTCCGTCCACAGTAGGGCCACCCGCTGACCGCCCGGTCACTCCAGACTGACGGGACCACGTCACTCCCGGCTGGGTTCCGAGACCGGCACGGTGGCGGCGGGAGTGCCTCGCGGCTTGCGGCTGCGGCCCAACCGGCGGGCGCGCAGGCGGTCGACCACGATGGCGACGCCGAGGACGGCGCCCAGCACGATCTGTTGGTAGTACGGGCTCACGTTGAGCACGATCAGTCCGTTGTTGATGATCACCAGCAACACCGCACCGGACACGATGCCGATCATCCGGCCCTGGCCGCCGAACAGGCTGACGCCACCGATCACGGCGGCGGCGATGGCGTCCAACTCGTACCCGGTGGCCACGCTCGGGTCACCCAGTCCCAGCCGCGCGCTGATCAGCAGACCGACGACACCGGCCAGGGTGCCGCTGACGATGTAGGTGATCAGGGTGCGCCGCCGCACCGGGATACCGGCCAGGCGGGCGGCTTCGGCGTTGCCGCCGACCGCGTACGTCTGGCGGCCCCAGTACGTGCGCTCCAGGAAGAACCACAGGCCGATCGCGGCCACCACGAACACGATCAGCGGCAGCGGGATGCCGCCCACGTCTGTCTGGTTGAGGTCGATGAAGTTCTGGCCGGAGATGGTGATCGGCACGCTCTTGGTGATCGCCTGGGCCGCGCCGCGCGCCGCCGTGTACGTGACCAGGGTGATCACGAACGGCGGCACGGACAGCCTTGTGACGAACAGGCCGTGGGCCGTGCCGACCGCCGCGCACAGCAACAACGTCAGCACGATGCACGGGCCCAGCGGCAGGCCGACGCTGACGAACAGCCACGACCCGAACACGCCGGCCAGTGCGGCCAGCGCGCCCACCGACAGGTCGATGCCGCCGGTGAGGATGACCAGGCTCTCGCCGACGGCGAGCAGCCCGAACTCGGACAGGTTGCGGCCCATCTCCTGCAGGTTGGCCAGGGTGGCGAAACTGTTCTTGGCCAGGAACACGCCGAGGAACACGATCACGCACGCGGCCACCACACCGATCTCCGGTGTCTCGGCCAGGCGGCGGGTCCATCGCGCGCCGGTGTCCACGGTGCGTGGCACGGCCGGGCTGGCGACGTCGGGCTGCTGGGTGAGGGACATCAGCGAACTCCCTGCGGTGCCGCGGCCAGACCGGCGGCATGGGCGACGATGGTTTCCTTGTCGAAATGGGCCCGGTCGAACTCGGCGACGACCCTGCCCCGGGCCAGCACCACCACCCGGTGGCAGATCCGCAGCAGTTCCTCCAGTTCGGAGGACACCACCAGCACGGCGCTGCCGCGCTCGGCCGCGTCGGCGATGAGGCCGTAGATCCCGGCCTTGGCCCCGACGTCGACGCCTCGGGTCGGTTCGTCGAGCAGTAGCAGGCTCGGGTCGGTGGCCACGGCCCGGCCGAGGACGGCACGTTGCTGGTTGCCGCCGGACAGTTCCCGGATCGGTTGTTCCGTGCTGCGGCAACGGACCTGGGTGAGGTCCACGGCCCGACTCGCCTCGGCCCGGTCCCGGCGGGGCCGCAGCAGCGGACCGCTGGCCAGCCGGGGCAGCACGGCCAGGGTGACGTTCCACCGGATCGGCGCGTCCGGCAGCAGTGACTGCTGCTTGCGGTCCTCCGGCACCAGCACGACACCGGCGGTGATCCCGTCCCGTGGCGTGCGCGGGTGGTAGGGCTCGCCGGCGAGCGTCATGGTGCCGCCGGTGGCCTGTTGGGCGCCGAACACGGTGTGCAGCAGGCGGCTGCGGCCGGCGCCCATCAGTCCGGCGACGCCGACCACCTCGCCCCGGTTCACGGTCAGCGACACCGGGCCGAGGCCCTCCGCGGTCAGGTCGGTCACCCGCAGGCACGGTTCGGTGGTGTCGTCGACCGCGGCCAGCGGCGGGTGTTCGGCCAGCTGCTTGCCCACCATGTGCCGGACCAGCAGCGCCTCGGTGGCGTCGGCCCTGGGCAGGTCGGCGACCGCCTGCCCGTTGCGCAGCACCACCAGGCGCAAGCACAGGGCCAGCACCTCGTCGAACCGGTGCCCGATGAACACCACGGCACCGCCGGCGGCCGCATGCCGGCGGGCCAGGCCCAGCACCAGTTCGGCCTCCACCGGGCCGAGCGCCGACGTCGGCTCGTCCAGGATGAGTAGCCGGGGGGCGCGGTGCCACGCCTTGGCGATCTCCACCAACTGGCGCTGCGCCACGGACAACTGATCCAGCCGCTGCCGGGCCCTGATGTGCAGGCCCAGCTCGTCCAGGACGGCCTGGGCCTGCTCGTTGAGCCGGCGCCAGTCGACGAACACGCGGGACGAACCCTCCGGGCGCAGCCCGAGGAACAGGTTCTCCGCCACCGACATCTGGCCGACCAACGGGAACTCCTGGGAGACCATGGCGACGCCCGCGTGTGCCGCCGCCGTGGGCGAGCCGAGCGGTACCTCGGCACCGTCCACCTCGACCACACCGGTGTCCGGGGTGACCGTGCCGGCGAGCACGTTCACCAGAGTCGACTTGCCGGCGCCGTTCTCACCGAGCAGGCCGACGATCTCGCCGGGTGCGAAGGCCAGCTCGGCGACGTCGAGGACCTGCACGGGTCCGTACGTCTTGCCGACCTCCCGCACCCGGGCCACGGGCGTCGCCATGATCTCCTCGGACATCAGGGAGTCACGCCCATCGCGGCCATCTTGGCGTTGTAGGCGGCCAGGTTCGCCTTCGTCACCAGGCCGACGCCCGAGGACAGGGTGTAGCCGTCGGACTCCAGGTAGGGCTGCACGATCTTCATCGTGGCCGGCACGCCCAGCACCTTCATCGCGGTGAGCAGGTAGACCGACAGGTAGCCCTGCTGGTAGGGCTGCTGCAGCACGGTCGCCTGGATCGCGCCCTGGTTGAGGAGCTGGAGCGTCTTGGGCTCCGAGTCATCTGCCACCACGACGACCTTGCCGGACTTGCCGGCGGACTGGACGGCCTGGCCGGCGGACGGACCGTCGTAGGAGTACACGCCGTAGAAGCCCTTGAGGTTCGGGTCGGCCTGGAACGCGGCCGACGAGTCCTCCAGCGCCTTGTTGGCGTCACCGTCGTCGTTGTAGGTCTGGAAGACCTTGACCTTGGTGCCCTGCAACGCGGACTTGAAGCCGGCGATGCGCTGGGTGGCGTTGGTCGCGGTCAGCGAGCCGACCACGATGGCCACGTCACCGCCGTTGGGCAGCAGCTGCTTCATCGCCGCGCCCGCCTTCTGGCCGGCCTCGAAGTTCGGCGTGCCCAGGTAGAGCGGGACGGTCAGGCGGAACGTGGGCAGCGGCGAGTCGATCGCCATCAGGGACGTGCCCCTGGTGGTGGCGCTGTGTACCGCGCTGGTCAACGACGACGGCTGGATCGCGGAGATCGACATGCCGGTGATGCCCTGCGACAGCAGGGTGTTCACGATGGACAGCTGCTGGCTGATGTCCTGCTGGGTCGGTTCCTGGAACCGGGCCTTCACGTTCAGCTCGGACGCCGCCTTCTGGGTGCCCTCGCGGGCCGCGTCCCAGTACGCCGCGGTCACGTTCACCACGACGGCCACGTTGGCCTTGGACAGGTCCTTGCCGGCCAGGGCCTGCTTGAGCTGGTCGCGCAGCTTGCCCAGTTGGGTGTCGTTGAAGGAGATGCTGCCGGTCAGCTTCGACACCGCGGACGGCTGGGCCACGGCACCGGTGCTGCCACCGGCGGACGAGCTGTTGGTGCCACACGCGGCCAGCATGGCCGCCGCGGTGGCGGCGGCGAGCGCGCCGAACGCGATCTTCCTGCTGATACTCATCATGCACCTATCCAGGGGACGTAGTTCGATCGGGTGGGGAGTGGTTGTCGGACAGGGATTTCAGACCAGCACGCAGTCGATGCCGGCGAGTTGGGCGAAGGTGCGCCAGCGGTCGGCGTGGTGGCCGAGGTTGAGCACCATGTGGTGGGTGCCGCCGTTGGCGAGCCAGGCGTCCATGCAGGCGCGCAGCCCGGACGACGGCCGGAACTGGCCGTAGGGCATCTCCAGTGCGGGCAGCAGCGGCAGGTCGAGGTTCTCGCCCTCGGCCACCACCAGCCGGAACCGCTCCCCCTCCAGCGACACCAGGGACGCCAGCGTCGCCGGACCGGGCCGGTAGCGGAACACGAACGTGGGCGGCGAGGCGAGCCTGCCGATGCCCAGTTCGCGGTGCACCAGGCGCACCGGCTCGTCGTCGCGGGCGACGGCGTAGTTGCCCTCCCCCATGTGGCTCATCAGGATCGAGTCCGAGGGGAAGTCCATCGCGTACATCTCGGTGAAGTGGGCGTCGCCGACCATCCGGTGGCCCGCGTACACCATGGCTGCGGCCAGCGCGTCGCCCTCGGCGCCGTAGCCGTAACCCTTGGCCATCAAGGAGGACGCGGCCGCCAGCGGCAGGCGGGCGAACCGGCCGTCCTCGCCGATCGCGTCGAAGTGGGTGGAGTAGGCGCCGTACCCGCCGTCGCACAGGATCGACTCGATGGCCAGCTGCATGCGGGCGTGGTCGGTGCGTTCCTCGTCGCTCAGCGCCGGGTCGACGGCGAAGTGTTCGTCCTCCCACGCCAGCAGGTCCGTGACGGCGGCCGCCTGGACACCCTGGGTGCGCCGGAACAGGTCACCGGGCGCCAGGAAGTCGATCTGCGGGCCGAGCGAGCGGACCAGTGCGTTCTCGTCCACCCGGATGTCGCCCATCTGGTTCATGGCGTAGCCGAACACGGCGATCCGCAGCGAGCGCCACGCGGTGACCGCGGCGGCCGCGTGCGCCCAGTCGCCGACCCGCTCGGCGAAGCGCGGCGACTGCCAGTCCTCGGTGAGCACGGCGAACGGCCTGCGGGCGCGGACCAGGGCGTTGGCGGTGTCCTGGGCGCCGTGGATGCCCTGGTTGTAGGTCATCTCGGCCATGGTCCACTCGGCGGTGACCTCCGGTTGCGGCTGGATGTTGGCCAGCAGCACGGGCAACCGGTTCTCGGTGAACAGCCGCGCGACCCGCATCGCCGGGCCGTAGGTGAGCATCACCACGAGCACACCGTCCAGGTCGTCGCGCTCGAAGCCGCGCATCACCCGTTCCGCGTCGTCCCGCGACTTCACCGGATCGCCCACCGCGACGTCCATCGCAGGGCGCAGCGCGTCCGCGACGGCATCGGCGTACCCGCGCTGGTGCTCGGTGATGCCGGGGATCATGTCGTCGTAGAGGTCCTGCATGATGCCCAGCAGGCCGATCCGGGGTCGCCTGGTGGCGGGCGCGGCGGGCGCGGGGTCAACGCCGGCGGTGCCGGCCGGTTCGACGGTGAGGGACACGGGTGTGTGCTCCGTTCTGCCCACGAGGGGCCTCAGCGCTGGCCGTAGACGTTCTGGTAGCGGTCGAACAGCCGGTCCACCGACTCGGCGGGGATCTCCTGCGGGACGCCGAGCTGCCGTCCCATGTGGACTGTCCGGGCGACGTCCTCGCACATCACCGCGGCCTTGACCGCGTCGCGGGCGTCCGTGCCGATGGTGAACACGCCGTGGTTGCGCATCAGCACCGCGCGGGAGCGGTGCCCGGCGAGCGTGGACACGATGCCGCGGCCGATGGAGTCGTCGCCGATCACCGCGAACGGCCCGATCGGGATCTCGCCGCCGAACTCGTCGGCCATCGCGGTGAGCACGCACGGGATCGGCTCGCCGCGGGCCGCCCACGCGGTGGCGTACGTGGAGTGGGTGTGCACCACGCCGCCGACGTCGGGCCGGTGCCGGTACACGTAGGCGTGGGCAGCGGTGTCACTGGACGGGGCGAGGTCCCCGCACAGCACCTCGCCGTCCAGGTCGCAGACGATCATCGAGTCGGCGTCCAGCTCGTCGTAGGGCACGCCACTGGCCTTGATCACCAGGACGTCGTCCCGGCCGGGCACCCGGACTCGCGCGGACACGTTGCCCGCGGTCCACACCACCAGGTCGTAGCGCACCAGTTGCCGGTGCAGGGCAACGAGTTGCGCCCGCGTGTCGGCCACGGCGTCGAGCAGCTCGGTCATGAGTCCCTCATCCCCCGCAGGCGGCGCATCACGTCGTCGCCGCCCCGGCCGAAGTGGTCGTGCAGCCGCAGGTAGTCGGCGTAGAGCCGGTCGTAGCGCGCGTGCCGCTCCGGGTCGGGCCGGTACGCGGCGCGCCGTACGCTGCCCATCGCCTTGCTCGCCGCCGGCACGTCCGGGTACGCCCCGGCCGCGACGGCGGCATGGATCGCCGAACCCAGCGCGGGCGCCTGCGCCGACTCGCTCACCGACAGCGGCAGGCCCAACACGTCGGCGTACGTCCGCATCAGCTCCGTATTGCGCAGCAACCCGCCCGCCACCACGAACTCCGTGACCGGCACGGCGGAACCGGTGAAGGCGTCCACGATCCGGCGGGCGCCGAACGCGGTGGACTCCAGCAGCGCCCGGTACACGTCCTCGGGTTTCGTGGCCAGGGTCATGCCGACCACCAGCCCGGACAGTGCGTGGTCGACCAGCACGGAACGGTTGCCGTTCCACCAGTCCAGCGCCACCAGGCCGTGCCCGCCGACCGGTTTGCCGGCACCCAGCCGGGTCAGCAGCTCGTGCAGCGACACGCCTTCGTCGCCGGCCTGGCGCTCGTACCGCGCCGGTACGGCGTTCTCGGTGAACCAGGCGAAGATGTCACCGACACCGCTCTGCCCGGCTTCGTAGCCGTAGCAGCCGGCGACGATGCCGCCGTCCACCACCCCGCACATGCCGGGTACCTCGGTCAGTTCGAGTGCGTTGACCACCAGGCACGTCGACGTGCCCATCACGGCGAGCAGCCGGCCCGGCTCGACGGCCTTGACGGCGGGCGCGGTGACGTGCGCGTCGATGTTGCCCGCGGCGACGGCCGTGCCGACCGGCAGGCCGGTCCAGCCGGCCGCCGCTTCGGTGAGTCCGCCGACCCCGCTGCCCAGATCGGCCAGCGGGTGGGCCAGGCGGGTGGTGGCGAAGTCGGCGAAACCGGGGTGCAGCGCGGCGAGGAAGTCCTCGTCCGGGTAGTGGCCGTCCTGGTGGATGCCCTTGTAGCCGGCGGTGGCGCGGTTGCGGGACTCGCTTCCGGTGAGCTGCCAGACGATCCAGTCCGCGGCCTCGATCCAGCGCACGGTCGCGGCGTACACGTCGGGCGCGTCGGTGAGCACCTCCAGCGCCTTGGCGAACTGCCATTCGGCGGAGATCTTCCCGCCGTAGCGGGCGATCCACGGTTCACCCCGGTCGTGGGCGAGTGCGTTGAGCCGGTCGGCGTGCGGCTGCGCGGAGTGGTGCTTCCACAGTTTCGGCCAGGCGTGCGGTTCGGCGGCCCAGCGCGGGTCGAGGCACAGTGGCCGGCCGGCGGCGTTGGTGGGCAGCACCGTGCACGCGGTGGCGTCCAGGCCGATGCCGATCACCGTCGCCGGGTCGACACCGCTGTGCGCGACCGCGGCCGGGACGGCCTCGCGCAGCACGCCGAGCCAGTCGTCCGGGTGCTGCAACGCCCAGTCCGCCGGCAGTTCCGTGCCCTGCGGCAACTCCGTGTCCAGGACGCCGTGCGGGTAGCGGTACTCGGCCTCGCCCATCCCGGCGCCGTCGGACACGCGCACGACCAGGGCACGGCCGGACAGCGTGCCGAAGTCGACGCCCATGACGTAGCGAGGTGAATCGTCCATGTTAGCGCTCACATTCCGGATTCGAGAGTGCTCTGGGCGGGGTCGGGTGCGACCGGTCAGCGGTCGCCGGGTGGGGCTGTGGCGCTGTCGCGCACCACCAGCGCGGGCTGGACCACCCGGCAGCTCGCGGAGCCGCCGGACTCGATCTGCTCGCGCAGCAACTGCATCGCCTGGTGGCCGATCTCGGTGAAGTCCAACCGCACCGTGGTCAGCGCCGGGCTGAAGAACGCCGCCTCCGGCACGTCGTCGAAGCCCACGATGGACAGCTCCTCCGGCATCCGGCGGCCGAGCTCGTGCATGGCCCGGATGATGCCCAGTGCCATGTGGTCGTTGGCGGCGAACACCGCCGTCGCCTCGGGAATGCGGGCCAGCAGGTGCCCGGCCCGGTAGCCGCTGGCCGGGGACCAGTCGCCCTCGATCAGCGGGGGCGGCGGGATGCCGGCGTCGCGCAGCGCCGCCTGCCAGCCCTCGACCCGGCCGATGCTGTCCAGCCAGGTGTTCGGCCCGGAGACGTGCCAGATGTTGCGGTGCCCGAAGGACAACAGGTGTTCGGTGGCCAGCCGCGCGCCCGCGCTCTGGTCGGCCGTCACCAGTGCCTTGCCGGCGTCCGGCGAACCGTCCACCAGCACGATCGGCACCCGCTCCGGCAGGTCGGCCAGCGCGTCGCGCGCGGTCACCAGCGGGGCGATCACCACGACACCGGCCACCTGCTGGTCGATGTAACGGCGGACCGCCCTGGTCAGCGCGATGCCGTCCAGTGACCGCAGCGTGGTGACGGTGACGTCGAAGTCCGACGTGGCAGCCTGTTCCAGGCCGAACAGCAGCGAGGACGGGCCGAACAGCGTGGAGTTCTGCGTGACCACACCGAGCACAGTGGACCGTCCGGTGGCCAGGGTCCGCGCGGCGCCGCTGGGGTGGTAGTCGAGTTCCTTGATGGCCGCGAGCACTCGCAGCCTGGTCTGCTCACGAACGTTCGGGTGTTCGTTGAGCACCCGCGACACGGTCTGGTGCGAGACGCCGGCCAACCGGGCCACATCGGTGATCGCGGGTCCGCCCCGGCCGGGACGGGCGGCGGCGCCTGCTCGGCGGCGCCGTGGCCCGTTCTGGTCCAGCTCAGTCTCGCGCATGCCGGAACGTCCTTGTCCATGTCATCAACCATGTGATCGCTCACAACGACAGGGACGGTATGGCCGGCGTCACAGGACCGTCAACCCGCCGCCGTGATCGGGTTGCGCATTTGTTACCCCCACTCAGCTGGTCAGTGCAGCGTGCTGGGCCGAACAGCCTATGTGAACGGCAAGTCCGGTCATGGTCTTGACGCCCGCGCGTAACCGACCGCATCATGCCTGTGATTGGTCTCACAAACCCGCAACCCAAGGAGGCGTCGTGCCTTCAGCCTTGTCGTGGCCAAAATTGTTAGCGCTAACATTCCGCCGGTGGCGTCGGGTGCTGCCCGGCGCCGCCGTGGTGACACTGGGCGCGGCGGCCCTGGTGGCCGGCGTGACGCCCACCGCGAACGCCGCCGTGACGGGCCCGTGCGACATCTACGCGGCCGCCGGCACCCCGTGCGTCGCAGCACACAGCACGACCCGAGCCCTGTTCGGTGCCTACAACGGCCGGCTGTACCAGGTCAAGCGCGCGTCCGACGGTGCGACCACCAACATCAACACGCTGAGCGCGGGCGGTTTCGCCAACGCCGCCGCGCAGGACTCGTTCTGCGCGGGCACGACGTGCACGATCACGATCATCTACGACCAGACCACCCGCGGGAACAACCTCACCCAGGCACCGGCGGGCGGCGCAGCGGGCGGCCCGGACGCCCTGGCCAACGCGAGTGCGCTGCCCGTGACGGCGGGCGGCCACAAGGTGTACGGGGTCTTCGTGGCGCCCGGTGTCGGCTACCGCAACGACACCACGTCGGGCATCGCCACCGGCAGCCAGGCGCAGGGCGAGTACATGGTGGCCGCGGGCACGCACGTGAACAGCGGCTGCTGCTTCGACTACGGCAACGCGGAAACCAACGCCAGGGACAACGGCAACGGCCACATGGGAGCCGTCTACTTCGGAAAGTTGTGCTGGTTCGGCGGAGTGGTGGCCGGTCAGTGCGCCGGTTCCGGACCGTGGGTGATGGCCGACCTGGAGAACGGCCTGTTCGCCGGCGCCAACGGCACCAACCTGAACAACACCGGTCGCAACAGCGCGTTCGTCACCGGCATGGTCAAGATGAACTCGACCACCTACGCGATCAAGGACGCCAACGCGGACACCGGCGGCCTGAAGACCGACTACAACGGAGCGCTGCCGACCACGACCGGCTACACGCCGCTGCACCTGGAAGGCGGCATCATCCTGGGCATCGGCGGTGACAACAGCAAGGGCTCCGCCGGCTCGTTCTTCGAGGGCGTCATCACGGCGGGATTCCCCACCGACGCGGCCGAGAACGCCGTCCAGGCCAACATCACCTCGGTCCACTACGCGGCGCCGCCCGCTGCCGGCGGAGTCCCCCTCACGCCGGGCTCGGCGGTCTCGCTGAACGCCACCACCGCCTGCTGCACCGGTGACTACTTGAGCGACCAGGCCGGTAACGTGATGATCTCGCCGGTCACGTCGGCCAGTTCGGCCACCGACAAGGCAAACGCCACCTGGATCGTGCGCGCCGGCCTGGCCAACGCGTCCTGCGTGTCGTTCGAGTCACGCACCATCCCGGGCGACTTCATCCGACACCAGAACTTCCAACTGTTCCGACAAGCCAACGACGGCAGCACACTGTTCCAGAGCGACGCGACGTTCTGCCCCGTACCCGGCAACACGGGCCAGGGCACGTCGTTCATGTCGGTCAACTTCCCCACCCGGTTCATCAGGCACTTCAACTTCACCGGGTTCATCGCCAGTGACGGCGGCACCAACACGTTCGACTCGGCCAATCTCTGGTCCGATGACACCACGTGGCTGGTCTCCGCTCCCTGGTCACCCTGATCGATTCCGACCCGGCGCCGGCTCGTGCGTGACGAGTCGGCGCCCGTGGGGTTGGCTCGGCCGCTCCCTCACCTCTGAGTGTTTTCGCTGGGTGTTAGGGAGCGGCGGAGAAGACTGGATCGTCCGCCCAGGCCGTGCCCCAAGGCCTGGGCGGGTGTGGCTTCGCCCCCGTCGAGCCTGAACTTCGCTCGAACGGGGACAGCCAGAGGCTGGGGGCATACCGTCGCTTCATTCCTGGCCGCTCCCTCATACCCAGCCTTCTTTGCGTTGGGACGTCGCTGTCCAGTGTGGCGAAGCCATCGCGCAGCGACGCGACGAAGTAGCGCACTCGACAGCGGCGGCCCAACGCAAACAATCCACAGAGAGGGAGCGGCCCGAGCCAACCCCAACCCAAGAACCGCCACGAACCGCCCAGAACCCGCCCCGCTCCAGAACCCGCTCCAGAAGCGTGCTCCCAGGCGTCGGCGGCCGCCGCGAACGGCGAATCACTGAACATTCGCCCCGCCTGATCCGTAGTACTGGGTATGCGTGGCATCCGGACCGAGGACGAGCGGCTCCTGCGCGCCCTCTACGCGAGCCACGCCCGTCCGCTGCTGGCATACGTGCAGCGCCTGGCGGGCGGTGACCGGCAGCTCGCCGAGGACATCGTGCAGGAGACGCTGCTGCGCGCCTGGCAGCACGCCGGCGACCTGACCGTGGAGCTGGCGCGGCCGTGGCTGTTCACCGTGGCCAAGCGCCTGATCATCGACGCGGATCGCAGCAGGCGGGCACGGCCGCCGCAGGCCGACGTCGATCCGGCCGACGAGTCGTCGACGCCGGACGAGTTGGATGCCGCGCTGGACGCCTGCCTGGTCGCCGACGCGCTCGGTGCGCTCACCCCGGCGCACCGCGAGGTCATCGTCGAGGGCTTCTACCGGGGGCGGTCGACGCGGGAGATCGCCACCCGGCTGAACATCCCGGACGGCACCGTGCGGTCGCGGATGTTCTACGCGCTCCGGGCGTTACGACTGGCGCTGGCCGAACGCGGGGTGCACTCGCCATGACCTGTCCGTACACCATCGACGTCGCCGCCTACGTGCTGGACGCGCTGGAACCGGCCGAGGCGGAGCGGCTGCGCGACCATGTGGCCGACTGCCCGTCGTGCCGGCCGGCCTACGAGGAGCTGCGCGGCCTGCCCACGGTGCTGCACCGGCTGACGCCCGCCGACGCCGAGGAGGTCCTCACGCCGGTGGACCTGCCCGACACCCTGTGTGACGCGCTGCTGGCCAAGGCGGCCGCGCGGCAGAACAGGCGCGTCAGGCGCCGCGTGTTGGGCCTGGCCGCCGCGGTCGTCGCGGTCCTGGCGGGCGCCGCCACCGGCATCGCGTCGCCGCACCCGGCCACCACCACGGTGGCCGCGACCGACCCGCACACCTGGGTGCACGCCAGCATCACGCTCACCGACCAGACGTGGGGCACGCAGATCCGGTTGCGCCTGAGCGGTGTGGCCTGGGCCCAGCAGTGCATGCTCGTGGTCACCTCCGCCGACGGCAAGCGGGACGTCGCGGCCAGTTGGGTCGCCACCTACAAGGGCTCGGCCGACGTCGCCGGCACCACAGCCATCCCCGAATCGCGGATCAGTCATCTTGACGTCACCACCACCACCGGACGTCGGCTGGTCAGCGTGCCACTACCCGGACAGACAGAAGGGCACTGAGCGATGCACTCCACCCGTATCCGCCTCGCCGTCACGACCGCAGCGGGGCTCGGTGTCCTCGCCCTGGCCGCGGCCTGCGGCGGCAGTGGCGGTGCCACCGCCGCCGGTCCGCAGTACGCACCGCCGGCCGCAGGCGCCTCCGGTGGCCAGAGCGGCACCTTCACGTCGACCGTCTCGGCGACCACCGTCAACGGCGGCAAGGTCCTGGTCGACACCACAGGAGCCGCGCTCTACACCAACGACCAGGACACCGGCGCACCCAAGTGTGTGAGCAAGGCATGTACGGCCGTCTGGGTGCCGCTGATGGTGCCCTCCGGCCAGCAGCCGACCGAGGGGCCCGGCGTGGGCGGCACGATCGCCACAGTGGCCGTCGGCGGCCGGGACCAGGTCACGCTCAACGGGAAACCGCTGTACACCTTCGCCCTGGACGGCCCCGGCCAGGCGGGCGGCAACGGCCTGGGCGACGTCTTCGACGGGACCCATTTCACCTGGCACAGCGCGGTTCCCGCGGGAGCGACGGCACCGTCGAGCCCGGCGTCCGCGGCCGGCGGCATCCCCGGCTACTGACAGCAGGCCACTGACGGCCGGCGGTGCCGTGGTTTCGGACGCGTCCACGGCACCGCCCGCCTCACCTCCCCTCGGTCAGCCGCGTAGCACGCACAGCAGCGAGCACGCGACCGCGGACGAGTTCGCCGTGGTCATCGGGCTGGTGCCCGGCGGCGAGTTGGCCGGGGTGAACGTCGCCGACGCCGTGTTGGTCAGCGGCAGCAACGACACCAGGATCGACGTGGAGCAGAACACCTGCTTGCTGGCTCCCGCGCCCAGGTCGAACGTGCCGGCGGCGGTGCGACACCCCGGCTCGACGTTGTCGTTGATCCGCACGCCCGTCACGTCGATCGGGCCGTTGTCGGTGACGGTGATCCGCCACCTCGGGTGGGCCAGCAGCACGCCGAGCAGGCCCTCGGGTGCCTGTTTCACCCACGGTCCGGCACCACCCGGCCCGCAGTCCACGGCGTCGTTCGACGCACAGATCTCCTTGTTGACGGTCACGTTCGGCTGGCAGCCGGCGCCCGGCGCGACACCGAGCGAGACCGTGTTGGAGGTGAAGTCACCGGTGGTGTCGGTGCCGTTCGCGGTGTCCGTGACCCCGCTGACCGTGCACGCGGCCGCGACGGTGGTCTCGAAGCACAGCTGCGGCGGGTCACCGAGGAACGACACGACGACGTGCGGCTGGTTGCCGCCGGCGAAGTCGTCGCTGTTGCGCAGCACCAGGTGTACCGACACGTCGATGCTCGGATGTTGCGTCACCGAGATGCCGGACAGGTCCAGTGTGCCGTCCGGGGCGAACGGCGGGGTGGCGACCACGGTGCCGTCCGGGCCGGTCACGTCCGCGCTGGACGAGCCGAGGTCGACATTCGCCAGGTTGATGCCCTCCAGGCTGGCATCGGTGTAGCCGTGGATGTGGTTGGCGCCGCCGTCACAGTAGAAGCCGGACGGCGCCAACGCCCCCGTCGCTCCACTGTGGATGCACGGCGAGGCACCGGTGGTCGGGTCCTCGGAGAACAGGAATCCGGCGTCGCCGAGCCCGAACAGGCACTGCGTCGTCGGATCGAAGGAGTAGCCGTAGTCACGGGTGGCTCCGCCGTTCACGCTCGGATGGGTGGCGAGCGCCGGGAAGCCGGGGCACGGGGACGCGGTCGTCCAGTCGTAGCAGACGGTCGCACCCGGAATGGTGCCCCAGGCGCCGAAGTAGCTCTTCAGGTCGCCGCCCGGTGCCCTGGCCGTCTCGGCATTCCACGTGTCGTTCCCGGCGGGCACAGCACCGAACACGCCGGGATCGGCCAGTGTGGAGCCGTCGATCGCGTAGCACGACGTCGTGGTCTGGCCGGACGTGGTGGAGCAGACGCCGATCGCGTCGCCCGAGGTGTCGAAGTCGTCGTAGATGTTGAACGTGCCGCCGACGTTGGGCGAGCCGGCTGTCCGCGGCGTCGACCAACCGGTGCACGCGGCCGTCGTGGCCGGATCGAAGCAGCCGATCTGGGCGAATCCGTTCGCATTGGACGAGATGAACACCTTGCCCTGCGCCACGGTCAGCGAACCCATGAAGCTGCCGCCAGCACCCAACCGGTTGCCCGGCGCGACCGAGGCGAACGGTTCGCCCGCACACGGCGTCTGGGACGAGATCACCATGCACAACGTCGCGCCGTCCGTGCCGACGCCGTACAGGTTGCCGCCCCGGGCGACGAACCCGGACTCGGTGCCGTTGGCGACGTTCTCCAGCGGCACGTACCCGCAGTTGGCCTGCGTGTCCATGTTCAGGCAGCCGACACCGGTCGAGCCGGCTGCGACGGCCGGGTAGTAGACCACGCCTGCCCGGTTCGGGTCCTGCACGTACTGCGGTGTCAGCGTGCTCGCGATGTCACCGGTCGAACCGCTGCCCAGCGGGCCCACGGCGGTGTTGAGCGGCCGGGGCCACGGTCCACCGGCACACGGTGCACCGGTGGTGAGGTCGGAGCAGACCACCTTCGGGTTCGGCGCGACCAGGTGGTGGTAGATGTTCCACGCCTCGACCTCGCCGGAGGGCGTGCGGTGGATGATCGGGGTGAAGCCGTCGCCGCCGGTCGCGGTCGGCGTCGGCTGCACGGGCGCGAGCAGCAGGTTGCCCAGGTTGGTGCCGCCCTGCCGGGCTGTCGGGTTGGTGGCGCGGACCGCGACGGTGGCGGTGCCGGGGTCCGTGCCGCCGAACGTGACGCCGTCGGTGGAGAACGACGGTGACCAGCCGGGTGGCACCTGGAGCGAACCGGGCACATAGGTCTGATCGATGCCCGCCGCGTCGATCGGGTCGGTGATGGTGGCTGTTCCCGGTCCGGACGAATCGTTGTCGTTGTAGTTGAGTACCCATTTCACCGTGTCGCCGTGTCCTACCGGATCGGCTCCGGGATGGGTCACGTCCTGTGCGGACTCGGCCAGCACGGACGGGTCGGCGGCCGGTGCGGCCAGCGCCGGAGCCGGTGCGGTCACCGCTAACGCGACGACCGTGGCACCGACGCCCAGCACGGAAAACGCGCGCAACGCAGTGCGCGCGGATCTTCGCTGCATTGTCTCCTCATTCCCACGATGATCGGAGTGGAATGCGGACGTCCGGTTGCCGATATTAGGAACGGCAGGAATGACAAGCAACGAACATCACTGATTCGCCGAGAATGGCCATCCGTCCAGAGTAGTCACACCCGGTTTCGGTGCCGGTCAGGAATAATCACTGCGCAACATGATATCTCCGATACGGACCTGATTCGTTTCGCAAGCGGTGATCAGGCGACGTGGGAGGCGATGGTCCTGGCGCAGGCCAGGGACTCGGTGTGCGTGGTGTCCACCTCGACGTCGTAGCCGACGCCCCGGTGCACCGAGTCGGCCTGGGCGGCGGCCATCCCCCGGACCCGGTCGCCCCTGGCGATCTCCCTGCCCTCGGCCACCTCGGAGGTGCACCGGACACCCACCCACAGCACGTCCAGCCCGGCCAGCGCCCGCCGCATCCGGTCCTGCGACGCCCCGCCGCTGAGGAACACGTCGTCGATCACCACCCGCGCGCCCGCCCGCACGGCCGCGGCGACACCCGCCAGCCACGCGGTCTCCAGCGCGCGGAAGGCCGACCCGACGTTGATGCCACCATCGGGCGCGAACTCGATGCCGTCGTCCGAGGTCTGCATCGACACGGGCATGGCGTCGATCAGCATGTCGACGCCCAGGACCAGCCAGGGATCGGGCAGCACCGCCTGGAGGCAGCGCGCGATCCCGGACTTGCCCGAGCTGGATCCGCCGTTGAGTACGATCACCTGGGTCACCGGGTCACAGTAGGTCAGGGCCGCGCGCGGCCTGCGACCACCCGGCGTCGCTGGCAGGCTGGTCGGGTGGACGATCTGGACCAGGTGCTCACCGGCGTCGGGCCGAGGCTGCGCGAGCTGCGCAGGCGGCGGGACGTCACTCTGGCCGAACTGGCCGAGGCCACCGGCATCTCGGAGAGCACGCTCTCCCGCCTGGAGACCGGCGAACGGCAGCCGACGCTGAAGCTGCTGCTGCCCCTGGCACGGGCCCACCGGGTGGCGCTGGACGAACTCGTCGGCGCGCCGGCGACCGGTGATCCGCGCGTGCACCTCCGCCCGATCCGCCGCGGCGGCATGACGCTGATGCCGTTGAGCCGCCGGGCCGGTGGCGTGCAGGCGTTCAAGATGATCATCCCGGCGAAGCTGCGCGACGCCGACCCCGATCCGCGCAGCCACGCCGGGTACGAGTGGCTCTACGTGCTCAGCGGGCGCCTGCGGTTCGTCCTCGGCACCCAGGACCTGGTGCTCACCGCGGGCGAGGCGGCCGAGTTCGACACGCACGTGCCGCACTGGATGGGCAACGCGGACGACGCCGCCGTGGAGCTGTTGGTCCTGTTCGGCCCGCAGGGCGAACGCGCCCACCTGCGAGCCCGCACCACGTGAGTTAGCGTGGTCCATGGACCTCGTCGAGCTGGTGGTGGCCGTCGCGGCCGGCGATCGCCCGGCCGTCAGCGCGTCGCTCGACGCCGATCCGTCGTTGGTCACGGCACGCCTGGCCAGCCTGGACGAGTTCTTCGTCGCCGAGTGTCATGCCCAGGTCTATGCGGGCGACACCGCGCTGCACGCCGCCGCGTTCGCCTACGACCGCGAGATCGCCCGAGATCTGGTGGCCCGCGGCGCCGACGTCCGCGCCCGCAACCGCCGGGGCGCCGAACCCTTGCACGCGGCGGTAACCGGCGTGCCGGGTGCGACGAACTGGGATCCGCCACGGCAACGGGCCATCATCGAGTACCTCATCGAGGCGGGCGCCGACCCCAACGCCACCGCCCGGGGCGGGGTCACGCCGCTGCATCGCGCCGTCCGGAACCGATGTTCGGTGGCCGTGGCAGCACTGCTGCGTGCGGGCGCCGACCCTCACCTGACCAACGACCACGGCTCGACACCGGCCGATCTGGCCCGCTGGACGACCGGGCGTGGCGGCACGGGGTCGGATGCGGCCAAGGTCGAACAGCAGGCCATCGTCGACCTGCTCGGCAGCTAGGTCTTGTTTCGCACCACTCGCACCACGTTGTCGCCGCGCACTCCGTGTTGTCCGTCCGGCCCGTCGTGGTGGCGCTCGACCAGTTCGGTCAGGGCCACGGTCCACCCGTCCGGCAGGTCCAGCGCGCGCAGGATCTCGTCGATGGTCGGGAACCGGTAGTCGTGCGGCGGTGTCTCCACCCAGGTCGGCCAGCCGGCGTGGCTGACGATCAGCAGCGTCCCGCCGGGCGCCACCGCGCCGGCCGCGCGCCGCAGGATCGCCTCCCACTCCCCCGGTCCGGCCACCGGTGACTGCAGGAACTGCGCCGACACCAGGTCGAACGAGCCCTCCGGCGCGGACCGGGACAGGTCGTGCCGCACCCACTCGATCCGGTCCCCCACGCCTGCCGCGTCGGCGTGCGCGGCGGCCCGGCCCAGTGCGGTCGCCGAGATGTCCACCGCCGTCACCTGCCAGCCCTGCCCCGCCAGCCACACCGCGTCGGCGCCCTCGCCACAGCCCAGATCCATGGCCGAAGCCGGCTGCAGCGCCTCGATCTCCCGCACCAGCAACGGATTCGGCCGTCCACTCCACACGGCGTCCCGCTCCTGGTAGAAGCCTTCCCAGAACTGCTCAGCACTCGTACTCGTGTCCGTCACGACGCCATCATGTGCCCCGGTTGCCGGTAGGGCGACTTTTCTTGCCGAACCGGCAACGCGGTCAGTCCAGCGACAGCCGCACGATGGCACGGGACCCGCTGGGCCGCGCGACCTCGACGAAACCGGCCTGCAGATACATCGGCAGCGGACCCTGGTACAGCCCGGACGAACCGGTCGGCCGCACCGCCGGATCGACCGGGTACGCCTCCACGATCCGGCCGCCGTGCCGCCGCGCGAAGTCCACGGCGGCCGACAACAGCCGCGCCGCCACGCCCTGCCGCCGGTGCCCGACCCGCACCACGAAACACGTCACCGACCACAAGCCTGGCTCGTCCGAGGTGGCCTGCGCGCCCCGCATGGTGGCCAGCCGGGGATAGTCACCGCGCGGTGCCACGGCACACCAGCCGATCGGGCGGCCGTCGGCGTAGGCGAGCACGCCGTGCGGCACCTCGGCCGCCGTCACCTGCCGGCACATCGCGGCCCGGTTGCCCACCCGGTCGTCGTGCCGGTACGGCCCGTCGGAGCGGTAGTACTGGCACCAGCACCGTGACGGATCGCCGCGCTCCCCCAACAGTTCCGCCAGGTCGTCCCACCGATCCGCGGTGGCGTCCCGAACGTCCATCCCGTCACCTCCACAGGCATCGCCGCCCGGCGACAAACCGCTTGGGGCGCGGTGCGCTGAACTGGCATGATCCGGCATCATGGCCGTGCATCTGATCCGCAGCAAGACGCTGTACCCCGGCGCCCCCTACGCCTACGCCGCAACGACTCCGGACGCGAGCCTGGTGTTCACCGCGGGCGCCTGCCCACTGGACGAGCACGGCACGGTCGTCGCGCCCGGTGACATCGCGGCCCAGACCCGCCAGGTGCTGGCCAATCTGCGGACTGCGTTGGCCGACTCGAAGGCGACGTTCCAGCAGGTCGTCAAGACCACCGTCTACGTGGCCAGCAGCGATCGCGACGATCTGGTGACGGCGTGGAACGAGGTGGCCGCCGCGTTCGGTGACCACGACGCGCCCAGCACGCTGCTCGGCGTCGCCGTCCTCGGCTACCCCGACCAGCTCGTCGAGATCGAGGCCGTCGCGGCCCGGTAACCTCCGGTTAACTGAAGGTTACTCGCCCGGGTCGCCTGCCCAGTTCCAGTGCGGCACCTCGCGCAGCGGGTGCAGTTCGTCGTCCGTCGTGGCGTTGGAGTTCTGCATCGCCACGTGCGAGCCGAACTCGACGTGTTCGGCCAGCGCGGTGCGGAACGGCTTGTCGTCGGGCAGGCCCGCCTTGTCCGCCGCGGCCAGGTACAGGTCGACGAACCGCTGCCGCTGCTCGTCGGTGATGTGCAGGCCCCGGTGGGCGTCGATCAACTGGCCGAAGCCGACTTCCTCGGTGAACCTGGCGGGTCCGCCGAACGACTCGGCGTCGAACGCGGTCAGGTGATCGACGTGTTCCGGCTTTCCCTTGCCGAACAAGGGAATCAGCATCGGGTCGGCCAGTACGCTGCTGTAGAAGATGTCCACGAAGCGGTGAATCGCCTGCTCACCGCCCGCGTGCTCGAACATGGTCTCGCGCTCGGTCATGGGTGCCCCCGCATCCTCGGCAGGCCGGCACGCTAGCACGCGTCTCGCATCGATGCCGGGCACTCGTCACGGTTGTCCGGATGCGTCCGTGATCATGCCGCGCAGCGCCGCCTCGGCACCCGCCTGGAACCGGCTCGCCGCCCCGAGTTCGTCCATCAGCAGCCGCACCCGGCGGCCGACGGTCCGCTCGCTGACCCCCAGCTGCCGCCCGATGGCCGCGTCGCCCAGCCCGGCGGCCAGCAGCGACAACAGCCGACCCGCGTCGTCGGGCACCGCAGGGCCGATGGCGCCGGGCAGCAGGAACGGCACGGCCTCCCGCCACACCTGCTCGAAGTAGGCGATCAGCACGGTCAGCATGGTGGAGCGGCGGATGATGACCACCCGGTCGTCGCCGGACTCCTCGCTCAGCGGCAGCAGCGCGGCCGACCGGTCGAAGATCGCGACCTTCACCGGCAGGTCGGCGGCCAGCCGGATCTGCTCGCCCGCTCTGCTCAGCGCGGTCAGCAACTCGGCGCCCCCGCTGTCGTCCAGGCACGACCGGTCGTAGACGCAGCGCACCGACACGCCCCGCGCGAGCAGTGCCAGTTCGGCGGCGCGCTGGGTGGCGTGGCCGGGCGGCAGCACGTAGGGCGGCCGGTCGAACACCAGGATCTCCCGCTGGGCGGTGGATTCCAGGTGCACGAACCGCCGCGCGATGTGGTCCTTGCCGGTGACCACCTCGATCAGTTCGTGCGCGTGCTCGGACCGGCCGACCGAGTAGAGGTCCTCGAACGCGGCCACGGCCCTGCGGTGCTCCTCCAGTGCCGTCTCCAGTTCCCGCTCGTGGCCGCTCATGCTGGTGGACGGTCGATGCGCGGTGTACGTCGCGGGGCGGGTCGCGGTGGCCGTGACCAGGTCCCTGCGCACCAGTCGACCGGCGGCCGCGCGGACCGTGGCGGGTGTGGCGCCGGTGCGGGCCGCGATGGCGGCGGCCGTGAGTCCCGGGGACACCAGGATGGCCCGGTACGTCTCCTCGTCGTCGCCGTCGAGCAACGCGCTCACAACCACCCCACCAGCACTGTGACCGGAACCGGACATCGTCAGAATACGACGGACACTTTGTTTGACTCACGAACTGTCGGCGCGGGAGCTTGGGAGCCGCAAGCGACGCCGGACGCGGGAGGGCACAGTGCGATCAGGTCACGCGACAACATTCCGGTGGCGCACCGCGAGAGTGGCCGTGTCGGCCCTCCTGATCGGCGTCGGTGTCGTGGGTGTCACCACCCAGCAGGCCACCGCAGCACCGAAACCCACGGTCACCAAGCCGACTGTCGTGTACCGGAACCTGAAGCTGGTCAACGGCGACACCGCGACGGTGTTCTCCAACGGCCTGGCCGAGGTGTTCCGGCCCGGCGACGCGGCCACCGAGTACCGGATGGTCCCGCTCGTCCCGTCCGGCTCGGCCGCCACCGCAGGCGTGCTGCCCGCGCGACCGCAGGTGGCATTCGACCTGGCCAAGGCGCCCGCCGTGCCGTACGCGAACGACCAGGTCGAGGTGGTGCTCGCGCCGACCGTGGCCGCCACCAGCGCGCAGCGGGAACTGCCGGCCACCGCCGTGGCGCCTGGTGCGCCGACACCCGACTACACGACCAACGCGACGTTCAACGAGCAGCTCGCCGGCATGGGCGTGACCAGCCTGAACCAGGTGTTCAGCGGCCTGCCCCCGGCCGGCGACACCGGTGTCGACCTGTCCCGGGTCTACACGATGCACGTCACCCACACGTCGATGCCGGCGGCACTGGCCATGCTCACCGCGTCCCCCGACGTCGCCTACGCCGAACCGGACTGGATCACCTCCGCGCTGAGCACCACGCCGATGCCGGTGCCCGCGAACACCGCGCACCAGGCGACCCGCGCCGCGGTGACCCCCGGCACCGCATTACCCACCAACGTCGGACTCCAGTCCAGCGCCCAGTCGCTGCTCAACAGCACGGCGACCGACTGGGTGCCGGCCTACCAGGGCCTGGAGTCGGCCTACCACCAGTTGCCCGGCACCGGTGAGGTGATCACCGACGTGTCACTGGGCGACCTGACATCGGCCGGGGTGCCCAGCGACGACCCGTGCGCGCAGTTCGTGGGCGCGTTCGGCCCGACCACGGTCATCCAGGGCGGCCAGCGGTTCCTCGACCTGCCGTCGATGCCGCTGATCCCGACCTGGACCGCGGACGCCAAGGCCAGGCTCGACCCGACCGGCGAGACCTGTGACGTCGACCCGTTCGACACCGAGATCGACCTCGACTTCGCGATGATGGCGCCGCTGCCGCACGACCTGCAGCGGCCGGACGCGCTGGGCTCCGGGCTGACCGACCTGCTGGGCATCGCGCCCGGCGCCGCGTACCGCCTCGTCGTGCCGTCCGACCCGACCGGCTCGATCAGCAGTGTGGACGCCGCCCTGCTGGCCGCCGCCAAGCAGACTCCCCGGCCGGACGTGATCACCGCGAGCCTCGGCTTCGGCCTGGACTCCGAAGGTTTCCCCTCCCGGTACCTGGAGGACGACCCCGTCACCGAGTCGCTGATCGCCGAGCTCACCCACAAGTTCGGCATCACGGTCGCCGTGTCGGCCAACGACGGCCTGCGCACCCCGACCGACGCCGCCGTGAGCCCCACCGGCGGTTCGGCGGCCACCGACGTCGCCCCGTCGGCCAAGCAGGCCACCAGCCTGGACGACGTCGAGTTCTCCACGGTGCCGTCGAAGGACGTGGACTCCGGCGCCATCGACGTCGGCGGGGTCACCCTGAACGACATCTCCGCCGCCCCACCGAACGATCCGGCCAACGCGGCTCTGGCCGCCCAGCAGGCGTTCGCCGACGTGCGCTGGACGGGTGCCGCCGACTTCTCGTCCGGGTTCGGCTCGCGGGTGAACATCTCGGCGCCCGGAGACAACGTGCTCAGCTTCGAGCACTCAGCAGGCGGTGCGCCCGACGCCGTGGACGTGGTGAACGAGGGTGGCACGTCGGCGTCGGTGCAGGAGGTCGGCGCGGCCGCTGCCGTGGTCCTGCAGACCGCCCGCCTGACCGGCGACCAGTCGGTCACCAGCCCGTCGGCACTGCGCTCCTACCTGGAGCACACCGCGAATCCCGTGCCCGACGTGCCGCAGGCGGACCGGTCGCTCAACGTCGGTCCGCAGGTGGACCTCGGCGCGGCCGTGACCGGACTGCTGGACAGGGCGGGCATTCACCGGCAACCCGGCGTGGCCCGGGTCGCCGTGGCACAACGGCAGAGCATCAACGGTTTCGGCGCGTTCTTCTCGTCCGAGACCGATCCGGCGAACATCCCGCTGCGCGGGGCGGCGCAGAACGAGTTGCTGTCGATCTCGCCCGACTGGATCGGCCTGCCCGCCCACGTCAGCTACCAGTTGTCCGCCGAGCGCCCGGACGGCAGCCACCAGACGCTGGCCACCGGACCGTCGGCGCGGCTGCAACCCGACGCGATCATCGCCGCCGCCGGGACGGCACCGTCCACCACCGGACCCACCTCGGTCACGCTCGACTACACCGCGAGCGTCGGCGGGCACGTGGTGGCCAGCACCACCGTCCCGCTCACGTTCGGCCCGCAGACCGGCGTGCCGACACCGCTGGCGCCGGTCGTCCCGGCCGTCGTCACCGGCGACTCGTTCCTGGTGCACTACGACCTGACCGGCCAGACGGCGTTCACCGACCCGACGCTGGTGGTGTCCGCGCCCGGCCGTATGGACCCGTTCCAGCACTTCTACCTGCCGATCTACTCGGCACCGCTGCACGGCACGACCGGCACGGTGCGGGTGCCGGTGGCCGCGCTGGCCGGCGGCGGGATCTACGGCGTCGCCGTGCAGTCGGCGCCGGACCAGTTCAACTTCAGCCAGTTCGCGTTCACCAGGCTGCGGGGCGCGCCGGTCGACACGCAGCCGACGGCTCCGCTGCTGTCCGCCGCCCACCAGCCCACCGGGCACACGCTGACCGTCCCGTTCGACGGCGACTTCCGGGTGGCCTGGGACGTCCGGCAGGTGCCGCACGCCACCGGTGTGCTGCTGGAGATCAGCGCGGCCGGCCCGAACGACTTCAACTCGTTCGCCACGTTCAACAACCCGAACGGCACCATCCGGGACGACAACGGCCACGACACCGGCTCGGTCCTGGCCCGCCGACTGTCCGGCGCGTCCGGCGGCGTCGACCTGCCCGCCTCGGTGCTCGATCCGACGATGACCCACTCGGTGCGGGTCATCCCGCTGCTGGCGTCGGGTGCGCCTGCCGGTGAGTCGTCCGAGGTCAGCACGGTCAGCCGCAACGGTGTCGCGCCATCGGACGGCGGTGCGGTGCTGGACGGCTTCGGCGTCGACGCCCACGGTTCGGACGGTCTGGTCACGTCCAACCAGGTGACCGACGACGGCACGCCGCTCAGCTCGGTGGAGACGTTCGACCAGCGGGACAACAGCATCACCGGCACGCTGGTGAAGTCGAAGAAGGACTCGTTCGCCACCCCGAACAATTCCGCGCCCGGCATCCTGGCCGGCGACACCGCGCTGTACGCGGACACCCGCAACGCCGACGGCACCACCACCTACACGGTCCGCGGCCCGCTGGCGTCCCACCGCACGACCGCGTGGACACCGCCGGACGCACCGGCGAGTGCCCAGGTGGCTCTGGCGGACAACCAGGACACGGCAACGGATGCGGTGCTGATCGGCAACACCCAGCTCGGCTGGCGGGTGCTCACCACGAACGTCAGGGCCAACACGTTCGGCCCGTCGGTCGACCTCGGCCCGGCACTGTCGTCGTTCGGTTTCGCCGAGGTGACCGCGCTCGGCGAGGACACCACGACCGGCACGGCCGTGCTCGGCGGATCGGACTTCCTCAACGGCTCCATCCCGCCGAGCCTGATCACCGTCGACCTGGCCACCGGTGACCTGCACAGCCGGACCGGTGTCGGCACCGGCACGCCGTCCGGCGTCGCGGTCGACTCGACCACCGGCACGGCGGCCATGGCCACGCAGGACGGCGTCGGCGTGTACGACCTGGCCGCCGGCACAGCGGCGCTGAGCACTCCGGGCGGCGCCACCTACGAGCACCCGGCGGCCGACCCGAAGGCGGGCGAGTTCCTGGTGCAGGAGGTCGTGACACCCGGCGCCGAGCTGTCCACGCCCGGCCTGGGCGCCACGCCGGACGGCAACAGCGTGTCCTCCATGGTGGTGCTGAACCATCAGGGCGGTGTGGTGAACCGGATCCAGCGGTTCAACGACTTCAACGTGTTCACCCAGGACATCGGCGACTACGTCCAGCTGAACCCGGCCACCCACACCGGCTACACGCTCGGCCCGCTCGGCCAGCAACTCGCCCCGTTCACCTACTGACCGATCAGTACGCGCGGCCGAACAGCACGCGCCTGCCGTACGCGGACGCCGCGTTGCAACGGACACAGGTTCCGGATTCCGCCGGAGCCGCCGCCGGGATGCAACGCGGCGTCGCGGCTGTCTCGGCCTTGATGTCGTCCTCGCACACGGTGCGGCCGCAGTGCAGGGTCCGCGCCCAACCGGTGTCGACCGCGTCGGTGAACTCCGGCCATGAGTTCACGGTCGCCGTGCGGCTCTCCCGGAAGTCGATCGCCCGTTCCAGCAGGAACCGCTGGAAATCCTCCAGCGCCGTCGCCAGGAACTCCGGTGCGGTGTCCAGGCCGATCGTCGTCCTGCCGTCGTCGCCGAGGCGCCTGGCCAGCAGCGCGGTGCCGGCCGCGATGTCCCTCGGCCCGATCTCCAGGCGCAGCGGGACGCCCCGCAGCTCCCAGTCGTGGAACTTGAAGCCGGGCGAGAGCTGCGGGCGATCGTCGACGTGGGTCCGGATGCCGGCCGCCTTGAGTCGGCCGGCCAGGCCACCGACCGCCGCCAGCACGGCGTCTGCCTGGTCACCCGGGGCGATGGGCACGATCACCACCTGGTGCGGTGCCAGCCGGGGCGGTAGGACCAGGCCCTTGTCGTCGCCGTGCGTCATGATCACCCCGCCGATCATGCGGGTGGACATGCCCCAGGACGTCGTGTGACACAGCTGCTGTCGGCCCGCGTCGTTCGAGTACCGGATGTCGAACGCCTCGGCGAAGTTGGTGCCCAGGTAGTGCGTCGTGCCGGCCTGCAACGCCTTGCCGTCGCGCATCATGCCCTCGACGGAGAACGTCCGCGCCGCGCCCGCGAACCGCTCGCCGGGCGTCTTCTCGCCGGGGACCACCGGGATCGCCGCTACCTCGCGGGCGACCTGCTCGTAGACGTCCAGCATCCGCATCGTCTCAGCCATCGCGTCCGCCTCGTCGGCGTGCGCGGTGTGGCCCTCCTGCCACAGGAACTCCGTGGTGCGCAGGAACATCCGGGGCCGCAGCTCCCAGCGGACGACGTTCGCCCACTGGTTGAGCAGCAGCGGAAGGTCCCGGTAGGACGAGATCCACCTGGACATCATCTCGCCGATGACGGCCTCCGACGTCGGCCGGACGACCAGCGGTTCCTCCAGTTCCTTGCCCCCGGCGTGGGTGACGACGGCGAGTTCGGGCGAGAAGCCCTCGACGTGCTCGGCCTCGCGCTGGAGATAGGACTCCGGGATGAGCAGCGGGAAGTAGGCGTTCTCGTGTCCGGTGTCCTTGATGCGGCGGTCGAGCTCGGCCTGGATCAGCTCCCAGACCCGGTAACCGTACGGTCGGATGACCATGGTGCCCTTCGCCGGGCCACGCTCGACCAGCTGAGCCTTGGTCACCAACTCGTTGTACCAGGAGGAGAAGTCCTCGCTCTGCGGGGTGACCCCGCGCTCGTCCCGTGCCATCGCGGAAGGCCAGCCGCCCGCCCGTGATCCATCCAGTAAATTACAGCCCCGCCGGGATACCGCCTGCGCCCCAACGAGTGTCAATACTTCGTGCTTGACGGCGTCGGTTCGCCCCCTCGTATCGTCACGATCCACATCGTGCGTTCGGGAGGCTGCCATGCGGGTCTGGGTAATGCTGGCCGCGATCGTCGCGGCCGGTGTCGTGGTGACGGGCGGTTCGGCGCAGGGCGCCACGCTCGCGACGGGTGACTCCCGGGTGGTCAGCCGGCCGACAGTGCCGGCGGTGTGCGCCACGGTAACCTCGACGCTGCCGACGCCGGCGAGCCGCACCTTCAGCAGCACACAGGAGGCCACCCCGCCGGACACCGGCCGCATCCAGTCGGCGCTGAACTCCTGCCTGGCCACCGGAAAAGCGGTCGTGCTCGCCGCGACCGGCAGCGACACGGCGTTCCTGTCCGGTCCGCTGAAGGTCGGCGGCGGCGAGACGCTGCTGGTGTCGCCCGGCGTGACGCTGTTCGCGTCCGGCGACGCGGTGCAGTACCAGGTCGCCGGCAAGCCGACGTGCGGCACCGTGCAGTCCAGCGACGGCGGGTGCGTCTCGTTCCTCACGGTGAACGGGTCGAACGCGGCGATCATGGGCACCACCACCGGTTCCGGCACCCAGGGCCGGATCGACGGCCGGGGCGACATCACCCTGCACGGCGGCACGGAGAGCTGGTACCAACTCGCGCTGGACGCCAAGAACAACGGCGGCGACCAGAACAACCCGACGCTGATCACGGCCACCGCCAACGGTTTCACGCTCTACGACGTCGACCTGCTCAACTCGCCGTTCTTCCACGTCGCGTTCCGCAACGCCGACGGCTTCACCGCGTGGGGCGTGCAGATCGACACGCCGGACACCGCGAAGAACACCGACGGCATCGACACGTTCGGCGCTGCTGACGTGACCATCACCAACTCGTTCATCTCCGACGGCGACGACTGCGTGGCGATCAAGGCCAGTGCGCCGTCGCGCAACATCACGGTCAGCAACGACCACTGCTACGGCACGCACGGCCTGTCCATCGGCAGCGAGACCAACGGCGGCCTGACCAACGTGTTGATGACGAACAACACCGTCCAGGGCACGGACAGTTCCGGCACCCGCAGCAGTGACGACAACGGCATCCGCATCAAGAGCGACTCGTCCCGAGGCGGCGCGGTCACCCAGATCACCTACGTCAACACGTGCCTGACCGGCGTCAAGCGCCTGCTCGACCTCGACCCGTTCTACACGACCGCGACCGGCACGAAGATCCCGTCGTACACGAACATCGTGGTCAACGGCGTGAAATCGGTGAGCTCGGTCAGCGGCACATCGGTGCTGGAAGGCCACGACTCGACGCATCCGCTCGGCCTGACGCTGGAGAACGTGTCGCTGGACGCCACCGCCACCACGGCGCAGAACGCCACCATCGGCGTGTTCGACACCAACCTCGCGCCCACCGGCACCGGCGTGACGGTGTCGTCGGTGGCGGGCAGCGGCAGCGTGCCCACCTGTACCTTCCCGGCCTTCCCGGCGCTGTGAGGAGTTGCCATGACGAACATCGGCAGGCGCACGTTCCTGGGCGCCGTGGGGTTGACCGTCGCGTCGGCCGCGCTGGCCACCCCGGCCGGGGCGGCCACGTTCGGCGTCACCAGTGCCGGCGGCTTCTTCACCGTGGACACCGGTGCCGGTGTGGTGTTCAAGGTCAACCAGACCAACGGTGACGTGACGTCGTTGAGGTTCAACGGCGTCGAGTTGCAGAGCCAGTCCCGGTTCTCGCACGTGGAGTCCGGCCTGGGTGCCGGCACGACGGTCACGGCGAGCCAGGTCGGCCAGTTCGTCGTCGTCACCGAGACGGCCACCAACTGGTACGGCAGCGGCACGATCGTGCACTACCTGGTGGCCCGCAACGGTGACCCGGCGATCTACATGGCGACCTTTGTGGACAGTCTAGGTGCCGGGGAACTCCGCTGGATCCAGGAGTTCGACCGCACGGTGATCACCGGCATGAACACCGACGCCGACATCAAGGGCGGCACGGCGATCGAGTCGACCGATATCTTCCTGGTGAACGGCATCACCCGGTCGAAGTACTACGGCAACCACAGGGCCAGGGAGTTGACGGTCGGTGGCGTGACCGGGGCCGGGGTGGGCGCGTACATCGTCTACGGCAACCGGGAGAGCAGCTCCGGCGGCCCGTTCTACCGGGACATCGAGCAGCAGGGCACGGAGACGACGATCCAGCTGTACAACTACCTGTGGTCCGGCCACAACGACACCGAGGCACAGCGGCTCGACGTGCTGTACGGGCCGTACGCGCTGATCATCACCAGCGGCCCGGCGCCCGCCGTGCCGGACCTGAGCTTCATGGCCACGTTGGGCCTACGCGGCACGGTACCGGCGACCGGGCGCGGTTTCGTGGTGGGCAAGGGCAGCGGGGTGCCGATCGGGTCGGTGGTCGGCTGGGCGAACAGCACCGCGCAGTACTGGACCACGACGGGCACGAACAGCAACTTCTCCAGTCCGGCGATGAAGCCCGGCACCTACACCCAGACCCTGTACCAGAACGAACTTCCGGTGGCCACACGCACGGCGACGGTCACCGCGGGCGTTACGACGACCGGCCAGAACCTGACGGCCAACTTCGCGCTGCCGGCGACGATCTTCCGCATCGGCGAGTGGGACGGCACGCCGACGTCGTTCCGCAACGGTGGCAACCTGACCGTCATGCATCCCTCGGACGTGCGGATGGCGAGCTGGGGCCCGGTGACCTACGTGGTGGGCAGCAGCACGGCGGCGGACTTCCCCGCGTACCAGTGGGTGGGCGTCAACAACCCGACCACGGTCACGTTCACCATGACAGCGGCCCAGATCGCGGCCCGCACGGTCCGCATCGGCATCACCGCGTCCTACGCCAACGGCCGCCCGCAGATCAAGGTCAACGACTGGACGTCGAGCATCCCGGCCCCGCCCACCCAGCCGAAGTCGCGCAGCCTCACCATCGGCACCTACCGGGGCAACAACGTCCAGTTCACCTACGCCGTCCCCGCCACCGCGTTCGTCGCCGGCACGAACACCCTGACGATCAACGTGGTCAGCGGCAGCTCCGGCACCGAGTTCCTCAGCCCGGGAGTCGCCTACGACTGCGTAGAGCTGTTCTAGCCGACGGCTGGCCGTGATCATCGGCAGCGCACGCGAGTGCAGGTTCGCTCCCGTGGTCGCGACTGGTTCACCCACCAGGTGCGGCAGCGCGGCGGACGTGGACCATCGACTGGTCCTCAGCGCCGTGGCGGGCCAGCCGGTCGCCTGCGTGTCGTACGGCAGCACCTCTGGCGGGCAGCGGGCCGGCGAGCACCTGTGGGTGGCTTCGCCCTGGCCGGCGCCCACCTGCGGTTCGACCAGCACGGCGGCCCGACCGATCTCGGACCGTGCGACGAGGCCGCGCACGGCATGCTCGACCGGATGGCTTGACCTGGAGCGCGCTCCAGCTCCTAGCGTCGCCGGCATGGATCAACGTCGCCGATTCCTTGTCCTCGGGATCTGTTGTGCCAGCGTGATCGTGGTGGTGATGGACATCTCCATCGTCAACGTCGCGCTGCCGACGATCCGCCGTGACCTGCACGCGTCCGAGTCCGGTCTGCAATGGACGGTGGATGCCTACACGCTGGTGCTGGCCGGCCTGCTGGTGCTGGCCGGTTCGACAGCGGACCGGGTGGGTCGGCGGCGGGTGTTCCAGGTGGGGTTGGCGGTCTTCGGGCTCGGCTCGCTGCTGTGCGGGGTGGCGCCGGGGATCGGCTGGCTGGTCGCGGCTCGGGTACTGCAGGCGGTCGGCGGCACGATGCTCAACCCGGTGGCGATGGCGATCGTCGCCACCACGTTCCCGGAACCCGCCGAGCGGGCCAGGGCGATCGGGGTGTTCGGCTCGATGACCGGGCTGTCGCTGGCGTTGGGGCCGATCCTGGGTGGGGTGCTGGTCGACGGTCTCGGTTGGCACGCCATCTTCTGGATCAACGTGCCGATCGTGGCTGCCGCGATCGTGGGCACCGCGCTGTTCGTGCCCGAGTCGCGTGCCGCCCGCGCCCGCCGGTTCGACCCGGTGGGCCAAGCACTCATGATCCTGGTGCTGGGCAGTGTGGTCTACGCGATCATCGAGTCGTCGTCGCTGGGCTGGACGTCCCCGGTGATCATCGGCCTGCTCGCGGTGGCCGCACTCGGTGTGCTGGGCATCCTGCGGTACGAGCCGCGCCGGGCCGATCCGCTGCTGGAACTGCGCCTGTTCCGGAGTGTGCCGTTCAGCTCGGCGATCCTGATGGCGCTGTGGGCGTTGTGCGGGTTCGGCGCCTTCCTGTTCGTCACCACGCAGTATCTGCAGGACGTGCGCGGCCTGTCCGCCCTGGCCGCCGGGTTGTGCCTGCTCCCGGTCGGCGTCCTGGTGGTGGTCCTCTCACCGCGCACCGGCCGGTGGGTGGGCGCCCGAGGCCCGCGGCTGCCGCTGGTGGTGGCCGGGGCGGCACTGGCACTGGGTGGCGCGGTGTCGCTCGGGCTGGGGCCGACCACTCCGCTGCCGGCCGTGCTCGGGACGTTCCTGCTGTTCGGCGTGTTCCTGGGCACGGTGAACCCGCCGATCACCAACTCGGCGGTCGCCGGGATGCCCCGCTCGATGGCGGGTCTGGCCACGTCACTGGCGTCGGCCGGCCGGCAGACCGGCACCTCGCTGGGCGTCGCGATCGCCGGTGCCGTGGTCGGCTCGACCGGCGGGACCGCCTACGCGGCGGCCGAACACGGCGTCTGGTGGCTGGTGATCGGGCTCGGCGCCGGCATCCTCGCCCTCGGCCTGATCAGCACGAGTCGCAGGGCCGTGGCTGATCAGTCCACTGTGTCCGGTTCGCTGACCCGTACGGGGGAGGTGGTCCGGTAGCGCACCCGGTGGGTCACGCGATGTACGGGCGTGGTGGATTCCGTGCGGCCGGGGTGGCGCGGCGTGCGCTGGTTCCTGGCCGGGGTGGGGGTCGTGGTGGCGGGCGCGGTCGGCGCCGCCGTGGCACAGGTGCTGGGCGCACCCGCGTGGGTCGTGGTGGTCACCGCGGGCGTGGCGGCGGCGTTGTCGCTGGCCGGCCAGTTCGTCTGGCCCGCGTTCACCGCGCGGGAGCAGGCCACGACGATCCGGTGGGACGCGTGGGCAGCGGCCGTCGACCCGTGGCCGTGGCCCGCGGCCGGGCCGGCCCATCCGGGCAGCCGGCTGCTGGACGCCCGCCACCAGGTGGCCCGCTTCCGCTACCGGCGGCGCGCGCTGGCCGACCTGCTCGACTGGTGCACCGACCCGGCAAGCCCAGTCCACCTGCTGCTCGGACCGGCGGGCGTGGGCAAGACCCGGCTGGCGATGGAGATCGCGGCCCAACTACCCGACGGCTGGACGATCGGCTCGGCGTACCCGGAGCGCGAGGCCGACGCCGTCCGCGCCGCCCGTGACCTGCCGGGACACGTGCTGGTGGTGGTCGACCACGCCGACACCCGCGTCGACCTGACCGGCGCGGTCCGCGAGGTCGTGCGGGCCGGAGCGGGCCACGTCCGGCTGCTGCTCATCGCGCGCAGCGACGAACCGGACCGGTGGTGGCACCAGGCGTTCACCGCCGTTCGGTCCACCGGCCGCGCCGACCGGTTGGCCGCGACCGGTCGGACCGTGCTCGGACCCGTTGTGCACACCAGGGACGACCAGGATCAGCTGTTCGCCCAGGCGGTCGACGCGTTCGCCCACCAGCTCGGCGTCCGCACGCCGGCCGCGCGGATGGGCCAGGTCGAGCCGGACGCGCCGATCGTGATGATCCACGCGGCCGCGCTGGTCGCCGTGCTGCGCAGGCCCGGCCACCCGGTGGACGTGGACCAGCGGCTGTGGCAGGAGCTGTCCGAGCACGAGGCGGGCGTATGGCAGGCGGCGGCCCACCGGCTGCGCCTGGACCTGCTCGCCGACACCCAGCGGCGGACCGTGGCGTGGGCGGCGCTGCTCGGCGGTCAGGACGAGGACACCGTGATCGGGTGGCTGGCCAGGATGCCCGACCTGGCCGACGCCGGCCGCGACACCCTGCACCACGTCGCGGAGTGGCTGCACTCCCTCTACCCCGGCACCAGCCCGGCGTGGCTCACCCCCGTCGAACCGGCGATGCTCGCCGACCATCTCGTGGTGGACGAGCTCACCCGGGGCTCCGCACTGGCCGACAGCATGCTGACCGGCCTGGACACCGGCCAGTTGGCACGCATGCTCGGCCTGCTGGGCCGGGTCGCCGTGACCGAGCCGCCGGTCCACGCACTCGTCGAACGCCTGCTGTGTGACGCACCGGACCTGGTCATCCCGGCCGCCTGCCAGGTCACGTCGGTGGAGGTCCCGCTCGACGCCCTGATCGCCGCCCATGTCGACCGGCTGACACCCGACGCACTGGACCGCCTGTGGGTGTCGCTCCCGGGGGTCAGCGACACGGTTCGGCTGTTGCGGACCGTGGTGGCGGTCGCCCGCCGCCGGGCGGACGGTACCGACGACGTCGACCGCCTCGCCGACCTCGCGGACGCGCTCGACTACGTCGGCCGACCGCGGGAGGCGGTGGCCGCCGCCCGCCGGAGTGTGGCGCTGGGCAGGCTGCACCCTGACCGCGCGTCCCTGGCGAACGCGCTGACGAGCCTGGCCGACGCGGAGGCGGCCGTCCGTCAGCTGACGGAGGCGGTGGCGGCCGGGCGCGAAGCCGTCAGCCTGTTCCGGCAACTGGCCGACGCCGAGCCCGACACCTACCGGCATCGGCTGGCCGCCGCGTTGACCACGCTCGGCGGCGTCGCTCGCTATGCCGGCTTCCCGGACGACGCGCTGGCCGCCGACCAGGAGTCGGTCGCCATTCTGCGAGAACTGGCCGAACCCCGTCCGCGCCAGCTGGCCGGCGCACTGCGCGAGCTCGGCGACGCCGAGCGGGCAGCGGGCCATCTCGACGAGGCCGTCGTAGCCGGTCGCGAATCCGTCCGGCTGCTGCGCGAGCTGACCGAAGCACGACCGGACGCCCACGGGCACCGCCTGGCCGGTTCGCTCAACACGCTGTCCCGGATAGAGCAGCAAGCCGATCACGACGACGACCACCTCGCCGCGAGTCGCGAAGCCGTCCGGTTGTTCCGGACGGTCGTGGCAGCCACCGGTCTGGACGCCTACCGGCATCGGCTGGGCGACGCGCTGTACGTCCTCGCATCCGCCGAACGGACCATCGGCACCGTCGACAGGGCAGTGGTCGCCGGCCGCGAGTCGGTCCGCCTGCTGCGCGACCTGAGCGACATCAATCCCGAGGCATACCAACAATGTCTGGGCCAGGCGCTGAGTACGCTCGCCGTCGCCGAACGGAACGCGGGGAACGTCGCCGAGGCGCTGGTGATCAACCACGAATCCGTCGGCGTGCTGCGCGAGTTGGCCGCCGCCCACCCGGACGCCTACCACCCGTGGCTCGGCCATGCGTTGAACCGGCTCGCCATCACCCTCAGCAGCGCGGGCCGCCGGGACGACGCACACGCGGCCGGCCGGGAAGCGGTCGCCATCTGGCGACAACTGGCGACCGCCCACCCGGACGGTTATCAACGCTGGCTCGGCGAGGCCCTGCTCATCCAGACGACCGTCCACCTGGAGTTCAACGACATTCCCTCGGCGCAGGCGACCACCCGGGACGCGGTGCGGGAGTTGCTGGCGCTGGACCGTCGCCTGCCCACCGACGCGACGCGAGCCGCGCTGGCCCGGGCCAGGCAACTCCTGTCCGCCATCACGCCACCGGACCAGGCGGGCGAACCTATTCTGTGACGGGGTGGCCGATCTCCTGGAGGGTCCAGGTGTTGCCGTCCGGGTCGGCGAAGTCGGCGAGGCTGGCGTAGTCGCGGCGGTCGGGCGCGGCACCGGACGCCCAGTCGCCCTGCCAGTCGTCGACCGGGGACTTGTGCCGGATCGGGCTCACCTTCACCCCTCGGCCGGTGAGTTCCCGGTGCGCCGCCTCGATGTCGGTGACCGTGAGGTAGGTGGCCCGCGCCGAACCCGGTGCCGCGTCGGTGAGGCCGACGCCGAACTGGACCGAGCAGGCCGAGCCGGGCGGTGTCACCTGCACGACCCGGAAGCCGGCGTGCGGGTGGTAGTCGACGTCCAGGCCGAACCCGGCCCGCTCGGTGTAGAACGCGATGGCGGCGTCGACGTCATCGACCGCCAGCGTCACCACCTGCACCCGGTACTCCATCAGGCACCCACCAACCGCCGGTAGTTGGCCGCGTCCAGCAGGTCCGCCGGTTCGGCCGACAGCTCGAACAGCCAGCCGTCGCCGTACGGGTCGGCGTTGACGAGCTCCGGCCGGCCGGCGAGTTCGTCGTTGCGCGCCAACACTTTTCCGGCGGCGGGCGCGATCAGGTCGTTGACGCTCTTGGTCGACTCGATGTCGCCGCACGCCTCCCCCGCCCGCACGGTCAGGCCGGGCCTGGGCAGCGTCACGGCCACGACGTCGCCCAGCGAATCCTGGGCGAAGTCGGTGACACCGACCCGTACCACGCCCGCCGTGCCGGGGCGGACCCACAGGTGATCGGGGCTGTAGCGCAGGTCGTCGGGTATGTCGGTCATCGATTCCTCCTCCGCCGGAAGGCGGTTCGCAGCAGCGATCGCCAGAACTGGCCTGCCGTCCGGGCCTGCGCCGGTGATCGCGGCACGTAGATCGGCGGTACCGGACCGGCCGCCGGGCTGACGGCGATCGGGTCGTCGTCGGGTGTGGTCATCACATGTCCAGGACGACGTCGGTGTCCGGCCGGGCGCAGCAGATGAGCACCTGCCCGTCGGCGGGCGGTTCCAGTGGGTCCGGGTCGTAGGCCACCTCGCCGGACAGCAGTGGCGTGACACAGGTGTGGCACACGCCGGTCCGGCAACTCCAGCGGGCCGGCACGTCGCACGCGTCGGCCAGTTCGAGCACATTCCCCGCCGTGGCGGGGAACGGCGTGGCGATGCCACTGCGGGCGAACGTCACCAGCGGACCGGTGGCGGTCGGCCCGGGCGGCTGGTGCGGCGCCGGGCGGGCCTGGCCGACCACACCGGGGTTGATCGGCGGCAGGGCACCGAACAGTTCGGTGTGGATGTGCGCCGGGTCGAGCCCGCCCGCGGCCAGCGCGTCGCCCATGTCGGACATGAACGCGGCCGGGCCACAGACGTAGGCGGTCGCGTCGGACGGGATGGCCAGTGCGATCAGCCTGTCCTTGGTGAGCCGGCCGGAGGTGCTGCTGTAGACGATGTGCTCGCGGGCGTGCGGCAGTTCGGCGAGCAGTGTCCTGACCTCGGCGGCCAGCGGGAGTTCGGCCGGTCCCCTGGCGCCGTGGACCCACCAGACCTCGCGCTCGTCGCACCGGGCGGCCAACGCGTGCAGCATCGCCAGCACCGGCGTCAGGCCGATGCCGGCGGAGATCAGCAGCACGGGGCCCGGCTCGTCGCCCAGCACGAAGTCGCCGCGCGGCGCCGCCACGTCGAGCACCGCGCCGGGCCGCAGCCGCGTGGTGAGCCAGCCGCTGGCGGTGCCGTGCGGTTCGTGTTTGACGCTGAGCCGGTACACGTCCGCGCCCGGTGCCGAGGACAGCGAATAGCTGCGCACCGGGGCGGGCGTGCCGGCGTCGGGCAGGCGCAACGTCAGGTACTGCCCGGGCCGGGCGGCCGGCAACGGGCTGCCGTCCTCGGCCGCCAGGTAGACCGACGTCACACTCGGGCTCTCCGGCACCACCCGGGTCACCCGCAACGCGCGGAACCCGGTCCACGCCGGTGCCTCGGCCCTGGGCGGGTCGAGCAGGTCGCGGAACGACCCCTGCCAGCCCGGGCTCATCGCCGGAATCCGCGTGGCGATGCGGAGTTTGGCCGGGTCACGATCGGGCAGGTAGAGCAGCGCGTCGGTGTCGGCGACGGTCAGCTCGCCCGGTCCGGTCCTGGTCCGGACGATCGCGTCGCCCGCCTGGATGCGGCCCTCGCGGATGACCCGCATGTAGAAGCCGGGACGGTGGTGGCTGACCAGCAGCGACGGCAGGTCGGGTTCGCCCAGCCGCATGCCGACGCGGTAGCAGGTGACCCTGGGCTGGGTGACCTCGAACTCGGCCTCGCCGATGCGGTACCGGTCGCCGATGCACACCTCGTCGTCGGCCATGCCGGCCACGGTGAGGTTCTCGCCGAACATGCCGTACTCGAGGTCCCGCCCGAAGTGCCGCTGCCAGTGCCGGTAGGAGTCGAACTGGTAGACCAGCACGGCCCGCATCTCGCCGCCGTGGCCGGCCAGGTCGCCCTGGCCGTCGCCGTCGATGTTGAGCGTGCGCACCGTCGCCGGGCCGGGCACCGGCGCCTTCCACACCCCGGTGTGCACAGTTCTCCCTTGCCAGGACACGTCTTTCGGCATCCCGACGTTCACCGACAGCAGGGCCGCCTCGGTCACGAGTGCTTGAGTTCGTCGGGCGTGAGCTCGCGGTCGACGCCGTGCGGGACGACGGTCTGGCCTGGCTCCAGCCGCAGCCGCACGCCGTCCAACCGGACCTCCACCTTGTCCGGCTCGAACGACACCATCCCGGAGATGCGCCGCACGTCGGTCCAGGCGTCCGCATAGCCCCACGCGGCGCGGGCGACGCCGCCGATGTCGTAGTAGTCGCACAAACCCTTGTAGGGGCAGAACGTCTGGCCCTCCACCGGGGTGAGGGCAGACTCGTCGACGTCGGCGCGGGGCACGTACCACCGGGGTGCGAAACCTGACTCGTACAGGGCAAGGGGCTGGGTCGTGTCGGCGACGGTCCGGCCGTCGTGGTGGACGGTGAGGTGGCGGCTGGTCCGGCGGATGTCGATGCGGTGGTAGGGATCGGCGGAGTGGCCGACGACCCGCTCGTCCTCCTCGTAGAAGGCGTCCATCGCCCGCCACGCGAACGCGACCCGCCCCTTCAGTTCGCCGGCATGGTCGGGCAGGGCGATGTGCTGGTAGGCGCCCCGGTCCTTGCTGCCGGTCCCGGCCACGACGGTGTACCACGCGGTCGTGCCGAGATCGCGGTGTGCCGTGGTGTGCTCGGCAGCGTGCAGCACGCCGTCGGCGACGTGGCCGAGCGGGAAGTAGGCCACCGGGTAGCGGCCCGGTTCGTGCAGCAGCACGACGTCCTCGCTGTCCACGATCCACTCGCCGCCGAACCGGACCCGCATCCGCCTGCGCAACGGCTCGGCATAGAGCATCCGGTCGGGCAGCGGGTCGGGAACCAGGAACCGGCCGATCGCGCCGGGCGCCAGCGGTCCCTGTTGCCAGGCGAGTCCCATGGTGCAAGTCCTTTCAGGTGAGCGGTTCGCCGCCGTCGATGTGCAGCGTCACGCCGGTGAGGAAGGTGTTGGTCATCGCGAACAGGACGCCCTCGGCGATGTCGGCGACCGTGCCGATGCGCCGGGCCGGGTTGTGCGCGGCGATGCCGGCGAAGTAGTCGGTCTTGCCCTGCTCGCCGAACGCGTCCCAGGCGCCGGTGTCGATCACGCCGGGCGACACGGCGTTGACCCGGATCGGTGCCAGTTCCAGGGCCAGCGAGCGGGCGAGGATGTCGGCGGCGCCGTTGGTGATGGCCACGGCGAGCGTGCCGACCGCGATCTTGGCCGCCGCCACGCCGGAGAACAGGGTGAACGACCCGCCGTGGGCGATGCGCGGCGCCAGGTGCTTGGCCAGCATGAGCGGCCCGATGACCTTGGTGTCGAAGGAGAGTCGGACGGCGTCCCGGTCCAGGTCGGCGATCCGGCCCCTGGCCCTGGCCGACGCCGTGGACACGACGTGGTCGACGGTGCCCAGCCGCTCACCGAGCGCGGCGATCGAGCCCTCGTCGGTGAGGTCGACGGACTCGGCGGTGACACCGGGCTCGCCGTCGTAGGCGGTGAGCAGCGCGTCGCGGTCCCGGCCGGCGGCGACGACCCGCGCCCCGGCGTCCCGCGCGGCGACCGTGATCGCGCGGGCGATGCCGCCGCCCCGGCCCACGACCAGCACCGTTCGGTCCTTCAACGTCATGCCAGTGACCTTCCCAGGAAGCTCCGGATCGTGCTGGCCGCGGCGTCGAGGTGGCTCTCCAGCAGGAAGTGGCCGCCGTCGAGCAGGCAGATCTCGGCGCCGGGCGAGTCCTGGGTGAAGGCGAGCGCGCCCTCGGCGCGGAAGATCTCGTCGTTGCGGCCCCACACGGCCAGCAGCGGCACCGCGCTGTCCCGCAGGTAGTCGTGCAGTCGCGGGTACAGCGGCAGGTTGGTCGCGTAGTCGGCGAACAACCGCAGCTGCACCAGGTCGTTGCCCGGCCGGGACACCAGCTCGGCGTCGTGGTACCAGGTGTCCGGGCTGACCAGCGACTGGTCGGGCACGCCGTGCAGGTACTGCCAGCGGATGGCGTCCAGGGTCAGCGCCTGCCGGACGGGCGCCTCGGTGTCCGGAGTCTGGTTCTGCCAGTAGGCACGGACCGGCCGCCAGAAGTCCTCGACGAAGCCCACCTCGTAGCCGTTGCCGTTCTGGGTGATGATCGCGGCGACCGCGTCCGGTTTGGCCAGGGCGAGCCGCCAGCCCACCGGTGCGCCGTAGTCCTGGACGTACAGGGCGAACCGGGTGAGGCCGAGCTGGTCGACCAGACCGGCGGTGAGGTCGGCAAGCGCGTCGAACGTGTAGTCGAACTCGTCGACCGGCGGCGCGTCGGACAGGCCGAAGCCCAGGTGGTCCGGCGCGATGACGTGGTAGCGGTCGGCCAGCAGCGGGATCAGGTTGCGGAACATGAACGAACTCGTCGGGAACCCGTGCAGCAGCACCACGGCGGGCGCGTCGGTGGGCCCGGCCTCCCGGTAGAACAGCCGCTGTCCTCGGACGGTCGCGTAGCGGTGGTGGATCGTGGCCATCGACGCAGCCTGCCGCGCGCGGCGCCGGACCGCATCCGCCAGTGGCCAGCCAGGGCGCCGGTCGACCCGCCTGCGGCTACCGTGGTCCGGTGCGTGTGCCCTCGGACCTGCCTGGGTGGCGGCGCGCGGCGGAGCTGGCCGGGCGCCGCGCCGAGTGCGGCGTGCTGGACCAGCTGATCGGTGCGGTGCGGGGCGGGGGCAGCCGGGCGCTGGTGCTGCACGGCGAGCCGGGCATCGGCAAGACGGCGCTGCTGGAGTACCTGGCCGCACGGTCGGTGGGCTGCCGGGTGGCGCGGGGCAGCGGCGTGCAGTCGGAGATGGAACTGGCGTTCGCCGGGCTGCACCAGCTGTGCGCGCCGATGCTGGACCGCATGGACCACCTGCCGGGTCCGCAGCGGGACGCGCTGCGCACGGCGTTCGGCGTCAGCGCCGGGCCGCCGCCGGACCGGTTCCTGGTCGGACTGGCCGTGCTGAGCCTGCTGTCCGACGTGGCCGAGCGGCAGCCGTTGATGTGCCTGGTCGACGACCAGCAGTGGCTGGACCGCGCGTCGGCGCAGATCCTGGCGTTCGTCGCGCGGCGGCTGGCCGCGGAACCGGTCGGCCTGGTGTTCGCCACCCGGGAGGTCGGCGACGACCTGGCCGGGCTGCCCGACATGGCCGTCACCGGCCTGCGCGGCCCGGACGCTCGCGACCTGCTGGACTCGGTGCTGACCGGCCTGATCGACGCGCGGGTTCGGGACCAGATCGTCGAGGAGACCGGCGGCAACCCGCTGGCCCTGCTCGAACTGCCGACCGGGATGAGCCCGGCGGACCTGGCCGGCGGGTTCGGCCTGCCCGGCGCGGTGACCGTGTCACACAGCGTCGAGGAGACGTTCGGCAGGCGGGCGGCCGCCCTGCCGGCGCCTGCCCGGCTGTTGCTGCTGGTCGCGGCCGGTGACCCGTCCGGTGATCCGGCGCTGGTGTTCCGGGCCGCCACCCTGCTCGGGGTCGGCGAGGACGGTCCCGGTCCGGCGGTGGACTCCGGTCTCGCCGAGTTCGGTACCCGCGTCCGGTTCCGGCATCCGCTGGCCCGCTCCGCCGTCTACCGGTCGGCCACCGAGCAGGAACGCCGGCGGGTGCACCGCGCGCTGGCCGACGCCACCGACCCGGGGATCGACCCGGACCGGCGGGCCTGGCACCGGGCGCAGGCGGCGGCCGGGCCGGACGAGTACGTGGCCGCGGAACTGGAACGCTCCGCGGGCCGGGCCAGGGCACGTGGTGGACTCGCCGCCGCGGCCGCGTTCCTGCGACGTGCCGCGACCCTCACGCCCGACCCGGCCCGTCGCGCCGGACGGGCACTGGCCGCCGCGCAGGCCCAGATCCAGGCAGGCGGGTTCGACCTGGCGCTGGACCTGCTGTCCATGGCCGAGGGCGGGCCGCTGCACAACTTCGAGCAGGCGCAGGCCGATCTGCTGCGCGCCCGGCTGGCGTTCGTGACGAACCGGGGCAGCGACGCGCCGCCGTTGCTGCTCAAGGCCGCCCGGCGGCTGGACGCGATCGACGCCGGCATGTCCCGCGCCACCTACCTGGAGGCGCTGCACGCGGCGATCTTCGCCGGGCGGCTGGCCGGGCCGGGTGGCGACGTGCTCGCGGTGGCGCGGGCGGCCCGCGCGGCACCGCAGGCACCACCGCAGGCCCGCGCGCCCGACCTGCTGCTGGACGGCACGGCGGTCGGCTTCACCGACGGGTACGTGGCGGGCGTGCCGATCCTGCGCCGGGCCCTGGCCGCGTTCGGTGTCGGCATGTCCGTCGACGAGCAGTTGCACTGGCTGTACCTGGCGTCCATCACGGCGTTGCGGATGTGGGACGACGCGGCGTGGGATGCGCTGTCCGCATCGCACGTCGAGCTGGCGCGGGCCGCGGGCGAACTCAGCGAACTCCCGCTGGCGCTCACCTCGCGTGCCTACCTGGTGCTGTTCGCCGGTGACCTGGTCGATGCGGCGGCACTGACCGACGAGGCACACGCCATCGGCGACGCGACCGGCAGCCACCTGGCGCCCTACGGTGAACTCGGCGTGGCGGCGTTCCGTGGTGTCGAGGCCGAGGCGACCACGGTGATCGCGGCCGCCACCGCCGACGTGACCCGGCGCGGCGAAGGTGTCGGGATCACGTTCGCGAACTGGGCGGAAGCGGTGCTGTACAACGGATTGGGCCGCTACCAGGAGGCACTCGCCGCCGCCCGGCGGGCGTTCGAGTACGACGCGGACCTCGGCTCGCTGGTCTGGCTGTGGCCGGAACTGGTCGAGGCGGCCGTGCGTGGCGAACGGCCCGACCTGGCCGAGGACGCGTGCTGCCGGTTCACCGAGCTGACCTCGGCGTGCGGCACCGACTGGGCGTTGGGCACGCAACTGCGGTCGCAGGCGATGCTGTCCGACGGCAAGACCGCTGAAGACCTGTACCGGGAGTCGATCGAACGGCTGGGCCGCACCCGGTTGCGCGTGCAACACGCCCGCACCCACCTGTTGTACGGGGAATGGCTGCGCAGGCAACGCAGGAACAGCGACGCCCGCGAGCACCTGCGCACCGCCCACGGCATGCTGGAGTCGATGGGCGTCGGCGCGTTCGCCGGACGGTCCGCCCGCGAGCTGCGGGCCGCCGGTGGCACGGTCCGCAAACGGGTCGACGCGGGCCGGTACGACGAACTCACCGCGCAGGAGACCCAGATCGCGCGGATGGCCCGCGAGGGCCTGTCCAACCCGGAGATCGCCACCCGCTTGTTCATCAGCGCCCGCACCGTGCAGTACCACCTGCGCAAGGTGTTCACCAAGCTCGGCATCACGTCCCGCGGCCAGCTCGACCAGGTGCTGCCCGGCGGCCGGTGACCGCGGCTACGCTGCCGGCCCATGTCGCTGAGTGACTGGCCCGGCCTGGATCCGCGGTTCCACGTAGAGCCCAGGCACCTGTTCGGGCCGTTCTACGCGGTGCGGATCTTCGACGAGCTCAAGGGTGTCGAGGTGTTCGTCACCGGAGGCTCGTTCCTCACCGGCCGGTCCTCGGTCCGCCGCGCGGTCAAGTACTCGACCGCCCGCTACCTTCGCCGCGACGCCACCGGCAAGCACGAGTCGGGCAGGCGACGGGGCTACTGAGCCGTCGCTACCAGATCCCGACTCGGCTGACCCGATCGAGAAGACGGGCGCACGCCTCCCGAGCCGGATGCCACATGTCGACCACCTGGAAAGGAAGCGTGCGCGCCCTCTTCCCGGGTCATTCGACCCCGTCACCCCAGGGGCACCGCGACATTCTCCGCCGCTCCGCGAACCTCTTCGACGACGTCGTCGCCTGCGTGATGTTCAACCCGAACAAGACCGGCCGTTTCATCGCCACGGCTGTCACATCCTGGTAGCCGCCGGTGAGCGGAACCGACCGGCTACCGTGACGCCGTGGGCGTCGAGTTGGTGCTGCTGTCGCGGGTGTGCCACCGGGGCGTGGAGGTCACCGGTGGGCGGCTGCGGAACCTGCTCGCCCTGCTCGCCGCCGATCCGCACGCCGGCTGCGGCGCCGCCCGGCTGGTGGCCGAGCTGTGGCCCGACAATCAGCCCGAGCACCCGGCGAAGGCGTTGCAGGTCCTGGTTTCCCGGGCGCGGGCACGGCTGGGTGCGGACGCCATCGCCAACACCGCGACCGGTTACCGGCTCACGCTCGCCGACGAGAAGATCGACACCTCGGCCGTGCTGCTGCACGCGTCCGCCGCCGAACGGCACGCCCGCGCCGGTGACCACGCGGCCGCGCTGGCCGACGCCGACGCCGGCCTCGCGCTGTGCACGGGGGCTGCCTGGGACGACCCGCCGGACGACCCGTTGGCCCGGCTGCGCTCGGCCCGCCGGCCGGCCCACCGGGCGCTGCGCCGGGCCCGGGCGCTGGCACTGTCTCGGCTGGGCAGGCGGGCCGAGGCGATCGCGCCGCTCACCGACGCGGCCCACGAACACCCCAGGGACGAGGAGATCCTGGCCGAGCTGCTGCGCTGCGAGGCCGCCGTGATGGGTCCGGCTACCGCGCTGGCCAGGTACGACGCCTACCGCACCGCGCTGCGCGACGACCTGGGCAGCGATCCGGGCACCGCCCTCCAGGACGTGCACGCCGATCTGCTGCGCGGCGACCTGCCGACCGTGCGGTACGGCGTGCTGCACGAGCCGAACCCGTTGCTGGGCCGGGACGAGGACGTCGCCGCGGTGGCCGCGCTGCTGCGCACCGCGCGGGTCACGTCGGTCGTGGGTGCCGGCGGGCTGGGCAAGACCCGGCTCGTGCACGCCGTCTGCCGGGTCGCCGAGCAGCGGCTCGTGCACTTCGTCGGGCTGGCCGGGGTCACCGAGGACGCAGACGTGGCGGGCGAGGTCGCTGCCGCGTTGGGGGTGGGCGAGGCGACCGGTGTGATGTCCGTGCTCGGTCCCGGTCCCGCCCTGCTGGTGCTGGACAACTGCGAGCACGTGGTGCGCGGGGCAGCGGATCTGGTGGGGACGCTCGTCGCGAACCACGGTGAGCTGCGGGTGCTCACGACCAGCCGGGCGCCGCTGGGCATCTCGTCCGAGGCCGTGTATCCGTTGCCCGAGTTGACGTCCGACGCGTCGGTGGAGCTGTTCGAGCAGCGGGCCAGGGCGGCGCGGCCCGGCGTGGCGCTGCCGAGGGACGCCGTGCGGGCGCTGTGCGCGCAGTTGGACGGGTTGCCGCTGGCCGTCGAACTGGCCGCGGCCAGGGTGCGGGTGATGTCGGTCGACGAGATCGCCCGCCGCCTCGACGACCGGTTCGCATTGCTGCGCGGCGGCGCCCGGGACGCGCCCGAGCGGCATCACACGCTGCACGCGGTGATCGACGGCAGCTGGCAGCTCCTCGAACCCGTTGCCAGGGCGGCGATGCGGGCGTTGTCGATCTTCCCCGGCGGGTTCGGCGCGGACGCGGCGCGGTACGTCGTGGGGGCCGACGACGTCCTGCCGGTGCTGGAGCAGCTGGTGGACCAGTCCCTGCTGCGAGTGACCGACACCGAGGCGGGCACGCGGTACCGGATGGTGGAGTCGGTGCGCGAGTTCAGCGCCACCCATCGGGACGACGCGCACGAGACCGACGCCGTCGTCGACCGTTTCCTGTTGTGGGCCAAGGACTTCGGCATGGCCAGGCACGAGTCGGTGTTCACCGCCGACCTGATCGCGTTCGCCGGGGACGCCAGGACCGAGCAGGACAACCTGGTGCAGGCCCTGCGCTACGGCCTGGACCGGCCGGACGGCGCGGCGGTCGCGGCTGCCTCCGCCGTGCTGGCCGGACTGTGGATCATCGAGTCGAACTTCGCGCGCAGCGCCGATTTCGCCGACGAGACCGGCTGGGCGCTGTCGCACTACCGGCCGGAGCCCGCGTTCGTGGACGTGACCAGGACCGCGCTGGCGCTGTGCGCGGTGTGCACGTTCCTCATCCTCGGCCGGCCTCCGCTGCGTGCGCTGGCCGCGCTGCGCCGCTTCCCACCGGCGCCCGAGGACACACCGGGCGGGGCGATCCAGACCGTGCTGTGCACGGTCACCGAGGACTTCGGCGCGCTGCGTGCGTTGACCGAGAACACCGAACCGCTGGTCGCCGGCCTGGCGTCCAGTGTGGCCAGTTTCCTGCTGGAGACGGACAACGACCTGGACGGCGCGCTGCGGGCCGCCCGGGGGATGCTGGCCGTGTTCGACGAGCACGGCAGCCCGTGGATGCGGGCGGTGGCGCACGCCAGGGTCGGCGAGCTGTGCCTGCGCATCGGGTCGGGTGACGCCGCGCTGCACCACATGACGGTGGCGCTGGCCGCCGTGGAGAAGCTCGGCGCCTGGACCAGTGTGACCCGGGTGCGGTGGGCGATCGTCCTGGCCACCATGCAACGCGGCAAGGTGGACGAGACCGAGCGGGTCCTCGCCGAGGTCGAGCAGGTCGCCGAGGACGACTCGGCCGGCATGCCCATGTTCGACGTCGCCGTGCGTGCGGAGATCGACCTGGCCAGGGGCGAGGTGGACGCCGGGTTGCGCGGGTGGCGGCAGGCGGCGGCCCGGCTGCGCACCGGGGACGATCCCCTGCTCGGGCTGTGGCCGCTGGAGGTACAGGCCGTGTGCGTGGTGGCGCACGCCCAGCACGGCAGGGTCCACCTCGTCACCGACGTCGTCGCACCGCTGGCCGCCACCCTGGCCCGGCTGGCCGGTGACCCGGCCACCCCTCCGGTCAGGTACCCGGCCTCCGGTATCGCGCTGCTCGCCGTCGCGCTGGCCGACACCGGCGATCCCCGGCTGACGGCCAGGATGGTCGCGCTGGCCGAGCGGCTGCGCTACGTGCGCGACTTCCTGCCGACGATGTCGGCCGACCGGATCCGCCAGGCGGCCGTGCTGGCCGACGAATCGGCGTACGCCGACGCGGTCGCGGCGTACGCCGATCTCGATCATGCCGGCCTGCGGGCGGCCCTGCTGGAACTGCTGGCCGAGCGCGACCGGCTCACCGGTTCGGATCCCGGCCGAACAGCGACCGCGCCCACAGGAAACCGGCCAGCGCCAACCCGGCACACCACGCCACCGCGATGAGCCCCCTGTCGCCCACCGGAGTGCCCAGCAGCAGTCCGCGCAGCGTGTCGATGATCGGGGTGAACGGCTCGTGCTGGGCGAACCAGCGCACGGCCGACGACATCAGCGCGGTCGGCACGAACGCGCTGCTCATGAACGGCAGCACCTGCACGACCAGCACGAACGGCGTGATGCCCTCCGGTGTCCTGGCCAGCAGTCCGATCGCGACGGCCAGCCAGGTCATGGCGAACGCGACCAGCGCGAGCAGCCCGGCCGTGGCCAGCCACTCCAGCGGCCCGGCGGCGGACCGGTAGCCGAGCAGGAACGCGACGCCGACCAGCAGTGCCGCGCTGACCATGGTGCGCAGCAGGGCGCCGACGACGTGTCCGGTCAGCACGGACGAGTGCGCGATGGCCATGGTGCGGAAGCGGCCGATGATGCCCTCGGTCATGTCCGCGTTCACCGACAGCGCCGTCGACGACGACCCGTAGCCCACCGCCATCAGCAGGATGCCCGGCACCACGTAGTTGATGTACGGGCCGCTGCCCTGGGCGCCGAACCCGGCGGTCAGGGCGCCGCCGAACACCCCGGTGAACAGGAGGAGCAACACGGTCGGGACACCCAGTGACAGCACCAGCGTGCCCGGGTAGCGCAGCGTGTGCCGGAAGTCCCGGCGCACCATGGTGACGGAGTCCCGCGCGGCGAACGACAGGGTGCTCATCGGAGGGTCTCCTCGGCGGTGCGGTCGGTGGCCTTGCCGGTCAGGGCGAAGAACACGTCGTCCAGGTCGGGGGTGTGCACGGACAGTTCCGCCACGTCGACGGCCGCGCCGTCCAGCCGGTCGAGCAGCGCGCGCAACCCGGCGACGCCGCCGTCACCGGGGATCTGCAGGGTGAGCGCATCCTGGTCGGAGGTGCCGTCGCCGAACGCGCGGGCGGCGGCGCTGAGGCTGCCGGTGTCGGTGAACCGCAGGCGGATGTGTCCACCGGGGACGCTGCGCTTCAGTTCGTCCGCCGTGCCGGCCGCGACCACCCTGCCCTGGTCGAGGACGGCGATCCGGTCGGCCAGTTCGTCGGCCTCGTCGAGGTACTGCGTGGTCAGGAAGATCGTCACGCCATCGGCGACGAGCCCTCGGATGGTCCGCCACATGGTGCGCCTGCTGCGCGGGTCCAGGCCGGTGGTCGGCTCGTCCAGGAAGACGACCGCCGGGTCGCCGACCAGCGTCATCGCCAGGTCCAGCCTGCGGCGCATCCCGCCTGAGTAGGTGGACACCGGTTTCGCGGCGGCGTCGGTGAGCTCGAACCTGTCCAGCAGTTCGGTCGCCGTGCGGCGTGCGGTGGCCCGGCCCATGTGGTGCAGATCGGCCATCAGGAGCAGGTTCTCCTCGCCGGTGAGCAGGTTGTCCACGGCGGAGAACTGCCCGGTCACCCCGATCGCCGCCCGCACCCGCTGGGGCGCCTCGGCCAGGTCGTGCCCGGCCACGCGCGCCTCGCCCGCGTCGGCGTGGATCAGGGTGGACAGGATCTGCACGGTGGTGGTCTTGCCGGCGCCGTTGGGGCCGAGCAGCGAGAACACGGTGCCCCGTTCGACCGTGAGGTCGATTCCGTCGAGCACCACCGTGGTGCCGAACGACTTGCGCAATCCGCTGACCTCGATCGCCGCACGCGACAGGTCCGGATCGAAAGCCCTGGTCATGCCCTTCCCTCCGTCATCGCGACCGGAGTGTGGCCGCGATCGGGGCAAGGGTGCGTGCTGCCGGCTTCAGCGCGGTTGCACGCCGGTTTCAGCCGCCGGGTGCGACCAGGTCGAGCACCCCGAACCGGACGCCGTCGACGAGCACCCGGAGCTGGTCGAGGCTCATGGCGACCCGTTGGCCGAAGTCGTCGGTGATCACGATCCGCCGGTCGTCCGAGGCCTCGTTGTCCACCAGCAACTCCAGGCAGCCCGGGTCGTCGGCTCTGCCGTCCACCTCGCTCATGTTCAGTCCTCCGTTCGGCCGGGTTTTGGTTCGCATACCCGGGCACGGTCCGGCCGAAACCACGGGCTGAGTTGCACAACCTGTGGCAAGCCGGTTCCGAATGCTTCGTCGCGCCGACCCGCTTCGGATAACGTGCCACTGCTGTTTCCGGATCGTCCGGTCGACGGGCACAGGATGCACGATGTGGAGAAACCATGAATTCGGACACGTTCAGTCGCGTTCGAGCTGAGCTGATCAGCCATCCGCTCTACCTGGAACTCAACTCCGAGGACCGCATTCGGGTATTCATGAAGCACCACGTGTTCGCCGTGTGGGACTTCTTCACCCTGTTGAAGCGGCTGCAGCGCGAGGTGACCACGGTGACCCTGCCCTGGCGCCCGGCGGGACACGCCGACCACGGCCGGTTCATCACGGAAATCGTGCTCGCCGAGGAAACCGACGAGGACATCAACGGCGGCTACATCAGCCATTTCGAGCTGTACCGCAGGGCCATGGACGAACTCGGCGCGGACACCGAACCGATCGACACGTTCGTCGAGGCCCTCGCAGCGGGCGTGGATCCCATCGCCGCACTGGACGATCCGAGGATCCCGGCGGGCGCGCAACAATTCGTGCGTCACACCCTCGAAGTGGCGTTGCACGGCGCACCGCACGAGGTGGCGTCATCATTCTGCCACGGCCGGGAGAATCTGCTGCCCGACGTGTTCACCGCGGTACGCGAAAACGTCGCAGAACTACTCGGCTCGGCCCCGATCCTACACCATTATCTGGACCGGCACATCAGCCTGGACCACGACGAGCACGGTCCGCTCGCGCTGAAACTGTTGGCCGCACTGTGTGACGACGATCCGACCCGGGAAGTCGAGGCGGACAACATCGGCGTCGCCGCCATTCAGGCCAGAATCGGTCTGTGGGACGGCGTGCTCGCCGAATTCCACGCGTTGAGCGGAGCCGAAGTGCCGATTGCCCGAATCGGCGTCAGTGATGGCGCACCGGGTGGTCCGGGCGGGTGATCAGGACAGGACACGGCGCCTGTTTGATCACCTCCCGGGCGGTGCTGCCCAGCAGTAGTTCGGTGATGCCGTGGTGGCCGTGCGAGCCCACCACGATGACACCGGCGTCCTGTTCCTTGGCCACCCGCACGAGCGTCGCCGCGACGGTGATGTCGTCCGCGACGACCATCCCCTCGGCCTGGAGCCCGCCCTGGGTGGCCAGCGCGGTGCCGTGCTCGGCCATCCGCCGCGCGTTCTCGGCGGCCGCGTTGTCCACCTCGGTCGCCGCCCGGATGTCGATCCCGGACACCGGCACGCCCACCGACAGGGTGGGCACGTCGAGCAGCTCGTACGCCCGACCGGCCTCCCACACGACCACGACCAGGGCCCGCCGCGCGGCCAGCACCATCGCCGCCTCCCGCACGGCCTGCTCGGCCGCCGGTGTGCCGTCGAACCCGATGATCACCGGACGCTCGCTCATGCCGGTGACACTACGCAGCCGGGGCAAGGACCGCAGGCCCGTACGCTGGGTCCCGTGGCGGAAGCAGATCTCTACGACCGGATCGGCACCGGCTACTCGCTGGGCAGGCGCACCGACCCCCGCTGGCTCACGGCTGTGCTCACCGCACTCGGCCCGGCCGGCATGGTCGCCAATGTCGGCGCGGGTACTGGCTCCTACGAGCCGCCCGCGGTGCTCGCCCTCGAACCGTCGGTGGAGATGATCCGCCAGCGGCCGCCCGGTGCCGGCCCGGCGGTCCGCGCGCTCGCCGAGGCCCTGCCGCTGCGCGATCGGGCCGTCGACGCGGTGCTCGCCGTGCTGACCGTCCACCACTGGACCGACTGGCGGGCCGGCGTCGCCGAGCTGCGCAGGGTGGCGCCGCGCCGGGTCGTGCTGGCCTACGACACCCGGCGGCACGCCGAGTTCTGGTTCGTGCGCGAGTACGTCCCGGAGATCGCCGCCCTGGAACTGGGGCGCCCGTCGGCGGACGCCATCGCCGAGGAACTGGGTGCCGAGAGTGTTGTGCCGCTCCCGCTGCCGTGGGACTTCACCGACGGCGTGTTCCCGGCCTACTGGCGCCGCCCGGCCGCCTACCTCGACCCGGGCGTCCGCGACGCCTGCTCGGCCCTCGCCCAGACCGACCGGGCCGCGGTCGACCGGGGTATCCGCAGGCTGCGCGAGGACCTGCGCACCGGCCGCTGGCAGGCCGACCACCGCGAGTTGCTCGCTCTCGACGAGTGGGACGCCGGTTTCCGCCTCATCGTGTCGGACGGCTGATGGTGCCGGTCGACCCGGCCGGCACTCACCGACCGGACCGACCGGCTGTCCCTGATCAGCCCGGCGGCACCTGCAGATGGAGTTGCCGGACCGCGGCCTGCACGTACTTCGGGTCGGCGAAGTCGTTGTAGCTCAACGTCAAACCCTGTTTCTGAGCCAGGTTGACCGTGTGCACCGCACTGTCGAAACCGCTCTGCTCCATCGTCGGCGTGCGCCAGTAGCTGGACGAGTCGGCGAACAGGGTGTGCACCTCGGCGGGATCGGTGACGCCGTTGACCTTGTCCAGCGAGCTGATGATCTTCTCGGCCTGCGCGGGATGCTGGTGGGCGTACTGCCAGGCCTGGGCGATCGCCGTGACGACGGCCTGGACGGTCTTCGGGTGGGCGGCCGCGAAGGAGTCGGCTACGCACAGGTACTGGCCGACCGACTGGGACAGCGGGGTGATCCTGCCCAGGTTGATCACGGTGGTGTTCGGGATGACCGGGATGGACGGCGGCGTGGAGGCCGCTGCCGCGAGCCGGCCCGCCTTCAGGCCGGCGACCTGCGCGGAGATGCTGCCCACGGTCTGGACGTTCACGTCGGCGCCGGGCCCGATGGTCAGGCCGTGCGTCTTCAGCTCGGCGACCAGGTTGTTGTAGGCCGGGGACGACGTGCTGGTGACCGCGATCGACAGGTGGGAGCCCTTCAGCGCGGTGAGCTCCCGCGTCGGGTCGCCGGTCAGTGACACCCCGGCGGCCGACGCTGCCGCGTTGTTGATGGTCACCTCGATCTGCTCACCGGTGTCCATCGCCATCACCGCGTGCAGGTGACCGCCGGACTGCTTGGCGAACATCTCGGTGGGCGCGGCCACGTCGATGATCGGGAACTGGCCGCCGAGGAACGCGCTCATCGTGGCGTTGGCGTCCACACCAGATGTGTCGAAAGTGGACACGTCGATGCCCTGCTGGCGGAAGAAGCCCTGCTGCTTGGCGATCCACACCAGCCCGAAGTCGGCCTTGTAGGCGCCGCCGATGGTGACCTTCGTCGTCCCGCCGCTGTCGGCCGACGCGCCACCCGACGAGCAGCCGGCCAGCGCCAGCAGCACCACGGCCGCGCCGGCCGCGTACCGCAAGCCCCTCACTGGTCTCCCTCGCCGTAGTAGCGGCGGCGGTTGGGGATGCTGGCCACGTCGCGGGCGATCCGTACGTCGATGATCATCGGACCGGGGTTCGCCGAGAACTCGGCGGCGGCCTTCTCCAACTCGGCCGGTGTGCGGACCAGAGCGCCCCGCCCGCCGAGTGCGACACCGACCGCGCCCAGGTCGGGCGTGGGGATCGCGGTGACGTCGATGTTCACGTCGTTGTACCGGTAGTGGTGGTACTCGGCGGCGTAGCCCTCGTCGTTGAACACCGCGACCATGACCGGCACCCGGTAGCGCACCGCCGTCTCGAACTCGGCGAGGTGCATCATCAGGCCGGCGTCGCCCTCCATCAGGAACGCGGGGTGGTTGCCCTTCGCGATGCTCGCGCCCATCGCCGTGGTCAGACCCTGCCCGATGCAGCCGAAGTGCAGGTTGGGCAGCAGCCAGGAGCGCTGGTTGTCGGCCAGCATGATGCCGAAGTGGTTCTGCTGGCCGCCGCCCAGCACCATGCCGATGTTCGCCGGCACGGTCCGGTCCAGCACGCGCACGGCCTCGCGTGGGTCGATCCGGCCCGGCGGGACCGTGTACTCCTTCGGGTCGTCCAGGTTCCGGCTGATCCGGTCGAGTACCTCGGGCGTGTGGTAGCCGGTGTTCGCGCCGTCGCCCAGTTCGGCGAGCAGCGCGTCCAGGCCGAGGGTCGCGTCGGCGTGCACGTAGGTGTCCGCCGCGCGGCCGTCGCCCATCACGATGTGCTGGGCGCTGTCGAACTGGACGAACGTGGCCGACGGGAACAGGTAGCCGTGTTCCGTGGTGTAGCGGTTCATCGACGCGCCGATCGAGATCACGCAGTCGGACTCGCCGAACAGCTCGATCGCGGTGCGCGTGGCGAACAGGCCGCTGATGCCGACGTGGTAGGCGTAGTCGCCGAGCCAGTTCTTGGCCATCAGGGACGTGGCGACGATCGCGCCGGTCCGCTCGGCCAGCCGCAGCACCTGGTCACCGGCACCGGACCGCATGGCTCCGCGACCGACGACGATCACCGGATTGCCGGCGGCGGCCACCAGTTCGGCCGCCCGGCGCACCGCATCGGGGTTGGGCGCCACCGGTTCGTTGTGCAGCAGCGCCTCGGACGGCACGTACTCCTCGTCGTCGTCCACGATGCCCTGGTTGACGTCCACCGGCATGGACAGCAGCACCGGGCGGGACTCCAACCTGGCCTTGTAGAAGGCTTTCTGCACCGACGCGTAGGTCACCTCGGGCGAGGTGATGCGCACGAACCCGGCCTCGCAGGTGGCGGCGAAGCGTTCCTGGTCGATGTGCTCGGTGTGCTCGTCGTCGCCCCAGGGCGTGTCACCGCAGAACGCGACCAGCGGGGTCCGTGCCCGGCTGGCCACCAGCATCGTGGTGGACAGTTGCGCGCAGCCCGGACCTCCGGTGGTGGTGACCACACCGGGCCGGCCGGTCATCCTGGCCCAGCCGTCGGCCATGGCCAGGCCGGCGCCCTCGTGCCGCACCTGGTACATCCGGCTGCCGCGCTTCTCCAGCTCGCTGAGCACGTAGATGTTCGCTTCACCGGTCATGCCGAACACGTCCGTGGCGCCTTCGGCCTCGAACGCGTTCGCCAGAGCCTGGTAGACCTTCATCGGGTGACGCCTCCTGTAGTGCCGAAGTCGGCCAGCAGCTCCATCAGGCCGTCGATCTTGGACGCGTTCTCGATGTCCCACCACGCGGCGCCCAGCTCGTCCCGCCGCTCGTCGGACAGCACGCCCGCGCAGACCTTGGCCAGCTTCTCGTCCACGTCGGCCTTGGTCATCGGGTTCAGGGTGTGGCCTCGGGGATAGCCGACCTCGCGGTAGAACGTCTCGCCGTCGGTCTTGGTGACGGTGATCCGCACCTTCGGTGAACCGGCGATCTCCAGGCCCGGCGGCCGGTAGCCTGCGGTGAACTCGGTGTTCTCGGCGATGTGCACCTTGGCCATCAGCGGCCGCAGAGCCGGGTCGGCGATCCGTTCCGGGGTGAACGAGTCGACGGTGATGTCGCCGTCGGTGAGGCCGACCGACAGCAGGTAGGGCAGGCTGTGGTCGGCGGTCTCCCTGGTCTTCGGGTCCCACACCGAGGGGTGGCGGCCGATCGCGTTGAGCAGCACCGCGTACGCCTCCACGTCGATGGAGGCGATGTCCTCGACGCTGGTGAACGCCCGCAGTTCGGGCAGCAGGCCCAGCAGTGCCTGCGAGTGCGACTCGGCGGGGAACCGCTTCTGGTGGGAGATCTCCGCGACGAACTTGCCGCCCGGGTAGGCCGGCAGGGTCAGCTCGAACTGACCGGTGAGCACGTCCATCACGCCGGAGATGCCCTCGAACGGCTCGTCCGGGCCGGTCATGCCGGCCTTGGCGAACTCCACCGCGTTGGTGGCGTTCAGGATCGAGGCCGCCGTCGCGGCACCCTTCCACATGGACAGTGCGCCGCGCCGGGTGACCAGCAGCGGGATCGCCGGCACCACGGCCATGGACGCCGCGTTGGCCAGCTGGGTCCGGCTCAGGCCGTGCAGCCTGCCGATGCCCATGGCCGCCGCGACACCCATGAACAGGCCCTGGTCCAGGCCCTTGGTGGTGGCCGGTGCCACCCGGCCGAGGCCGCCGAGCAGTTCGTAGGACAGCACGACGGACAGCAGCGTGTCCCTGCCGGACGCGCCGGTGGTCTCCGCCGCGGCCAGGATGCCGGAGATCATGTCGCTGGGGTGGCCGCCGCCCTGGGCGAGCATGCCGTCGTTCCAGTCCAGCGAGCGCACCATGATCGCGTTGGTGAACGCGGCGTAGGCCGGGGCGGAGCGGAAGCCGGCACCGAACACGGTGGCGGTCCGGTCGGCGCTCATCGTCCGTGCCACGCTCGCCGCGGCCGTGGCCGGCGGCGTCCGGTAGCCGGCGATCGCACAGGCGATCGCGTCCACCAGGTGCCGCAGGCCCGCCTCCCGGGCGGCCGGGGTCACGGCCGCCTCGGACATGTCGAGCGTGTAGCTGACGATCTTGTCCAGCGTGGAGTCCATCAACTGCCCACCTTCAGCCCGAGTTGGGCGACCATCTTCTTGGCGAACGAGGGATCGGCGAACTGTCCGAACGGCAACGTGATCGGCGTCTTCTGGGACAGGTTGATCACGTGCACGGTGTCGTCGTACGCCTGCTGTGTGGGGATCGGGTTGGTCCAGTACTGAGCGGACGTGGTGAACAGCTCGTGGGCCTGCTTCGGGTCCTTGATGCCGGCAGCCGTGTACATGGCCGCCGCCATCTGCTCGGCCTTCGCCGGGTCCTGCTTGGCCAGTTGCCACGCCTTGCCCAGCGCGTTCACCGCTGCCTGCACCGTGTCGCCGTGGGCCTGCAGGAACCGGGGTGTGACGAGCACGTAGTCGTTCACCGCCTGGGAAACCGGGTCGACCTTGCCCAGCGTGATCAGCGTCGTGTTGGGCTGCCGGGTGGTCGGCGGGCCCGCGACGATGGCGTCGAACTTGCCGCTGTTCAGGCCGGCGATCTGCGCGGTCGGCGTGCCGGTGGTGACGATGTCCAGGTCGGCCGAGGTCGCGTTCGGCTGGCAGGACAGGCCCTGCGTCTTGCACGCGGCCAGCAGGTCGACGGTGGAGATGGACGTCATCGACGTGACGCCGACCTTCAGGTGCGAACCCTTGAGCGCCTGGAACTGCTGCTGCGACGCCGTCGGGCTGCCGTCGCCGGCCGGCAGGTTCAGCGACCTCGCCTTGCCGGCGTTGATCGCGATCTCCTGGTTGGTGCCGACGTCGGTCTGCATCACCGCGGTCAGCGCGTGCCCGCCGGCCGCCTGGTCGGCGATGACCGCCGTGGTGGCGCCGTTGTTGAGCGTGTCGTAGGAGCCGCCGAAGAACGCGGCCGTGATGTCGGCAGTGCTCGCGGTGAGCGACGTGTCGACCAGCTTGACGGTGAGGCCTTCGTCGGTGAAGTAGCCTGCCGCCTGGGCGATGTAGATCAGCGCCGAGTCCGAACGGGACCCGGTGCCGAACGTGATGTTGCTCTGGCTCAAGGACTTCCCGGACGCACCGGGCTGCTGCGGTGTCGCGGACGAGCCGCAGCCGGCGACCAACAACGTCGCGGCGCCGGCGAGCGCCACCAGTGAGCCTGCCAGTCCCGTTCTCATGTGCTTCTCAGTGCTCCTTCAGGCGGCATCCGGGCCGCACCTTGGGTGTGAGTCTGATGGAGTTCCCGCGAGCGTCGCGGCCCCCGACGGAGCTTCGTATGCAGACAGTATGGACTCTGCATGCAATCTCGTCAACGCTCAGGTCTGGTCGAACGCGATCACCTCGGTCACCCGCAACAGCCGTGCGCCGACCGGCAGCGCGGCCCGGATGTCCTGCCGTGCGAAGAACTCCTCGCCCGCCTCGACGCTGTCGAAGTAGCACTCGTCGTAGTAGCGCACCCCGCTCACCGGCAGCGTCCGGCGGGTGAACCGCTGGCCCGGCACGTCGATCGCCTCGGTCTCCTGCTCCCGGATCGCGTCGTTGGCGATGCACAGCCGCATGCCGAACGCCGACCGGCCGAGCTCGGCCGCGGTCTCCCGCCAGGACGCCACGTCGGTCGCCAGGCCGTCGTCGCCGTGGCCGAGCACCAGGAACTTGGCGCTGGACAACTGCCCGCTGCGCCGGTCCAGCAACACCGTCGCGGCCACCTCGAACGAGCGCAGGTCCTGCGCCCATCCGGTGTGGTCGGCGGAGATCCGCTTGGTGTCGGACGCGCCGAGGGTGCCCTCACCGAGGTAGGTGACGAACACGAAACGCCAGTAGTCCTTGCTGTCCCGCCAGGTGCCGCCGGTGTGTTCGGCCACGGCCAGGTGCGGCCGGTAGCGCAGCACCCTCGGTGTGGTGTCGGTGCGCCGGGCCCGCACGATCATCGGGATGTGGTGACCGGCGTAGTGGCTCTCGCAGTCCTCCCGGCGGGCCGTGGCCAGCGGGTGCAGTTCGGTGATCCGGTAGCGGGCGGTCAGCTGCTGCATGGCAGTCCCTCGCGGTGCGGTCAGTCGGCGAACACGCCGACCGGGGCACCGGCCACCGGCGCGGCCAGGCGGAACAGGCCGGCGCCGTGGTGGGTGAACCGGTCGTCCGCCGAACTCCTGGCGTTGGCCGTGACGTAGATGTCGTTCCCGGCGAAGCACGGCATGGTGGGTGCCGGGCACGGCATGTCGATCGTGTCGACGAGCCTGCCGTCCGGTGCGAACCTGTTCAGCCTGGCCGCCGAGATCCCCGCCGACCAGTAGTGACCGTCCACATCGCACGCCGCACCGTCCGGCCTGCCCTGCGCGGAGGTGAGGGTGGCGAACGTGCGCCTGTTGCTCGGCGTGCCGGTGGCCGGGTCGAAGTCCCACACGTCGATGCGGCCGTTGTGGCTGTCCGAGTGGTACAGCACGGTGCCGTCCGGCGACCACGCCAGGCCGTTGGAGGTGGCGTAGCCCCGGGCCTTTGGTTCCAGCCCGTCGTCCGCGGTGACCCGGTACAGGCAGCCGTTGCCGTCCGGCACCGCGCCCGCGTCCCGGCGGCCGTCGCGGGTGCCCACCCAGAAGGCGCCGTCCGGGCCGACCTTGCCGTCGTTGAACCGGTTTCCGGCCGGTTCGTCGATCGGCCCGGTGAGCGGTGCCAGGTCGCCGGTCGCCGGGTCGAACAGGGCGACGGTCCTGGTCAGCGCGACCACCAGCCGGCCGGACCGGCACAGCCCGAAGCTGCCCACCCGTTCCGGCAGCACCCACTGCCTTCGGTCGGTGCCCGAGGGGTCGGTCCGGTAGAGCACTCCCCCGCTCAGGTCGGCGAACCACAGGGCGCCGGTGGCGGCATCCCACACCGGGCTCTCCGCTCCCCGGCCGTCGATCGCCCAGACGAGGTCGACACGGTGCATCTCGGCCGCCCGGCGGTCAGATCGCGCGGCGCGCGTCGACGCCCAGCAGCCGGGCGCCGACCTGACGGGCCAGCCAGATGAACACGGCCGAGAGTGCCGTACCGACCGCGAGCGCGGCGAGCACACCGGCCGAGTTGAAGAACTGGCTCTGCGAGAACAGGACACCGCCGATGCCGTCGGAGCTGCCGAACAGGATCTCGGCGCCGATGGCGAACGTCAGCGCGTGCGGCAACACGAACGACAGCGCCGTGATGAAGTAGCCCATCGTGTGCGGCAGCAACAGTTTCGTGCCGATCTGCAACCGGCTCGCGCCGTAGCGCCGCATGGCCAGCACCGTGTTCGGGTCCACCGTGCGGATGCCGCTGATCAGGTAGATCGTCACCACCGGGAACACCGCCAGCATGACCAGGTACATCCGGGGCAGGAACCCGGAGCCGATCCAGATGAACAGGATCGGTGCCAGCACGAACTTCGGCATGGCGTAGAAGCCGGCGATGAACGGCTCGAACACCCGGCCCACCAGTGCCGGCGTGAGTCCGATCAGCAGCGCCAGCACCACGCCGATCCCGGTGCCGATGGCGAAGCCGATCAGCGCCTCCTTCAGCGTGACGGCCAGCATCGAGCCGAGCGTGCCGTCGTGGAAGAAGTCGACGATCTTCGACCAGGTCGGGCCGATACCGACGAAGAACGCGGTGGAGAAGCCGGGCTGCAGCACGAACGTCCAGACCACGTAGATGATCCCGGCGGAGACGAGCCACTGGACGGCCGTCAACCGCACTCGCTTCGCTCTGGTCATGCCCGCTCCGTTCACAGCTGGTTGCTCAGCCCGATCGACTCGGTGTAGCGGCGCAACAGATCCCGCAGCACCACGTCCAGCAGGTAGCCCAGGACCAGGATGAAGATCATCACCGCCATCGCGGACGCGGCGTCGAAGTTGTTGGTGAACTGCTCCAGCAACACGCCCAGCCCGGTCGACGACGTGACCCGCAGTTCGGCGAACACCTCGGTGGCGAACGCCAGCGGCACCGCGACCCTGCTGGCCGCGAACAGTTGCGGCACGGCATAACCGAGCACCAGCGACCGCGCGACCTTCCACCAGCTCGCGCCCATCAGCCGGAACGCGATGACCCGGTTCTGGTCCAGCTCGTCCAGTGCCTGCCGGGCACCGAAGTAGTAGACGAACACGACTGCGCTGGTGACCAGCACGATGTGGGTGGCCTGGCTGACCCCGAGCAGGATCACCATCAGCGAGATCAGGCCCACCTTGGGAATCGAGTACGCGATGGTGATGATCGGCTCGAACAGCCAGCGACCGAACCGGTGCGCGGTCAGCAGCGCGAGCAGGGCACCGATCGGGATGGCGATCAGCAGCGAGTAGACGGTGGCCAGCGCGGTGGACCCGAGCGCGGCGAACACCTCGCCGCCGGTGACGAGATGCCAGAACGCGGCGGCCACGGCGGTCGGCTTGCTGACCACGTCCGTGGGCAGCGTGCTCTTGGGCCCGCCGGCGAAACCCTGCCACAGCGCCAGCACGACGACGATGAACGCCAGCCGGACCAGCCACACCATCCCGGCGCCGCTACCGAACCCACCCCACCGCCGAACCCCGGCCGGCACCGCGGTCGTCTCGGCGGGCACGACGGTGGCGGTCATACCGCACCCCCGGCAACGCCGGGCCGCCGCGAAACCCCGACCGGCGCTGCCGATTCGGAGGGCAACGTCGTCGCGGTCATGCCGCACCTCCGGCGAACTCATGCGAGAGCGGCGAACCCATGGCGCCGCCTAGGAGCCGAACCCGCCCGGCGCACGGCCGAGCCTTGGCCGGCGGCGCCTCGATCTTGGGGAGCAGAGCGGCCGTGATCGGGCCGAACCCGATCCGCCGCCAAGGCTTCGTCGGCGCCGCCGGCCGATGGAGCAGCGCAGCCCTGGCCATGCCGAGGCCCGCCCGCCGCCCAATCTCGGCCGCCGCCTCGCCGGACAACCCGGCCGGCCTCATGCCAACCCCGGCCCACCGCCAAGACTTCGGCCGCACCGCCGCCTGACTGAGCAGCCCGGCCCTGGTCATGGCGAGCCCAGCCCGCTGCCAGGCGCCGGCGCGCGCCGCCTCGCCCGACAACCCGGCCGGCCTCAGGCCGAATCCGGCGCACCGCCGGCGGCCGGCCGGCCCGGTCGAGGTCTCGGTCGCCGTCATGACGGGCCGGCCTGGGTGTCCGCGGCCACCTCACTGACGGTGACCTGCTTCTCCAGCGAATCCCACAGTTCGAGGTAGTGCTCCTGGGCCTTGGGCGTGGCACGGAAACGAGCCACGTTGCGCGGTTGTGGCTCGTCGATCTCCCGTTCCAGCGCGATCCGGCCGGGATGGGCGCCCATCACGGCCACCCGGTGGCCAGGGCGATCGCCTCGGTCAGGTCGTGCGTGACGTACACCAGGGTCTTGTGGGTGTCCGCCCACACGTCGAGCAGCAACTGCTGCAGGCGTACCCGCAGCAGCGCGTCGATGGCCGCGAACGGCTCGTCCATCAGCAGGATGTCCGCGTCGGACAGCAGCGAGCAGGCCAGGGACAGGCGGCTGCGCATGCCGCCGGACAGCTGGTGCGGCCTGCGCCGTTCCGCGTCGGCGACGCCGACCCTGGCCAGCGCCGCCCGTGCCCTGGCGTACCGCTCCCGTTTCGGCACGCCCCGGACCTCCAGCGGCAGGGCCGCGTTGTCCAGCGCGCTACGCCACGGGAGCAGCGTGTCCTTCTGGGTCATGTACGCGACCTTGGTGTTCAGCTTGTCCACCGGCTTGCCGAAGCACTCGATCGTGCCCTCGGTCGGCCGCACGATGCCGGCGATCAGGTTGAGCACCGTCGACTTGCCGCAGCCGGACGGGCCGATGAGCACCAGGATCTCTCCCCTGTGGACCGTGAGGTCGATGCCCTCCAGGATCGTCGGCGAGTTGGGATAGCCGAACGACGTGCCCTTGACGCGGATGGCGACCTCGGCGGACGGTGGCGCCGCGGCCGGCTGACCGGCATCGACCGATGTCAGGTTCCGCTTCACATCCGGTCCCTTCGCCGTTGCATGCTGGCCACATACAATAACTACGTCCAGGATCGCCAGTCAACGCGATCCGTACCGTTTGCCGGTCTTCGACCCGTCCCTGAGCTGGGAGAACAGCTATGGTCGGCTGCATGCAGAACTGGTCAGGCATCCTGACCGAAGTGCAGCCTGCGGTACGGGATGCTGATCACGTTGGTCGAGATGCGGACGTCGATCATGGTCGGCGCCGGGTTGGCGACGAACTCGGCCGCCGCCGCGTGCAGCCCGTCGAGGTCGGTGACCAGGTGTCCCCGGCCGCCCAGCGCCCTGCCCACCTCGCCGAGGTCCGGTGTGGACACCCGGGCCAGGTCGGCGTTGAGGCCCTTGACGATCGACTTGTGGTACTCGGCGCCCAGCACCTGGTCGTTCATCACCACGACCAGCAGCGGAATGCCGTACCGGACGGCCGTTTCGAACTCCGGCAGGTGCATCATCAGGCCGGCGTCGCCCTCCATCAGGAACGCGGGCCGGTTGCCGGTGGCTACCACGGCGCCCATGGCCGTCGTGAGACCCTGGCCGATGCAGCCGAAGTGCTGGTTGGCCAGCAGCATCGAGCGCTGCCGGGTCATCAGGATGGTGGAGAAGCAGATGTTCTGGCCGCCGCCGATGACCAGGCCGACGTCGCCGGGAATGGCCTCGTCCAGGACCCGGCACACGTCCCTGGGGTCAACGGTGCCCTCGTCGACCGGGTACTCCTGCGGGTCCTCGAACGCCGTCGCCAGCCGCTCCTTGACCGCCGGCACCCGGCAGCCCTGCTGCCGGAAACCGCGCTCCACCAACGTCCGGTGCAACTGCTCGACGCCGATCCGGGCGTCGCTGTGCACGTACAGGTCGGCCGAGCGGCCGCCGCCCATCACCACGTGCGGCTTGGTGTCGAACTGGACGAACGTCGCGTTCGGGTACAGGTAGCCGTGCTCGGTGGTGTACTTGTTCAGCCCGGCGCCCACCGCGATCACGCAGTCCGCCTCGCTGAACAGCTCCATCGCGGTCTTCGTGGCGTAGAGGCCGGAGATGCCGACGTGGAACCGGTCCTCGGACAGCCAGGTCTTCGCCATCAGCGTGGTGGCCACCAGCGCGCCGATGTTCTCCGCCAGTTCCAGCACCGCGGGGCCGGCGCCGCTGCGCATGGCGCCCCGGCCGACGATGATCACCGGCCGCCGGCTGCCGGCCACGATGTCGGCGGCCTTCTGGATGGTGGCCGGGTTGGGGTAGACCGGGTCGACGGTGAGCAGGGCCGTGGACGGGGTGTACTCGTCGTCGTCGACGGTCTGCTGCTGCACGTCCATCGGGGCGCTGATCATGACCGGGCGGGACTCCAGCCGGGCGGTGTAGAACGCCTGGCGCACCACGTCGTCCGCGTCGTCGGGCGTGCGCACCCGCAGGAAGCCGCACTCGACGGCGGCGGCGAACCGCTCCTGGTCCAGCCGCTGGACGGCCTCGGGGTCGGTGGTCGAGGACTCGCCGCAGAACGCCACCAGCGGGGTGCGGGCCCGGCTGGCCACCAGCATCGTGGTGGCCAGTTGCGCCACGCCGGGTCCGCTGGTGGTGGTGCACACGCCGGGCTCGCCGCTGGTCCTGGCCCAGCCGTCGGCCATGGCGAGCGCGGCACCCTCGTGCCGGACGTCGAACAGCGGGACGCCGAGCCGGTGCAGCTCGTTCATCCAGTACATGTTCGCGTCGCCCATCATGCCGAACACCGCCTTGGCTCCCTCGGCGGCGAATGCCCTCGCGAGCGCCTCGTACACCTTCATGTATCGGTCCCTTCGGTTGGCTCAGCGGAGAGCAGGCCGAACGCCAGTTGCATGGAAGTAGTATACAAAGATTATACGGCTGAGCCAGCGTCTGGGCGATGAGATCTGAACGCTGGCACGCACCCTGCTCAAACCGATACAGTGCAGGCGAGATACGACACATGACCGGTGTCGGCGTTGTATACTATCGATACATCCGATTGTCTCCCAGTGAGGACAACCCGCTGCCATGACTACCCCGCACCAGTCCGGCGCCGACGTGGCACCGTCGCTGGCCCGCCTGGCGCTGTCCCAAGACGGTCGAGCTCCTTCCCGTGGCAGCACGTCGGAAGCGGTGGCGGGCGCGCTGCGCGAGGGCATCCTCGACGGTTCGCTGGAGCCCGGTGCCTGGTTGCGTGAGGCCGAGGTGGCGCGCGAACTGAACGTCTCGCGGACGCCGGTGCGCGACGCGTTCCGGATCCTGGCCGCCGAGGGCCTGGTCAACATCAACGCCAACCAGGGCGCCGTGGTCAGTCCGATGACCAGCGACGACGTGCTGGAGCTGTATGTCATGCGCGAGGCGCTGGAGGCGCTGGCCACCCGGCTGGCCACCCGCAGGGCGCCGCGCCGCTGCCTGGAGGAGTTCGCCCGACTGATCCCGGAGATGAAGCGGGTCGGCGCGGAGGGCAAGATCCGCGAGCTGTCCAGGCTCAACTTCGAGTTCCACGCGGTCATCCGCGACGCGGCCGGCAACCGGTACCTGGAACGCGCGCTGACCCAGGTGCAGAACGCGGCCCGCCGCTTCCCCGATCCGACGCTGGGCCTGCCCGGCCGGACCGAGGAGTCGATCGAGGAGCACGTCGCGCTGGCCGACGCGATCAGCCGGGGCGACGTGGACGGCGCCGAGCGGCTGGCGATCGACCACATGCGACACCTGTCCGAACTGCGCATCCGGATGCTGCTACAGCACAACTGAACCGGGGACATCGGATCAGGACGGGCTGACCAGGGACCGCACGAACGCGACGCTCGCCTCGAACAGCCGGGGCGCGTCGTTGTCCAGCGGGACCACGTGGAAGCTGTCCTCGACGACCAGCCGCTCCCGGTCCGCGCCGGCCAGGCCGGCCCACACCGCGTCGCCGTCGGCGACGGGCACGACGTGATCCACCGCGCTGGTCACCAGCAACACCGGCCCATGGACCCGGCCCAGCTCGGCCCGAACCAGATCACCGAACCGCCGCAACGACACCGCGGCCCGCAGCGGCACCCTCGGGTAGCCCACGTCGGTCACGCCTGCTTTGCGCACGTCACCGGACACGGCCCTGGCCGACCGGCGGACCAGCCGGGCCAGTCCCGGCCAGCGCGGTGTGCCGGCCACGGCGGTGAGCACCGGGTTGACCGCCACGACACCGGCCACGTCCCGGGTTTCGGCCAGGCGCAACGCGAGCGTGGCACCCAGGGACAGACCCATCACGTGGACGCGGTCGTACTTGCCGGCCAGTTCGGCGAAGGCCTGCTCGGCCGCCGCGTACCAGTCCTGCCAGGTGGTCCGGTTCAGGTCACGCCACCGGGTGCCGTGGCCGGGCAGCCGGGGAATGGCCACCGCCAGGTTGGCTGCCGCCAGCGCCTCGCCCCACGGCCGCAGCGTGTTGGGCGAACCGGCGAATCCGTGCAGCAGCAACACACCCACGGACAGTTCGGCCGACGCCGTCGACGAGCCGAGTTCCGCCGCACCGCTGGCACACCGGACCGCCAGTGCCTGCACGAAGTCCGCCGTCATCCGCCGGACCACTGTGATGGCCGCGTTCTCGATGATCGACGCCAGCTTGCCGGACAGCACCACCTCGCCGGTCGCCGTCACCACCGACGTGGCGCCCTCGTCGGCCGGTTCGATCTGGAACGCCGCCGTGGCCTGGAACCGGGTGCCGCCCTGACCGTCCTTGCCGCGCGCGTTGACCGTGCCGCGAAGCTCGGCCGGATCCAGTTCCAGGCCCACCTTGCCGGCGAACCGCACCCGCAGGGCACCGAACTTCACCGTGATGCTGACGTCGAACGTGCCGTCGTCCTTGCTGTCGCCCAGGGCCGCGCCCTCCACGCAGTCGACGACCGCGCTCGGGTCGGACAGCACGGCGTACACCTGGTCGGGCGGCGCCGCGACGGTGAACCTCTCGTTGATCTCGATCATGGCCTGCCAATCACCGGTGTGTTGATCGCGATGTGCACGGTCGGCTCGTCGGAGGTGTTCCAGTTGCGGTGCGGCACCCCGGCCGGGAACACGATGAGGCTGCCCGGTTCGACATCCATCCGCTGGCCGGCCACCTCGATCGCCATCCGGCCTTCGAGCAGGTAGAACAACTGCTCGAACTCGTGCGTGTGGGCGCCGCGCGGCGAGCCGCCGCCGGGTGGTGTGCGGACGTAGCTGACGACGGCGTTGCGGGCACCGGAGTGTTCGTCGATCAGCTTCTGGGAGAACCGTTCCCCGGCCGGCAGGGCCGCCAGCCGGTCGAAGTCCACCGGCCGGACGTGGGCGAACCCGGTCATGCCGCCGCCGCTCCGGCGATCCGCCCGAAGACGGCGCCGTTGGTCAGCCCGGAACCACCGGGGTAGTTGAAGTAGAACAGCCCGCCCACCAACTCCCCTGCGGCGAACAGGCCGGGGATCGGGGTGAACTCGGCGTCCAGCACCCGGGCGCCGCTGTCCACCCGCAGCCCGCCGAACGTGTAGGTGAGGCCGCAGGTCACCGCGTACGCCTGGTACGGCGGGGTGTCCAGGGTGTTGGCCCAGTTCGACTTGGGCAGCGCCAACCCCGGGGTGGACCGGCCGTCCTTCACGTTGGGGTCGAACGGGGTCGACTGGTCGACGGCCGCGTTGTACTCGGTGATCGTGCGCAGGAACTGGGCCTGGTCGATGCCCTCCAGCTTGGCCGCCAGCCCCTCCAGGGTGTCGGCGGTGAACCGGGTGGCCTGCCGGATCCGGTACTCGTCGCGCAGCAGGTGGTCCACCTTCGCGTCGAACAGCTGCCACGCCACCTGGCCCGGCTGTTCCAGCACCCGCCTGCCGTACATGGCGTAGGTGTAGTTGCGGAAGTCGAGGCCCTCGTCCAGGAACCGCCGCCCGTCCGCGTTGACCACCACGCCGAACGGGTAGCTGTGCTTCTGGAAGCCGTCGCCGACCTTCAGGTCGCCGAACTCGGGCGCGTTGTGATCCCACTGCACGGCGTGGCAGCCCGACCAGTGACCGGCGGGGCTGGCGCCGATGTCCAGTGCCATGCGGATGCCGTCGCCGGTGTTGTATGAGGTGCCGCGAACCTTGGCCAGGTCCCAGTTCGGGCCCAGGTAGCGGGTGCGCCACTCGGTGTTGGCCTGGAAACCGCCGGATGCCAGCACGACGGAGTCGGCCGGGATCGTCTCCTCGGCCCAGCCGGTGCGCACCACGACACCGGTCACGCCCACCGGGCCGGTGCACAGCGCCACCGCCCGCGCGCCGTACCGGATGTCGATGCCGCGCCGCTCGGCCGCCCGCACCAGGAAGTCGACCAGACCGGGACCGCCGCCGACCGCCTCGATGGTCAGCCCGCCCCAGAACGTGTACCGACCGTCCACCTGGAACGCCTGGCGGCCGTAGATCGGGATGAACCGCACGCCCTGCTCGCGCATCCAGCGCAGTGTGTCCAGGCTCCTGGACACCAACGTCTGGGCCAGTTCCGGGTCGGCGCGGTAGCGGGTGACGCGGGAGATGTCGTCGTAGAACGCGCCCTCGTCGTAGCTGCCGAAATCGGTCCTGGCGAGCTGGTCGTCGGTCAGGTCGGGCACCAGGCTGACGATGTCGTCCACACCCTCGTACGCCACCCGCATGGCACCAGCCGTGAACGCGGAGTTCCCGCCGCGCAACGCGACCGGCGCGCGTTCCAGCAGGGTGACCCGCGCACCCGCCTCGGTGGCGGACAGCGCCGCGCACAGGCCGGCGTTGCCACCGCCGACGACCACCACGTGCTTCTGTTGCCGTGTCACGACGGCGCCCTCCTAGTGCGTGCTGACGATGACCGTCTTGAGCTGGGTGTACGACTCCAGCGCGGCGAGCCCCTTCTCCCGGCCCAGGCCGCTCTCCTTGTAGCCGCCGAACGGCGTCTCCACGCCACCCATCGGGTAGCGGTTGATCTGCACCTGCCCGGCCTCCAGCCGCCCGGCCAGCCGGTGGGCCATGGCGATGTCCCTGGTGAACAGGCCGGCGGCCAGGCCGTAGGTCGAGTCGTTGGCCAGCGCGACGGCCTCGTCGACGTCGTCGAACGTCAGCACCGTCTGCACAGGGCCGAAGATCTCCTGGCGGGCCACGCGCATGTGATTGTCCACATCGGTCAGTACGGCCGGCAGCAGGAAATGCCCTGCCAAGCCGGCCGGCCGGGTGCCGCCGACGGCGACCGTGGCGCCCTCGTCCCGGCCCGACTCGATGGCCGCGAGCACCTTCGCCAACTGCTGGGCCGACGCGACCGGGCCGAGATCGGGGTCGTCCAGGCCCGGTCCGACGGTCAGGTGGGCGACGGCGTCGGCCAGCCGGGCCGAGTAGTCGGCCGCGATCGAGCGGTGCACCAGCAGCCGGGTGGTGGCGAAGCACGACTGGCCGGCGTTGCGGACCACCGCCATCGCGCCTGCCTGCACGGCCGCGTCCAGGTCCGCGTCGGGCAGCACGATGGTCGGCGACTTCCCGCCCAGCTCCAGGTTGCAGCCGACCACCCGGTCGGCCGCCATGCGCAGGATCTGCTTGCCGGTGGGGACCGACCCGGTGAACCCGATGTGCGCGACGTCGGGGTGGCGGACCAGCGCGGCACCGGCCGTGGGGCCACGGCCGGCGATCACGTTGCACACGCCGGGCGGCAGGCCGGCCTCGACGAACAGCCCCGCCGCCACCAGGCTGGTGATCGGGGTGATCTCGGACGGCTTCACCACCACGGTGTTGCCGGCCGCCAGGCACGGCGCCACGCCCCGGCACATCTGGCTCAGCGGCGAGTTCCACGGCGTGATGTGCGCGACCACCCCGTACGGCTCGCGGAGCGTGTAGGACCAGTAGTCGCCCTCACCGGGGATGGTCGACCCGTAGAGCTTGTCCGTGGCACCGGCGAAGAACTCGAAGTACCTGGCCGCCGTGTCCACATCGGACTTTGCTTGACGCAGCGGTTTGCCGGTGTCCAGGGTCTCCAGCCGGGCCAGCTCGGCCGCGTTCGACGTGAGCACGGCGGCGATGCCGGCGAGGATTCTCGCCCTGGCCACCGGTCGCATGTCCCGCCAGGTGTTCACGTAGGCGGCGCGGGCGGAGCGCACGGCGTCGGCGACGTCGTCCTCGGTGGCGTCGGCGAACTCGGCGATCTGCTGACCGGTGGCCGGATCCTCCACGGACACCTGGTCGCCGCCGGTGGCGTGCCAGTCGCCGTCGACGAACGCGGGCAGCGGGTCGGCCAGCGCCGGGATCACGAGCGGACTCCCAGCGGTTCCGGCCAGATCACCACGTCCGACGGGTTCACCTGCTCGCCGTCCAGCACCGCCGTCGCGTTGTGGAACGCCCGCTGGATCACCCGGGGGAAGTTGTTCGCCACCGCGCCGCCCACGTGCGGGGTGAGCAGCACGCGATCCAGCCCGTGCAGCGGCGACGTGACCGGCAGCGGTTCCTCGGCCGTGACGTCCAGGCCGGCGCCCAGCACCCGGCCGTCCTCGACGGCCCGCACCAGCGCCGCCTCGTCGATCAGCGAGCCGCGTGCGGTGTTCACGATGATCACGCCCGGCTTGACCCTGGCCAGGAACGCGTCGTCGACCAGCCGTTCGGTGGCCGGCGTGCCCGGGAGGTGCAGGGAGATCACGTCGGCGGTGGCGACGAGGTCGTCGGCCGGGAGGTAGCGGATCGCGTACTCCCGTTCGGTGGCCTCGTCGGCCCGGACCAGGTCGTGGTAGACGACGGTGACGCCGAACCCGCGCAGCCTGCTGGCCACCGCCCGGCCGATGTGGCCCAGGCCGAGCAGCCCGACGGTCCTGCCGAGCAGTTGGAACGACTCGGCCCGCAGCTCCTCCTTGACCATCCGGCCGCTGCGGGCGCCGGCCATCGCCCTGCCCAGGTCCCGGCCCACCGAGATCATCAGCAGCACGGCCAGTTCGGCCACGGCGTCGGCGTTGATCCCGGCCGCCTTGAGCACCGCGATCCCCCGCCGGTCGGCCGCGTCGCAGTCGATCTTGTCGGTGCCCACGCCGAGTTTCTGGATCAGCCGGCAGTGCGGTGCGGCCGCGATGGTGGCCGCGTCCACGGCACCCCACATGGTCAGCAGCACCGTGGCATCGGCGGCGGCGGTGTGCTTGGCGGCCGGGGTGTTGTCCGGCACGAACACGATGTCGAATCGGGAGCCGAAGACGTCCGAGATGACGTCGCGGGACGCGGGCGGCATCGCGTCCAGCACGGCGACCACCGGTGTGCTCGTCACGCCCTCACCCCCGCAGCAGGTCGAACAGGTCACGGGAGGGCGCCGGATCGATGTGCGCGCCGATCAGCAGCGGCCGGTCGCCGCGCAGTCCCTTGGCCACCGCGGCCCGCAGCTCGTCCGCGTCGGTCACGTCCATGCCGTCGATCCCGAAGGCGTCGGCGAGTTTCGCGCACCACACCGGCGGCAGGGCGGCGCCGACCGGAGCCAGGCCGCGCCGCTCCTGCTTCACCTCGATCTGGGTCAGCGAGCGGTCCATCAGCGCCACCAGCACCGACGGCGTGGTGTCCTGGGGCGACACCATGAGTTCGGTCGCGCGCATCAGCAGCGAGCCGTCACCCAGGAACGTCAGGATCGGCCCGTCCACCGCACGCCGGGCCGCGACGGTGGCCGGGATCGCGTAACCCATGGTGGACAAGGCGTTCGACGCCAGGTAGTGGTCGGGCACGGCCGGATCGCTGAGCATCGCCACCAGCGGTTTGCCGAAGCCGGCGTCGGCCACCAGGTAGCCGTCCTGCGGCCAGGCGTCCAGCGCGGCGGCCACCGCGTGGGCGACGGAGAAGGTCGACGCGTCGGCCGGCACCAGGCTGGCGCGCAGCGTGGTGCGGTAGTCGCGGACGTCCTGCGGTGTCCATACCGACGCGCTGCCCGCCGAATGTGCCGTCAGGTCGCGCAGCACGGCGTCCGGGTCCACGACGTGCCGTTCGGTGAACGGGTTCAGCCACTCGGTGAACGACGGGTCGACCAGGGCGATCGCGTCCGCGTCGAAGCACCACGCCTTGTTGTAGTAGTCGAACGACTCGGGGTTCACCATGAGGACGAGATCGCTGTGGTCCAGCAGGTTCCGTTCCAGGCGGCCGTTCAGGAACGTGCCGGCGAAGAACGGGAAGTCGCTGCCCAGCAAGCCTTTCTGCCGGGACGTGGTGAACACCGGCATCCGGTGGGCGGCGGCGAACTCGGCGACCGTCGCCGGTTCGACCAGCCTGCGCCTGCCGCCGACCACCAGGGCGGGGTGACGTGCGCCGGCGATCCTGGCCGCCAGGCCGGTGACGTCGGTGGTGGTCGCCGGGCGGGCCGGTTCGACCCAGCGGGACCGCAGGGCCGCGACGGTCTGATCGGTGGTGGACGCGGTGGCGTCAGCGGTTGCGACGGCGTCGGGCAGTTCCAGGTAGACCGGTCCCGGGCGGCCGGACATCGCCTCGTCGACGGCCTTGCCGATGACGGCCGGCAGGTCCATGTCGGCGGTGATCCTGGCCTGCCACTTGGTGATCGGGGCAACCAGCCGTTCGATGTCGAAGCCCTGGCGGACCACGAACGGGAGCCGGCCGGCCGGGTGCTGACCGGAGATGACCAGCAGCGGGATCTGGTCCAGGTAGGTGTTCAGCAGGCCGTTGACGCCGTTGCTCACCCCGGGTGCCAGCGACAGCACGGCGACGCCGGGCAGGCCGGTGAGCTGGGCGTCGGTGGCGGCCATCAGCACGGCCGACGACTCGTTGAACGCCGTGGTGTACTCCAGGCCGGCCGCCTGGAGTGAGTCGAGCAGCGCCATGTGGTCCTCACCGGGCAGGCCGTACACCCGGCGAATGCCCAGTCCGACCAGCAGCTCGGCGAGTTGGGCCGCGATGATCATACGGCCGACTCCGATTGCATGCTGCGGCGATACACCATGTGGTCACCTGTTTTCCGTCTCGCAGGTCGCCGTGTGCACGATATTACATACAACTTGTAGACTAGGTGTTCCGACCGATTCGGGCAAGGTTCGGTGATCAGGACCGGACCGTGACGGTGACCTCACCCAGCTCGCCGAACCGGGCGGTGAACCGGGAGTGCCCGGCGACGCGCGCACCGGCCAGCACCGAGCCGGTGATCAGCCGTTGGCCCGCTGCCAGGGCCAGTCCGTGATCGGCCAGGGTGCGACAGACCCTGGCCAGGGAGAGGTAGGGGCTGTCGATCACGTCCTGCCCGGAGTGACCGGAGTCGATCGGCTCGCCGTCCCGGAACAGCTCGACGGCGAGCCGGTCGAGCGCGATGTCGGTGGAGTGCTCCGGGCCGACGACGATGCCCCAGTTGTTGAGGTCGTTGCCGATCCGGACCGACCGGGGCATGCCGGAGGGCAGCCGTTTCGAGCAGATCTCGAACGCGGGCGAGACGGACGCGACAGCCGCCTTGGCCTGCTCCTCGGTGACGTCGGGTCCGCCCAGCGGTGCGCCCATGGTCACGCAGATCTCCGGTTCCAGCAGGCAGTCCGGGACGCGCGAGACGTCGAGTTCGGCACCGCTGGCCAGGATCCGGCTGGCCAGCACGAAACCGAACGGCCGGACGCCGGTGCCCATGCTGTCCCGCAGTCCGCGCGAGGACATGCCGATCTTCCAGCCGCCGAGCTCTTCGCCGAGCTGCCGCCAGCCCTCCAGCACGGCCAACTGGATGCGGGCGCCCTCCGCGATGTCGTCACCACAGGACCGCAGTGCCGCCAGATCGGCGGCGTCGCCTCGGGCCAGCGCGAACAGGGTCGCTGCGGACTGCTGTACGGACAAGGCGGCCTCCTCGGGTTTCGGCTCGCCCCATCCTGCCGGTCCATACAGATAGTATGCAACCAGTCGACCAGATGATGGGCGCCCCGCCGACAGGGTCGCGGCACGGGCGGCGGATACGGGCGGGCACGCCGGCCGGCGGCACCTCGGCGGCTGGTCAGGTCCCGGCCGGCTCGCGGAAGATCGCGGCAAGGCGGCCCGTGCGACGAATGCCGATGACGCGATAGGTCAACCTGCCAGGCCGGTCCGGAACGTCGCCCGCCCGTCGGTGAGCTCGTTGACCCACACCCAGCCGCCCGGCGTGGCCCGCACGCCCGCACCCGCACCAGCTGCCGCTGATCGACCGCGCGGACCGGCTGCTGCTCCGACGATCCGGCCACGTCTCCCCATAGAGTGGCTCCGACCGGTCCGGATGGTAGTGGAGTGTCGATCACATGCCGCGTCCCACCGAGCCGCGACGGCCCTACGATGCCGTGCTCTGCGACATCGACGGCGTGCTGCGCCGCTGGCCGGACGCGGACGACATCGAGCGCGCCCACGGGTTGCCGCCGGGCGCGCTGGCGTCGACCGCGTTCGCACCCGCCCGGCTCGATCCGGCGACCACCGGCCTGGTCACCGACGAGCAGTGGCGGTCCGCGGTGGCCGACGACCTCGCCGCGAGTTGTGGTTCACCGGAGCGGGCGCGGGCGGCCGTCTCCGCATGGTCGGCTCTGGTCCCGGTCGTCAACGATGACGTCGTCGCACTCCTCACCATGGCGCGCCGGACCGTCCCGGTGGCCCTGGTGTCCAACGCGACCACCCGGCTGGAATCCGATCTGCGGCGGCATCGGCTGACCGATCTCGCGGACGCCGTGATCAACAGCGCCCGGGTCGGTGTGGCGAAACCGGATCGCCGGATCTACCTCGTCGCGGCACAGCGGGTCGGCGTTCCGGCCGACCGGTGCCTGTTCGTCGACGACACGGCCGCCAATGTCGTGGCAGCGCGGGAGCTCGGCATGATCGCCGTGCACTACCGGGGCATCGACGACCTGCGGGCCGCCCTGGTGCCGGCCGGGTCAACCGGCGACCGCGACGGGTTGTGACTCCACCACTCTGGCGCCGCGCCGGATCGCGGCCACCACGAACGCCACGGCGGCCGCCAGCATCACCGACGGGCCGACGAGTTCCATCGGTCTGGCCAGCGTCACCGCCAGGATCGTGGTGGCCAGACCGACCGCCACGGCGGCCAGCGACCACACCATGATGAGCAGCAGCCTGCGGGTCGACCGCCGGACCACCGGTCGGCCGGCCAGGAACGGCAGCGCGGGACGGGGGAACAGGTCGGCGACGGCACGCAGGACCGGATCGCCGGACAGTACCCGGTCCACTGCGGCCAGTTGGCGGTTTTCCTTATCTGACAAAGACATTGTCGCTCCACACGGCTCGGACGAGCCCGCGCCATCAGTCGACGGGGCGGGTGTGGCGATGCTGGGTGTGCCGCGCCTCATGGCGCGTGCGGAACGGCGCGCCGCAAGGTCCGCACCCTGGTCCGGTGCCCCCAGGGTGTCCGCCGGCCGGCAGCCGTGGACTCGAGCGGCATGGCCCTGGAGTACCCAGGTCCTCGGGCGTGGAAACGGCCCGGACACGCGCGGTGTCCGGGCCGTGCGACCAGAAACTCAGACCAGGTCGAACCGGTCCGCGTTCATGACCTTCGCCCACGCGGCCACGAAGTCCCGCACGAACTTGTCCTGCGCGTCGTCACTCGCGTAGACCTCGGCGAGCGCGCGCAGTTCGGAGTTCGAGCCGAACACGAGGTCGACCCGGCTGCCGGTCCAGCGGACGTCGCCGGTGGTCCGGTCGCGGCCCTCGAAGGTCTCCGCGTCCTCCGACGTCGCCGTCCACGCCGTGCCCATGTCGAGCAGGTTGGCGAAGAAGTCGTTGGTCAGCGACTCGCGCCGGGCGGTGAACACGCCCTGCGGGGACTGCCCGTGGTTGGCGCCCAGCACCCGCAGGCCACCGACCAGGACCGTCATCTCGGGCGCGCTCAGGTTGAGCAGGTTCGCCCGGTCGACGAGCAGGTACTCGGACGGCAGCCGGTTGCCCTTGCCCCGGTAGTTGCGGAACCCGTCCGCGCTGGGCTCCAGCGCGGCGAACGACTCGGCGTCGGTCATCTCCGCCGTCACGTCGGTGCGGCCCGGGGTGAACGGGACCTGGATGTCGCTGCCGGCGTTGCGGGCGGCCTGCTCGACCCCGGCGCTGCCGCCGAGCACGATCAGGTCGGCCAGCGAGACCTTCTTGCCGCCGGTCTGCGCGCTGTTGAAGGACTCCTGGATCCCCTCCAGTGTGCTCAGCACCGTGGCGAGGGTGTCGGGGTCGTTGACCTCCCACTCCCGCTGCGGCGCCAGCCGGATGCGAGCGCCGTTGGCGCCACCGCGCTTGTCACTGCCGCGGAACGTCGACGCCGACGCCCACGCGGTGGACACGAGCTGGGCGACGGACAGGCCGGAGTCGAGGATCTTCGCCTTGAGCGCGGCGACGTCCTGGTCGTCGATCAGCTCGTGGTCGACGGCCGGCACCGGGTCCTGCCAGATCAGCGTCTCCCGCGGGACCAGCGGTCCGAGGTAGCGCTGGATCGGGCCCATGTCACGGTGGGTCAGCTTGTACCAGGCGCGCGCGAACGCGTCGGCGAACTCGGCCGGGTTCTCCATGAACCGCCGGGAGATCGGCCCGTAGACCGGGTCGAACCGCAGCGCCAGGTCGGTGGTGAGCATCGTCGGGGGCCGGCTCAGGCTGCCGTCCTCCGGGTCGGGCACGGTGTTCGCGCCGGCACCGCCCTTGGGCTGCCACTGGTGGGCGCCCGCCGGGCTCTGGTCGAGCTCCCACTCGTACTGGAACAGGTTCTCCAGGAACGAGTTGTCCCACCGGGTCGGCGTGGCGGTCCAGGTGACCTCGATGCCGCTGGTGATCGCGTGCTTGCCCTTGCCGGTCTCGAAGTTGTTCCGCCAGCCCAGGCCCTGCTCCTCGAGCGGGGCGCCCTCGGGCTCGGGGCCGACGTAGTCGGTGTCGAGCGCGGCACCGTGGGTCTTGCCGAACGTGTGGCCGCCGGCGATCAGCGCGACGGTCTCCTCGTCGTTCATCGCCATGCGCCGGAACGTCTCGCGGATGTCGCGCGCCGACGCCAGCGGGTCGGGCTGGCCGTTGGGGCCCTCCGGGTTGACGTAGATCAGGCCCATCTGGACCGCGCCCAGCGGGCGTTCCAGCTCGCGGTCACCGCTGTAGCGCTCGTCGCCCAGCCAGGTGTCCTCCGGACCCCAGTAGACGTCCTCGTCGGGCTCCCAGACGTCCGGCCGGCCACCGGCGAAGCCGAAGGTGGTGAAGCCCATCGTCTCCAGCGCCCGGTTACCGGCGAAGATCATCAGGTCGGCCCAGGAGATCGTGCGGCCGTACTTCTTCTTGACCGGCCACAGCAACCGGCGTGCCTTGTCCAGGTTGCCGTTGTCCGGCCAGCTGTTCAGCGGGGCGAACCGCTGCATGCCGGCACCGGCCCCGCCGCGGCCGTCGTCGATGCGGTAGGTGCCCGCGCTGTGCCAGGCCATGCGGATCATGAACGGCCCGTAGTTGCCGAAGTCGGCGGGCCACCAGTCCTGGGACGTGGTCAGGACCTCGTCGACGTCCCTGGCCAGGGCGTCCAGGTCGAGGGTCCGGAACTCGGCCGCGTAGTCGAAGTCCCCACCCATCGGGTTGGCGACATCGGAGTGCTTGCGCAGGATCGCCAGGTTGAGCCGGTTGGGCCACCAGGTCCGGTTGCCCGCACCCTCGGTCGGGTGAGTGGCTCGCCCTGCCGAGACCGGGCAGCCGCCCGATGTCGGCTCGTTCATTTCTCCCACGACGGCGTCAGGGGCGTCAGGACGGTCGGACATGCGAATCCTTTCCGGGATCAGTGGTGTCTGGGGATCCGGCCGCGATGGTGCAGTCGGGGCACAGTCCCCAGTAGATGACTTCGGCCTCGTCGATCACGAAGCCGTGATCGTCGGACGCGGTCAGGCAGGGCGCCGAACCGACCGCGCAGTCGGCGTCGGCGATGACCCCGCACGAGCGGCACACGACGTGGTGATGGTTGTCGCCGACCCGCGACTCGTAGCGCGCCACGGAACCCGCCGGTTCGATCCGCCGGATCAGCCGCGCGGTGGTCAGCACCTTCAACACGTCGTAGATCGCCTGGTGCGACACCTCACCGAGGTTGTCCCGCACGATGCCCAGGATCGACTCCGTGTCGGCATGCGGGTGGCCGTACACCGCGTTCAGCACCGCGACCCTGGGCCGCGTCACACGCAGAGCGGCCCCTCGCAGCAGGCGCTCGTAGTCCGAATCGGTCGGCACGTGCCGCAGTCTCGCGCATTTTCTGGAATGAATCAAGTTGAGGGTGGCGCTGTGTCAGCCCATTGTCAGCGTCCGCTACGGACGGTGACCAGGCCGGAAAAGCCTGGCTGCTCAACGGTATGTGTCGCCGGTCACAGCGACAGTCGGTAGTAGCGCAACTCGTCGGTCTCCCGCAGGAAGGCGAAACCGCTCTTCTCCAGCACCCGCTGCGACTGCCCGTTGTCCTTGGCGGTGTCGGCCAGCACCACCCGCACGCCGTCCTGCGACCGGCAGAACTCCACCAGCCCGCCGACCGCCTCGGTCGCGTAGCCGAAGCCGCGCGCACCCGGCACGAGCCCGTATCCGATGGTGACCTCACCGTGGTCGTCCGGTGGCCCGAAGAACCCGATCGTGCCGATCGCGGTCTCGTTCAGGTCGATCCGGTAGCAGCAGAACGGCGCCGGGTCGCTGCCCGCGGCGGCCGCGGTGAGGTAGCCGGCGATGCCGTCCCGGTCGTCCTGCATCGGGAACTGGTCGGCCCACCGGTCGCCCGCGCCGGGCGTGCCGTCGGCGATGCGGTTGCCCTCCTCCACCGTGATCGGGTGCAGGCGCAGGCGTTGGGTCAGCAGATCGGTCGCGTGCCTGGTCACCGGGTGATCATAGGGTGCGGCCGGTGGCGGCTGCCTACGATTATCCGATGGACATCGACCTGTTCGCCGGCATTCCGGTCCGCGACTACGCCGTCGCCACCACGTGGTACGAACAGTTGCTCGGTGCCCCGCCGTCGTTTCTGCCCAACGACATCGAGGCCGTGTGGGAGATCGCCGAACACCGGTTCGTGTACGTGAAGGTGGCGCCCGAACACGCCGGGCACGCCCTGCACACCGCATTCGTCAGCGACTTCGACGAATGGCTGGCGCGGACCGCCGAGCGCGGTCTCGAGCCGGCGCGGCTCGAGACCTATGACAACGGCGTCCGGAAGGCGACCTTCCGCGACCCGGACGGCAACGAAATCGGTTCCGGTGGTGCCCCCGCCGAATGAGCACATCCGGAGTGGACAATCGCTAGGCGGCCTGCGGTGTCAGTTCCGGCACGTCGTCATCGTCCTCGACCGGCTCATCGACGAAACTGGCCTTGACCACTTTCCGTTCCTGCCACAAGTGGTACAGCGCGATCGCGAAGATCACCGAACCGATGACGTTCGCGATGAAATGCCACCACACGCGGTAGGTGATCGCACCCGGGCCCGGCTCCAGCAGCCCGAACCAGGTGGACAGGCCGATCGCCTGCTTCGCACCCAGCCACACCGACAGCATCAGCGACAGGTGCTCCAGGCCGTGGATGCCCTGCATCCACACGCCCATCTTGGCCCACCGCCTGGCTTTCGTGGCCCGTGCCCGGCTGGTGATCACCATGAGCGCGACCAGACCGGACAGGAAGATGCAGTTGCCGACGAAGTGCAGGATCTCCATGCCCAGCGTCGGCCGCGCCGGGTCGACCGGCTCGAAGCCCATCGCCAACGCACTGCCCCACGGTGTCATCCAGGCGGCCGCTTCCGGATGGCCGACCCAGTAACCCACCTGCGCGACATGTTCCTGCAAATGCCCTATCTGGCCGATGATCCCGAGCACGATCACCGAACTGGTGGCCCCGTACACCCATGCTCGCCGCGTGCGGTTGGCAATGTGCAACGCACCGACGGCGAGCCACATCCCCACCGCCCATAACAGTAGGAACACCGCTCCTGCCGTGTCGATCGATGACGTCATTCCGCTCATTCTTCGGCTCCCGACGTAGTTGGTCGCGGCGAAAGCAAATGGGCGCAACCAATAAGCCCCATCGGAAACGTATACCGGCACCCGGGGCAGGCGGCAAGACCTTGCCACGGCAGAAGAATGCGAACTCCGCACGATGGCGGAAGCGAGCCGGAACGCAGGTTTCCGGCCCGCTGTCAAGCGTCAGGAAGCCCGGCGGGCGGCGGGTGGCACCGGATCACCCCGGCGCAGCGGGAACGGCGCGATGTGGTGGTCGGTCGAGCCTGTCAGGTCGGGCGCGCCGGTCCCGGAGGCCGAGGTGCCGCGCCCTGCCGGGTCGCCGAGCGCGTGCGGGGTCCTGGCCAGCGCGACCGCCAGAACGAGTCCGATGACGATCGGGACGTGGGTGGCCAGCCTGGTCCACGTCACCTCGCCGTTGACCAGGTCGAACACCGAGGTGACGGCCAGCATCGCCACGAACGTCGCCAGCACCGGGATCTCACTGGTGGCGCGGCGGCTGTTCCACGCCACCATCAGCATGGCCACGCCGAACGCCACGTCGAACGCGGCCTCCTCGTGGTCCATGTGCGGGCTCACGTGGGCCATCTCCATGCCCAGGCTGACGAACATGTTGACCAGCCCGATGGTCATCTGGAACAGGGCCACGACGACCATCGCGATCCGCAGCGGCGCCCGCCAGCGGCCCCGGCGCGGCAGTTCAACGGCGGCCAGGACGGCGTCGGCCAGATCGGGCCCGTCGGGCACGACACCGACAGCCAGTAGGCGGTCCATCCGACCGGCCTGCTCCCGCCACCGGGTGCACGCGGCACATCCGACCAGATGGGTCCGGACGTCGTCGACCGAGCCGGGCGCGTCCTCCCCGTCCATCATCGCCGACAGGGACTCTCGGACGGCACGGCATCGAGCCTGTCCCACTACGTCCTCCACGTACGTCAGGTCGTCCGGTGCGGTCACCAGGTTCCCGACCGGCGTTCCGATTGTGACATGTGGTGCCGTACCGTGACCTCGCGCGCACGGGAGGCATCGTGGAGGACGACGTGGTGACCGGCTGGGCGCTCGCCGCGCAGCAGGGTGACCGCGAGGCAGCGGCGGCCTTCATCCGTGCCACCACAGGACAGTTGCGCAGGCTGCTGTCCTATCTCGCCGATCCCGGGCAGGTCGACGATCTGGTGCAGGAGACGTATCTGCGCGCGTTCACCGCGCTCCCCCGCTACGCCCACCGCTCGCCGGCCCGGCTGTGGCTGCTGTCCATCGCCCGGCGGGTCGCGGCCGACCAGGTGCGCGGCGACCGGCGCAGCCCACGGCTGGGCAACGCCGACTGGCAGGCCGAACTCGACCGCGTCCGACCGGTCGCCGACATGTCCGAGGTGACGGCACTGCGCCAGGCCATCGCGGCCCTGGACACCGAACGCAAGGAGGCGTTCGTGCTGACCAGGGTGATGGGCCTGTCCTACGAGGAAGCCGCACAGGCGTGCGGCTGCCCGGTAGGGACCATTCGCTCACGGGTGTTCCGCGCGCGGGCCGACCTGCTGGCCGCGCTGGGCGAGCACCAGGACCCGGCGACCGGGCAGTGCTCGTAGCGTCTTTCCAGGGTTCGACTTTCTAGGGTTCGACCAGGTCGAGCACGCCGAACTGCACGCCGTCGATGAGCACGCGCAACTGGTCCACGCTCATCTCGACCCGCTGGCCGAAGTCGTCGGTGATCACGATCCGCCGTTCCTCGGGCGCGTCGTGATCCACCAGCAGCTCGGGACAACCGGGGCCGCGCGGCGTGGTGATGAGCTCGGTACATTCGCCGCTCATCGCACTCCTCTCCTTCCAACGGTCAGCTGCCGCCCCAGGCTCGGCCGCCGTCAGTATGAAGGGTCGCCGATCGTCGGCCAGAAGTTCCCGACCTGTGGTCAGCGCCACGCTCATCAGGGCTGAAACGGGTTCCGATCAGCGGCGACGGCCGAGAACAGAGGGGAACCGAACGTGTCGTAGAGGTGACGTTGCAGGGTCGGACCGAAGCTCACCCGCGCCACGCCCAGCCCGGCGAGGTCGCCAAGGGACAGTTCGCCCCTGGGCCCGTAGCCGACGTTGATCGGGCCGGGAAGGCCTTCGGCCAGCGCCCGGATCGTGGCGGCACCGCCGGCCAGGATCGGGTAGACGCAGTCCGCGCCCGCCGCCAGGTACCGCGCGCCCCGGTCGAGCGTGGCGACGAGGCGGTCGTCCGGCGAGCCGACCTGACGCAGGAACGAGTCGGTCCGCGCGTTGATCACCAGGTCCACGCCCTGCGCCCGGGCGGCGCCGCGCACCGCGGCCAGGAAGTCGGCCTGCTCGGCGACGTCGACCATCGAACCGGTCGCCGGGTCCGAGTCCTCCAGGTTCAGCCCGACGGCCCCGGTGGCGGCGAACCGCTCCGCCAGTTCGGCCGGTGCCAGCCGGTAACCGCGTTCGAAGTCGACGGTCACCGGCACGTCCACGGCCCGGACGATCCGCCGGACCGCGGCCAGGATCTCCTCGACCGGTGTGGCCTCGCCGTCGGCGTAGCCGAGGACCGCGGCCATGCCGGCGCTGGTCGTTGCCACGACGGGGAACCCGGCCGACTCGACCTGCCTGGCCGATGCGGCGTCCCACACGTTGGGCAGGATCAGCGGATCACCCTCGACGTGCAGGCCACGCAGCGTCGCTGCCCTGTCCGGCTCGGTCACTAGATGATTGATGCGGTGAAGATCATGTGAAGGGGACCCGGTGGCGGACACGGGCGGAGGGTGTCCATGATCAAAGTGTGAGCAAAGACCTGAACACCCTCCTGACCACACTCTACGTGCTGATCGATGACCACATCGTC
>DASUGU010000043.1:0-113696 GCA_036273855.1 Pseudonocardiaceae bacterium
AGCGTGAGGTGGGCAGCGTGAGGTGGGCAGCGTGAGGTGGGCAGCGTGAGGTGGGCAGCGTGAGGTGGGCAGCGTGAGGTGGGCAGCGTGAGGTGGGCAGCGTGAGGTGGGCAGCGTGAGGTGGGCAGCGTGAGGTGGGCAGCGGATGCCGGCCGGGCGGCAACCAGGACGTGGTCGTGGCTGGCGGCCAAGCCGCGCCCGAGATGCCACGCCGGTGGCGGGGCGAGGCTGGCACCGCGTGCGGCTGACGCGCGCGCCTGGTGCGGCGGTGCAGGCGGGTGGCGGGCCAGGCAGGGTCGCAGGCGCGCGGATTGGCCGCGCATCTGAGGCATGGCGGCTGTCCGGTGGATTCCGCTACCTCGCAGCGGCTTGCGGCTTGGGCCTCGGGCGGCACCACTGCTGTGGCGGGTGGGTGAGATCGGGCGGCATACCCGTTCGTGTTCGGGGTCGCTTGAGTAGGGTCGCTGCGTTGGCGTTGCGGAACGGGGAGACATGACACCAGGCGTGTGGTACAGCGAATCACCACGGTGTCCCAGGTGTCCTGGTCGCGTGCTGCTCACCAGGGCGACCGCCGAGGCCCTCGCCGAGCACTCGCATGGTCGGCTTCAGGTGATCGCGTGCGGCTCCGGCGACAACTGGCACGTCTGGGCGCCCACTCTGGAGAAGCCCAACAACGACTGAGCCCGGGCCGCAGTGAGCGCTCATCACACTCGGGCGGTTACTTGAGGTGAGCGGTTAATCGCTTGTCTGCCGTACTCCTTACTTGTGGTTATTGGTCGGTTACTCGTCGCTCGAAATCGAAACGATTGCGGACCGGATATGTTGATATGGGCTGGTCACGGCATGTTCGAGCATTATTCGCGATAACCGTTCCGGCCCATCGATCAAGGGCGGTACGATTCTGGAATCGCGACGTGCTCGCCATTCCCGGCGTTGGGGGACTCCGGGCGGTGACGGCACGTCGCGATGTTCGCTGGTGTGCGCCCGAGGGGGGCGCACACCAGCGCCCTCCTGCACAGGGTGTGGCGGCCGGTCGAAAGCAGCGGTCAGCAGGCTGTGGGGCAGGCCGGGTCGTCGCGGTGTGGACGGTCCTGACCGGCCGGGTGGGGGTGGTCCACCTGGAGTGTCGTGTGGCGGATGTCGAACTGCTCCGCCAGTGCGTGTTCCAGGTCGGCCCGGCGCTCGTGGCAGTCGCTGTGGTCGTCGATCAGCACGTGGGCCGACAGGGCGGGGAATCCGGACGTGACCTCCCAGACGTGCAACTCGTGCACGTCCAGCACACCCGGCACCGCCATGATCGCCGCGCGGACCGCTGCCGGGTCGATGCCCCTCGGCGCCGCTTCCAGCACCACTCGGCCCGACTCGCGGACCAGTCGCACGCCGGCCCGGATCATCAGCCCGGCCACCAGCAGTGACGCGATCGTGTCCGCCCGGGCGAAACCGGTCGCCAGGATCACCACACCGGCAACCGCCGTGCCGATGAACGCGTACAGATCCGTCAGGATGTGCTGGAAGCTGGCCTCGACGTTCAGGCTGCCGCGATCCGCCCGCCGCAACGCCACCGTGGCGGCCAGGTTCACCAGTAGTCCGACCAGCGCGATCACCAGGACCGGCAGTCCGGACACCGACGGCGGCTCGATCAGCCGGATCGTCGCCTCGACCACGAAGAACGCGCCCAGCGCCAGCAGAGCGCCACCGTTGATCAACGCCGACAGGATCTCCGCGCGCTTCAACCCGTAGGTGTACGCACCGACGGCCGGCCGCCGCGCCAACCGCATGGCGAACAGCGCCAGGGCGATCGCGCCCGCGTCGGACACCATGTGCGCCGCGTCCGCGAGCAGCACCAGCGAGCCCGCCACCAGGCCGACGATCACTTCGACCGCCATGAACGCCACGATCAGCCCGAACGCGGTCCACAGGTACCGGCGGTCGGCATCGGCGCTGATGGCGTGGTGCTCGTGGGCGTCCTGGGGGCGGGACAGGTCGTGCCGTGCGGTCACCTGGCCACCTCCCGTCGACGACGGCACCAACTGATGCACACATTCGCATGTGTCGATTCGAGGTTACTCCAGTGGCCGCGCCGATGGCTCCGGACGGCGCGGGGACGAGGGTTGTGAAGAGGTTCATATCCAGAAGAACCCCAACCGGACCGGAACGGTTGCAGCGGCATCGGGCGGCGCGGCGCCGGCGGGACAGGATCGGATCAGCCGGCCAGGTCGTCCAGCGCCTTGTAGATTCGCTTCTCCGACACGGGAAACGCGGTCCCCAGCTGTTGCGCGAAGTAGCTCACCCGGAGCTCCTCGATCATCCACCGGACGTGCCGGGCGGCCTCGGATTCCACCTGACCGGGGGACAGGGCGGACAGGGTGTCACGGTATTCGGCCGTCACCGCGGCGATGTCCGCCGTCCGCGCCACGTCCCGCGCCGGGTTCTCCGGCAGCTTCTCCAGCCGCCGGTCCACCGCCCGCAGGTACCGCACCAGGTCGGCCAGGTGAGCCAGCCCGGTGTCGGTGACGAAACCCCGGTACACCAGCGCGGCCAGTTGCGCCCGCACGTCGGTCAGCGACTCGGCAGGCGTGAACGACGGCATGTCGGCCAGCCTGGTCTGCGCCTCCTGCCGCGCCACCAGCACCTGCCGCACCAGGTCGACCACCCGGAACGTCGTCTCGCCCAGGCCCGCGCGCACCGCGTCCCGCAGCGCCGCGAAACCCGCCTCGTCCCACACCGGCCCGCCGTGCAGCCCCAGCAGATGGTCGACCGCAGCCCGCACACAGTCGTCCAGCAGGTCGCCGACGCTGTCGTGCGGATGCGTGCCCAGCGCCAGTTTCGCCCGGTTGTCCAGGCCCCGGATCACCGATTTCACCGGCGAGGGCACGGTCAGCAGCAACAGCCGCCGGGTGCCGACCCACATCGCCACCCGCTGTTCGGCGGACGTGTCGAACACCCGGATGTCCACGCTCGCACCGGCGTCGGCCAGCGCCGGATAGCCGGTCACGTCGAACCCGGAGACCCGCTGCCGGTAGGACCGCGGCAGCGTGCCGAACGTCCACGCCGTCAGGCCGGTGCGGGTGATGTCCTTGGCCGCCTCGGCCAACGCCGTTCTGGTCCGCGGCCGCAGCGCCTCGCGCAGTGCCGGCAGGTCCCTGCCCTCGGCGACCGTCCTGCGGTGCTCGTCGACGATCCGGAAGTTGATCCGCAAGTGCTCCGGGATCTGCTCGGGCTGCCAGGCGTCCAGCGGCACCGTGATCCCGGTGAGCCTGCGCAGTTCCCGGCTCAGCGCGACCAGCAGCGGCTCGTCGGTTTCCGGCAGCTCGGCCAGCACCGCCCTGGCCACGTCCGGCGCCGGCACGAAGTTGCGCCGCAACTGCTTGGGCAACGACCGGATCAGCGCGGTGACCAGTTCCGTGCGCAGTCCCGGCACCTGCCAGCCGAACTCGTCGTCGCTGAGCTGCCCCAACACCGGCAGCGGCAGGTCGATGGTGACGCCGTCGGTCTTCGTGCCCGGCTCGAACTGGTACGTCAACGGCAGTGGCGGCCCATCCGACCGCCACGTGTTCGGATACTCGGTCTCGCTGACCTGGCCGGCACCGGAGTTGACGAGCATCTCCCGGTCGAACGACAGCAGCTCCGGCTGTTCGCGCCGGGTCTTCTTCCACCAACTGTCGAAGTGCCGCGCCGACACCACGTCCTTGCCGACCCGCTGGTCGTAGAAGTCGAACAGGGTCTCGTCGTCCACCACGATGTCCCGGCGCCGCGCCCGGTTCTCCAGTTCGGCGACCTCGTCCAGCATCGCCCGGTTGCGGTGGAAGAACTGGTGGTGCGTCTCCCATTCACCGTCCACCAGCGCGTGCCGGATGAACAGTTCGCGACACAGGCCGGGGTCGATCCGCCCGTAGTTGACCGGCCGCCCGGCGACCAGCGGGATCCCGTACAGCGTCACCTTCTCGCTGGCCTGCACCGCGCCGCGCGCTCGTTCCCAACGGGGCTCGCTGTAGGTGCGGCGCACCAGGTGACCGGCCAGCCGCTCCACCCAGTCCGGCTCGATCCGCGCCGCCGTCCGCCCCCACAGCCGGGATGTCTCCACCAGCTCCGCGGCCATCACCCAGCGCGGTGTCTTGCGGAACAGCACCGACCCGGGAAACACGGCGAACCGCGCGTTGCGGGCTCCCTGGTACTCGTTGCGTGTGGTGTCCTTGAGACCGACGTGGGACAGCAGTCCGGCCAGCAGCGCCTGGTGCACCTGGTCCGGATCGGACTCGGTGTCCGTCGGCGTCATGCCGAGGCTCCGGGTGATCTGGCTGAGCTGGCCGTGCAGGTCGAACCATTCCCGCACTCGCAGGAAGTTCAGGTACTCGGCGCGACACCGTTTGCGGAACTGGTTGCCGGACAACGACTTCCGCTGTTCCCGCAGATATCGCCACAGGTTCAGGTAGGTGAGGAAGTCGGAGTCGGGGTCGACGAACCTGGCGTGCTGGGCGGTCGCGGCGGCCTCGGCGTCCGACGGGCGCTCTCGTGGGTCCTGAATGGACAGTGCGGCCGCGATGACGAGAACGTCGCGCAGGCTGCCGTTGCGGTCGGCCTCCAGCACCATCCTGGCCAGCCGGGGGTCGATCGGCAGCCGGGCGAGCTGCCGGCCGACGTCGGTGAGCCGCTGCTCGTCGGACAGCGCGCCGAGTTCCTGGAGCAACTGCACGCCGTCGGCGATGTTGCGGCGGTCCGGCGGGTCCACGAAGGGAAACGCCGCCATGTCACCGAGGCCGAGCGCGGTCATCTGCAGGATGACCGAGGCCAGGTTGGTGCGCAGGATCTCCGGATCGGTGAACTCCGGCCGGGCCAGGTAGTCGTCCTCGGAGTACAGCCGGATGCAGACACCGTCGGAGGTGCGGCCGCAGCGGCCGGCCCGCTGGTCGGCCGACGCCTGCGACACCGGCTCGATCGGCAGGCGCTGCACCTTCAACCGGTGGCTGTAGCGGGAGATGCGGGCGGTGCCGGCGTCGACGACGTACTTGATGCCCGGCACGGTCAGCGACGTCTCGGCCACGTTGGTGGCCAGCACGATCCGCCGGCCGGTGTGCGGCTGGAACACCTTGTACTGGTCACCGGAGGACAGCCGCGCGTACAGCGGGGTGATCTCGGTGTTGCGCAGGCCCAGCCGGGCCAGGCCGTCGGCGGCGTCCCGGATCTCCCGTTCACCGCTGCAGAACACGAGAACGTCGCCCTGGCCCAGCGCGCTCAGCTCGGTGACGGCGTCGCAGATCGCCTGGACCTGGTCGCGATCCGGGTCGGCGTCCGGGTCGTCGGGGTCGATCAGCGGCTGGTAGCGGATCTCCACCGGGTACGTACGGCCGGACACCTCGATCACCGGCACCGGCGCGCCCTCCCGCTCGAAATGCCGGGCGAAGCGGTGCGGATCGATGGTGGCCGACGTGATGATGACCTTCAGGTCGGGCCGGCGGGGGAGCAACTCGGCGAGATAGCCCAGGATGAAGTCGATGTTGAGGCTGCGTTCGTGGGCCTCGTCGATGATCAGCGTGTCGTACCGGTAGAGCATCCGGTCGCGCTGGATCTCGGCCAGCAGGATGCCGTCGGTCATCAGCTTCACCAGCGTGGCGTCGCCGACCTGGTCGGTGAACCGGACGGTGTAGCCGATGGTGCCACCCAGTTCGGTACCCAGCTCCTCGGCGATCCGTTCGGCGACCGTGCGCGCGGCGATCCGTCTGGGCTGGGTGTGGCCGATCACACCCCGGACGCCCCGGCCCAGTTCCAGGCACATCTTGGGCAACTGGGTGGTTTTGCCCGATCCGGTCTCACCGGCGATGACCACCACCTGGTGGTCGCGGACCGCGGCCATGATCTCGTCGCGCCGCCCGCTGATCGGCAGCGTGTCCGGGTAGGTCGGGGTCGGCGCGCCGGTCCGCCTGCGCTTGGCCCGGTCCAGGCCGGTCTCGACGTCGGCGGCGATCTCGTCGAGGACCTTCTGCCGTGCCACCCGGTCGCGGATCTTGCGGGTACCGTCCAGCCGCCGGCGCAGCCTGCGCTCGTCGCGGATCGTCAGGTCCGGGAGGAGGGCGGCCAGGTCGGCGGCGGACATGGCGATCGGTGACGTGGACATACGCCGTCAATGGTAGGCAGCGGCGCCGTCCGGTCGCACGCGGTTATCGGGTGATCTGGTCGATGACGTGCTCTCGAGCGTCGGCGTAGCGGGCCCGGACGGCCGGTTGCGGTGCGGCGTCGAACGTTTCCGACTCTCCGATCGTCCACTGTGGTGGCTGCGGTGCCTCGGCCAGCACCCAGGCCGCCTGCCGGGCGGCGCCGTCGGCCACGTACTCGCCGGGCGGCGGCACGACCACCGGCCGGCCGAGCACCTCGGGCGCGATCCGCCGGACGGCCGACGCCCGCGCGCCGCCGCCGACCAGCAGGATCCGCTCCACCGGCACACCGGCCGCGACCAGCGCGTCCAACCCGTCGGCCAGCCCGCACAGCATGCCCTCGACGGCCGCCCTGGCCAGGTTCTCCCGGGTGGCGTTGTCCAGCGTCAGGCCGTGCACGGCGGCCGTCGCCGTCGGTTTGGACGGCGTCCGCTCACCCTCCAGGTACGGCACCACGACCACCCCGTCGGCACCGGATGGCGCCGAGAGGGCCAGCCGGTTCAGCTCGTCGAGGTCCACCCCGATCAGCCCGGCGGCCGCGGTCAGCACCCGGGCCGCGTTGAGCGTGCACACCAGCGGCAGGTACGCCCCGGCCGCGTCGGCGAACCCGGCGATGATGCCGGTTGGGTCGGCCGTCGGCTTGCCGGACACCGCGAACACGGTGCCGGACGTGCCGATGGACACCACGACGTCACCGACGCCAGCCTCGACACCCAGCGCGGCGGCCGCGTTGTCACCGGCGCCCGGCCCGAGCGTGAACGTGGTCCGGCCGGCCGGCTCGGCGGGGCCCAGCACGCGGGGGACACCAGCGTCGTGACCGAGCGCCGAGCGGAGCAGATCGGGCAGGTACTCGCCGGTGGCGGGCGACCAGTAGCCGGTGCCGCTGGCGTCGCTGCGGTCGGTGGTGAGGGTGGTGATGTCGCCGGAGCCGGCCAGTCGCCAGGTCAGCCAGTCGTGCGGCAGTGCCACGGCGGCGGTTCGCGCTGCGGCCGGCGGTTCATGGGTGGCCAGCCAGCGCAGCTTCGTCACCGTGAACGACGCCAGCGGCACGCTGCCCACGGCGTCGGCCCAGAACGCGGCACCCCGCTCGTCGACCAGGTCCGCAGCGGCACCCGCCGATCGCAGGTCGTTCCACAGCAGGGCCGGCCGCACGACCTGGCCGGTGTCGTCCAGGCACACCATGCCGTGCTGCTGCCCACCGACCGACACCGCGGCTACGTCGGCCAGCCCACCGGCCCGGTCCACCGCAGCGACCAGCGCGCGCCACCACTCGTCCGGGTGGACCTCGGTGCCGGCCGGGTGCGGCGCGGTACCGGACCGGACCAGCCGGCCGGTCGCCGCGTCCCGCACCACCACCTTGCAGGATTGGGTGGACGAGTCGATCCCGGCGACCAGGCTCATACCGCGCCCAGCAGGTGTTCCACCGCCAACTGGTTGAGCGCCACGAAGCCGTAGCCGCGTTCGGCCGCCTTGTCCGGGTCGAAGTCCTCGTAGGCGGACCGGTCGGCGAGCAGATCGGCTGTCGTCTCGCCGGCGCCCAGCGTCGGCACCGCCAGTTCGTCCACCCGCGCGGCGTGCAGCGCCTCGGCCACTCTCGGGTCGGCGCGGAACGCGGCGGCGCGCTCGCGCAGCAACAGGTAGGTACGCATGTTGGCGGCGGCGCTGGCCCACACGCCGGTGATGTCCTCGGTGCGGGACGGCTTGTAGTCGAAGTGCCGAGGCCCGTGGTAGCCGCCGTTCTCCAGCAGGTCCACCAGGAAGAAGGCGTTGAGCAGGTCACCGTGGCCGAACACCAGGTCCTGGTCGAACTTGATGCCGCGCTGGCCGTTGAGGTCGATGTGGAACAGCTTGCCCTGCCACAGCGCCTGGCTGATGCCGTGCACGAAGTTCAGCCCGGCCATCTGCTCGTGGCCGACCTCCGGGTTCACGCCGACCATCTCGTGGTGCTCCAGCGTCGAGATGAACGCCAGCGCGTGGCCGACGGTGGGCAGCAGGATGTCGCCCCTGGGCTCGTTCGGCTTGGGCTCCAACGCGAACCGCAGGTCGTAACCGGAGTCGACGACGTACTGGGCGAGCGTGTCGACGGCCTCGCGGTAGCGGTCCAGTGCGGCCCGGACATCCTTGGCCGCGTCGCTCTCCGAACCCTCCCGGCCGCCCCACATGACGTAGGTCGTGGCACCGAGCGATGCGGCGAGGTCGATGTTGCGCAGCACCTTGCGCAGCGCGAACCGGCGCACCGCGCGGTCGTTGCTGGTGAACGCGCCGTCCCGGAACACCGGGTGGGTGAACAGGTTCGTGGTCATCATCGGGACCACCAGGCCGGTCTCGGCGAGCGCGGCGCGGAATCGGGTGATGTGGTGCTCGCGGGCGGTGTCGTCGCTGCCGAACGGGATCAGGTCGTCGTCGTGGAACGTGACGCCCCACGCGCCCAGTTCGGCCAGCCGGTGCACGCTCTCCACCGGGTCCAGCGGGGGACGGCTGGCGTCGCCGAACGGGTCGACGGCCCGCCAGCCGACCGTCCACAGTCCGAAGCTGAAGTGGTCCTCCCGGGTCGGTGCGCCTGCCATGTGATCGCCTCCCACGAGCTAATAGTTCAATGGCCGAACGTATACGTGCGCCCGATGCCGGTCAAGGATTTCGTACAGCCGTCGAACTATTAAGATGCGCGGAATGACGGAGCCGGCCGGGCAACACACCCTGCGTCGCCACAACGCGGCGCTGGTGCTGCGTACCGTGCTGGACTCGCCCGGCGTGTCCCGCGCGGCCATCGCGGCCGGCACCGGACTGGCCAAGGCGACCGTGTCCAGCCTGGTGGACCGGCTGATCGCGGCCGACCTGGTGGCCGAGACGGGCCTGCAGGTGCGCCAGGGCAGGGGCAGGCGCAGCACCGGCCTGGCCGCGTCACCGACCGGGCCGCACGGCCTGGGCGTCGAGATCGGCGTCGACTACCTGACCACCTGCCTGGTCGACCTGGCCGGTCAGCTGCACCAACACACCGTGCGGGCGGGCGACAACCGGAGCCGGCCACCGGCCAGGGTGCTCGGTGCCACGGTCCGCGCGATCAACACCGCGCTGCGCGCCGCCGACGAGCTGGGCGTGCCGGTGGGCGGGATCGGGATCGCCGTGCCGGGCCTGGTCGAGTCGGGCAGCGGGCTGCTGCGGGTCGCGCCCAACCTCGGCTGGCGTGACCTGGACATCGTGGCGGGCGTACGGAACCGGATCGACGCGCCGCACCTGCCGGTGCTGGTGGGCAACGAGGCGAACCTGGCCGCCGAGGCGGAACTGGGCCACGCGCCGGACGGGCCGCGCGACTTCGTCATGGTCACCGGCGAGATCGGCATCGGCGCCGGACTGGTGGTGGACGGCCGGCCGTTCCCCGGCGTCGGCGGGTTCAGCGGCGAGATCGGCCACCTGACCGTGGATCCGGCCGGGCCGGAGTGCACGTGCGGGTCACGCGGCTGCCTGGAACGGCTGGCCGGGCTGGACCAGATCATCGGGGCGGCCGGTGTGGGGCAGGCCGGCCCGCCGGCCGAGGTGCTGGACACGCTGGTCGGCCGGCTGCACCAGGCCGACCCGGCCGCGCTGGGCGCGGTCCGCGCGGCCGGCCGGTGGCTGGGCATCGCGCTGGCGTCGGTGATCAACGTGGTGGACGTGCCGTGCGTGGTGCTGGGCGGAACTTACGCCGCACTGGCACCGTGGCTGCGCGAGTCGATGGCGGCCGAGCTGGACGGGCATGTGATCAGCGCGTCCTGGTCGCCGGTCCGGATCATCAGTTCCACGCTGGGTGGTGCCGCCGCCGTTCGGGGGGCGGCGGCCGCGGCCGTGCGGGCGATCGTCGATGACCCGGACGGCTACCACCGCGCCGCCGGTTAGTCCGAAATCACACGTGACCCATATCACATAACAAATCCCTGTGAACTCTGTCGTATCGCCGCCCGTATATCGGGTGTTCCATTGTCGACAGGCAGGAAGATCCATGTCCTTACTCAGACGCCCGCTCGTCGTGGTCGCCGCGGCCGCGGGCATGCTGGCTCTCGGGGTACCGGCGGTGGCATCGCCCGGCCCCTCCCATCATGGTGATCGCCACGACGACCGGAAACTCGCTGTCCAGCAGGTGAACCTGGTGTCCGACGTGCCAGGTCTGGCTCCGCTCACCGATCCGGACGTGGCCAACCCGTGGGGCCTCGCGCTCCTGCCGACTTCACCGCTGTGGTCGGCCAACAACGCCACGGACGTGGCGACGCTGTACACGGTGGCTCCGGGCAGTGCGACCGCGACCAAGGTGCCGACCGTCCGGCCCACCTTCCCGGACACGCCCGAACTGCCCACCGGGCAGGTGGCCAACGCCGGCACCGGCTTCGTCAACACGCTCAACGGGGTGAGCGCTCCGGCGAGGTTCATCTTCTCCACCCTGACCGGCCACATCGAGGCGTGGGCGCCCGGTCTGGACCCGGGCCCCGGCCCGACCGAGACGAGGGCCACCGTGCCCGGCGCGGTGTACACCGGGCTCGCCCTGGCCACGGCCAGCACCGGCGATCAGCTGTACGCGGCGAACTTCGGGCAGAACCGGATCGACGTGTTCGACTCGAACTTCACGCAGGTGAACACGCCGTCCTGGGCGTTCCGGGACCGGCACGAACCTCGGGGCTACGCACCGTTCGGCGTGCAGGCGTTGAACGGCAACATCTTCGTCGCCTACGCCAAGGTGGACCCGAAGACCGGTCGCAGCCAGGACGGCGTCGGTCTGGGCATCGTCGACGAGTTCACTGTGGACGGTCGTCTGATCGCCCGCGTGGCGAGCCACCAGACGCTGGACGGGCCATGGGGCATGGCCATCGCGCCGGCGAGTTGGGGCACGCTGGCCGGTTCGCTGCTGGTCGGCAACTTCGGCAACGGCCGGATCAACGTGATCTCGCTGGGTCGGGCGGACAACGAGGGCAATGGCAACGGCGAGGCCAGGATCGTCGGCCAGTTGCGTGACTCGCACGGCAGGACGTTGTCCATCGAGCGCCTGTGGGCACTGCTGCCCGGTACCGCGACGACCGGTGGGACCGACGCGGTGTTCTTCAGCGCCGGAATCAACAACGAACAGAACGGACTGATCGGTCTGCTGCGCCCGTAGGCTGATGCTCCTCCCGGCCGGCGTGATAATCAACGGTGGCCGGACGCCACCGGCCGGCCGGGAGGAGCAGCCGTGGTCAGAACGTCACCGGACGGTGGGGTCACGAGCAGCGCCACCGTGGCCAACACCACCGCCGTGGTCCGCATCATGAACGAGCGGGCCGTCTACGAGCAGGTGCGCCGACTCGGCCCGGTGTCCGCATCCCAACTGGTGGCGGCGACCGGACTGTCCAAGCCGACCATCGGCCTGGCACTGGGCAGCCTGGAACGGGCCGGACTCATCCGGCATGTCGGGCACCGCGTCGGCCAGGTCGGCCGGGCGCCTCGGCTCTACGAGATCCGGCCGGAGGCCGGCTGGGCGCTGGCCATCGACATCGGCGGCTCGTGGCTGCGGGCGGCGGTCGCCGATCTCGCCGGCCGGGTCGCGGTGCGGCACGAGGAACGGGTCAGGGCGCGCACGGCGGCCGCGCTGCTGCGGCAGATCGGCGAACTCGCCGAGTCGGTGCCGGCCAAGGCGGGCCTGGCGTTCAGTGACGTGACCCACACCGTGCTGGGCATCCCCGGCGTGTATGAACCGGAGACCGACACGATCACCACCGCACCCAACCTGCCCGGGTGGGACGGTCCGTGGGCGGTCGAGTCGCTGCGCGCCCGGCTGGGGGAGAAGTTCTCCATCGACAACGACGTGAACCTGGCGACGCTGGCCGAGCAGGCGTACGGGTTGGGCGCGTCGGTGCGGGACTTCGTGTTCGTGTCCGTCGGCACCGGTGTCGGCATGGGGATCATGGTGGACGGCCGGCTGTACCGGGGTCCGCACGGCAGGGCGGGGGAGATCTCGTTCCTAGCGGTCGGTGACGAGGCGGCGGCCCGGGTGCGCGACGAGCCCAGCACCCGCCAGCACGGGATCCTGGAGACCGTCGCGTCCGCCGAGGGCGTCGTCGGCACCGCGGTGCGACTGGGCATGGCGGTCGAGTCGGCGGAACAGATCTTCGACGCGGCACGGGCCGGGGACGACACCGCGCTGCGCGTTATCGGCATCGAGGTGGACCATCTGGCGCGGGCACTCACGTCGGTGATCGCCGTGCTCGACCCCGGGCTGATCGTGCTGGGCGGTGGCGTGGGCAGCAACGTCGACGTGCTGCTGGAGCCCATCCATCGCAAGCTGCGCGAACTGCTGCCGTTCGACCCGCCGCCGATCCGGGCGTCCGCGGTCGGCCGGGAGAACGTGGTGCTCGGCGGGCTGGCCGCCGGCCTGGACACCGCGCGGGACATGGCGCTGGCCCAGATGGAGGCGTGATCCGCGACACGGACGGCTAGGGTGTGGACATGGGACAGCTCGGCGACCTCTTCCCGGGCGCGCAGCTCCGCAAGGACACGCCCGAGGACGCAGGCAACGCGCAGAAATTCGATCCGGGACCGTTCGACCTGGACAGCGGCGTCATCCGGCTGGCGCCCACCCCGAAGCCGGCACGCGACGACGAGGACGAGCAGCCGGCTCAGTAGGCGCCGTAGCCGGTGAACACCGCGCGGATCGTCTTCCACAGGATCAGCGCGTCCATCGCCAGTGACCAGTCCTCGACGTAGCGCAGGTCCAGCCGGACCGACTCCTCCCAGGACAGGTCGCTGCGGCCGCTGACCTGCCACAACCCGGTCATGCCCGGCTTGACCAGCAGCCTGCGGCGCACGTCCGGTCCGTACGTCATGGTCTCCTCGGGCAGCGGCGGGCGCGGCCCGACCAGCGACATGGTGCCGGCCAGCACGTTCCACAACTGAGGCAGCTCGTCCGCCGAGTAGCGGCGCAGGAAGGTACCGACCGTGGTGATCCTCGGGTCGGCGCGCATCTTGAACAGCGGGCCGGAGCCGTCGTTGGTCAGCTTCAGCCGCACCTGCCTGGCGTCCGAGCCGACCACCATCGTGCGGAACTTGACCATGGTGAACGGCCGGCCGTCCTTGCCGATCCGCTGCTGCGTGTAGAACACCGGACCGCGGCTGTTCAGCTTGATCAGGGCGGCGAGCACCAGCAGCACGGGCAGCAGCCCGATCAGCAGCACGGTGGCCGCGACGCGGTCGAGAACCTCCTTGATCACCCGGCGCACGCCGGTGAACACCGGGGCGCTGACCCGCAGCAGCGGCATGCCGAGCACCCCACTGACGTGCACGCGGGGCCCGGCCACCTCCATCAGCACAGGCGCCACGACCATCTCGGCCGCGCTGCCCTCCAGGTCCCAGGCCAGTTGCTGCAGGCGGCGTGGGGTCCAGTACTGGTCGGCGGTGATGCCGACGATCCGGTAGCCGCCGTGCCGGACGTGCTGGGCGAGATCGGCGAGCTGACCGATCACCGGCACGCCGTCGATCTTGGTGCCGGCGCCCGCCCGGCCGTCCACCGTGCAGACCGCCTCGACCCGCCAGCCGAGGTGGCGCATTTGCTTGGTGCGGGTGATCAGGTCGTGCACGGTCTCGGTGCTGCCGGCGGCCAGGACGGGCAGCAGGCAGCGGCCGTCCTTGCGGGCGCGGTGCAGGTAGCGGCGCAGCAGGTACCGCTGCGGCATGGCCAGCACGGCGATCGTCGGTATGACCAGGAACACCCACGGCCGGCCGTTGCCGTCACCGACCGCGAGCGAGACCAGCGCGAGCACCACGGCGGCGGCCACCAGCGCCCGGCCCAGCCTGCGGAACTCCTCGGCACCCTGGCCGAGCACCGGACCGCGCCAGGACCGGGTGCCCAGCAGCGAACCGCACACCACCGTCGCGGTGACGAGCGAGGCGACCAGCAGGTGGTAGGGACCGTCCACGTTCACGTGCCTGCCCAGCAGCGTCGCGGCGATGAGCAGGGCGAACCCGACCGCCAGCAGGTCGCTGGCGATCACGGCGTACCGGTAGTTCCGCTCCCACGTCGCGACCGTCGGCTGGACGGTCCGTGGTGCGGTCAACCGTGTGGCAAAGCGCGGGCCCGGAGCATTGGCCGGCTGGACCTCGCTCATGTCCCACCCGACCCGGACCGCACGCGTCTACCCTCGATCATTCCGCCTCCGCACGCAGTGGCCCCCACGGCCGTGCGCCATCGCGAGACGCCCCCCCGGCGCCCCTCGTGGTCTGACTCTGGGATGGCGGGACCGAGCGGACCATTGCGTCCGCGATCACGCCGTTGTTCGCCTTCGCCATCAGGATCGGTGGCACCCCGATCCCTGTTACAGAGGGTGGCGAATCTGGTAAGCCGACCGGGCGGTTTCCGACGCAACCCGTTCGGCGTATCGAGACGGTGCGAGTTTCCGGTTTGGACGGTCCGTCACGCGGCGGGGTGACCCGTCACCCGGGGGCATCCGAGCACTTCAGCGGGTTACCGCGCACCCTGTGTGATCTTCGTGATAACACGTTGTTCGAACTGGGATCACAGAGAGTTCATTGTCGGTGGCGGTTATGGCGAGGCGTGTTCGATCCGCTCACGCTGCGCTGTTTTTTCGCCTCCGGCCGGTCAGGTTCGGCCGACTTCACCGCCGGAACCACTCGACCGCGTACGTTGGCCACGTCCCCACCCCGCCGAGGAAGGGCGGTCGGCGATGGCGCGCAAGAAGCGAGGTCTCGGTCTGCTGGGCTGGGTCGCTGTCATCGTGCTCGTCCTGCTGGTGCTGGCCTACCTCCAGCAGCACGGCATGGTGCACCTGCCGGTCAAACTGCCCTGATCGGGCCCGCTGGCTAAGCTGGCCGTCTCATGACCGAACAGTCCCCGGCGCTGACCTACGCCTCCTACCTCGCGCTGGACGAGATCCTCGGCGCGCAGCGGCCACGGTCGGACGAGCACGACGAGATGCTGTTCATCGTCATCCACCAGGTGTACGAGCTGTGGTTCAAGCAGCTCCTGCACGAGCTGGCGGCACTCCAGCGACACCTGACCGCCGGCCACACCACGCACGCGCTGCACACCCTGCGCCGGACGCTGACCATCCTCAAGGTCGCGGTCGCCCAGATCGACGTGCTGGAGACGATGACGCCCCGCCAGTTCACCTCGTTCCGCACCCGGCTGGACGCGGCGAGCGGGTTCCAATCGGCGCAGTTCCGCGAACTGGAGGCGGTGCTGGGCCGGCGCGACCAGAAGGTGTTCCGGCACTACCCGGAGGGCAGCGCCGAGCGGGCCAGAATCGCCGACGCGATGTCCCGGCCGTCCCTGTTCGACTCGTTTCTCACCTACCTCACGTCGGCCGGTTTCCCGGTGGCCGACGGGGTGCGGACCGCGCTGCTCGCGGTGTACGCCCAGGACGGCGGCGCGGCCCAGGTGGCGGAGCGGCTGGTCGACCTGGACGAGGGTCTGCAGGAGTGGCGCTACCGGCACGTGAAGATGGTGGAACGCACCATCGGCGACAAGGCGGGCACCGGCGGATCGTCCGGCGCCGCCTACCTGCGCACCACGATCGGCCGGCCGGCCTTTCCCGAACTGTGGGCAGTGCGCGGCGAACTCTGAGCCCCGGCTCGGTCCGGAATGGACGGAGGGGACCACGCGCGCCTACCGGAGCGTCCCGACACCACACGGACCCCGGGCCGGGCAGGTGAGAAATGGAGCGCTCAGAGCACTCGTGAGTACTCTCAACAATCGTCTGATCTACTCAGCGGCTAATCGCCCGATCGAGTAAAACTTCTGGCCCCGGTGTGCAATTCTTAAGATCTTCCGTCGAAGACATCGCAGTGGGCTCGGCACCGAGGAGTAAACGTGGCAATGGCCAGCGAGCCGATCTCCAGTACGGTCAAAGCGGTCGAACTGGGTCTGCGCCTGCGAGCCCGCCGGGACCAACTGGGACTGACCGCCGCCGCGGTCGGCCGGATCACCGGGATCGGCGGCAACAACCTGTCGTCGATCGAGATCGCGAAACGCAGGCTCACCTCGACCAAACTGTCCGAGCTGGCCGCGATCTACGAGTTGTCCGGGGACGAGCTGGCCGAGTTGGACGCGCTGCGGGTGGAGGCCGACCGCCGCGAGTGGTGGGACGACTATGGTCGGCTGTACTCCGACGACTTCCTGCGGTTCATCGGCCTGGAGGCCGGCGCGACGCTGCAGCGCGAGTACGCCGCGGAGACCATTCCCGGCCTGCTCCAGACCGCGGACTACGCGCGGGCCATGATCCGCGGTGGCTCGCCCTATATCAAACCCGTCGACGTGGGACCCAGGGTCGAGTCGCGGCTGGCCCGCCAGGCCAGGCTGAACGGCGACAACCCGCCGGAGTTCACCGTCCTCATTGGTCAGACGGCGCTCCGGCAGGAGGTGGGCGGCCGGGAGGTGATGGCTCATCAGCTCGATCGGCTCTCCTCGATCATCGAGGAGAAGGGCGAACACGTCCGGGTGCACGTGATGCCCTACGACGCCGGTGCGCATCCGGTGATCGGCGGCAGCCTGAAGATCCTCTCCTTCGGCTCGTCGTGGCTGCCGGACATGATCTGGCAGGAGGCCGTGACCACGGGAAACCTGATCGAGAAGCCGCACGTGGTCGGCGAGTTGATCGCCAGTTTCACCGAGGCGCTCGACCGTGCGCTGGACCGGGAATCGTCACTGGAGGCGATCCGGCAGGTCCGCAAGGAAATGGAGACTTGATGCCAAGGCAGGCAGGCGGGGGTGCCGCCAGACGGACCGGCTGGTGGAAGAGTTCGCGCAGCAATCCGTCGCAGAACTGCGTCGAGGTCCGCGTGGACGGTCCGGTCGTGCGAATCCGGGACAGCAAGAACTCGATCGGCCCGACGCTGGCCTGCGGGGCGGCCGGCCTGATCGCGCTCGTCGACTCGATCCGGTTGGGCAAGCTGACCACCTGAGGGTGGTCAGCCGATGTCGCGCCGCCGGAAACCGGCCAGTCCCACCGCGACCAGCACCACGGCCACACCGAGCAACCAGCCGATCGGCGCACCGGTCAGCGTGCCGCCCGGCAGCCTCGGCACATGCGTGAACGGTGAGATGTCCATCGCCCACTGCGGCAGCCGCAGCGACGGGCCGAGTTCGCCGATCAGGAAGCACACCACCACGGCGGCCCAGGCCACCCCGGTGAGCACCGGCCGCAGCCCGAACAGGGCGACGGCGACACCGGCCAGCACCCAGGCGGCCGGCACCTGCACGGCGGCGCCACCCAGGACGCTGGCCACCGCGCCGCCGACGTCACCGGACCGCAGCCCGTAGGCGACGCCGGTCACCACGCCGCTGGCCACCAGCAGCAGGGCACCGCCGACGGCGGCCACGGCGACGTGCGCGGCGGCGAACGACACCCGGCTCACCCCGGTGGCCAGCACCGGTTCGGCCCGCTGCGCGGTCTCCTCGCCGCGCATCCGGAGCACGGCCTGCACCGTGTAGATCGAGCTGAGCAGGCCGAGCAGGCCGAGCACGGCGGCCAGGAACGCGTCGCCCAGTGCCTTGGTGCCGCCGAGCTGGCCGATGATCTTGCCCAGCTGCGGGCTGGTGGCCACGATGTTGATCATGTCCTGGGCCACCGCGCCGAACACGCCGCCGACCACGACGAACGCGACCAGCCAGCCGAGCAGCACCCCTCGTTGCAGCCGGATGGCCAGTGCCAGCGCGCTGCGCAGGCCGGCGGCGGCGGTGGCCGGACCCGGCCTGCCGGGCAGCAGGCCCGCACCCAGATCCCGCCGCGCGACCAGGGTGAACGCCACCCAGCAGGCCAGCACGGCACAGCCCAGCGGCAGTGCGAACACCCACCACTCGTCCCCGGCGAACGGCCGGATCCGTTGGCCCCAGCCGATCGGCGACAGCCACGACAGCCAGCGCACGCCCGGGCCCGCCGAGTCGCCGATGGCCCGCAGCAGGAATGTCGCGCCGAGCACGGCGAGCGCGATGCCGTTGGCGCCACGGGAGGTCTCGGTGAGTTGCGCCGCGACCGCCGCGATGCCGGCGTACGCGGCACCCACCACGGCCAGCGCCATGCCGAGCACGAACGAGTCGCCGACCGGCAGGCCGACCAGGGACAGGCCGCCGCCGATCACCAGGCCGATCACCAGGTCGGTGCCCATGGCCAGGAGCAGACTCGCGGTCAGCGGCGCGTACCGGCCGACGACGCCCGCGCCGACCAGTTCCAGCCGGCCGGCTTCCTCCTCGGCCCGAGAGTGGCGGACGACGACGAGGATGTTCATCACGCCGAGCAGCGCGCCGCCCAGCCCGCCGATCCGCCACGCGGTGAGCCCGCCGATGGTGGTCAGGTCGAACGTCGGACCGGTGAGTGCCTGGAGCGTCGGGTTGGCCGTGATGGTCCTGGCGAAGTCCAGTCGGGACTGCACGGTCGGGTAGAGGCCCTTGAACGTGTAGGCGGTGCCGACGGCGAGCGCGATCAGCACGTAGCACCAGGACGGCAGGATGACCCGGTCCCGGCGGGCACCCAGTTGCGCCAGGATCGACGCGCCCGCGGTCCCGCTCATCGGGCGGCCACCCGCTCCGGCCGCTCCTGCCGGTAGTGCCGCAGGAACAGCTCCTCCAGCGTCGGCGGGCGGCTGACCAGCGACCGCACACCCACCGAGGTGAGCGCCGCCAGCACCGCGTCGAGCCGGTCGGTGTCCACCTCGCAGCGCACCCGGTCGCCGTCGGTCCGCACGTCGTGCACGCCGGGCAGGTCGGCCAGGCCGTGCGGCGGTCCGGCCAGTTCCGCCTCGATCGACGTGCGGGTGAGGTGGCGCAGGTCGGCCAGCGTGCCGGTGTCGACCACCCGGCCGGCGCGCACGATGCTGACCCGGTCGCACAGCACCTCGACCTCGGCCAGGATGTGGCTGGACAGCAGCACGGTGCGGCCGCGCCGGTGCTCCTCGGTGACGCAGTCGCGGAACACGGCCTCCATCAACGGATCCAGGCCGGAGGTCGGCTCGTCCAGCAGCAGCAGTTCCACGTCGGAGGCGAGCGCGGCGACCAGCGCCACCTTCTGCCGGTTGCCCTTGGAGTAGCTGCGGCCCTTCTTGGCGGGGTCCAGTTCGAACCGCTCCAGCAGGTCGTCGCGGCGCTTGCGGTCGATACCGCCGCGTAGCCTGCCGAGCAGGTCGATGACCTCGCCGCCGGACAGGTTGGGCCACAGCGTGACGTCGCCGGGCACGTAGGCCAGCCGTTTGTGCAGCGTGGTGGCGTCCCGCCACGGGTCGCCGTCGAGCAGCGTCACCGTGCCGGCGTCGGCCCGCAGCAGGCCGAGCAGCACGCGCAGGGTGGTGGACTTGCCGGCACCGTTGGGGCCGAGGAATCCGTGGACCTCGCCGGTCGCCACGGTGAGGTCGAGGCCGTCGAGCGCGACGGTCCGGCCGAACGACTTGCGCAGGCCGGTCACTGAAATGGCGGTGGACACGTGCGCAACTTATACTAGATTCACAAAGTCGTGAAGACAGCGAACGTATAGAGTCCGTCAACGACCCGATCGTGGAGGTGACCGTGGCCGAGGCCGCCAGAGACGAGCAAGCCGTAGCCGACTTCGTGGAACGCTTCGGACCCGTCCTGGAGGAGGTCGGCTTCCCTCGGATGGCGGCCAGGGTGTTCGTGGCGCTGCTGAGCAGCGAGTCCGGCCGGATGACGGCGGCGGAACTGGCCGACGCGCTGCGGGCCAGCCCGGCGGCGATCTCCGGCGCGGTCCGGTTCCTGGTGCAGATCGATCTGGCCACCCGCCGCCGCGACCCCGGCTCGCGGCGCGACTACTACACCGTCGACGACGACGTCTGGTACGAGGTCATCGACCGCAGGCTGATGGCCATCACCCGCTGGGGCGACTACCTGGCCGACGGCATCGAGGCCGTGGGCAAGGACACCGAGGCGGGTACCCGGTTGGCCGACATGGTCGCATTCTTCGACTTCATCCGGGCCGAGATGCCCGCCTTCCTGCAGCGCTGGCACGAACAGCGCGGCACGAACTGATCACGACCGTTACCAGTTCGGGGAAACACGCGGTTTCGATTCCTTTTCCACCGTCCCAATTGGCGTGATCACAGCCGCCAGCCCTGCGCGCCCGCCCAGCCGCACGCCTCGGTACCCGCCGCGACGGCCCGGCGCAGCGCGTCCGCCTCGCTCGCACCGCCGGCCAGTGCGGCGGCCAGCGCACCCGCGAAGCTGTCGCCCGCTCCTGTCGTGTCCACGACCTCGACACCGCCGGGCGCCGGCACGGTCAACTCGCCCCACCGGGCACCCCGCTCGCCCAGCGTCACGCACACCGATCGCGCTTCACCGGGCAACCGCCAAGCCTCGTGTTCGTTGACCACCAACGGATCGGCCACGGCGAGCAGTTCGTCCGGCGGCACCGCGAACGGTGACGGGTTGAGCAGCACCCGCACCCCGGCCGAGTGGGCCAACTCGGCGGCGTGCAGCACGGCCGACAGCGGGATCTCCAGTTGCAGCAACAGAACTTCGGCTCCGGTGATGGCGTCGGCGTGCCGGTCCACCTCGGCCGCCGTCATGGCCGTGTTGGCGCCGGGGATCACGATGATCGTGTTCTCGCCGTGGCCGTCCACCGCGATCAGCGCGTGCCCGGACGATGTGTCCGGCACCTCGTGCACCCCGGCGCAGTCCACGCCGCGTTCGGTCAGGCCGGCGCGGTAACCGGTGCCGTCGGCGCCGATCCGCCCGCACAGCAGGGTTTGCGCGCCGGCCCGGGCGGCGGCCAGCGCCTGGTTCGCGCCCTTGCCCCCCGGCAGCCGGTCCAGACCGGTGCCGCGCACCGTCTCGCCCGGCCGCGGGTGCGTCGCCACGGTGGTGACCAGGTCGATGTTGAGCGACCCGACGACGCAGACCACCGCCGTCATCGGCTCGCCACCGTGGCGACGTACAACTCCCGCAGCCGCACGCCGTCCACCGCCAGCGCCACGTCCACCAGATGCTGGTCCGCCGCGACGCCGTGGGCGGTGTCCTCGCCCTCGACCGACCGGTGGTCGACCATGGTCTGGCCCCGGGTCAGGGTGCCGGCCAGTTCGACCGACACCGGCAGCCGCCGGGTGGTCAGGGCGTCCGGCTCGACGACCGTGCACACCGCTCCGGCGTCGCCGAGTCCCGCGCCGCCCGGTTCGGCGAGCCGGTGCTCGTGGCCGTAGCGGTCGGCGGCGTGCACCAGCAACTGACCGGCCAGCCGCGCGCCCGGCTCGTCGGCCGCTGCCAGCTTCTCGGCCTGCGGGCGGGGGAGGGCGACGCCGTAGAACACGTCCAGCCCGTACATGGTCAGCGGCAGGCCGGCCTCGAACACGATCGCGGCGGCCTCCGGGTCGTGCCACACGTTGAACTCGGCGACCGGGCTGGCGTTGCCCACCCACGCCGAACCGCCCATCGACACGACCCGGCCGAGGTTCCCGGACACGTCGGGGTAGGTACGCAGCAGCAGCGCGATGTTGGTCAGCGGCGCGAGCGTCACCAGCGTGACCGGCTCCGGCGCCGCCAGGATCTCCCGGCGCAGCAGTTCGACGGCGTGCTCGGCGACCGGCCGCCGGTCCGACGCCGGCAGTTCGATCCCGCCTATGCCGTTCTCGCCGTGCACGATGCGGGCGTCCCTGGGCGGCGCGAGCAGCGGGCGGTCCGCGCCTCTGGCCACCGGCACGTCACCGGCACCGGCCGCGTCCAGCACCCGCAGCGTGTTCGTCACCACCTGGTCCACGTCGGCATTGCCGGCGACACAGGTGATCGCGCGCAGCCGCAGCGAGGGATGCCGGACGGCGAACAGGATCGCCAGCGCGTCGTCCACCCCGGTGTCCACATCGAGAATCACGTCGGTCATGCCCGGAATCTATCGTCGGGCACCGGTCCGGGCGCCACCGGAAATACCGAAGCGCCGGCCAGGCTGTCCTGGCCGGCGCCCCGTTCCGATCGTCAGTCCGTGGTGTTGGTGTCCCTGGCGGTCGTCATGGTTTCCGTGTTCCTGGCTTTCGCCTTGGCTTCCCGCCGCGCCTCGCGCCTGGCCCGGCGACTGTTCGGGTCGGGGAGTTGGGTCGTGTCCTGGTCGGCCAGGGCCGGGTCGGTCTCGGCCGGTGTGTCGGTCATCATCGCGTTGGTCTCCCTGACGCCGACCACGCTGAACCGGCCGATCGCCGCGGCCGCGAGGAACACGATCACCACACCGAGTCCGGTGAAGAAGCCGATCTGCTCGACGACCGCCTGCAGCGTCGTGGTCCCGACCGGCGTGCCGGTCTGCGGCTTGCCGTCGGCCGTCCACAACATGCTGACGATCGGGCCGATCGCGAACCATCCGCCGGCCAGCGCCGCCAGCCAACCTGCCCACATGCCGACCGCGCGGCTCGCGCTGCCGATCATGATCAGGCCGGCCAGTGCGGCGACCGCGCCGGGTACCACTTCCAGCCACAACCGTCCCGCCGTCATCGTCCAGGTCGCGTTCGGCGTGTACGCGTAGCCGAAATGCGGTCCGATGAACGGGACGAGAGCACCCCACGCACCGAGCAGGAGTACCAGGAAACCGCTGGTGGCGCCGCGCGTCCTGGGCACTCGCCACGTCGCGACACCGCTCCGGAGCCGATCACCGCTGACCGTGACCATGCTCGATCACCTCGCCTATGCATGCCCGACGCCTACCGCCGGTATCACCTGGGTACCCGCATGCGGCCGGGTCAATCGCGAGATTTCGCTCAGCAGGTGACATCGCCGGCCATCCGCCAATTGGGTCAGCCGTCCACCGGGCACCGCGGACTCCGGCCATCTACCGTCGATGGATGAGTGAATCCGCGCTGCTCTGGTTCCGGCGCGATCTCCGGCTCGGTGATCATCCCGCATTGCTGGCCGCCGCCGCACGATCCGATGCCGTGCTCGGTGTCTTCGTGCTGGACGAGCGGCTGCTGGCGCCGTCCGGGCCGGCACGGCGGGCGTTCCTGGCCGACTGCCTGCGGGCGCTGCGCGACGACCTGTCCGGCCGGCTGCTGGTGGCCAGGGGCCGCCCGGCCGAGGTGCTGCCGAGGATCGCCGACGCGGTGGGCGCGGGAGCGGTGTGCGTGTCCGAGGACTGTGCTCCCTACGGCCGGGCGCGCGACGACGAGGTGGCCACCGCGTTGGCCGGCCGCGGTGTCGAGTTCGTCCGCGCCGGTTCGCCCTACGCCGTGACACCGGGCCGGGTGCACAAGTCCGACGGCACGCCGTACCGCGTGTTCACGCCGTTCTACCGGGCGTGGACCGAACACGGCTGGCGCGCGCCCGCCGACACCGGGCCGGACACCGTGCGGTGGCTGGACCCGCCCGCGACGTTCGCCACCGCGATCCCGGAGGACCCCGCGCCGGCCGGCGTCGACCTGCCGGCGGCCGGCGAACGGGCCGCGCTGCTGCGTTGGGCGGCGTTCCGCGACGGCAGCCTGGCCCGCTACCACGACGACCGGGAGCGGCCGGATTTCCCTGGCACCAGCCGGATGTCGGCGTACCTGAGGTGGGGCTGCGTCCACCCGCGCACCCTGCTGGCCGATCTGGCGGGCACCACCGGACCGGGCCCGGCCGGCTACCGGTCGGAACTGGCCTGGCGCGAGTTCCACGCCGACGTGCTGTGGCACCAGCCGGGCACCGCGCGGCACAACTACGACCGGCGCTTCGACCGCTTCCGCCACGACTCCGGTGCCGCCGCCGAGGCCGCGTTCGACGCCTGGTGCACCGGCCGCACCGGCTACCCGCTGGTGGACGCCGGCATGCGGCAACTGCTCGCCGATGGCTGGATGCACAACAGGGTGCGGATGGTGGTGGCCAGCTTCCTGGTAAAGGACCTGCACCTGCCGTGGTGGCGCGGCGCCCGGCATTTCATGCGGCACCTGGTGGACGGCGATCTGGCGTCCAACCAGCTCAACTGGCAGTGGGTGGCCGGCTGCGGCACCGACGCCCCGCCGTATTTCCGGGTGTTCAACCCGGTCGCGCAGGGCGTGAAGTTCGACCCGGACGGGGACTACGTGCGCCGGTACGTGCCGGAACTGCGGTCGGTGGACGGCAAGCGGGTGCACGAGCCGTGGCGGCTGCCCGGCGGGCCACCGGCGGGCTACCCGCCGCGGATCGTGGAGCACGCGCACGAGCGCGAGGAGGCGCTGGCGCGCTACGGGGCGATCACCGGCTGACCGGACGCCCGCCGATGGGCACCGGACACCCGATGCAGTGCGGCGCGCAGCGCGTCGCACTCGGTGGAGTCCAGTTCCCGCAACAGATCCGCGTCCAGGGTGCGGGCGGCGTTGGCCGCCCTGCGTAACAGGTCCTTGCCGTGCGCGGTGAGTTCGACGAACTGGCGGCGGCGGTCCTCGGTGTCCCGCACCCGCGCGACCGCGTGCAGGTCCTGCAACTCGTCGACCATGTCCACCACGACACTCGGTGCCACGCCGACCCGCCTGGCCAGCTCCAGCTGGGCCATCTGCCCGTCCCGCAACAACTCCAGCACCGCACAGTGTCTCGGTCGCAAACCCAAGGGCGCCAACAGGTCCACGAACCGGTGGCCGGCGACCTGGCCCAACCGCACCAACTGGAAGCTCACCGAGCTCGCCACGGATTCGTCCGGCATGGCTAGCCGATCCGTAATGCCCGGACGGTCACCGGGCCGGCCGTCGGGTCCAGTTCGGTGGCCTGGTCGACCCCGTCCGGCGTCAGCACGTCCATCGCCTTGGGCACGGTGCCCGGATCGGCAGCGCACACCGGTTCGGCGCCGCCCGTCGCGCACACGCCGAACGAGAAGTCCTGCGGTGTCGCGGTGAACGCCCTGGCCTGGTCGGCGCTGAACCCGTCCTGACCGGTCAGCACCTCGGCGAACGACCATCCCGTCGTCGGCGTGCCGAACGTGGCGGCGGGCAGCGCGATGGTGATCGTCTTCGCCACCGTCGAGGCCACAACCGCCGGTGTGCCAAGGGAATTGCCGTTCGCGTCCTGCCAGACCGGTGCCGCGAAGCCCTGCACCTCGATGCGCTGGCTCCACGGGTCCACCGAGTAGTTCCGGCTCGGGAACGCCGCCGACGTGGACGTCGCGGGGGCGCCGGGCGCGTTCAGGTAGACGTCCAGCAGTTGCGCGCCCATCACGTTGCCGAAGGTCGGGGTGAGCGTGCGCAGGGTGGTCCGCAGGAACACCGTCGAGCCCAGGGTGACCACCTGGAAGCGGGTGATGTCGAACGAGCCCGCGGTGAAGTCCGGTGCCGTCGGGTACTGGAAGGTGCCCGGGCCGTTGTCGTCGCCTGACGGGTCGGTGACGTCCAGAACCGTTGTGCCGCCGACGATGTCGCCCACCACGCTGACCTGTGCGTAGCCGGTGCCGCCGTGCGCGGCCGAGGTCGCGGTGAGCACGTCGGTGCCGAACCCGATCGGCACGGTGGCGCTGAACGAGCCGTCCGCACCCGCCGTCGTGGCCACCGTGGTGGCCGGCGCGCCGGTGTCCACGTCCGCCGACTCGACCACCACCGGCGCGCCCGGCGCCGTGGTGCCGGTGACGGCGGTGCTGGAACTCTCCACCGTGCTGCCCGAAGCCGGGGCGGTCAGCGTGACCGGGACGTTCGGCGGTGGCGCGTGCCGCACGTAGCGGTCGGTGGTGATGTCGGGCCGCTCGCCGATCCGGCCGCTGCCCAGATCGCTGATCAGCCGGACCTCCTGGCCCTGCGCCCAGGACAGCGGGGACGCCGAACCGGCCGCGCCGCCGTCGGTGAAGCCGATAGACGCCGTCGTCGGGTCACTGCCGAACGGGGACGCCGGCAGGTCGGGGTCCTCCCACGCCTGTTCGGGTACCAGGCCGACACCGGAGGAGAACCTGGTCATCGCGGCGAGCAGCCCACCGGCGGCCGCCGGATCGCCGGTGGCGATGTCGGACTCGGCGCGCTCACCGGACAGCACCGGCCACAGGTGCCCGGTGCCGGTGTTGGTGGTCGGCCACGGCCTGCCCTGCCCGGTGCACGAGGTCCGGCTCGGCTGGAAACAGTCGCCGTAGCCGTCCGCGCTGCCGTCGGCCGCCGACGTGCCGTAGCGGTAGAAGCCGGTGCCGCCGGGCGTCGCGACCGAGATCTGCTTGTCCAGCACGGCGAGCGAGGCCGTCACATCCGGATCGGTGGCCGGCAGTTCACCCAGCCGCACCAGTTCCTGGAAGCCGCCGTCGATCACCTGGCGCTGGTCGACGGTCGGGCCGCCGTTGCCCAGGTTGTAGGTGATCGCCGCGTTCGGGTCACCGGTCTTGGACAGCCGGATGAAGTAGCGCGGCCCGTCCGGTCCGGTGGTGGTGACCGTCCAGTCCTTGATCTGGCGCTGGAAGTCGTCCGCGGTGGCCAGGTAGACCTGCGCCCGCTGCTGGTCGCCGTGCCGGGCCGCGATGGTCGACGCGGCGGTCAGACCGGCGATCTCGGCGGCGATGGTGGACGGCGAGAACCCGGACTGCTCCTCCCACCGCTCCACACCGAAACTCGGCCCGTGCGCGACGAGGAAGTCCGCCGCCGGCCGGATGTGCTGCGCCCACAGCGCGGCGTCCCCGCCGAGGCCGGACTGGTAGGCCATCAGGATCGGGTAGGCGGTCTCGTCGAGCTGGTCGCCACCGGTGTCCGGCGCGGCCTTCCCGTTGAGCAGCGAGTTGCGCGGGATGCGGCCGTCGGCCAACTGCTGGCGCTCCAGCAGGAACCGGGCCGTGTCGCGGGCGGTGGCCAGGTCGCCGTCGGCGAGCAGCCCGGTGAACACCTCGTAGGTGTCGCGGGAGAACACCTCGCGGTACGACCCGAAGTACACCGGCTTGCCGCCCACGAGCGTGCCCGCGTTCACCGCCTGACCCCACGGGCTGGCAAGCGACGCGGCGATCGCGCCCGGGAATGTCTTGTCCTCACTGGCTTTCAGCACGTTCGCCGACAGGAAGTAGTGCGCGGTCACGTCGGTGACGCCGGGCAGCCGCTTCGGTGGCTGACGCAGCGTGCGGTCGTAGGCCCGCCAGCCCTGCTGGTAGGCGGCGGCCGTCGCGCCGAACGACCGGGCCAGCGACGCCCCGGCCGTGCCGGTGGCGGCCTGCTGGGTGCGGCCGAAGCCGAGCGCGAGGGTGATGTCCCCGCCGTGCTTCGGCGTCACGTCGGACACCGCGACGATGTGCCCGTCCGGTGCGCTCGTCACCGTGGTGCCCAGGGTGTGCTCGGCGTCCAGCGAGGTCAGGCCGTCGCTCGCGGTACCGGCGTAGCCGACCGTCGCGGCGCCCTGGCCGGTGGACCGCAGGGCCATGAACGTCGGCACGGCGTAGTCGCGGTTGGCCGCCTGGCTGACCGTTCCGGTGTCGAACACCGCCGGGCCGCCCGACGTGACCACGCCGGAGTCCGCGCCGCCGTTGTCGGTGCCACCGCCGCCGTTGCCGTTCACGTGCGCGTCCAGCCGGGCGTACACGTGCAGTGCGCCGACGTCGGTGTGGCTGCCCCGGGTGGCCCGCACCTGGCTGTGCATGACGACCGTGTCCCGGTCCGGGTCGGTGACGTAGGTGGTGACGAGCTGGTAGCCGTGCCGGGCGCTGGTCGCGGTGACCGTGCAGGCCATGCCGGTCGGATCGGCGGCCACCGTGTAGGTCAGGTCGCGGGTCTGCAGGTCGGTGAAACCGTGCCCGTCGGTGACCACGTACTGCAGGGTGCCGACGTTCGTGTTGTCGATGGTCGGCTCGTAGACGTCGGACAGCACCCCGCCCGCGACCGTGTACCAGACCTTCGACCGGCTGTTCGCCGCCGTGCCGACGCAGTCCTTGCGGGCCAGGTCGAAGAACGACGGAGCACCGGGAGCGCCGGGTGGCGCGGCGCTCGTCGTGGCCGCCGCCGCGGGAACGGCGGTGAGGGTGAGCGCGATCGCCGCGATCGCCGTACCGAGCCTGGTCGTCGCTGACCACATAGCCGCGTCCCCTCCCAGCCGAAGGCAGGCGTGGATATGTTGTCGCCGACAACGAATTGCGTCAAGCCCAGACGCCGGCACCGGACCCGGCCGCGTACCGGTCGACCTCCACCAGCTCGTCCTCGGTCAGCGCCGGGCTCGCCACTGCGCCGACGCTGTCCTCAAGTTGTGCCACGCTGCTCGCCCCGATCACCGCCGACGTGACGGTCGGCAGGCGCAGCACCCAGGCGAGCGCGAGCTGCGCCAGCGACTGGCCGCGTTCGGCCGCGAGGTGGTTCAGCGCCCGGACCCTGGCCAGCCGGTCGGCGGTGAGCTGCTCGCGCGGCAGGAACGGTGACGTCGCCGCCCGCGAACCGGGCGGCACGCCGTCGGTGTAGCGGTCGGTCAGCATGCCCTGGGCCAGCGGCGAATAAGCGACGCAGCCGATGCACAGCTCACCGATCGCGGGCAGGAGCTCCGGTTCCGGTGTGCGGTCGAACATCGAGTACGCCACCTGCTGGGTGAGCAGGGGAGTGCCCAGATCGCGCAGGATCGCGGCCGCCTGCCTGGTCTGCTCGGCGTCGTAGTTGGAGATCCCGGCGTACAGCGCGCGGCCCGACCGCACCGCCGTGTCCAGCGCGCCCATCGTCTCGGCCAGCGGCGTGTTCGGGTCGGGGCGGTGCGAGTAGAACACGTCGACGTAGTCCAGGCCGAGCCTGCGCAGCGACTGGTCCAGGCTGGCCAACAGGTACTTGCGGGAACCCCATTCGCCGTACGGGCCCGGCCACATGTCGTAGCCCGCTTTGGTGGAGATCACCAGCTCGTCCCGGTACGGCCCGAAGTCCTCGACCAGCGCCCGACCCAGCGCGGTCTCGGCGGCACCCGGCGGCGGGCCGTAGTTGTTGGCCAGATCGAAGTGCGTGACACCGAGGTCGAACGCCCTGCGCAACACGGCCCGCTGGGTGTCGACCGGCCGGTCCGGGCCGAAGTTGTGCCACAGCCCCAACGACACCGCCGGCAGCAGCAGACCGCTGCGGCCACAACGGCGGTAGTCCATCGACGAGTACCGGTCGGACGCCGCCACGAAGGTCATGCGCGGCATCCTCGCATGGTCTAGGCCGCGGCTGCGGCGGCGATCCGGGACGCGTGGCGGATCCACCACAGGCCCAGGATCGGGAGCACCACGGGGACGTACCCGTAGCCCTCCCCGAACACCGACCACACCGTCGAGTCGGGGAACGCGCTGGGCGCCAGCACACTCGCCGTGCCCACCGCGAGCACGCCGATCAGCTCCACCGTGCACGAGATCGTGGCGACCCGGCGGGACGTGGCACTGCCGCGCGCCAGGCACACGGTCGCGACGATGTAGAACACGGCGGCCACGGCGGAGAGCACGTAGGCCAGTGGCGCCTCGTGGAACTTGGTGGCGATCTGCACCGCGGAGCGGGCGGTCGCGGCCAGCGCGAAGATCGCGTACACCGCGATCAGCAGCCGGCCCGGCCCGCTGCGCGTCGCCGCCCGCTGCTGCTCAGCCACCGGACCACACCTGGTTCATACGGACAATGATGACAGGGATGACGAGGCAGCCGACCAGCAGGACGCCGATGCCCCACCGGCTGCGCTCGGTCAGCGACCACCACACGGCGGCCGGCAGGATCACCAGCCCGGCGACCAGGTACCCGACGAACGTCACGCCGGACACGTGCCGGTGGGCCGTCGCCAGTTGGACCACCCCGGCCACGGCGAGCACCAGCAGTCCGAGTTCGATCACGGCCAGCGCGCCCAGCAGCCAGCGCCTGCCCACCGGTCGGGACAGCATCAGCAGCACCAGGGACCAGACCGCGCACAGCAGTGACGCGACGAGCAGGACGGTGTCGAGCGGGTGGAGCACCCGGCAATTATCGGCCTTGGCCCGCACCGTTCCCGCACGGGGCCGGTCCTGATCTCCGTTGCCGCTTCACGCAGTCAATCCGGCCGTCATCGCTCCCTCGGCGCGCAACACCGGGCTGTGGCCGGGAGTCAGGCTGGCCGGTAGGCGAGTGGGAGGAGACGCACCGTGGGCGTGGTCCCTGGATTGGACGAGCGTGTCGAGGCGCTCATGTCGGCCGTCCGGCTGGACAGTGAGCAGGCGTTGGAGAGTTGGCGCACGGCGCTGGCGCAGGCGTGTCCGGCGGACCGGACCGTCGACGAGTTCGCCACGGCGTTACGCGGCGCGCCCGGCGACGTGTCGTCGGAGTCGGTCGAGCAGTTCGTGCGGACCCTGGCGTCGTTCGGTGACGGCATCGCGCCGGTCACCGATCTGGTCGCGACACTGGAGCGCGAGCCCGATCTCTACTGGCAGCTCTACCACCAGCTCTACTCCGGGCAGCAGGGCACCGAGCCTGCCGCCGACCGGTTCGGCTGGCTGAGCCAGGCACAGGTCGAGCGCCTGGGTGCGGGTTGGGGTGACCAGTGGCGGGAGTACCTGGGCCAGCAACTGGACTACCGGTGGGGTGCCGGCTGGGAGGCGACCTACGCGACCGAGGGCAGGCAGGGCTACCTCGACGCGCTCATCGAGGAGTGGCTGCCCAGCCAACCGGGCGCACCGGCGCGGGCGTCGATCGACCAACTCTCGCCCGAGGACACCACCCGGCTGATCGACGCGGCGATCGCGGACGCCGTCAAGAACATCCCCGGCGCCGACGAGTTGACCGAGGCAGAACTGGCCGAGGTCGCCGCGGCGGTCCGGGCCCAGACAGCAGGAAGTGTGCGATGACCAACTGGAAAGCCGGCAACCCGTTCGCCGCCCTCGTCGAGGATCAGGTGAAGACCAAGGTCCAGCAGAAGCCGAAGGCCACCACACCCAAGCCCAAGCCGGCGTCACAACCGCCGCAGAAGAGCGCGCTGGAACTGCACCAGGACCAACTCTGGGCGGACGCGGTCAAGATGGTGACGAGTGCTCCATGGAAGAAGCCGAAGGGCCAGCACAACACCTACTTCCGCCAACTGGAGACGAAGGTGCCGTCCCAGTCGACCACGCTGTGGGTGCACATGACGATCACCAGGAAACACCTCAGCGACCGTTGCTACGCGGCGACGATCGGCGAGACGGTGGCCGACATCTTCACCGGACTCAGATTCCACGTCACCTTCGAGGAATACGACGACGTCCCGGACGAGAACAATCCCCGGTGGTACAACGACCCCGAGAAATGGGTCGTCGTGGGAGATCACGTGGGCCTGGACCAACTGGCCAAGGCGAAGGACGCGGTCAACGAGGCGAAGGGGATCATGGCCGAGCTGTCCTCGTGATCAGCGGGGCTGCCATTCCTTGGCCAGCAGAGCGTAGACGAGTTCGTCGGTCCACTCGCCCTTGACGAACTCGTTCTCCCGCAGGTGGCCCTCCAGGCGCATGCCGGCCTTCGCCATCACCCTGGCCGACGCGGTGTTGCGGCCGTCACACTGGCCGTACACCCGGTGCATGCCGATCTCCTGGAAACCCAGGCGCAGCAAGGCGATGGCGATCTCGGTGGCGTAACCGTGCCCGTGGTGGTCGGGGTGCAGGACGTAGCCGAGCTCGCCCTGGCCGTGCTCGGCGCTGGTCCACCCCAGGTTCGCGGTGCCGATCAGCTCGCCGGTGGCGCGCAGGTCCACGGCCATGGCGAGCACGTCGTTGAATTCGTCGATGCGCCGCTGGTTCACCCGCTGCGCCAGCGTTTCCCTGACCTCGGCGCGGTCCCTCGGCCCCCAGTACAGGTAGCGGGTCACGTCCTCGCGGGACTGGATGGCGTACACGGCGTCGAGGTCGTCCATGCGGAACGGCCGCAACGACAGCCGTTCGGTGTGGATCGGGTACGCCGGGGTGAACATGGCGTGATGTTACGCGGCGGGCGCTACGCCCCGGGCCGATGGTGGTGCCAGAACCACCGACAGGCGCCGGGCGACCAGGACAGAATGATCCCATGACTGGGGAGCGACGGCCGGGACTGATCCGGCTGGCCGGATGGGGCGTCACGCTGTCACTGCAGGCGATGGTCGCGGTGGCGGTGTTGTGTGTCGTGGTCACGTCGGCGTCTGTGGTGGTGGTCACCGTCGGCATACCGCTGACGCTGATGTCGGTGCCGTGGCTGCGCGGCATCACCGACTGGCACCGCCTGTGGGTGACCAGCAAGCTCGGCATACCGGTGGCCAGGCCGTACCGGCCGCTGCCGCCGCAGGGCCGGCTGGCCAGGGTGCGGGCGATGCTGACCGACCCGGCGACGTGGCGGGACCTGCTCTGGGTGCTGGTCAACGGCACCGCAGGCCTGGTCGTGGCCCTGCTGCCGATCACGTTCCTGGGCAGCGCCGTCTGGTACGCCGTGGTCGTGCCGCTGCTGATCGGGCTGCTGCCCAGGAACCTCGACCTGGACTTCAGCAGCATGCATCTGACCACGCTGGGCTCGGCCATCCCGGTCGGCGTGCTGCTGGCCGCGGCGTGCCTGCTGCTGTTCCGGTTCACCACGCGGCCGCTGTTCCGTGCCTACGGCCGGCTGGTCCGCTGGGGTCTCGGTCCGCCGGAGAAGAGCCGGCTGGCCGACCGGGTGGCGCAGCTGACCGAGTCGCGCGCGGAGACGGTGGACACGCAGGCCGCCGAACTGCGCCGGATCGAGCGGGACCTGCACGACGGCGCCCAGGCGCGGCTGGTGTCGCTGGGCATGAGCCTGGGCATGGCGGAGAACCTGCTGGCCTCCGATCCGGACGCGGCGGGTGAACTGCTCGCCGAGGCCCGCGAGGCGACCGGCCTGGCCCTGGCCGAGCTGCGCGACCTGGTGCGCGGCATCCACCCGCCGGTGCTGGCCGACCGGGGCCTGGACGGCGCCGTGCGGGCGTTGGCCCTGGCCAGCCCGCTGCCCGTGGAGGTCACGGCGGACCTGCCCGGCCGGCCACCGGCTCCGGTCGAGTCCGCGGTCTACTTCGCGGTGGCCGAGACGTTGACCAACGCGGCCAAGCACAGCGGCGCCACCAGCGCCTGGATCCGGCTGGCCCACGCCGACGGGCGACTGGGCATCATGGTCGGCGACGACGGGCGGGGTGGCGCCCGGCAACCGGCCGGCGGCGGCCTGTACGGCATCGAGCGCCGGCTGGCCGCGTTCGACGGAACGATGCTGGTCACCAGCCCGGCCGGCGGGCCCACGATCGTGACGATGGAGGTGCCGTGCGAGTTGTCCTCGGCGAAGACCTCGCCCTCCTCCGGGACGGCCTGATCCGCCTGCTCACCGCCAGCGGGTTCGAGGTGATCGACGCCGTGGACAACGGTCCCGGGCTGCTGCGTGCCCTGGTCGAGCACCGGCCGGACGTGGCGGTGGTGGACGTGCGGCTGCCGCCGACGTTCACCGACGAGGGGCTCCGCGCGGCCATCGAGGCCAGGGCGGCCGTGCCCGGACTGCCGGTGCTGGTGCTGTCGCAGTACGTGGAGCAGCTCTACGCCCGTGAGCTGCTGTCCGACGGCCGGGGCGCGGTCGGCTACCTGCTCAAGGACCGGGTGGCCAACGTCGAGCAGTTCGTCGACGCCGTGCGCCGGGTGGCCGGTGGCGGGACCGCGATGGACCCCGAGGTGGTGGCCCAGCTCATCGCCAGCAACGCCGGCAACGAGCCGATGCACCGGTTGACGCCCCGCGAGCGGGAAGTGCTCGGGCTGATGGCCGAAGGCCGCTCCAACACGGCCATCGCCGACCGGTTGTTCGTCACCGAGAAGGCGATCGCCAAGCACACCAACAACATCTTCAGCAAACTGGACCTACCGCCCTCGGCGGACGACAACCGGCGGGTCCTGGCCGTGCTCGCCTACCTGAACTCGTAAGGCGGTCGAACAGCGGCCGACCTGGTCGAATCCTCGGATTCGACCAGGTCGGCCCTGGTCGTCGAGGTCGATCAGTTCAACTCGGCGAGCAGCGCCTCGCGCTGGCGCTGGCCGAGACCGGCGACCCGCCGCTCCTCGGGGATGCCGGCTTTGGCGAGCAACGCGGTGACCTTCGCCGGGCCGTAGCCGGGCAGTGCCTTCACCAGTTGGGCCACCTTCGTCTTGCCGACGACATTGTCGTCCTTGGCACGGGCAAGAACGCCGGAGATGGTCTCCTTGCCCTCCTTGATGTCGTTCAGCAGCCTCGTGCGGGCCTGCCTGGCCTCGGCGGCCTTGGCCAGGGCAGCCTGGCGCTGCTCGGGGGTCAGGTTAGGGAGAGCCACTCGTCGTCTTCCTTCCATTCAGGACAGTCCACCCGCGCGCCTCGCGCGTGGTTGGATCCCCATCATGACGGTTCGCGCCGAATCTCACCATCAGCGACACGTCGTCATCATGCCCTGAGCTGGCCGGATGCGGCGCACGACTGGCCGGTTCGGACACACACTCTGAGTATGTCTCGACACTGTCGGGTGAAAATGGGCGCACAATGCGGAAACGACCAGCGGGCGAGGTGGTGGCGTCGCGTACACAGATGGGCGCCGTGCTCGCGGTGCGTGAGTTTCGGGCGCTCTGGCTGGCCGAAGCGGTGTCGGTGGCCGGTGACCAACTGGCCAAGGTGGCGCTCGCCCTGACCGTCTACAGCAGAACCGGGTCCGCCCTGTGGACCGCGGTGGTCTACGCGCTGAGCTTCCTGCCCGCCCTCGCCGGCGGCCTGGGCCTGGCATATCTGGCCGACCTGTACCCGCGCCGCACCGTGATGGTGACGGGCTCGGTGGCACAGGCCGTGTTCGTCGCGGTGATGGGCCTGCCCGGTATGCCGCTGGCCGCGATGTGTGCGCTGCTGGTCGGCGTCGGCGTGGCGCAGGCACCCGCGCTGGCCGCGCAGAACGCCCTGACCAGGGAGGTCTTCACCCAGGACGAGCCCTACTTCCGCAGCCAGGACCTGCGCGGCATCACCACCAACACCGTCATGCTGCTCGGCCTGGCGGGTGCCGGCCTGCTGGTGTCCGCCGTCGGTAGTTCCACGGCACTGTTCATCGACGCGGGAACGTTCGCGGTGGCGGCCGTGCTGGTGCGGTTGTTCGCCCACCAGCGCCCGGTGCCGGTCGCCGGTGCCGGTGGCACGTCGTGGTCGACCGGACTGCGGTACGTGTTCCGCGAACCGAGGCTGCGCCTGCTCCTGTGGCTGTCCTGGGTGGTCGGCCTGGCGGTCGTCCCGGAGGGACTGGCGGCGCCGTTGGCCGCCCAGCTCGGCGCGCCGCCGGGCGCGGTCGGCTGGCTGCTGGCCGCCGACCCACTGGGCTATGTGGTCGGTGCGTTCCTGTTGTCCCGGTTCGTCCCCACGGCACTGCGCCAGCGCTGGGTCGGTGTGCTGGCCACGGTATCCGTGGCCCTGCTCCTGCTGTTCGCGCTGCCGCTGTCGCTGGTCGGCGCGCTGGTGGTGCTGGCGCTGGCCGGGGCGGTGGGCGCCTACCAGATCACGGTCGGCGCGAGCGTCACCAGCTGGGCGCCCAACGCCGTGCGGGGCAGTGCCTACGGGGTGGCGCGGACCGGCCTGCGAGTGGCCCAGGGTGTGGGCGTCGCGGCGGGAGGTGCCCTGGCCCAGGCCATCGGATCGGCCGAGGGGGCGATCGTCATCGCCGGGGCGGTCGGGGTGGCGCTGGCCGCTCCGGCGACATATTTCTGGCATCGGCGGTACCGTGGAAGGCCACACGGGACACACGGCGAGTAAGTGGTAAGCCACCCACCGCGTTGAGGTGGCACAAACCGATGGCTTGCGGCGATATGCATGCAGGCACGGGAGGCCGGCCACCGGCGGAACGGTGGATCGGCATCGTGGGACGGGGAAGGCGGGCGGGACCATGGCGATCGGGAATCGCGGTCGGTCACCGTCCACATCGTCTGTCTCGTCGGCTCAAGGCCCCGGCTCGGTCAGTAGTCGCGGTCCGACACTGTCGACACCTCCCTCACGGGGTGTTCGGCGGTTCGGGGTGCGGGGGCGCCCCTCGGTCGATCGGCCGAACCGGTCTGGCGGGACCGGTCGCGGGAGCCGGGCAACCGCCCACATTGTGGCTCGTGTGAGTGAATTCCGGCAGGGGGGATTGGCCTACTTGCGCCGTCCGGGCAGTTGGGCGCTGTGGGCGCAACCCCGGGGGGAGGTTCGTTACCTGGTCGGCGTGGAGTTGGCCACGGTGGTCGCCGTCGCGATCGTGGTGGCGGGCGGCCATGTGGTGGTGGTCACCGACTGGGCCAGGTTCGGCCTGTTGCTGGGCCTGGCGAGTGTCCACATGTTCCTGTCGCGACGTCAGGAGGAGAGCCGTCGCAATCGGATGGACACCGTCCACGTCGACCTCACCTCGATCTGGAACTTCGCCGCCGCGCTGGTGTTGCCCTTGCCGCTGGCGCTCCTGTGCATAGTGGTTATCCGATTTCAGCGGTGGTTCGTCGCCCGCAGGCCCCTGTATCGATTCGTGTTCGGCACGGCGGTGATCGCGGCGTGCGTGCTGGGCGTGCACGGCGTGCTGATGACCGCCGGGGTGCCGACGTGGTCCGGGGACGGTGTTGTCGACACATTGCGTGACTTCGGCGCCGCGGGCGCGGCCGGCATGGTGTACGTCGCCGGGCAGATCCTGCTGGTCGGCACCGCCATCGCCCTGCACAGCGACCGGCCGACGATGTCCATGGCGGTGGGCAGTTGGTACGACAACGGCCTGGAGACGTTCACCGTCGCGCTCGGCCTGGTGACCGCGGTCCTGCTGGTCCACGCGCCGCCCGCGCTGCTGGTGATGGTGGTGGTCGGCGTGCTGGGCAACCGGCTGACCGAGATCCGGCAGCTCCAGGTGGACGTGCGCACCGACCCGAAGACCGGCCTGCTCAACATGCGCGGCTGGCGGGAGGCGGTGGCCAAGGAACTGGCCAGGGCCGACCGTGCCCGGGGCGTGGTGGGCCTGCTCATGATCGACCTGGACCACTTCAAGCTGATCAACGACACGTGGGGTCACCCCGCCGGTGACGACATGTTGCTGGCCGTGGCCGACGTGCTGCGCGCGGAGACCCGGCCGGCCGACGTGGTCGGGCGGTTCGGCGGCGAGGAGTTCGTCGTCCTCCTGCCGGACGCCGACACCACCGCCGCGGTGGGCGTCGCCGAGCGGATCAGGACCCGGATCGCCGGGCTCACCGTGGTCAGCACCGACAAGCGGGGCGGGCCCGCCGCGATCAGCGGCCGGACCACGTCGGTCGGCGTCGCGGTCCGCCGGGACGCCGAGGGCACCCTGGCCGACCTGTTGCAGGCCGCTGACGCCGCCGTCTACGCGGCCAAGGAGGGCGGCCGCGACCAGGTCCGGATGGCCGGTGCCGACGGTCACGACCCGGACACGAGTCGGGGGATAGCATCCTGACCGGTTGACGATGCCGCCGCCGGTGAAGGAGAGCCCCCGTGGTTGACGAACGGACCAACGCGACCTCGGTGTTCCTGGCCGCCAGGGACTTCCTGCTGGCGAACCGGGAGGACTACGCCACCGCCTACCGGGACTTCGGGTGGCCCGAGCTGACCGAGTTCAACTGGGCACTCGACTGGTTCGACGTCATCGCGGACGGAAACGACAATCCGGCACTGTGGATCGTCGAGGAGGACGGCTCGGAGGCGCGGCTGACGTTCGCCGCGATGTCCGCCCGGTCCAACCAGGTGGCGAACTGGCTGCGGGGCCTGGGGGTGCGCCGGGGCGACCGGCTGATCCTGATGCTCGGCAACCAGGTCGAGCTGTGGGAGACGATCCTCGCCGCGATGAAGCTGGGCGCGGTGCTGATCCCGGCCAGCACGCTGCTCGGCCCGGCCGACCTGGTGGACCGGGTGGAGCGGGGCAACGCCCGGCACGTCGTCGTCCGCTCGGCGGACACCGCCAAGTTCGAGACCGTCGCCGGCGACTACACGCGCATCGCGGTGGGCGACGGGGTGGCCGGCTGGCACGACTACCGGGGCTCGGCCGACGCGTCGGCGACGTTCACCGCGGACGGCGTGACGAAGGCGGACGACACCCTGCTGCTCTACTTCACCTCCGGCACCACGGCGAAGCCGAAACTGGCCGAGCACACCCACGCTTCCTACCCGGTCGGCCATCTGTCCACAATGTACTGGATTGGTCTGCGGCCGGGCGACCTGCACCTGAACATCTCGTCGCCGGGCTGGGCGAAACACGCCTGGAGCAACGTCTTCGCGCCCTGGAACGCGCAGGCTTGCGTCTTCATCCACAACTACCAACGCTTCGACGCCTCCGCGCTGATGTCCACGATGGACCGTTGCGGCGTGACGAGTTTCTGCGCGCCGCCCACGGTGTGGCGGATGCTCATCCAGGCCGACCTGACCGAACTGAAGACACCGCCGCGCGAGGTGGTCGGCGCAGGTGAACCGCTCAATCCGGAGATCATCGAGCAGGTGCGGCGCGCCTGGGGCGTGACCATCCGGGACGGCTTCGGCCAGACCGAGACCAGCGTCCAGGTGGGCAACACGCCCGGCCAGCCGGTCAAGCCGGGCTCCATGGGCCGGCCGATCCCCGGCTTCACCGTCGCCCTGGTCGACCCGGTGTCCGGTGAGCTGGGCACCGAGGGCGAGATCTGCCTCGACCTGGCCGCCCGCCCGACCGGCCTGATGGTCGGCTACCGCGACGACGCGGACCGGACCGCCGAGGCCATGCGGGACGGCTACTACCACACCGGCGACGTCGGCTCCCGGGACGACGACGGCTACATCACCTACGTGGGCCGGGCCGACGACGTGTTCAAGGCCAGCGACTACCGGATCTCGCCGTTCGAGCTGGAGAGCGTGCTGCTGGAACACGACGCGGTGGCCGAGGCGGCCGTGGTGCCGTCCCCGGACCCGCTGCGGCTGGCCGTGCCCAAGGCGTACGTGCTGCTGGCCGCCGGGCACGCCCCGGACCGGGACACCGCGCTGGAGATCCTCCGGTTCGCCCGGGAGAACCTGGCGCCGTACAAGCGGATCCGCCGGCTGGAGTTCGGTGAGCTGCCCAAGACCATCTCCGGCAAGATCCGCAGGGTCGAGTTGCGCGGCCGCGAGCACGACGTGCACGCCGACCCGGCGGCCGCCGTGCCCGGCGAGTACCGCGAGGAGGACTTCCCCGAGCTCAAGGGGGCTTGACCGGCTGCCGATGGGCCACCGGGAAGTGTTGTCTGGCGGCTCGTCCGGGAGCATGGTTGTATACGTCAACTACTTGCGTTCGACATGCAATGGATCACCTCATGAGTACCGATCTGGGTAGTGACCGAGACACCGCGGTCGTCCGGCTGGCCGACCAACTTCTGCGCTTCGTACTGGTGGTCAAGCGGGGCATGGCCCGCTTCGGCGGCCCGAACCGGGAGGGCATCGAGTACCCGGCGTACGGCCTGCTGGCCCGCCTGGTCACCGACGGTCCCCGCCGGACCACCGCGCTGGCCGAGGCCGTCTACGCCGACCCGTCGACGGTGAGCCGGCAGACCGCCGCGCTGATCCGCCACGGCCTGGTGGAACGGCGGCCGGACCCGGAGGACGGCCGGGCGTCGATCCTGGCGCCGACCGAGGACGGGGTCCGTGCCTTCCTGGACAACCAGCGCCGGCACAACGAGAACATGGCCCGTATCCTGAACGGCTGGTCCGAGGCCGACGTGCACCACCTGGCCACGCTGCTGGCCCGGCTCAACGCCGACCTGGAGGCCGATCAGCGAGCCCGCGACAACGAGCCGGCCACCGGTGGCGTGCCCCGCGGTCGTGAGGAGGACCGGAACCGATGACCGCGACGGAACGCGAGCGGGACGCGGCGCCCACGGCGCCCGTGGACGCGCCGCCGTCCGACGGCTCGCTCACCCACCGCCAGATCATGTTCGTGTTCAGCGGGCTGATGCTGGGCATGTTCCTGGCCGCGCTGGACCAGACGATCGTGGCCACCTCGATCCGGACCATCGCCGACGACCTGCACGGCCTGGACCTGCAGGCGTGGGCGACGACGGCCTACCTGATCACGGCGACGATCTCGACCCCGCTGTACGGCAAGCTGTCCGACATCTACGGCCGCAAGCCGTACTTCATCGCCGCGATCTCGATCTTCCTGGTCGGCTCGCTGGCCTCGTCGTTCGCCACGTCGATGTACATGCTGGCCGCGTTCCGCGCGGTCCAGGGCATCGGCGCCGGTGGCCTGATGTCGCTGGCGCTGGCCATCATCGGCGATGTCGTGCCACCCAGGGAGCGGGCCCGCTACCAGGGCTACTTCCTCGCCGTGTTCGGCTCGTCCAGCGTGCTCGGCCCGGTCGTCGGCGGGTTCCTGGCCGGCCGGTCGGAGATCCTGGGCATCGACGGCTGGCGCTGGGTGTTCCTGGTGAACGTGCCGATCGGCCTGCTCGCGCTGGTCGTGGTCACCAAGGTGCTGCACCTGCCGCACACCCGTCGCGAGCACCGGATCGACTGGTGGGGCGCGGTCACCATCACGGTCGGCCTGGTGCCGCTGCTGATCATCGCCGAACAGGGCCAGCAGTGGGGCTGGGCGTCCCCGAGGGCGTGGCTCTGCTACGGCGTCGGCGCGGTCGGACTGATCATGTTCGTCGTGGTCGAGGCGCTGATGCGGGACGACGCGCTGATCCCGCTGCGGCTGTTCCGCAACGGCGTCTTCAGCATCACGTCGACCTCGAACTTCGTCCTGGGCATGGGCATGTTCGGCGGCCTGTCGGTCATCCCGCTGTACCTGCAGATCGTGAAGGGCGCGTCGCCGACGAAGGCCGGCCTGCTGATCCTGCCGCTGGTGCTGGGCCTGATGATCGGGTCGATCCTGTCCGGCCAGATCACCGCCCGCACCGGCCGCTACAAGATCTTCCCGGTGATCGGCGTCCCGCTGATGGTGGCCGGACTGCTGCTGCTCAACACGATCGACGCGGACACGCCGCTGATCCGCACGGACGCCTGGATGCTGGTGTTCGGCCTCGGCCTCGGCCTGTGCATCCAGACGCTGGTGATCGCGGTGCAGAACGCGGTGCCGGCCAGGGACATGGGCGTCGCCACGGCGTCGGCCACGTTCTTCCGGCAGATGGGCGGCACGCTGGGCACCGCCGTGTTCCTGTCCATCCTGTTCAGCACGCTGAGCGGCAAGATCGCCGACGCGTTCGCCCGGATCGTCCCGACGTCGGCGTTCCAGAGCGCGCTGCACGACCCGGCGGTGGTGAACAACCCGGCCAACGCGCCGGTGGTCGACCTGGTCAGGCAGGGCGCGTCCGGGGCGTCCGGCTCGGGCGCCTCGGTCCTGCAGGACTCGTCGTTCCTGCAACATCTCGATCCCCGGCTGGCCCGGCCGTTCCTGGTCGGTTTCGCCGACTCCATGCAACCGGTGTTCCTGACGGCCGCCGCCGTGGTCGCGCTGAGCTGGTTCCTCATCCTGTTCATGCGCGAGGTGCCGCTGCGCATGCAGTCGGGCATCCAGGCCAGGATGGCCGAGGAGGCCGGTGCGGGGGCACCGGAGCCGGTCGAGGACGCGGCGACCGTCGCCGACCTGACCCCCTTCGAACCGGAACGCAACGGCCATCCGGTGATGGCCGACGGTGTGGGATCCAACCCAGCGGGAGCCCTGATGGCATCGGCCACCGACGATTTCGCCACGGTCCAGCAGGACGGCCCCAGCGTCTACGGCTGGGTCCGCCGGTCCGACGGGAGCGGCATCATCGGGGCGGCCCTCACCCTGATCGACTCGGCGGGCCGCCAGATCGGCCGCAACGTGTCCGGCTCGGACGGCGGGTTCGACCTGCCGGTGCCGCAGTCCGGCTCGTACGTGCTGATCGCCTCGGCGGGCGCGCACCAGCCGCACGCGGCCGTGGTGTCGGTGAACGGCGGCCCGGTCGCCGTGGACGTCGTGCTGAGTGGCACCAGCAGCCTCGGCGGGATAGTGACCGTGGCCGGCCAGGACGCACCGGTCGGGCAGGCGACGGCGACCCTGACCGACGGCACGGGCGAGGTGGTCGGCGCGCAGATCACCGGGGCGGACGGCCGGTACCTGTTCGAGGAGCTCATCGCCGGCCTGTACACGCTCGTGGTCAGCGCCGAGTCGTTCCAGCCGGTCGCGGTCGGCGTCACCGTGCCGGGCACCGGCCGCTGCGAGCAGGACGTGGCGCTGCAGGGTGGTTCCCGGCTCAGTGGGGTCGCCACGGTGGGCGACGGCCGGGCCGTGCCGGACGCCCGGATCACCCTGCTGGACCGGCAGGGCAACGTCGTGGCGATGACCACCACCGACGACACCGGCGAGTACGCCTTCACCGACCTGCCCGAGGGCGACTACACGGTGATCGCGAGCGGCTACCCGCCGGTGGCCAGCGCACTGCGGGTGGCGGGCGGCCACCAGGGCCAGCACGACGTGCGGCTGGGCCACCCGGAAAGCTGAGGAGGATCTCGGAATGAATCCCGCTTCGCCACAGGCGGCCGGGCGTGGGGTGACGGCACTGGCGCGGACGCCGGACGGCTGGCCGGTGCCCCATGCCGTCCTCACCGTGACCGATCCGGCAGGCGCCCAGGTGACCAGGACGGCCGCCGACGAGGAGGGCAGGCTGGTCACCGACCCGCTGCCCGGCGGTACCTACACGGCGATCATCACCGCGGGCGGTTTCCAGCCGGTGGCCAGGACGATCCTGGTGACCGCGAGCGGGTCGGCCCGGCTGGGCACGCTGGCGCTGGCCAGGGTCGCCGGTCTGGAGTTACCGGGACCGGGTCTGTGGACGATCGACCCGGCACACACGCGGATCTCGGTGACCGCGCGGCATCTGGGCATGGCCAGCGTGCGCGGCTCGTTCAGCGAGTTCGGCGGGGCGCTGGAGGTGGGCAGGCCGATCGAGCGCTCCACCGTCCGGGCGGTCATCCAGGCCGCCAGCATCGACACCGGCAGCAAGATGCGCGACGACCATCTGCGCTCCGCCGACTTCCTCGGCGTCGACCAGCACCCGCTGATCGAGTACGTGGGGACCTCCGTGGCGCCGCTGGGCGGGGACGCCTGGCAGGTGAACGGCGAGCTGACCCTCAACGGCGTGACCCGGGAAGTACCGCTGCGGATGGACTATCTCGGCTTCGGCGTGGACAACTGGGGTGGCACCCGGGCGGCGTTCCGGGCGGCGGCCGACCTGCGCCGCGAGGACTTCGCGATGACCTTCAACCAGGTGGTCCGGGCCGGGGTCATGTTGATCGGCACGACACTGCGGGTGGAGCTGGACGTGCAGGCCGTGTTGGGGGACGTACTGCCGGCGACGTGACCGCCGTCCTATTCCCGGCGGCTTGTGGGACTACTCACCAGACCTGATCCGAATGGCGCTTGTACCTGGGCAAACCAGTTAGTTAGCCTAGGGCAAGCAATAACTCGGAGGTCTAACTGTCGTGTCACTTGCCGACCGGATACCGCCCAGCCAACGGAGGCAGGCGCGCACCCCAGCCGAACTCGGTCCCCACTACAAGTGGATAGCCCTGTCCAACACCACACTGGGCATGCTCATCGCCACCATCAACTCGTCGATCGTGCTGATCGCACTGCCCGACGTGTTCAAGGGCATCGGCGTCAACCCGCTCGCCCCGGGCAACACCAGTTACCTGCTGTGGATGATCATGGGTTTCCTGGTCGTCACCGCAGTGCTGGTGGTCAGCTTCGGCCGCCTCGGCGACATGTTCGGCCGGGCCAGGATGTACAACCTCGGCTTCGCCATCTTCACCGTGTCGTCGATCCTGCTTTCCCTTACCTGGCAACAAGGAACCGCCGGCGCGCTGTGGCTGATCGGCTGGCGGATCATCCAGGGCGTGGGCGGCGCGTTCCTGATGGCCAACTCCAGCGCCATCCTCACCGACGCGTTCCCCGGTAACCAGCGCGGCATGGCCATGGGCATCAACGGTGTCGCCGCGATCGCCGGTTCGTTCCTCGGCCTGGTCATCGGCGGCGTGCTCGCCCCGGTGAACTGGCACCTGATCTTCCTGGTGTCCGTGCCGATCGGCGTGCTGGGCACGATCTGGGCGTACATGAAGCTGCGCGACACCGGCGTGCGCCAGCGGGCCAGGATGGACTGGTGGGGCAACATCACGTTCGCCGTGGGCCTCATCGCGGTGCTGGTCGCCATCACCTACGGCATCCAGCCCTACGGCAGCCACAGCATGGGCTGGACCAGCCCACTGGTGCTGTCCATGCTCATCGGCGGCATCGTGGTGCTGATCGCGTTCGGGATCATCGAGACCCGGGTGCCCAACCCGCTGTTCAAGCTGTCGCTGTTCAAGATCCGCTCGTTCACCGCGGGCAACATCGCGAACCTGACCGCCGCGCTGGGCCGAGGCGGCCTGCAGTTCATCCTGATCCTCTGGCTGCAGGGCATCTGGCTGCCCCAGCACGGCTACAGCTTCGCCCAGACACCACTGTGGGCGGGCATCTACATGCTGCCGATGACCGTCGGGTTCCTGCTGTCCGCACCGCTGTCCGGCGTCCTGTCGGACAAGGTCGGCACCCGGGCGTTCGCCGCGGTCGGCATGGTCATCACGGCCGCCACGTTCCTGCTGCTGATCCTGCTGCCGGTCAACTTCAACTACCTGGCGTTCGCCGGCATCCTGGTGCTCAACGGGATCGGCATGGGCATGTTCGCCTCGCCCAACCGGGCCGAGATCATGAACAGCCTGCCCAGCAACGCCCGCGGTGCCGGTGCCGGCATGACGGCCACGTTCCAGAACTCGGCGATGGTGCTGTCCATCGGCATCTTCTTCAGCCTGATCATCGCCGGCCTGTCCACCCACCTGCCCGGCTCGCTGGATGCCGGCCTGACCGCGCACGGCGTCCCCGCCGCCGCGGCCAGCCAGGTGGCGCACCTGCCCGCGGTCGCGGTGCTGTTCGCCGCGTTCCTGGGCTACAACCCGATCTCCACGCTGCTCGGCCCGGTGCTCACGCACCTGCCGGCCAGCCAGGCCCAGTTCCTGACCGGCCGGAGCTTCTTCCCGAGCCTGATCTCCGGTCCGTTCGCCGACGGCCTGGCCGTGGCGTTCGGGTTCGCCATCGCGGCCTGCCTGATCGGTGCGGTGGCCTCGCTGCTGTGCTCGCCGCACCGGGTCACCACCGCCGCGACCACCGTGGCCGTGGGCACCGGACCGGCCGAGACGGTCAGCGCCGAACTGGCGGCCGTGGCCGCGGACGCCTCCGGTGAGGCGCCTATCGAGCTGGTCGACGAGGTGCCCTCCGGGCATCGCTGACCACCGGCGTGATCGGCCCTCCGCCGCGCGGGCGGAGGGCCGGCGCGTGTTTCGGCATGATCACATCATGATCACGTCGCCGGGTCCGACGCCCTGCGGTCGGTGGCTGTCGGTGGGCGGTCGTCGCGGTCGGTCACCGAATCAGCGGCACGGTCGCGCCGACTCATCTCGGCGAACGGGCGCGCACGGTGGTCGAGCGACTACCGGGATCGGGCCGTCCGGCAACTGTTGAAGCCGACAATCTGTCCGGGGTTAACGGAAACAGGTCGCGACGCGACGCCCCTGATGGAGGTAGTGGCCAACGATGAGACCCGACACCGAACCACCCAGCCAGACCCAGCCCCGGCCGGACGACGGCCCGGCACTGCCCACCGCGCCGTGCAGCGTCGTGTGGAGCAAGGGGCACGCCTACGTCCTCGAGTCGGTCGAGGGCCGGCCCAGGTGGCAGGGTGTGGACGATCGGGGACGTGCGGTGCAGCTGTCCTGCGCCGACCTGCAGCGTCGCGGCTGGACCAGGAATCCGCGCGGGCACGCCCACCGCTCGGGCGCCGCCGTGGTGTGACACCCTTGTTCCGCTGCTTCCACAGGTGAACGGCGGGGGAGGGACCACGTGGCGAAGGCCGAGCCCGTGCCAGCGCCGACCGGCGAGGGCAGGACCGGAGACCGGTCCACCGAGCCGGTCCGGGCCGCGGCCCCACCTGACCGCCTGCTGACGGTGCCCAACGCGCTGAGCGTGCTGCGGTTGGCCGGCGTTCCGGTGTTCCTGTGGCTGGTGCTCGGCCCGCACGCCGACCTGATCGCCCTGGCCGTACTGGTGGCCAGCGGGGTGTCGGACTGGCTGGACGGCAAACTGGCCCGCTGGCTCAACCAGGCCAGCCGGATCGGCGCCCTGCTCGACCCGGCGGCCGACCGGCTGTACATCGTCGCCACCCTGGTCGCGTTCGTGGTGCGCGGCATCGTGCCGTGGTGGCTGGCCGTGGTGCTGATCGGCAAGGACGTCGCCGTCGGGCTGTGCCTGCCGCTGCTGCGCCGGGCCGGGTACACGCCACCCGAGGTGCACTACGTCGGCAAGGCCGCCACGTTCGCGCTGCTGTACGCGTTCCCGTTCCTGCTGCTCGCCCAGGGCACCTCGACGGTGGCCCAGATCGCCCGTCCGATCGGCTACGCGTTCACCGCGTGGGGCACCGCGCTGTACGTGTGGACCGGTGCGCTCTACGTGGCCCAGGTCGTGATCGCGGTACGGCGTCCCCAGCACGGCCGATCACAGCGTGTTGGGTAGGTTCTGCGCGTGCACCGGAGTGCGCTGACGAGTCTTGGCTACGCGGAGAAGGGCGGCCCCACGTGACAACACCCGAGGAGCTGAAATACACCCAGGAGCATGAATGGGTGGCCCGCACCGGTCCGGACACGGTGCGCGTCGGCATCACCGACTACGCCCAGGAGCAGTTGGGCGACGTGGTGTTCGTCCAGCTGCCCGAGCCGGGCGAGCAGGTCACGGCGGGCCAGGCCGTCGGCGAGGTCGAGTCGACCAAGAGCGTGTCCGACGTCTTCTCGCCGCTGGCCGGCGAGATTGTGGCGCGCAACGAAACCCTTGACACGCAAGCGGAACTGGTCAATTCGGACCCCTACGGCGCCGGCTGGATGATCGACATCCGGATCGCCGACGCCGGCGCGGTGGACGGTCTGCTGACCGCCGATGCGTACCGGAAGCTCACGGAACAGGGGTGACGACGATCTTTCGCCGCCTACGGGAGCTGTGGGGGAGCCTGCGCCATCGTGAGAGGTCGGGCACGGTACGTTGGGACGGTCACGACGAATCCACTACCTGGAGGAGAGCGCAGGTGAGCACGAACGACGGGCCCGGCGTTCCGCCGGAGCAGGCCACGGAGTCGACGTCCGTTTTCCGGGCCGACTTCCTGGCCGAGGCCGAAGGCGCGCCGGCGGAGGCACCCGCCAGTGAGCCTGCCGTCGCCGGTGTCGACGCGCTGCCGGTCGGATCCGCTCTTCTCGTGGTCAAGCGGGGCCCCAACGCGGGCTCCCGGTTCCTGCTGGACAGGGACACGACCAGCGCGGGCCGGCATCCGGACAGCGACATCTTCCTCGACGACGTCACCGTGTCGCGTCGGCACGCCGAGTTCCGCCGCGAGGGCGGCGAGTTCGTGGTGATCGACGTGGGCAGCCTGAACGGGACCTACGTCAACCGCGAACCGGTCGACCAGGCCGTGCTGGCCAACGGCGACGAGGTGCAGATCGGCAAGTTCCGCCTGGTGTTCCTCACCGGCCCGGCTACTGGAGGCCAGGGAGCTCGGTGACGGCTGCCGCGCGGCCATCCCGTGGCGGCGGCATGAGCATCGGGGCGGTGCTGGCCCAGCTGCGCCCCGAGTTCCCGGACGTCACGATCTCCAAGATCCGGTTCCTCGAAGCGGAAGGGCTGATCAGCCCGGCGCGCACCGAGTCCGGTTACCGGCAGTTCGGCGAGGTGGACGTGGCGCGGCTGCGCTACGTCCTGGCCGCGCAGCGCGACCGGTACCTGCCGTTGAAGGTGATCCGGGAACAGTTGGCGTCCGCCGAACGACCGCCGCGCCCGCTCGCGGCGGTACCGGAGTCGCTGCCCGTCGGCCTGTCCCGCGAGGAACTGGTCGAGCACGCGGACGTCGACGCCGAACTGCTCGCCGACCTGGAGCAGTACGGTCTGGTCGCGGCCGATCCGGCCGGCCGTTACGACCCGGACGCGGTGCGGATCGCGGCGACCGCGGGCGCGCTGGCCGAATACGGCATCGAGGCCAGACACCTGCGCGCGTTCCGCGCGGCCGCCGACCGCGAGGTCGGCCTGCTGGCCCAGATCGTCACTCCGCTGCGGCTGCACCGGGACCCGGCCACCCGGGCCAGGGCCGAAGAGGTGCTGCGGGAACTGGTCTCCCTGTCGGCGTCGCTGCACACGCTCTTGGTCAAGGCTGGGTTGCGGGCACCGGTAGGAGGTTGAGAACCCCCACCTTATCGGTCATGGTGGTGACGGAAGATGCGTTCGGGACGATGATCATCGTGTGAGGGGCGAGCATTGCCCGCCCCCGGCGGGTAGCGTCAACGACGACGGCATCGTCGTCGGCGGCGCGAGCTGAGGAGGCGATAACCCGTGAGGGAGCGTAACGAGCTAACCATCGTGCGAGCCTCATCGGCGCCGGAACTGGATGGAGCATGACGATGAGCGAGATGCGCGTCGTCGGTGTTCGAGTCGAACTGCCGGCCAACCAACCGATCCTGCTGCTGCGCGAAACCGAGGGCGACCGCTATCTGCCGATCTGGATCGGCTCGGTGGAGGCCACGGCGATCGCGCTGGAGCAGCAGGGCGTCCGTCCACCCCGCCCGCTGACCCACGACCTGCTCAAGGAGATCATCGCCGCGCTCGGCCGCGAGCTGGAGCAGGTGCGCATCACCGACCTGCAGGAAGGCACGTTCTACGCGGAACTCGTGTTCGACGGCGACGTCCGGGTGTCCGCCCGGCCCAGCGACTCGGTCGCCCTGGCGCTGCGCATCGGGGTCCCGATCCACGCCGAGGAGTCGGTCCTCGCCGAGGCCGGCCTGATCATCCCCGACGAGCAGGAGGACGAGGTCGAGAAGTTCCGCGAGTTCCTCGACTCGGTCTCGCCGGAGGACTTCCGGGGCGCCGACACCTAGCCGCACAGCTCTGGTCCCGCCATCACCCGCGAGTCGCGTTGACCGACCCGCCGGCCGGTCCTACCGTCGAAGTCACCGCAACACGGCGGTGCGATCCCGATCGGGACACGCACCGCCGTGGGAGCGCGGCCGGTGTCCCCATCCGGGGGATGTCCGGTCGCGTTCACCGGCCCGGAACGGGCCGGACGAGGGGAGGCAGGCGTGGTGCACGAAATGCCTGACCAGGCCGGCAGTACCACCGGCGAGCAGGCAGCGCTGTTCCCGGACTCCTCGCTGCCCGACGAGTTGGTCGGCTACCGGGGGGCCGCCGCCTGCCAGATCGCCGGCATCACGTACCGGCAGCTCGACTACTGGGCTCGCACCGGGCTGGTCGCGCCGTCCATCCGGACCGCGCACGGCTCCGGTTCGCAGCGGCTCTACTCGTTCAAGGACATCCTGGTGTTGAAGGTGGTCAAGCGGCTGCTGGACACCGGCGTCTCCCTGCAGAACATCCGGGTCGCCGTCGACCACCTGCGCAAGCGCGGCGTCGCCGACCTGGCGCGGATCACGTTGTTCAGCGACGGCACCACCGTCTACGAGTGCACGTCGCCGGAGGAGGTCGTCGACCTGCTGCAGGGCGGCCAGGGCGTGTTCGGCATCGCGGTCAGCGGCGCGATGCGCGAGATCAGCGGCACCATCCACGAGTTCCCGGCCGAACGGGCCGACGGCGGCGCCATCGAACTGGTGCCCGAGGACGAACTGGCCCGCCACCGCAGGGTTCGCCGCACCGGCTGAGCATTCGCCCGGCTCCAGGTCCGACGCGGTTGGACAGGCGCTGGACCACCGGCCTTCCTAGGCTGGTGCGATGCGGCGACGACGGTGGATCGGCGCGGCCGACCGGGCGCTGATGGCCAAGGCCGCGCGCACGGATTCGGTGGTGCTCGACGGCGCCCTGCCCGCACTGGGCCGGGCGGCCAACTACGGACGGCTGTGGTTCGGCGTGGCAGGCGGGCTCGCCCTGATCGGCAGCCGGCGCGGGCGTCGCGCCGCGTTGCGCGGGGTCGCCGCGTTGGGCCTGGCCAGCGCCACCGTCAACATCGTGAGCAAGCAACTGGTCGGCCGCCCCCGGCCCGCCGTCGAACTGGCGCCGCTGGTCCGCAGGCTGACCATCGCCCCGCGCACCACCTCCTTCCCGTCCGGGCACTCCGCGTCGGCCGCCGCGTTCGCCACGGGTGTGGTGCTGGAGAGCCCGCTGCTCGGCATCCCGGTCGCCGTGCTGGCCGCCGCCGTGGCCACCTCCCGGGTCGCGGTCGGCGTGCACTACCCGTCCGACGTCGTGGCCGGCATCGGCATCGGCGTCGCGGCCGGGCTGCTGACCCAGTCGTGGTGGCCGCGCCCGCCGCTGGATCCGGCGTCCGCCCCGGTCGGCGAGGCACCCGCGCTGCCCACCGGTGACGGACTCGTCCTGATCACCAACGCGGCATCCGGCAACGGGACGGACCTCGGCGGCCTCAGCGAGCGACTGCCGGCCGCCGAGATCGTGCGGACCACGCCCGGTGACGACATCGTCGGCGCGTTCGAGAAGGCCGCGGCCCGGTGCACCGTGCTGGGCGTGGCCGGCGGCGACGGCACCGTCAACGCCGCCGCCAAGGTCGCCGCCCGGCGGGGCGTACCGCTGCTGGTGGTGCCGGGCGGCACGCTCAACCACTTCGCCCGCGACATCGGCGTCGAGTCCGTCGCGGACGCGGTCGCCGCGATCCAGGCGGGCACCGCGGTGCGGGTCGATCTCGGGCTGGCCGGTGACGAGGTGTTCGTGAACACCGCCAGCATCGGCCTCTACGTCGACCTGGTGCGGTTCCGCGAACGGTGGCAGCGCAAGCTGGGCAAGTGGCCGGCGATGGCGCTGGGCCTGGTGCACATCCTGCGCCGCGCCGAGCCGAGATCGGTCGACGTCGACGGTGAGCCACGCCGGCTGTGGATGCTGTTCGCCGGCAACTGCCGCTACCGGCCCACCGGTTTCGCTCCCACCCACCGCGCCCGGCTGGACGACGGCTGGCTCGACGTCCGGATGGTGGACGCGACTGTCCGGTTCGCCAGGACCCGGATCGTGCTGGGCGCGCTGACCAGGACACTGCGCTGGTCCGGCGCGTACCGGGCGACGTCGCGATCGCGCATCGAGGTGGCCGGCCACGACGGTCCGCTGGGCCTGTCCGTGGACGGCGAGGTCGCCGACGGGCCGACGGTGGTGCGGCTGGGCAAGTCGTTCGGCGCGCTGACGATCTACCGGCCGGCCGGATCCGCCGACCGCGCGGGGTAGTCTGTGTGGGTTAGTCGTTGACCCCGTGCGGGAGAGTTCGACCGGTGCGAACCGGTCGGCGCCGAAGGAGCAACTCCTCCCCGGAACCTCTCAGGCGGCAGGGACCGCGCGGGCGAGGCACCTCTGGAAAGCGGGTCCACGCGACCCCGCCGACGGTGCAAGTCCGGTTCGCCGGACGAAGCTCTCAGGCACCCGCCATGGTGGGCACGGACAGAGGGGGAGGCGGTTGCGGACGTGTGTCCGCAAGCCGGCCTCAGCCCGCCGCACCCGGAGGCTCGACATGACCGACGACCGCATCCCACTCGCCGCACTCGAGCACGGCACGTCCTTCGCCGACCGGCACGTGGGTCCCCGGCGCGCCGAACTGGCCAGGATGCTGGAGGTCGTCGGCGTCGGCTCGCTCGACGAACTCGCCGACCGCGCCGTCCCGCCCGCGATCCGGGACACCACGGCCGAAACCGGCCTGCCCGCGCCGGCCACCGAGGCCGAGGCGCTCGCCGAACTGCGCGCCCTGGCCGCCACCAACCGGCCGATGGTCCAGATGATCGGGCTGGGCTACCACGGCACGGTCACGCCGCCGGTGATCCGGCGCAACGTGCTGGAGAGCCCGGCCTGGTACACCGCGTACACGCCGTACCAGCCGGAGATCTCCCAGGGCAGGCTGGAGGCACTGCTCAACTTCCAGACCATGGTCGGCGACCTGACCGGCCTGCCGGTGGCCAACGCGTCCATGTTGGACGAGGCCACCGCGGCCGCCGAGGCGATGACGCTGCTGCGCCGGGCCGGCCGGTCGCCGTCGAACCGGTTCGTGGTGGACGCCGACACGCTGCCGCAGACCGTGGCGGTGATCCGCACCAGGGCGGAGCCGCTGGGCATCGACGTCGCCGTCGAGGAGCTGGCCGGCGGCCTGCCCGACGGCGACTGCTTCGGCGTGCTGCTGGCCTATCCGGGCGTGTCCGGTGCCGTCCGCGACCACGCCGACCTGGTCGCCGCCGCGCACGAGCGGGGCGCCCTGGTGGTGGTCGCCGCCGACCCGCTGGCGCTGACGCTGCTGCGGCCGCCGGGGGAGATCGGCGCCGACGCGGCCGTCGGGTCGACCCAGCGGTTCGGGGTGCCGATGGGCTTCGGCGGTCCGCACGCGGGCTACCTCGCCGTGCGGGCCGGGCTGGAGCGCAACCTGCCCGGCCGACTGGTCGGGGTGAGCGTGGACACCGACGGCACCATGGCCTACCGGCTGGCGTTGCAGACCAGGGAGCAGCACATCCGCCGGGAGAAGGCCACCAGCAACATCTGCACCGCCCAGGTGCTGCTCGCCGTGATGGCGTCGATGTACGCGGTGTACCACGGCCCGGAAGGGCTGCGCTCGATCGCCACCCGCACTCACCGGATGGCCGCGACGCTCGCCGAGGGCCTGCGCGGCACCGGCGTCGAGGTCGGCCCGGCCGCGTTCTTCGACACCGTCGTCGCGCACGTGCCCGGCCGGGCCGGTCGGGTCGTCGCCGCGGCCAGGGACCGAGGGGTCAACCTGCGGCTGGTGGACACCGACCACGTCGGCATCACCACCGCCGAGACCACCACCCGTGCCCACCTGCGGCTGGTGTGGGACGCCTTCGGCGTCAGCGCCGACCCGGACCAGGTGGACGCGGCCGCCGCCGACGTGCTCACGCCCACCGGCTTGGCCCGCACCAGCGAGTTCCTCACGCATCCGGTGTTCCACCGGCACCGCTCGGAGACCTCGCTGCTGCGCTACCTGCGCCAGCTGGCCGACAAGGACGTCGCGCTGGACCGCAGCATGATCCCGCTCGGCTCGTGCACGATGAAGCTCAACGCCACCGCCGAGATGGAACCGGTGACGTGGCCGGAGTTCGCCGAGCTGCACCCGTTCGCGCCGGTCGAGGACGCGGCCGGCATCCTGCGGATCGACGCCGACCTGCGGGCCTGGCTGGCCGACATCACCGGCTACGACGCCATCAGCCTCCAGCCCAACGCCGGCAGCCAGGGCGAACTGGCCGGCCTGCTGGCCATCCGCGCCCACCACGCCGCCCAGGGCCAGCAGGCCAGGACGGTGTGCCTGATCCCGTCCAGCGCACACGGCACCAACGCGGCCAGCGCGGTGATGGCCGGCATGCGCGTGGTCGTGGTGCGCTGCGACGACGGCGGCAACATCGACATGGACCACCTGCGCGAGGTCGCCGCCGCCCACGCCGACGACCTGGCCGCGATCATGATCACCTACCCGTCGACGCACGGCGTGTACGAGGACACGGTGCGCGAGGTGTGTGCCGTCGTGCACGACGCGGGCGGCCAGGTGTACGTGGACGGCGCCAATCTCAACGCGCTGATCGGCCTGGCCCGGTTCGGGAAGTTCGGCGCCGACGTGTCGCATCTCAACCTGCACAAGACGTTCTGCATCCCGCACGGCGGCGGCGGTCCCGGTGTCGGCCCGATCGGCGTCCGCGCCCACCTGGCGCCCTACCTGCCCAACCACCCGCTGCAGCCGACCGCGGGCCCGGCCACCGGAGTGGGCCCGGTCAGCGCGGCGCCGTGGGGGAGCGCGTCGATCCTGCCGATCTCCTGGGCGTACGTGCGGATGATGGGCGCCGAGGGCCTACGCCGCGCCACGCTCACCGCGATCGCCGCGGCCAACTACGTGGCCCGCAGGCTGGACGAGCACTTCCCGGTGCTCTACACCGGCGTCGACCACTCCGGTGGCACCGGCCGGTTCGTGGCGCACGAGTGCATCCTCGATCTGCGCCCGATCACCAGGGCGACGGGCGTGACCGTCGAGGACGTGGCCAAGCGGCTGGCCGACTACGGCCTGCACGCGCCGACCACATCGTTCCCGGTCGCCGGCACGCTGATGGTGGAGCCGACCGAGAGCGAGGACCTGGCCGAGCTGGACCGCTTCTGCGACGCGATGATCGCGATCCGGGGCGAGATCGACAAGGTCGGCGCCGGCGTGTGGCCGGCCGACGACAACCCGCTGCACAACGCCCCGCACACGGCGGCGGCCGTGGCCGGCAAGTGGAATCACCCGTACAGCAGGGAAGAAGCCGCCTTCCCTGCCGGCACGGCGGGCCCTAAGGTGTGGCCGCCGGTCCGCCGTATCGACGGTGCGAAGGGCGACCGCAACCTGGTCTGCTCCTGCCCCCCGCTGGAGGCCTACGCCGAGCAGTGATCGGCGCGGACACCACTCCGGCCGGCAGGTCGGTCGTCGACCTGCCAGCCGGAGACGGTCGGTTCAGTGAACCGTCTCGCACGGCTCGCCGGCGTTGAGGAACGCGCCGACGCTCGCGTTGAATTCACTGATGAAGGCGCACACCGTTCCGGCACCGTGCCCCTTGCACGAAATCGAGGCGCCGGAAACGCGCTCGATCGGAGTGCTCTTGTCGGGGCAACCCGGCCCGAATACCTGCAGGATGTATTGCCGGTTGCTGCCCAGGCCCTCGTCGGCGGCCAGCGCCGAGTAACCCGACGCCGGGCCCGTGACGAAGATGCACGCGTCCCCGTTGCATCCGGCGGAGTTCAGTGGCTGCACCGCCGCATCCGCGCTGGCGGACATGCCGGCCGTGACCAGCGCCGCCGCGAACACCCCCGCGGTCAATGTCATCAGACGTAATTTCAGTTTGGGCATAGAATATCCTCCCGCCCTTGACGGCAAGGGTCCGAGTGTCGATTGTTGGGCACGACAAACCGGCAAACCCTTGCGTCCAGGCTCCTCGGTTTCCGATCAAGGGTGACCGTAGCAGAATTCCCGTTGCCGGCAAAGGAAGGCGGATCACCGAGTTGATCGCCGGATAAGAAGATATTCTATCCGGCCTGGTCATTATCTGAATTGCCAGATTCGGGTCGATCTAGGCGAGCTGGCTGGCGAGGGCCCTGGCCAACTGGTGGTCGCGAGTGGCGTCCACACTGTCCACGAACTGGTCCAGGACACCGGCCAACGGCAGGGCGCGGACCGTCGGGTCGGCGATGGTGGCCTGCAGCGCGCGGCGGAAGCGCCCACAGGACAGCAACCTGCTGGGCCGGCCCAGATGCGTCTGGCACTCCGGGGACAGCGGCTCGGTCAGGCCGAGCTCGTTGTGCCGCACGGCGATCGCGCGGTAGGCGGCGACCAGGTGGTCCTCCCTGGCCGGCCAGCCGGACGCGGTCAGCGCGCCCGCCAGCTGGTCGGGCAGGTCGCCGATGCCGGGCAGCCGGGCGAACGCCGTGCTCAGCCACTTGCCGGCCGGCGGGTACCGGCGCGCCATCAGCAGGCACAGCCGCATGATGTCGCGCACCAGCCGTGCGGTGATGGTCAGCGAGCCGATGTCGTCACCGAGTTCGGCGCACCGGCCGGGTGTCGCCTCGTAGGTGTTGATCCGCTGCCACTGGCAGGCCAGGACGTGGCGCCACACGTCGTCGGGGTACCAGGCCAGCGCCCGGCGGACGGCGGTCAGCTCGCCGGGGCCGTCGTGGAACACCGCACCCGCCGTCACCTCCAGCAGCAACTGGGCCGGTGTGGCCAGCCAGTCGGTCAGCGTGACGCCGAGCCGGGGATCGAAGCCGATCCAGTCGCTGAGCCACCGGCCCGCGTCGGTCACCTCGATGCGCAGCCGGGGCTCCGGATCCATGGTCATGGGGAACACCGTCGGGTGGCCCAGCCACGTGGTGGGCAGGCCCTTGGCCAGCAGTGCGGCGATCGCCTCGTGGTCGTCCGCGGTGAGCACCTGCAGGCGCGGACCCCAGTTGTGGTCGGCGGACCGGGCGGTGTCGTAGCCGAGCACCTCCGAGCCGAAACCGATCAGGCAGGCCGTATACGACAGTCCCGGGCAGTGCTCGTCCAGCAACGGCCGCACCGCACCGTCGTAGAACGACCGGGACAGTGCCAGGCCGGGCAGGAAGTCCACGATGCGAGCCTGCCGCCCGCGAGCCCCGGGCGCACCTGGTTTACCGTGTCCGCCATGCATTGGCGCAGCAGCAGGTTCGCCACCCTCCTGGTGGCGGGCGCCGTCGTGATGATCTTCATCGTGCTGCTGGTCAACCGGTAGCCGACCCGACGTGGGTCGCGTCCCGGACGGTCCCGACGTACTCCTCGACCATGTCCTCCAGCGCCACGACGCCGACCACGACGCCGTCTGGTTGCACCGCCTTCGCCAGGTGGCTGTTGGTGCGGCGCAGTGCGGTGAGCGCCTCGTCCAGCCGCGCGTCGGTCGGCACCTCGGGCAGGCCGCGGAAGCGGGAGCGGGGGACCAGTTGCGCCGGGTCGTCGTCGAGCAGGTCGAGGACGTCCTTCACGTGCAGGTAGCCGACCAGCCGGCCGTCCTCGGTCAGCAGCGGGAACCGGGAGAAGCCGGTGGTCTCGACGACGGCGGCCACGTCGCCGACCGACGGTCCGGCCGGCAGTGACGTCAGCCGGGCCATCGGCACCAACACGTCGGCAACGGTGTGTGCGGCCGAGGACAGGGTCTGCTCCAGCCGCCGCGACTCGGCGCCCTCCAACAGTCCCTCTTCGCGGGACTCCGCGATCAGCGACGCCAGTTCGTCCGTCGTGTACGCGTTGTCCAACTCGCCCTTCGGGCGCACCCGCAGCAGCCGCAGCACGCCGTTGGCCAGCGCGGTGAACAGCAGCAGCAACGGTTTCGTGGCCCGGCAGAACGCGAAGTGCACCGGCACCAGCCACATCGCGGCCCGCTCCGGCCCGGCCAGCGCCAGGTTCTTCGGCACCATCTCGCCGAACAGCGTGTGCAGCATCGTCACGATGCACAGCGCGATCACGAACCCGACCACGTGCACCACGGCGTCCGGCACGCCCACCGCGTCGAACGGCCGCTCCAGCAGACCGGACACCGCCGGTTCGGCGAGCGCGCCCAGGCCCAGCGAACACACCGTGACACCCAGTTGGGCACCGGCGATCAGCAGCGGCAGGTCGTGCCCGGCCCGGATGGCCATCCGCGCCCGCGTCCGGCCCTCGGCGGCCAGCGCCTCCAACCGGTCCCGGCGCGCGGTGATCACCGCGAACTCGGCACCGACGAAGAACGCGTTGCCCAGCAACAGGAGCACCGTGACGAAAAGGGACAGTCCGACGCTCATGCCGCCACCTCCGGCGGACCGTCCACCACAGTGGACAGCCGGACCTGGGCGATGCGGTGCCGGTCCATCAGCATCACGGTGATCCGCCAGCCGTCCACCCTGACCTCGTCACCCACCTCGGGAATCCGGCCCAGCCGGGCCAGCACCAGCCCGGCGACCGTCTCGTACTGGCCCTCGGGCATGCGGAAGCCGGTCGCCTCGGCCACCTCGTCGTCGCGCAGCAGCCCGGACACCAGCCAGCTGGACCGGCCCAGCGGCCGCACCGGCGAGGACTCGCCCCGGTCGTGCTCGTCGCGCACGTCGCCGACGATCTCCTCGACCAGATCCTCCATGGTGACCAGGCCGGCGGTGCCGCCGTACTCGTCGACCACGATCGCCACCTGCAGGCCCGACTCGCGCAGCCGTTCCAGCAGCGCGTCGGAGGGCAGCGTCTCCGGCACGGTGGGCACCGGCATGGCCAGCGTCGCCACCGTGGTGGTCGCGCGGAGCGCGCCCGGCACTCCGAACACCTGCTTGACGTGCACGACACCGCGCACGTCGTCCAGGTCGCCCTCGTGCACCGGGAACCGGGACAGCCCGGTGCGCACGCTGGCCGCGACCAGGTCCCGCACGGTGGCCGCCGTGGGCAGCGACTCGACCCGCAGCCGGGGCGTCATCAACTCCTCCGCGGTGAGGTCGCCGAAGCGCAGCGACCGGTCCAGCAGCGTCGCCGTGCCGGCGTCCAGGGTGCCGTGCTCGGCCGAGGTGCGGACCAGCGAACCGAGCTCCTGCGGCGACCGGGCGGACCGCAGCTCCTCGGCGGGCGCCACCCCCATCCGCCGCACCACCCAGTTCGCCGACTGGTTCAGCGCGCTGATCAGCCAGACGAACACGGTGGAGAACGTGGTCTGCACGCCCGCGACGGCCCGGGCGGTGCCCAGCGCGTGCGCGATCGCCAGGTTCTTCGGCACGAGCTCGCCGAACACCACCGACAGGGTGGTGGCCAGCAGCAGCGCCAGGAGGTAGCTGATCGGGGCGGCGGCGCCGTCGGGCAGGCCGATCCGTTCCAGGACCGGGCTCAGCAGGCCCGCGATGGCCGGTTCGGCCAGGTAACCGGTGGCCAGCGTGGTGATCGTGATGCCGAGCTGGGCGCCGGAGAGCTGGAACGACAGGGAGCGGTGCGCGCGGGCGATCTGCTGGGCCCTGCGGTCACCGACCTCCTGGAGGTGGCGTTCCACCTGGACGCGTTCCAGCGTGGTCAGCGAGTACTCGGCGGCGACGAACACCGCGGCACATCCGGTCAGCACGATGACGGCGAGGACACCGAGCGCGTCGAACAGGGGTCCGGTCACCTCGCGACTCCGTACGCGCGGCGATCCGGGCTGATATGGCCGCCGGGGCTACACCCCGGCCGACTATCACCACCGGGTGAGGGTGCGTTGCGCACCGAAGGAGTCACTCCTCTACAGACACACGAAACAGGGCTTGAGCAGGTGGTACGGCTCGAGTGGAGCCAGTCTAGCCGAGCTGGCACGCGCGCGTGGTGATTCACCCCGCCGATTCGGGCCTGTCGATTTCGCGCGGTCCCGGCGTACCGTTGTGCTCGTGAGAATGCGCAAGCGGCGGCGTCCCAGGCCGGCGGAGCCCGAAGAGCGGCGGGACATGGTGTCGGCCGAGCTCGACGCACTGTTCGGGCCCTCGCGCAAGCACATCCACGAGCGCAAGGAATGGGTGGCGGTCGCCAAGGTCGACGACCACGAGGCCGGCGCAGGCCCGATCGACCTGGACTCCGGCGTGGTGCAGCTGCGCAGCTCCCGCGCCCCCGAGCCGACCAACTAGCGCGCGTCCGCCGAACTCTCCGGCTGGCGGACGTCCAGCCCGATGACCTGCCTGGCCTGCCCGGACACCGGCAGGCGCAGCACACCGTGGATGTTGCGGGTCCGGCGCCGCACCGGCCGGCCGGCGCGCAGGGTCGGGTAGCGCTCGAACAGCGCCCGCAGCGCCACACCCGCCTCGATCCGGGCCAGCCCGGCGCCCAGGCAGTAGTGGATCCCGGCGGAGAACGCCACGTGCTCCCGGTTGTTGCGCCGGGTCGGGTCGAACTCCGTGGGCCGGTCGAACACCTTCGGGTCCCGGTTGGCGCCGCCCAGCAGCACCACGACGCCCGAGTCGGTGGGCATGGTGACGCCGGCCAGCGTCACCGGTTCGTGGGCGATCCGCATGGTGTGCTGGACCGGCGGATCGTGCCGGAGCACCTCCTCGACCAGGTCACCGACGCGGTCCGGGTTGGCGGCCAGCCAGGCCCGGGCGTCGTCGTCGCGCAGCAGTCGCAGCGCGCCGTTGCCGATCAGGTTGACCGTGGTCTCGAAACCGGCCACCAGCAACAGTTCCGCGGTGGCCAGCAGATCGGTCTCGGTCACGGTCTCGTCGCCCGCCGCCTCCGCTCGGACCAGGTCGCTGACCACGTCGTCGGCCGGGTCGAGCCTGCGCTGCGCGAGCAGTCGGGTGAAGAAGTCGTTCATCTCGACCAGCGAGCGCTGCAGGTGCCGGTACTGGGCCAGCGTCCACGTGCTGTCCAGCGCCACATCCGCGCCCCAGCGCAGGAAGCGCGGGTAGTCCGAGTCGGGCACGCCGAGCAGGTCGCAGATCACCTGGATCGGCACGCGCACGGCGAAGTCGCCGATCAGGTCGAACTGGTCGCGTCCGGCCAGCTCGTCCAGGAACCGGTGGACGACCTGCTCGATCCGGTCGGTCCGGTCGCGCAGCGCGCGGGGTGAGAACGAGGGCGCGACGAGGCGGCGCAGCCGGGTGTGCCGGGGCGGGTCGAGCGACAGGAACGACTCGTCGATCGGGTTGTGCGCCTTGCGTTCGGTGGTCGCGCCACCCTGCCACTCGTCGCGGCCCTGGCCGCTGGTGCTCTGCGCACCGAACCGGCTGTCCCGCAGGATCGCGTTGGCCAGTTCGTGCGACGCGGTGACGTGGACGCCGAGCTTGCTGCGGCTCAGTTCGCCGCGCTCGCGGGCCAGTTCGTAGAGCGGGTAGGGCGAGGTGTTCGGGCCCCTGCCGAGCACCTTGGCCAGCGGATCGCCGAGCGCGGCCTGGGCGCGCAGGCCCGCGCGCCAGCCGAACATGGTCAGGCCGACCTGGAGATCCTGCCGCAGCGCCATCGAGCCCCTCCCCGGTGAACCCCGTTTGACGAACGTATCAGACTGCGCAAGAATCTCGCCAGCTAAGATGAATGGCGAGTGAGAGGGTGAGTGTGGTGGGGACGCTCCCGGAACGATCCATCGATGCCGCGGCGGTGACGCGCCTGTCGGACGCCGACCGCGAGCAGGCCGTGGCGCTGCTCAACGAGGCGGTCGCGGACGGCAGGCTGACCTGGCAGGAGCACGGCGAGCGGGTGGAACTGGTGTGGTCGGCGCGCACCCGCGACCAGTTGGTGCCCTCGGTCGGCGACCTGGGGCCGGTCCTGCGGCGGGTGCCGGCGCAGCGCGTCGTCGCGACCGCGAGCAAGATCGTCCGCCGGCCGGAGCCGGGCAGGCGGATCGAGGCCCGGTCGCTGTTCGGCGCCGTCTACCTCGACCTGACCGAGGTGGCCGACGGCGAGGAGCTGCACGTCGACGCGTCGTCGTTCGGCGGCAAGGTGGTCATCACCGTCGGCCCGAACGCCAGGGTGATCGACGAGGGCACCGCCGTGCTCGCCAAGCGCAAGATCCTGGTGACCGCACCGGAGACCGACGGTGGTCCGGTGATCCGGATCACCGGGCGGAGCGCACTGGGACATCTGAAGGTGTTGGGCCGGGGCCACCGCTGGTGGTAGAGGCGGCCAGCCGTCCCGCCCCGACCGCGACCAGTTGGGCCGCCCCGGCCAGCAGGATCATGCCGGTCGGCCCGAGCGTCCCGGTGAGCGTGCCGCTCAACGCCGAGCCCAGCGCGAACACGCCGATCTTCAGGCTCGCCCCGGTGGTGGCGACCTGGGCGAGCAGGTGGTCGGGGGAGTAGCGCTGCCGCGCGGCGAACACGGCCGGCAGCGTCGGGCCCTCGGCGAACCCGGCCAGCGCGGCCACCGCCAGGGTGGTCGCCACCGACGGCATGACCGCCAGGACGATCAGCAGCACGCCGTACCCGGCGACGGTCACGAAGACCACCCGCTCCGGCGCGATCTGCCGCAGCCTGGGTCCGATCAGCACGATGCTCAGCAGGCCACCGCACTCGAACGCGGTCCACAGGTAGCCCGCCGACGCCGATCCGCTACCCAGCGCCTCCATCCGGGCCGGCAACGCCACCACGAGCAGGCCGACGCCGCCCAGGCTGATCGCGCTGACCAGCGTCGCACCGCGCAGCGGCGGTGTCCGGGCCAGATGGGCCAGGCCGGTCCGCGCCAGCCGCAGCAGCGCGGCCCGGCGGGTGGCCGTCGTGGTCACCTTGGCGCGCAGGAGCAGCGTGGCCACCGCGCCGCACAGGGCGGTGACGGCGACTCCGAGCACCGCGACGCCGGGCCCCAGTGTCGCGGCGAGCGTGCCGGCGATGGCCGGTCCGGCGATGGCTGGGCCGTTCACCGACACCGCGTCCACCGTGTTCGCCCTGGGCAGCGCCGCCCGGCCCACCATGCCCGGCAGCAGGCTGGAGTAGCCGGCACTGGTCAGCGGTAGCGTCACCCCGGCGCAGAACGTCAGCGCCACCACCACGACAGCGGGCACGTGCCCGACGGTCAGCACCAGCCCGACGGCCACCCCGGCCAGGGCCAGGTCATTGGCCGCCAACGCCCACGGCGCCCGCCTGCCGGCACCGGTCAGCCAGGCGCCCAGCAACGGACCGGTGGCCACGGCCGGCAGCGTGTATCCGGCCACGGCGGCGCCGGCCAGTGCCGCGCTCCCGGTCCGGTCCAGCACCAGCAGGACGACGGACAACCCGACCATCTCGTCGGCGGTGCGGGCCAGTGTCGCGGCCACCGCGTACCGAATCAGCGAACCGATGACAGACCCCCAGGATCACGGCGAACCACCCGTGATCGACCCTGCCGGACCGGCGGGTGCCGGTCCACCGGATTAGGTCCCGCGATGCTTGCGGACCGTCGCCTCCACCACGTCCAGCACCGGTTCCAGGTCGTCGGCGGGCAGGCCCATCGCCAGGTGCGACACCAGACCCTCCAGCACCAGCTCCAGGTACGCGGTGAGCACGGACACGTCGACGTCGTCGCGCAGGTTGCCGGCGGCGCGCTGGCGCAGCAGGCGCTCGGTGGTGGCGATGGTCAGCTCCTTGGACCGCTCGGCCCAGCGGGCACGGAAGTCCGGATCGGTACGCAGCCGCCGGGAGACCTCCAGCCGGGTGCCCAGCCAGTCCGCCGGGTGCTCACCACCGTCGTGCCGCTGATGCAGCAGGTCACGCATGACCTGGACCAGGCCCTGCTCGGCGACCACGTCGGCCATGCGGTGCGCGTCGTCCTCGGCCAACGCCAGGAACAGGGACTCCTTGTCCCGGAAGTGGTGGAAGATGGCGCCCCGGGACAGGCCGGTGGCTTCTTCCAGCCGGCGCACCGTGGCACCCTCGTAGCCGTACCGCGCGAAGCACGCCCGCGATCCGTCGAGGATCTGCCGTCGCCGTGCGTCGAGGTGATCCTGGCTGACCCTCGGCATCCTGCGATCGTCCCAGGACCGGTGTGCCGATCGCAAACCGTACGTACGGCTCGGGACCCCCTGACGGCACCGTCGACTGACCATACCGCTGTTGCGGTCCCACCACGTGGGCAGATTCGCTCGCTGGCTGGGAATTGCGTGATTCCCGCGGTCGCCCACGGTGCCCGGCGCCCCGCGGGGATCTCCCTGCTCACCGCCCGCCCCGATCAGCCGTCGCCGCCACCGCGCCGGATCACCGACGCCCGCGGTTCACCTTCGGGCCAGTGCGACTGTCGTACCCCGCGGGTAGCGTCGATCGGCAGACACACAGGCATGGACAGGATGACGACATGACCGCCTTACGTGACACGGCGACGGCCGAACACGTATCGGCGCCGCTGCACGATCGGGCGGCCGCCGAGACGTACGTCGCCTCAGTGTGTTTCAAACACGGGCCACCGAGACTGGTCGGTGTCGAGCTGGAGTGGACAGTGCACGACGCGCACGATCCACATGCTCCGCTCGAACTGGAGCGGCTGGCCGCCGCACTAGGAGCGCACGCTCCCTGCACAGTCCACCCGGACAGCCCGAACCTGCCGATGCCGCACGGTTCGCTGGTCACTGTCGAACCGGGTGGTCAGGTTGAGATCTCCGCGCCACCGCAGAGCTCCCTGACCGATCTCATCAACGCCGTCAACGCGGACGCGACCGCCGTCGGCACCCTGCTCGCCGAGCACGGCCTCGTCCTGGGCCGGCACGGCCTGGACCAGGGCAGGGCCGTGCACCGCCTGCTGGACACCCCCCGCTACGCGGCGATGGCCGGCGCCTTCGCCACCCACGGCACCGACGGCCTGGCCTGGATGTGCGCGTCGGCGGGACTCCAGGTGTGCGTGGACGCGGGCGAGCGGGAGATGGTCGCCGGCAGATGGGCGGCGCTGCACGCACTCGGACCAGTTCTTTCCGCGCTGTTCGCCAATTCCGGCCAACAGCGCGGCGCCAGCTCGACCTGGGTGTCGGGTCGGATGCGCACCATGTTCGGCGCCGACCCGGTCCGCAACCGGCCGGCGGCGGTGACCGCCGACCCGGCGGCCTACTGGGCGCGCAAGGCGTTGGACGCGCCCGTCATGTGCGTGCGCAGCGACGCGGGCAACTGGACGCCACCGCTGCGGATGTCGTTCGCCGACTGGATCGAGGGCGCCCTGCCGGTCCGGCCGACCGAGGACGACCTGGACTACCACCTGTCCACGTTGTTCCCGCCGGTCCGGCCGCGCGGCTACCTGGAGGTCCGCTACCTGGACGCCCAGGACGGCGACGGCTGGATCGTGCCCGCCGTGCTGCTGGCCGGTCTGATGGCGGACGAGGCGACCGTGGACGCGGTCCTCGCGGCTACGGAACCGGCGGCCGGCCGGTGGCTGCACGCGGCCCGTTACGGCCTCACGGATCGCGGGATCGCGCAGGCGGGTCGGGCGGTCGCTGTGCTGGCCGAACGGGCGCTGGGCACGGACACCAAGATCGGCGCGGACATCGGTCCGGACCTGGCCGACTCGGTGGTCCGGCGGGTGGACGAGCTGATCGAAAGCGGCGTGGGAGGGGATTGCCGATGAGCACGGATGTGGATTTCAGCGATACCGAACGCCTGCGCGACACGGTCGAGCAGGCGTTGCGCAGGGCAAGGCGGCGCAGCACGGTGCTGACCGACGTCGACGACGACGATCTCGTCAGGCAGCACTCCCGGCTGATGTCGCCCCTGGTGTGGGATCTGGCGCACATCGGCAACCAGGAAGAACTGTGGCTGGTCCGGGACGTCGGCGGGCGGGAGCCGGTCCGGCAGGACATCGACCAGCTGTACGACGCCTTCCAGCACCCCAGGGCCACCCGGCCCACGCTGCCCCTGCTCAATCCGGCCGAGGCGCGCGGCTACGTCCGCGAGGTGCGGGACAAGGTGCTGGACGTGTTGGCCAGCACGCCGTTGGAGGGCAGGCGGTTGGTGGCCAACGCCTTCGCGTTCGGCATGATCGCCCAACACGAGCAGCAGCACGACGAAACGATGCTGGCCACCCACCAACTCCGCACCGGCGCGGCCGTGCTCGACGCGCCGTCACCGCCGAAACCGCCTGCGGGACAACGGTTGCCGGCCGAGGTGATCGTGCCCGGCGGACCGTTCACCATGGGCACCTCCGCCGAACCGTGGGCGCTGGACAACGAACGCCCGTCCCACCAGGTGCACGTGCCGGCGTTCGCCATCGACACCGTGCCGGTGACCAACGGCGCCTACCGCCGGTTCGTCGACGCGGGCGGCTACGACGATCCCCGGTGGTGGAGCGAAGCGGGCTGGGCGCACCGCACGGAAGCCGACATCGTCGCGCCGCGCTTCTGGACCCGCGACGGCGATCGCTGGCTGCGCACCAGGTTCGGCGTCGTCGAACCCGTCCCGGACGACGAGCCCGTCGTGCACGTCTGCTTCTTCGAGGCCCAGGCGTACGCCGCGTGGGCCGGCCGCAGGCTGCCCACCGAGGCGGAGTGGGAGAAGGCCGCCCGGCACGACCCGACCACCGGCCGCTCCCGCCGCTACCCGTGGGGCGACGACGAACCCACCGCCACACACGCCAACCTGGGCCAACGCCACCTGCGCCCGGCACCGGTGGGCGCCTATCCCGACGGCGCGTCGCCGCTGGGCGTGCACCAGCTCGTCGGCGACGTGTGGGAGTGGACGTCCAGCGACTTCGACCCGTATCCCGGTTTCGCCGCGTTCCCGTACCGCGAGTACTCCGAGGTCTTCTTCGGACCGGAGTACAAGGTGCTGCGCGGCGGCTCGTTCGGCACCGACCAGGTCGCCTGCCGGGGCACGTTCCGGAACTGGGACTACCCGATCCGGCGGCAGATCTTCGCCGGCTTCCGGTGTGCCAGGGACGTGCGACCCGACGAGTCGGCCTGACCGGCGTGTGCCGGCACATCGCCTATCTGGGTCCTGCCCGGTCACTGGCCGACCTGCTGACCGAGCGCGACAACTCCCTGCTCAAGCAGAGCTGGGCGCCGTGTGACATGCGCGGCGGGGGCACCGTCAACGCCGACGGGTTCGGCGTCGGCTGGTACGCGGGCGAACTCCCGACCCGCTACCGCCGTTCCGTTCCGATGTGGACGGACGCCAACTTCGCGGCGCTGGCCGGCACGGTGTCGTCCGGAGCGGTACTCGCCGCCATCCGGTCGGCCACCGTCGGCATGCCCGTCATCGAGACGGCGTGCGCGCCGTTCACCAGTGACCAATGGCTGTTCAGCCACAACGGCCGGATCACCGACTGGCCCGACTCGATGGCGGTCCTCGCCGCCGGGCTGCCGGTCACCGACCTGCTGACGATGGACGCGCCGACCGACTCGGCGCTGCTGTGGGCCCTGCTGCGGCACCGGATCGCCTCGGGGGCCACGTCCGAGGACGCGGTCGCCACCCTGGTCACCGAGGTGGCGGCGCTCGCCCCGGGCTCCCGGCTCAACCTGCTGCTCACCGACGGCGAGACGGTGATCGGCACCGCGTGGGACCACGCGCTGTCCGTGCTGTCCGGCGTCGACGACGTGGTCGTCGCCTCCGAGCCGTGGGACGACGACCCACGCTGGCAGCCGGTCCCGGACCGCCACCTGGTGGTGGCCACCAGATCCGGCGTGCGGATGCGCGATCTGACCGACCACACGACGAAGACGGGGACGACATGACCGACATCTCGGTGGACGTGCACCTCAGCCCGAACCACCAGGCCCAGGCGCTGCGTGCCGACGTGCTCGACGGACTGCTCGCCACGCCGAAAACCCTGCCGCCCAAGTGGTTCTACGACGCGCGGGGCAGTGAGCTGTTCGAGCGGATCACCGCGCTGCCGGAGTACTACCCGACTCGGGTCGAGCGTTCGGTGCTGGCTGCTCGGGCTGGTGAGATCGCTTCGCTCACCCAGGCCCGGTCGTTGGTCGAGCTGGGCTCCGGGTCGTCCGAGAAGACGCGGTTGTTGTTGTCCGCGTTGATCGGTTTGTCGCAGTTCGTGCCGGTTGATGTGTCCGAGACCGCTCTGCGGGAGTCGGCTGCGGCCATCGCTGCTGATTATCCCGGGCTGTCGGTGCATGGGGTGGTGGGGGACTTCACCGAGCATCTTGATCTGGTGCCCGGTGTCCGGCCTCGGTTGTTCGCATTTCTTGGTGGGACTATTGGGAATCTGGTGCCTACCGAGCGGGCGAAGTTCCTGTCTTCGGTGCGGTCGGTGTTGTTCGAGGGGGAGTGGTTGGTTCTGGGTACGGATCTGGTGAAGGATCCTTCGGTTCTGGTTCGGGCTTACGATGATTCTGCTGGGGTTACGGCTGAGTTCAACAAGAATGTGCTTTTGGTTTTGAATCGGGAGTTGTCGGCTGATTTCGATGTTTCTTCGTTTTCGCATGTGGCTCGGTGGGATGCTGATGCTGAGTGGATTGAGATGCGGTTGCGGGCCGAGCGTGCTATGAGGGTTAATCTTGCTGCTCTGTCGTTGGATATTTCTTTTGCTGCTGGTGAGGAGATGCGTACCGAGGTTTCGGCCAAGTTTCGGCGGGGTGGGGTTTCGCGGGAGTTGGCTGAGGCTGGGTTCGAGTTGGTTCGTTGGTTTACTGACCCGGATGAGTTGTTCGCGGTTTCCTTGGCCAGGGCGGCGGGTTGATATCTCGACCCTAGGGTTGGGCTTGGTGCGCCGCCGCTCCCTCTTTGTGGAGTGTTTGCGTCGGGCCGTCGCTGTCAATGCCGCTGCGCGTCGCTTCGCGATGGCCTTCGGCCAGCATTGACAGCGCCGTCCCGACGCAAAGATTGGCCTGGGCGAGGGAGCGGCGGGGAGGAATGGATCGGCTTCGTTTTGCTCGGGGCCCGTTTCGTTCCCGGCTGGCGTTCAGCTTTTGGAATGGCTTAGTCTTGCCCGGAATCGGCCGGGGATCCCGGTGTGAGCAGCGCTTCATTTCCCTCCGGCTCCCCGACGCAATAACACTCAAAAGGAGGGAGCGGGCGAGCGAAAGTCCAACTTCGCCGGGAACCACCCAACTGAAAACGCCGGCCGAGACGGTCCACAGACTTCGCCTCGGCCGGCGTGGACCAGGTGGGGCCGGCGTCGCCCATAACACCGACCCCACGGTCCCCCAGCGAAGGTCAGCCAGCGCTGCAGGTCGGCGTGGGTATGCCGTTGCTGCCGCTGTAGCTGGCCTGGAGGCCGAACGACGTGGTTCCGCCCGGCGCCAGCGCACCGTTGTAGCTCAGGTTGGTCGCTGACTGCGCCTGTCCGGTCTGCGCGCTCGTCGCATTCCACATGCTGACGATCTGCTGGTCACCCGGCCAGTTCCACTTGACCTGCCAGGACGACGTGGACGCGGTGCCGGTGTCGGTCACATCGACGTTCGCCGTGAAGCCGTTGGCCCATTGGCTGGTCACCGTGTACGTCGCCTTGCAGCCACTGGCGCCACCACCCGGCGCGGCTGCCGTCGTGGCCGTGACCGCACTCGACGCTGCCGAGACGTTGCCCGCCGCGTCCACCGCCTTCACCGTGTAGCTGACCTGGCTGGCCGCCGCCAGGCCGGTGTCGGTGAAGCTGGTGCCGGCTGTCGTGCCCACCTCGGTGGTGCCTCGGAAGACCTGATAGCCCGTCACACCCACGTTGTCGGTGGCTGGACTCCAGGACAGGGACGCACTGCTCGCCGTGGTGCCGCTGACCGCCAGTCCGGTCGGCGCGCTCGGTGGGGTGGTGTCGGCGGTGCCGCCGGCCGCCGCGGGGGTGGCGTTGAACGAGAAGCTGTTGGTGCCCAGGCCCTGGCCGCCCTGCCAGATCTCGAAACCGGCCTCGGCGTCGATGAGGTAGTGCGCCGGGTTGAGCGAGCCACGGCTCACCGCGTCCTGGATCAGCGGTTTGACGTCCAGGTTGGTGAACGACGTGGCGCCGGGGTTCAGCACATAGGAGATGATCTTCCAGGACGTCTGCTGGCCGGTCCACACGTTCCAGTTGAAGCCGTCCAGATTCGCCGTACCGGTCTGGCCGCCGAACGGTTGCACGCCACCCCTGCTGTTGAGCCAGATCATCAGCTCGGTGCCGTTGGGCTGGCCCGGCGTGGTGGGCGTCGAGTTGAACCAGATGTCGTAGGCCACGTCGTACGCGCCGGTGGCCGGCTGGGTGGTGCTCCACGACGTCGTGGCGGTGCCCAGGTCACTGACCTGGATGGGCATCATGCTGTTCGTCGGCGAGCACAGGCCCCAGTGACAACCCTTGTAGATCGACGGGTACGTGGCGGGCGCGCCGTTGGTCGGCAGGTTGAAGTTGGCGGTGGTGATCGACCACGCGGTACCGCTGGTGTAGGTGAGGCACTGCTGCGCGGTCGAATTCCACTCGTTGTCCTGGATGATGTACTCGCCACCCTGGATCTGCTGGGTGCCGGTGGTGCCGTCGGTCGACGTGCAGCTCGCGACGTTCGGTGTCACGGCGGCGGACGCGGACTGCGCCGCGGCGAGGCCGGCCACCAACACCGCTCCCACCGCCGTGACCACGGCGGCGGTGCGTACCCGGGACGTCAGTGGCCTGGATAGTCGTGTCGACACTGGGGGATTCCTTTCCTGGTCGACGGGTGTTGCCGAGTGAAGCTAGGTCCGCGAGCCGTCCCGGTAAACGCTTCCCGGAGCTGTCGGCACCGGCGGCCAAGTTGGTCTAGACCATATCGCGGCAGGCGCAGGTCGGCACACCCCCATTGAGCAGGCGCAACCGGTTCCGGGCCGTTCGACGCCGTTGGACAGGCGTCAGCTCGATCGATTCACCCGCATGAAAGTTGCATGGCCGGCCGCTCCGGCGGCTGTTTCCTGTTGCCTGTCGGCCCCTGCACCTGGCAACCACTTCTCCGGTCGCCGGGCGCGATCCATGATTGGTTCATCAAGGAATTGGCCGGCGATATCGAAATCCGCGACCGAGGCCGGCCGGATCGACAAACATTCTCGCGGCATTTCTGGGGTTGATGACCGTGAAGATCTCGTGCGCCGTCTCGTCCGCCGTCCGGGTCGCAGTCGGGTCGCTGCTGCTCGGCGTACTGCTCGGGCTGGTGATCGCCGCCCAGTTCGCCTCGGTACCCGGCTCATAGGGGGGATCCGGGCACCGGCGTCCGGTCATGTCGCACCGAGAGGAGGTGACACCGCCATGGAGCCGCACACGATCCGCCTGTTGCTGAGCACCCTGTTCGCCATCTTCTTCGGCTGACGGGTCACCGGGCCGCTGTCCGGACCGGGGTAGTGGCCCGGTCCGAAAGACGACACCATCGTAGGTCACACCGGCCGCCACTGGACGCCGTAGCCGTGGCCAGGCCGCAACTGGCGAAACGTCAGGTTCACCTCGCCCGCACCGTCCAGCATCAGCAGTGTCTCGGTAGGACTGTCGTCGTCCACGTCGCGGGGGAACGCGTCCGACATCCGCCAGATCAGCGCCGGCCGCCGGTCCTGGGCGAACCGGACCCGCAGCTGGAACTCCTCACACTCCCGGTTCGGGAAGAACACGTAGTGGTTGCGCATCGGCTGCTCGTCCGGGATCCGCATCACCATGCCGTACTCGTGGCGCTGCCCGACGCTCAGCGGCTCGGGCAGGCCGAGTTCGAAGGCGAACCGGTTGCTGGCGGTGCGTTCCACACTGAGCAGTGTCGCGCCGAAGTACAGTTCGGCGTCCAGGTCGTGCCGGTCGGCAGGCCGGTGGTCGCCCTTGGGTACGGTGATCATGTCCTGCACCCGGTCCAGGCCGTTGCGCTCGGCGACGATCGTCCGCCGGGTGAAGCATTCCGGCGACGTCTTGTCCATCCGCAGCACGGCCTCCAACCGGCCGATGTGCCAGCCGAGACCGGTGTCCCTGGGCACCGCGGGAGCCGGCTGGGTGGCCTTTTCCGCGAGCAGGTGGAATCCCTCGTCCATGCGTCGCCGAATGGTGCGCACGTCGCGTGTCTGTAGATCGGCGAGGAACTGGATGCGGTCCTGCAGGAACTGTTGCTGCGTATCCGAATGTAGCGCAAGCGCCACATTGACGGCCTGTTGGAGGTCCCTGGGCAGGCCGCTGATGAGAATGCGCAGCCGGTCGGTCAGTCGTTCTCTGATCTCCGCCGAGTTCTCCGTTCCGCCGATCCCGCACAACTCCCGCAATCGTGGGCCGACCTGCTCGGCCAGCATGGGGGCGTACAGGCCGCGACCCCGGCGCAGTATCTTCAATTCATTCTCGAGTTCGGCGGAGCCGCTGGGCACTGAAAAACCTCCACTCGGATGCGTATCGGCCGTATGGTGGCATGACTGACACGTTGTGTCCAGGTTTTGACCAGCGTCTTCGCTCACCCGAAGAGGGGTATTCCGTCAACTTGCCAGAATGCCGATGGTTGCCCGTTTCCATTGGTGGGCGGAAAATGGGCGAACGGCATTGGCCCGTGGTCCAGCGATGATGGGACCCGGCTCCGCTCCGCACTATCCGATGTGGACGTGCCAGACCTGTTCGGCCGCCTTCTCCGGCCGTCGTCACCTGGCCTTTCGCGCCACCCATGTTCCGACGGTAGTGCCTGGTGAGGGGCCCGACTGGGAAAAGTTCGCAGCGTAGCGACGAATCGCCCGATCGGCCTAATGGGATGACCCGCACGCCATCGTGGTGTGGGCCAACTCGTAACGCGCCACCGGCCGGGCGGCATCATGACCCCGTGACCGGATTCTGCGCGAGGGCCTGGCAGCACACCGAGCGGTTGCGCCGGGCCATGATCGACCACCCGTTCAACCGCGAGCTGGCCGCCGGGACGCTGTCCGCCGAGCGGTTCGGTTTCTACCTGGTGCAGGACTCGCGCTACCTGGTCGGCTTCGCCAGGGCGCTCGCCGTGGCCGCCGCCCGCGCCGGCACCGGCGGTGACGTCGCGTTCTTCGCCGGTGCCGCACAGGAGGCCGTGGTGGTGGAGCGGGAACTGCACGAGCGCTACTTCGAACGGTTCGGCATGTCCGAGGCCGACCAGGAGGCGGTCGAGACGTCGCCCACCTGCCTGGCCTACACCTCGTTCCTGCTCGCCACGGCGCAGACCGCCGGCTACCCGGAACTGATCGCCGCGCTGCTGCCGTGCTTCTGGATCTACCAGGAGGTGGGCGCCGAGATCCTGGCCGCCCAGCGGCCGGACACCGGCAACCCCTACCTGGCGTGGATCGAGACCTACGCCGACGACGACTACGCCGAGGCGGTTCTGACCTGCCGGCAGGCCGTGGACACCGCCGCGGCAGGCGCCGACCCGCACACCCTGGTCGCCATGCTGGCCGCCTTCACCCGGGCCACCGAGTACGAGTGGCTGTTCTGGGACAGCGCCTACCGCAGGGAGCCGTGGCCGACGGCCGAACTGCGCTAGCGGCCGACGTCCACCACGAGCCGGTTCGGCGCGGTCAGCCGGACCACGTGCACCCAGGTCCGGTGGCGCGCACCGACGCCCAGGCTGAGCACCCGCTCGAAGTCGCCGGTGATGGCGACCGCCCGGACGTTGGCCAGCTGCGGGGTCGAGAGGCGCGTCGGGCCGGTGTAGGTGCGTCGGCCGTTGACGTCCGTGGCCGACGCCGGACGCGCGACCACACTGAGGAAGACATTGCCCGCCAAGGTGACCCGCTTGCCGGACGGGTCGGCGATCAGGGTGCGCACCCACGCGGTGTGCCAGGACGAGGGCGTGGGGCCCCGGAAGTCCAGCACGATCCGGTCGTAGGTGGCGTGCCTGCCCACCCGGATACCGGTCAGGCCCTGGCCGGAACCGGTGACCTGGGCGTCCGCGGTGGGCACGACCACGGCGGCGGTGACGAGCGCGGCCGCGGCGATCGAGGTGACGGCGAGCGTTCTGAACACTCGCCAGGGATGACGTGTCATGACGACCGTCCTCATGCTGTGGAAACTCCGAACTGGAGTGCTTATCCAGACGTGTGGCCACGGTGAGGGTTGCGCCGGGCGGTGCAACGAACTGGGCGGGGCGGCCGAATCCGGCCACCCCGCCCGATCTGTCCGTTCGCCGGTCAGCCGCGCAGCATCTTGCGCAGCACGTACTGCATGATCCCGCCGTTGCGGTAGTAGTCCGCCTCACCGGGGGTGTCGATCCGCACCACCGCGTCGAACTCGACCGTCGCGCCGTCCTTGCCGGTCGCGGTGACCTTGACCGTCCTGGGCGTGTCACCGTCGTTGATCGCGGTGATCCCGCTGATCGCGAACGTCTCCTCGCCGGACAGGTGCAGCGTGCCGGCCGACTGGCCGTCCGGGAACTGCAGCGGCAGCACGCCCATGCCGATCAGGTTGGACCGGTGGATCCGCTCGAACGACTCCGCGATCACCGCCCGCACGCCCAGCAGTGACGTGCCCTTGGCCGCCCAGTCGCGCGACGACCCCGAGCCGTACTCCTTGCCCGCCAACACCACCAGCGGCACACCTGCCTCCGCGTACGCGACGGCGGCGTCGTAGATCGTGGTCTGCTCGCCGCCGGCCAGGAAGTTCCTCGTGTAGCCGCCCTGCACGTCGTTGAGCAGCAGGTTGCGCAGCCGGATGTTGGCGAACGTGCCGCGGATCATCACCTCGTGGTTGCCGCGCCGCGACCCGTAGGAGTTGAAGTCGCGCCGCTCCACGCCGTGCTCGGTGAGGTACCGGCCGGCCGGCGAGTCCGCCTTGATGGAGCCCGCGGGGGAGATGTGGTCGGTGGTCACCGAGTCGCCCAGCACCGCGAGCACCCGGGCGCCGTCGATGTCGGTGACCGGCTGCGGGTCGCTCGCCATGCCGTCGAAGTACGGCGGCTTGCGCACGTAGGTGGACTCGGCGTCCCACTCGAAGATGCGGCCGGTCGGGGTGGGCAGCGACCGCCACCGGTCGTCACCGGCGAACACGTCCGCGTAGTCGGAGGTGAACATGTCCGACGAGATCGCCGACGCGACGACGTCCTGGATCTCCTGCGGTGTCGGCCAGATGTCGGCCAGCATCACCGGCTTGCCCTCGGTGTCCTTGCCCAGCGGCTCGGTGGTGAGGTCCATGTCCATCGAGCCGGCCAGCGCGTAGGCGACCACCAGGGGCGGGCTGGCCAGGTAGTTCATCTTCACGTCCGGGTTGATCCGGCCCTCGAAGTTCCGGTTGCCGGACAGCACCGACACCACGGCCAGGTCGGCGTCGTTCACCGCCGCCGAGATCTCGTCGGGCAGCGGGCCGGAGTTGCCGATGCAGGTGGTGCAGCCGTAGCCGACCAGGTTGAAGCCCAGCTTCTCCAGGTAGGGCAGCAGACCGGCCCGCTCGTAGTAGTCCATGACCACCTTGGAACCGGGCGCCAGCGTGGTCTTCACCCACGGCTTGCGGTTCAGGCCGCGCTCCACGGCGTTCTTCGCCAGCAGCGCGGCGCCGATCATCACCGACGGGTTGGACGTGTTGGTGCACGAGGTGATCGCCGCGATGGCCACCGCGCCGTGGTCGATCTCGAACGTGTTGCCGTCCACGGTGACCCGGGTCGGCTTGCTCGGCCTGCGGGCCGCTCCGTTGGCCGCCGACGAGTACGTGGGGGAGTCACTGGCCGGGAACGACTCGCTGCCCGACTCGTCGACGCCGTTGTCGGCCACGTAGTTGCCCAGCACGGCACGGAAACCCTGCTTGGCGCCGGACAGTTCGATCCGGTCCTGCGGCCGCTTCGGGCCGGCGATCGACGGCACGACCGACGCCAGGTCCAGTTCGAGGGTCTCCGAGTAGCGCGGCTCGGCGTCCGGGTCGTGCCAGAGGCCCTGTTCCCTCGCGTACGCCTCGACGAGCGCGACCTGCTCCTCGGTGCGGCCGGTGAACTTCAGGTACTCGATGGTCTCCGCGTCGATCGGGAAGATCGCGCACGTCGAGCCGAACTCCGGGCTCATGTTGCCGATGGTGGCGCGGTTGGCCAGCGGCACCGCGGCCACGCCGGAACCGAAGAACTCCACGAACTTCCCGACCACGCCCTGCTTGCGCAGCATCTCGGTGATCGTCAGCACCAGGTCGGTCGCGGTGGCGCCGGCCGGCAGCTCACCGTGCAGCCGGAACCCGACCACCTTCGGGATCAGCATGGACACCGGCTGGCCCAGCATCGCGGCCTCGGCCTCGATGCCGCCCACGCCCCAGCCCAGCACGCCCAGGCCGTTGACCATCGTGGTGTGGCTGTCGGTGCCGACCAGCGTGTCCGGGTAGGCCTGACCGCCCCGGACCATCACCACGCGGGCCAGGTGCTCGATGTTGACCTGGTGCACGATGCCGGTGCCCGGCGGCACGACCTTGAACTCGTCGAACGCCGTCTGGCCCCAGCGCAGGAACTGGTAGCGCTCGCGGTTGCGCTGGTACTCCAGGTCGACGTTGCGCTCGAACGCGTCCGGGCGGCCGAAGATGTCGGCGATCACCGAGTGGTCGATGACCAGTTCGGCCGGCGCCAGCGGGTTGACCTTGTCCGGGTCGCCACCGAGTTCGGCCACGGCCTCGCGCATGGTGGCCAGGTCGACGACGCACGGCACGCCGGTGAAGTCCTGCATCACCACGCGGCCGGGCGTGAACTGGATCTCGGTCGCCGGCTCCGCGGCCGGATCCCAACCGGCCAGCGCGCGCACGTGGTCGGCGGTGATGTTCGCGCCGTCCTCGTTGCGCAGCAGGTTCTCCAGCAGGATCTTCAGGCTGTACGGCAGCTGTGCCGCGCCGTCGACGGCCGCCAGCCGGAACACCTCGAAGGAGGCGTCGCCGACGCTGAGCGTGCCGCGGGCCCCGAAGCTGTCCTTGCTCGTCGGTGAAGTCACGTCGTGCTCCGTCAGTCGCGGGTCAGTTACGGGCGAGTCTTGCGTACGTGGTGGAGGCGTGCGCGCCTAGGCTCTTGCCCCAAACAGTACGCTTGTCCTGTAATCAGGAGCAAGGCGGGTCGACGGAGGTGTCGAGCGTGATCCATCACGTGCAGGTGTCCTGCCCGGCGGGCGCGGAAGATCGACAGCGGGCCTTCTACGCCGGGGTACTCGGCTGGCCGGAACTGCCCAAGCCGCCACTGCTCGCGCTGCGCGGCGGGTGCTGGTTCCAGGTGCCCGGCCCGGGCGGTCCGGACGGCGAGTTGCACGTCGGCGTCGAGGCCGACTTCCGCCCGGCCACCAAGGCGCATCCGGCGTTCGTCGTGGACGTGGACGCGGTGGCCGCCGCGCTCACCGCCGCGGGCCGGCCGGTGCGCTGGGCCGATCCGGCGGAGATCCCCGGCCGCCGCCGCTTCCACACCGAGGACGGCGTGGGCAACCGGCTGGAGTTCCTCGCCGACTAGCCGATCCGGGCCGCGAGTACTTCGTAGTCGGGCTTGAGTTCCGTCCACCGCGCTTCGGCGGCGCAGCGCTCCCGGCCGGCGACGTGGGCGGCGAGGTCCTCGATGTGCACCTGTATCCCGGCTCCGTAGTCGGCCAGCAGGTGCACCGGCATGCCCCGCTCCTCGAGGACCAGGACGGTGCCGCCGCCCTCGGCGGTCAGCGTGGCCTCGACGGCGTGCTGTTCGGTCTGGTGGAGGTGCCGGGTCGTCACGAGCAGGTGCCGAGGCGGTTCGCACACCTCCACCTGCCCGGTGCCTTCCCATCCGCTGGCGAAGAAGCGTGCCCGGAACTCGCCGCCCAGGCGCAGATCGCCCTCGAACTCGCCGAGCCAGCGGGCCAGGCGATCGGGATCGATGAACGCCGACCACAGATCGTCGATGTCGGTGTCGAAACGGTCCTCCATGCGCACGACGCCCTTGCCGTCGGCGGTACACAGGGTGCCCACGATGCGGTTGGTCATGTGGGTGAACGTACCGAGCTTGTTACGTAACCGTCAAGGTACACAAGGCCCTGATCAGCGTCGGGCGTAGCTCTCGATCAGGGTGGTGATGTCGGCCAGGTCGGCCTCGAACTCGGCGCTCCAGTCGACCTCGGCGTCCAGGGTCTCGGCCAGCGCGTGGTGACCGGGCAGGTCGCAGTCGGGCAGTTGGCCGCGCCTGGCCCGCTGGTTCAGGGTGCCGGTGCCGAACCGGCCGCTGGCCTCGGACACCGCGAAACCGAGGATCAACGTGCTGGCCAACCGTTCGATCCTGGGCACGTCCGCCGGCGGCACGCCCGCCTCCAGCAGCGCCGAGTAGATCGCGTCGACCACGCGCACCGCGTCCGGTGACACGGTGGGCCGGGCGAACAGCAGGGACGTGGCGCCCGGATGTTCCCTGGCCAGCGCGCGCATGGCCCGGGCCAGCACGGCGAGGCGCTGCCGCCAGTCGCCGTCGTCGGCGATGCGGAGCCGGCCCAGCAGCCGGCCGAGCATGCCGTCCAGCAGCCCGTCCTTGTCGCCGACGTGCGGGTACAGGGCCATCGGCGTGACGCCGACGCGCTCGGCGACCGCCCGCATCGTGACCGACGGCAACCCCTTCTCGTCGGCGATGGCCAGTGCCGCGTCGAGGATCTCTTGTCGGCGGTCGCCCATATCTATACAGTGTAGATCTATACAACGTAGATCACCAACGGAGGTCGCCGTGTTGACCGTGACCGGACTGATCAAGCGCTACGGCGCACGGGCCGCGCTGGACGGCTTCGACCTGACCGCGCGGCCGGGGGAGATCGTCGGGCTGGTGGGCCGCAACGGCGCCGGCAAGACCACGTTCGTCGACGTGGTCACCGGACTGGTCCGGCCGGACGCCGGGCAGGTCACCGTGGCCGGGGTGGACGCCCTGCGCGACCGGCGCGCGGTCCGCCGGTTGGTCGGTGTCGCACCCCAGGACCAGGCGCTCTACCTGCCCGCGACCGTGCGCGAGCACCTGCGGCTGTTCGGCTCGCTGGCCGGCCTGCGCGCCGGCGCGCTGCGGGCCGCGATCGAGGCCACCGCCGAGGAACTGCTGCTCACCGACGTGCTCGACCAGCAGGTCGGCCGGCTCTCCGGCGGCCAGCGGCGGCGCACCCAGGCGGCGTGCGCGCTGCTGCCCGCACCGGCCGTGCTGCTGCTGGACGAGCCCACCGTCGGCGCCGACCCGACCACCCGGCGCGCCCTGCTGGCCGCCGTGCTGGCCAGGGCGGCGGCCGGCGCAAGTGTCGTCTACACCACCCACTACCTGCCCGAACTCGCCGACCTGGCGGCGACGCTGGCGGTCGCCGACGCCGGCCGGGTGATCGCCAGGGGCAGCCAGGCCGAACTGCTCGCCGGGCTGCCCGCCGAGGTGAGCGTCGGCTTCGGCGACGGCGTGCCACCGGTCCGGGTCAACACCTTCGACCCGGCCGCCACCCTCGCCGCCGTGCTGTCCGACGGGCGGCAGCCGGAGTCGGTGGACATCCACCGGCCCGGCCTGGACGACCTCTACCGCTCCCTGGAAGGACTGACCTCCCATGCCGCATGACGCCACCCTGCGGACCGGCGCCCTGGTCCGCCACAACACAGTCCTGATGCTGCGCGAGCCGGGCCCGCTGCTGTCCCGGCTGCTGATGCCGCTGGTCGCCATCGTCGTGTTCGAACCGCTCTACCGCGCCGCCATGGCAGGCGGGCGGGCGGCCGGCGACAGTCAGGCGGTCACCGGGATGCTGGTGCTGTTCTCGTTGCTCGCACTGTCCATTGTGGGCACCGCGATCCTGACCGAGCGGTCCTGGCACACCTGGGACCGGCTGCGCGCGACCTCGCTGCGGCCGGCGGAACTGTTGGTGGGCAAGGCATTTCCGGTGCTGGTCATGCTCGTGGTGCAGCAGGTGGTCGTGCTCGGCTTCGGGGTGGCGGTGCTGGACGTGCGGATCGCCGACGTGTCATTGCTCGCGGTGGCCGTCCTGGTGTGGTCGGTGACCCTGCTGTGCGTCGGCACCGCGCTGGGCACCATGCTGCGCAGCCAGGCGGCGTTCTCCGCGGTGCAGGACATCGGCGGCTTCGCGGCCACCAGTCTCGGCGGTGCGCTGGTGCCGCTGGCCGCGCTGCCCGGCTGGGCGCGGCACCTGGCACCCGCGTCGCCCGCCTACTGGGCGATGTCCGCGCTGCGTGGTGCCGTCGACGGTGCCACCGGGCAGGTGCTGCGGGCACTGGTGGTGCTGCTCGCGATCGCCGTGGTGGCCGCCGTGCTCGCCGCCCGGCGGCTCGGGCGCGGGTGGACCCGCTCCACGTTGCTCTGATCGGGTCAACCCGATCGTGTGACAGTTGTCGACTTTCCGTCACCGACCGTGCGATATTTGGTCACCGTGCGTACAAATTTGTGACTCATGTGGTTGTCGTTGCCGTAGTTTGCGCTGGTACGTATGGCAATGACCGAGGTAGAAGTGGCACAGTGACTCTGCCCTGCCCGATGCCGCTGTTCGGCGGATCGCCATTACGCCGACAGGTGGTCCCGGCGGGCGGGGTCGATCGGGAGGTGGGGAACGTGGCTGCTGTGCCGAGACGGCGGCGCGGTCTGCGACTGGCCGGGGCCGCGGTGGTCGCGGCGGTGGGACTGCAACTGGCGGTGGCCACGTCGGCGGACGCCGTGCCGCCGCCACCGCCGCATCCGAGCAACTCGCAGATCAAGGCGGCACAGCGGCAGGCGGACGCGAAGGCGGGCGCGGTCGGCAACATCACCAGCCGGCTCTCCTCGGCCCAGGCCGCCCTGCAGAGCCTGCAGGACCAGGTCGAGCTCAAGCAGGAGGACGCCAACAAGGCGCTGGTCGACCTGCAGACCGCCCGGGACGCGGCCACCCAGGCACAGCACACCGCGACCGCGGCGCAGATCTCCTCCACCGCGGCCGCCAAGGCGATCGCCGCGCTCCGCGCCAAAGTGGACGCGTTCGCCGCCGGCAGCTACGCACAGGGCAGCACACTCGGTTCGGTCTCCGCCTACTTCGGCGCCAAGAGCCCGAAGGACCTGCTGGAGCGGCAGACCCTGCTCAACGAGATCAGCGGGTCCGAACTGGACATCCTGCAGCAGATGCGGCAGGCCCAGGTGCAGAAGGCCAACGCGGACTCGGTCGCCCGCGCGGCCCTGACCATCGCCAAGCGGAAACAGGCGGCCGCCACAGCCGCCAAGCAGACAGCCGACGCCGCCGTCGCCAGTGCGGTCGCCGCGGCCGGCAGTGAAGCGGCGCAGGCCAGGCAGTTGCGGGCCACCCAGGCCGATCTCCAGCGGCAGTTGTCCGCGGCGCAGTCCGACGTCGCCGGACTCAAGGCGCAGCAGAAGCAGTACCAGGCGTGGCTGTCCGCCAAGCAGGCCGAGGAAGCCAGGCAGGCCGCCGCCGCGGCATCCGGTTCGCACGCCGGCCGGCACCACACGGTGTCGCTCGCGTCCGGCGGATCGGCGGCCACGGTGATCTCCCGGGCGCTGTCCGCGGTCGGCGTCATCTACGCCTGGGGCGGCGGCAACGCGTCGGGCCCGACCCGGGGCATCCACGACTTCGGCGTCGCGGACATGTTCGGCGACTTCGACAAGATCGGCTTCGACTGCTCCGGCCTGATGGTCTACTCCTTCGCGGGCGCCGGGGTGTCGCTGCCGCACTTCAGCGGCTACCAGTACCAGTCCGGCCGGCACGTGCCGCTGTCCCAGATCCGGCCCGGCGACATGCTGTTCTACTCGTCCAACGGCCGGGCGTCCGGCATCCACCACGTGACCCTGTACATCGGGCACGGCCAGATGGTCGAGGCGTACGAGTCCGGCATGCCCGTGCGGGTCACGTCGGTCCGCTACTACGGCGGGATCATGCCGTTCGCCACGAGGGTGCTGTAGCCGGCGACCGCCTATTTCGGGCTGCCGGCTGTCGGGGTGGTCGCCTACCGTGGCTGGCGTGTGGAGTGCGGTGTTGCTGGCCGGTGGCAGCGGCAGCCGGCTCGGCGGCCGGCACAAGCCCGGCATCTCGGTGGCCGGCCGGACGCTGTTGGACCGGGCGCTGGACGCGGTCGGCGGGGCCGACGCCGTCGTGGTGGTCGGCCCGGCTCGACCGGTGTGCCGGCCGGTGCTGTGGACCCTGGAACAGCCGCGCGGCGGCGGACCGCTCGCCGCCCTCGCCGCCGGCCTGGCCGCGCTGCCCGGCGAACCGGACCAGCTCGCGCTCCTGGCCGCCGACCTGACCGGCGTCACGGCCGGCACGCTGGAGCGGCTGCGCACCGCGGTTGCCGACGGCGTCGACGGCGCCGTGCTCCGCGACGCGGGCGGGCACCGGCAGTGGTTGATCAGCATGTGGCGAACCGCGGCCGTGCGGGCGGCGCTGCCCGCCGAGCCGGTGGGAAGATCACTGCGGTCGGTGTTGGCCGGGCTGCGCGTCACGGAGGTGGCCGAGCTGCCCGGCGAGTCGGCGGACGTGGACACGCAGGCCGATCTGGCCCGCTATCTGGCCGGCGCACCGGAGGGGTACCTGGCCTGACGTGCTTCACAGCCGTCACACTGGTGATCGGGTTGGCTGGGCTGCGGCACTGGACCGTTGCTGCCCGGGTGACCTCCGAAGTTTCGCCGGCACGCAGAGACGACACGGCAGGAGGATGGTCGGCTGATGACCGAACCGGGGCAGATCGCGGACATCGTCGGACGGCAGGGTGGGATTCCACCCACCACCCAACCCCCGACGCGGGACGCGCAACTGCTGGAGCGCACCGCGTTCGAGGTGAAGCGGGTCATCGTCGGGCAGGACCGCCTCGTCGAACGGATGCTCGTCGGGCTGCTGGCCAAGGGACACCTACTGCTGGAGGGCGTGCCCGGCGTGGCCAAGACCCTTGCGGTGGAGACGTTCGCGAAGGTCGTCGGCGGCTCGTTCTCCCGCGTCCAGTTCACCCCCGACCTGGTGCCCGCCGACATCCTCGGCACCCGGATCTACCGGCAGGGCAGCGAGTCCTTCGACGTGGAACTCGGTCCCGTGGTGGCCAACTTCGTGCTCGCCGACGAGATCAACCGCGCGCCGGCCAAGGTGCAGTCGGCCATGCTCGAGGTGATGGCCGAGCGGCACGTGTCCATCGGCGGCGAGACGTTCCCCATGCCCAACCCGTTCCTGGTGCTCGCCACGCAGAACCCGATCGAGAACGAGGGCGTCTACCCGCTGCCCGAGGCCCAGCGCGACCGGTTCCTGTTCAAGATCGTCGTCGACTACCCGACGGCCGAGGAGGAACGGGAGATCGTCTACCGGATGGGCGTCGAGCCGCCCGAGGCACAGCAGGCGATCACGCCCGAGGAGCTGAACCGGCTGCAGGGCGTCGCGTCCCGGGTGTTCGTGCACCACGCACTGGTGGACTACGTCGTGCGGCTGGTGATCGCCACCCGCACGCCGGGCGACCACGGCCTGAGCGACGTCGCCGGCTGGGTGTCCTACGGCGCGTCGCCGCGCGCGAGCCTGGGCATCATCGCGTCCGCGCGGGCGCTGGCCCTGGTCCGCGGCCGGGACTACGTGCTGCCGCAGGACGTGGTCGACGTGGTGCCCGACGTGCTGCGCCACCGGCTCGTGCTGTCCTACGACGCGCTGGCCGACGGCGTGCCGCTGGATCACATCATCACGCGCGTACTGCAGACCGTGCCGTTGCCGCAGGTGTCGGCCCGCCCACAGGGGCCCGGCCAGCAGGCGCCGGCGATCCGGTGACCGAACACCCCACCACAGCGGAGCGCGGCGATCGACCGTCCTGGGCTCCGCCGATACTGCAGGGTGACCGGCTGGCGGCCGGGCTGCGCACCCTGGAACTGGACGTCCGGCGCAAACTCGACGGCCTGCTGCAGGGCAACCACCTCGGCCTGGTGCCCGGTCCGGGCACCGAACCGGGGGAGGCCCGGCCCTACCAGCCGGGTGACGACGTGCGGCGGATGGACTGGGCCGTGACCGCCAGGACCACCGTGCCGCACATCAGGGAGACCGTGGCGGACCGGGAACTGGAGACCTGGGTGGCGGTGGACCGCTCGCCCAGCCTGGACTTCGGCACCGCCGTCTGCGAGAAGCGGGATCTCGTCGTGTGCGCGGTCGCCGCCATCACCCACCTCACCAGTGGTGGTGGCAACCGGATCGGCGCCGTCGTCGCCACCGGCGAGCAGACCGTCCGCATGCCGGCCAGGGGCGGTCTGGCGCACGCCAGGGCGATGCTCCGCACGATCGCGACCACACCATCGGCGCCCATCGGCACCCGGGGCGATCTCGCCGAACTGCTGGAACAGCTGCGCCGCCCACCCCGCCGGCGCGGGCTCGCGGTCATCGTGTCCGACTTCCTCGGCCCGCGGGACTGGGAACGCCCGCTGCGCGGCCTGTCCGGCCGGCACGACCTGGTGTGTGTCGAGGTGGTCGACCCCAGGGACGTCGACCTGCCCGAGGTGGGCACCGTCGTCCTGGCCGACCCGGAGACCGGCCGGCAGCGCGAGGTGCACGCGACTCCGTTGCTGCGCCGCGAGTTCGCCGCCGCGGCACAGGAGCACCGGACCGAGGTGGCGGCCGCGATCCGCGGTGCCGGCGCCGGTCACCTGGTGCTGCGCACCGACTCGGACTGGATCGCCGATACCGTGCGGTTCGTGGTGGGACGGAAGCGCCGGTGGTCGGGAGGGGCGGCCTGATGTTCGGCCTGAGCCTGTCCGGTTTCGCGGCGCCGTGGTGGCTGTTGCTGATCGCGGTGGCCGTGGGGCTGGCCGTCGGATACGTGATCGCGCAGCGGGTCCGCATCCGGCGCACCATGCGGTTCACCAACCTGGCGCTGCTGGAACGGGTCGCGTCCGGCCGACAGGGCTGGTGGCGGCACGTGCCGGCGGTGCTGCTGGTGGTGGCGCTGGTGTTGCTGAGCGTGTCACTGGCCGGTCCGACGGCCGAGCAGCGGGTACCGCGCAACCGGGCGACCGTGATGCTGGTGATCGACGTGTCGCTGTCCATGGAGGCCACCGACGTCCAGCCGAACCGCCTGCAGGCCGCGCAGGTGGCCGCGAAGCAGTTCGCTGACGGCCTGCCCACCGGCATCAACCTCGGCCTGGTGTCGTTCGCCGGTTCCGCGACCGTGCTCGTGTCGCCGACCCAGGACCACCAGGCGGTCGACGAGGCGATCAGCAGTCTCAAACTGGCCGAGGCGACGGCGACCGGCGAGGCGATCGCCGCGTCGTTGCAGGCCATCCAGAGCTTCGGCCGGGTGCTGGCCGGCCCGTCCGGTCCGCCACCTGCCGCGATCGTGCTGATGAGCGACGGCAAGGAGACCATTCCGCAGGACCTCAACGATCCGCGCGGCGCCTACAGCCAGGCGAAGGCGGCCAAGTCCTCCGGAGTACCGATCTCGACGATCTCGTTCGGCACCGACCACGGCGTGGTGGACATCGGCGGCGAGCAGGTGGCCGTGCCGGTGGACGACGGGTCGCTGCAGAACGTGGCGAACCTGTCCGGCGGAAGCTACTACCGGGCGGCCAGTGCCGGGCAGTTGCAGCAGGTGTATGCCCGGCTGGGGCAGCAGATCGGGTTCGAGAACAAGAAGGCCGACGCCAGCCGGCCGTGGCTGATCCTGGGCACGTTACTGGCCATCGCGTCGGCGCTGGGGTCGTTGCTGATCGGGCAACGGCTGCCGTAGCCGCTGCCGCGGCGCCGTGCGGGATAGACTTCGACCGCTGTAGGGCCACGGCGCGTCAGGGTGGGGTGTCGCGCTCCCGTCGCACGTCCTGGGAGCGCATCCGATGGCCACGCACGCTGTTCGAACACCCCTGCGCCGACTGCCCGCCGTCACCGGTTGGTCGTTTCTCGCCGCCGGCTTCACCGCCCGCCTGCCGCAGGCCATGACACCGCTGGGCGTGCTGCTGCTGGTGTCCGCGGGCAGCGGTGACTACGGACTCGGCGGGTTCGCGCTGGCCGGTTACAGCGCGGGCTGCGCGATCGGCGGGCCGGTGCTCGGCTCGCTCGCCGATCGGTACGGCCACCGTGCGGTCGGCGTGGCCGCGGCCGTGGCGAACGTGGCCGCCACCGCCATGTTCGTCCTGCTGGCCGGCACCCACGCCGTCGTCGCGGCGGCGGCGTTGGGGTTCGCCAATCCACAGATCGGGGCGCTCGCCCGCAGCCGTTGGGCCTGGCTCGCACGCGGCCGGTCCGATGGCGCCGGGCTCCTCGCCACCGCGATGGCCTACGAAGGCTCGGCGGACGAGATGTCGTTCGTCCTCGGCCCGGCGTTGGCCGGCACGCTGAGCGTCGTGGCGCCCTGGCTGCCGCTGGTCGTGGCGGCGGCGCTCAGTGGCGGCGGGCAGATCGTGTTCGCGTTGCACCCGACCGCGTTGCCTGCTTCCCGGTCGGCCCGGGGCCGTGATCGCGAGCCGCTGCCGTGGCGCACCGTGGCCACACTCGGCCTGGTGTTCGCCGGCATCGGGATCGTGTTCGGTGCCACCCAGACCGGCCTGGCCGCGATTCTCGGCGCCGATGGGCAGCGGTCACTCACCGGTCCCGTCTATGCCGCGCTGGGCGCCAGCAGTGGCGTGGCCGGGCTGCTCAGTACCTTGCTGCCGGCGCGGATTCCGGTGCGCACCAAGGCGATCGGGGCGGCGGCCCTGCTGGCCGTGCTCACCCTGCCGCTGCCGTTCTGTCACGGACCGGTCAGTCTCGCCGTCGCACTCGGCTGCGCCGGGCTGGCGGTCGCACCGCTGGCCATCGCCGCAACGGAACTCGCGCAACGGTCCGCACCCGCACGCCGGGTGACCACCGTGCTCACGGTGCTCGGCACGGTGAGCGTGACCGGCATCGCGCTGGGCGCCGGAGTGGCCGGGCAACTCGCCGACCGGTTCGGCGGCTCCGCCGCGTTCGTGCTCCCCACCGTGGCGGCGTTGATCGCCATCGTCGGCGCACTGCTCACCCGGCCGTGGGGCCGCCGGATCACCGCGCCGCGCGGCCGGTCCAGGCGATGAATCGCTCGGTCGGCGTCGCGGTGGCGGCCACCGGGACCGGCAGGGCGAACGCCCGGCCGTCGCCGCGAACCAGGTCCACCGGTAGCGGATCGACATAGCCGTGGGCGTAGTCGATGAGGTCGGCGGGGATCTCCACGTCGCTGCCGATCACGGTGCCGAGATCCCAGGCGTGGACGTACAGGTCGATCACCGGGATCGCGAGGTCGTCGGCAACGGTCCGGCCGAGCGGAGTCTCCATCGCCCGATCCAGATCGGCGTCCCGGAGCGCGTCCCGGGCCCGCTCCGCCGTCGCACGCCACCATTCGACCGGGTCGCCGTCGACGAGATCGCCGGGACGGGCCACGTCGGGGAACGTGGGCTGTGGGCCGCCCATGACGCCGGTCGCGTAGCCGGCCGTCATGGTGAGGTGGCCCAGCACGTCACGAGCGGTCCAGCCGGCACACGGCGTCGGCCGCTCCCAGTCCTCGGCACGCAGCCGGGCGGCGGCGGCGGCGAAGAAATCCAGGCCCTGGTCGAACAACTCGCCGGATCGGCTGCTCACCGCTCGCCTCCGGGGGTGCGTGGAGGGCCGCTGCTGGTCACCCGGCCCGTCGCCCGGGATGGTACGCACGGTCGTCCCGCCCGTCCCGGCTGGCCAGCAGCGCGCTGATCTCCCGGACCGCGTCGCGGCCGGCCCGGTTCGCGCCCACCGTGCTCGCCGACGGGCCGTAGCCCACCAGGTGCAACCGTGGCTCGGCGACCACCCTCGTGCCGTCCATCCGGATCCCGCCACCGGCCTCGCGCAACCGCAGCGGCGCCAGGTGATCCAGGCTGGCCCGCCACCCCGTCGCCCACACGATCACGTCGGCCGCCACGAACCGGCCGTCCGCCCACACCACCCCGTCCGGCGTGATCCGCTCGAACATCGGCAGCCGCCGCAACACACCCTTGGCCTCCGCCGCCACCACGGCAGGCGTCCGCGCCAACCCCGTCACGCTCACCACACTGCGTGGCGGCAGCCCGGCCCGCACCCGCTCGTCCACAAGGGACACGACTTCGCGGCCGTACTCCTCGGTGAACGGACCGTCGACGAACACCGGCGGCCTGCGGGTCACCCATGTCGTCGTGGCCACGTCGGCGATCTCGGCCAGCAACTGCACGGCCGACGTGCCACCGCCGACGACCACCACACGCTGCCCGGCGAACTCGGCCGGTCCCCGGTAGTCGGCCGTGTGCGACTGCCGGCCCCGGAACGTCTCCTGGCCCGGGTAGTGCGGCCAGAACGGTGTCCGCCACGTCCCGGTCGCGTTGATCACCGCCCGCGCCGTCCACTCGCCGGCAGCCGAACGCAGGACAAAACCATCATCCGCACGAGTCACCGACGTCACCTGCACCGGCCGCCGCACCGGCAGGTCGAACATCCGCTCGTACGCGGCGAAGTAGGCGGGCACCGCCACGGCGGCCGACTCGTCGGGCTGGGGCGGGTCGAAGTGCATTCCGGGCAGGTCGAAGATCCCGTGCACGGTGGCCATCCGCAGCGTCGGCCACCGGTGCTGCCACGCGCCGCCGGGCGCGGCATCCGCGTCCAGCACCACGAAGTCCAGCCCGGCGCGCCGCAGGAAGTACGCGCTGGACAGCCCCGCCTGGCCCGCTCCGATCACCGCCACATCCACACACCGCACAACGCCGGACGGCCGGGTGACCTTCCTGGCGCGGATGTGACGCCGGTTCAGTCGCCGGTGACACGCAGGTGCCGCAGGGCGGTGTCCGGGTCGAGGTTGACGTCGTCCTTGTCCGCGTCCCACCGGCGGAACACGTTCGCCGCGCCGGTGGCCAGCGCGTTGGGCAGGCCCGCGCCGCGTAGCGTCTCGGCCACCTCGTCCATCTCCGGCGCCCACCGCCACGCCCGCGTCGCCACGTCGGCGAAATCGGCGCGCCCGGCCAGCGCGTTGCCACCCCAGCGGGCGGCCTCGGCCTCCAGGAACGGCGTCACACCGAAGTCGTCGGCCAGCGCGTGGCTCACCGCCGCCAGCGCCTGGCTGGCCTTCTGGAACGACCCGTACGCCATCTTCAGCGCGCTCGCCGACCCGATCCGCTCGTCCATCGGCTTCGGCATGGCCGCGCTGCCGGCGAGCAGGTCCGTCACCGTCCGCATCGCGTCGGCCGGACCGGCCAGGTAGACCCGGGCGATCCGCTCGCCACCGGGTGGCGGGCCGATGATCGAGCCGTCCACCACGGTCGCGCCCGCCGCCCGCAGCCGGGTCGCGATGCTCGCCATCCGTGCCGGGTTGATGGCGTTGGCCTCCACGAACAGTCCGGCGTAACCGGCGGCCGCGACCTGCTCCGCGACGCCCGACGCGTAGGCAGGCGGGCAGATGGAGAACACCACGTCGCTGCTGGCCAGCAACTCGGCCAGTGATCCGCTCGGATGTAAGCCGGCCTGGTCGGCCCGCGCCGCCGACCGCGTCGACCTGCCCACCGGACACCAGGACACCCGATGGCCGCCGGCCACCAGTTGCGCCCCCACCGCCGCGCCCATCATCCCCGGATGCAACAACCCGATGATCACGCCGACCACCCTACGACCGGCGGCGTGAGATATCCGACAGCCACCGATCGAGGGCATGCAGCGGTCCGCCGAGGGCGGATCGGGCGCCAGCGGATAGCCTCACGCGGACCGGCCGGGCGCACCCGGCGACGACGACGGCGACGGGGGAGCGAGCACAGTGGGACGGTCCGTTCTGGTCACCGGCGGCAACCGGGGCATCGGCCTGGCGATCGCCAGGGCGTTCGTCGAGCAGGGACACCAGGTCGCCATCACCCACCGCGGTTCGGCCGTGCCCGACGACCTGTTCGGCGTGCGCTGTGACGTGACCGACACCGACCAGGTCGACGCCGCGTTCACCGAGGTCGAGCAGGCCAACGGACCGGTCGAGGTGGTGGTGGCCAACGCCGGCATCACCGACGACACGCTGCTGATGCGGATGAGCGAGGACCAGTTCACCCGGGTGATCGACGCCAACCTGACCGGCTCGTACCGGGTGGCCAAGCGCGCCACCCGCGCCATGCTGCGGGCCCGGTGGGGCCGGATCGTGTTCGTGTCGTCCGTGGTCGCCCTGATGGGGTCACCCGGGCAGGTCAATTACGCGGCCAGCAAGGCCGGCATGGTCGGCATGGCGCGGTCGATCAGCCGGGAACTGGGTTCACGCAACATCACCGCCAACGTCGTGGCACCGGGTTTCGTCGCCACCGACATGACCGAGGCACTCCCCGAGGCGCGCCGGCAGGAGATCCTGTCGCAGGTGCCGCTGAACCGGTACGCCTCGGTCGACGAGGTGGCCGCGGCGGTCACGTTCCTCGCGTCCGACGCCGCGGGGTACATCACCGGTGCCGTGCTGCCGGTGGACGGCGGACTCGGCATGGGCCACTGACCAACTGACCGACAGCGTTGTAGGGAGACGACAGTGCCAGGACTGCTCGACGGCAAGCGCCTGCTGATCACCGGCGTGATCACGGACGCGTCCATCGCGTTCCACGCCGCCAGGGTGGCCCAGGAACAGGGCGCCACCGTGGTGCTCACCGGGTTCGGCCGGATGAGCCTGGTGGAACGGATCGCCAAGCGGTTGCCGCAGGAGCCGCCGGTGATCGAACTCGACGTCACCGACCCCGACCAGTTGGACTCGCTGGCCGACCGGATCCGCGAGCACGTGGACGGCCTGGACGGTGTGCTGCACTCGATCGCCAACGCGCCCGCGTCCTGCCTGGGCGGCGACTTCCTGGCCGCGCCGTGGGAGGACGTGTCGAAGGCGGTGCAGGTGTCGGCGTACTCGCTGAAGTCGCTGGCCGTGGCATGCCTGCCGCTGATGACCGGTGGCGGTTCGATCGTCGGCCTGGACTTCGACGCCCGGGTGGCGTGGCCGTCCTACGACTGGATGGGCGTGTCCAAGGCGGCGCTGGAGTCGGTTACCCGTTACCTGGCACGGGAACTGGGCCCGCGCGGGATCCGGGTGAACCTGGTGTCGGCCGGTCCGCTGCGCACCATCGCGGCCAAGTCGATCCCCGGATTCGAGACGATGGAGAACGCCTGGGACGGGCGTGCCCCCCTGGGCTGGGACGTCAACGACGCGACGCCCGTCGCGAAGTCGATCTGTGCGCTGCTGTCCGACTGGCTGCCGGCCACCACCGGTTCGATGGTGCTGGTCGACGGGGGAGTGCACGCCACCGGAATGTGAGCGGACGTGGATGCTCTGCTGCTGCTGTCGTTCGGCGGTCCCGAGGGGCCGGACGACGTCATGCCGTTCCTGGAGAACGTGACCAGGGGACGGGGCGTACCGAGGGAACGGCTGGCCGACGTGGCCCAGCACTACCTGCACTTCGGGGGCGTGTCCCCGATCAACGGGCTGAACCGGGAGATCATCGCGGCCGTGCGGGCCGAGCTGGACCGGGCCGGCATCGAGCTGCCGGTCTACTTCGGCAACCGCAACTGGCATCCGATGGTCGAGGACACCGTGGCGGCCATGGCGAAGGACGGCGCGCGCACCGCGCTGGTCTTCCCCACCAGCGCCTACGGCGGGTACTCGGCGTGTCGCCAGTACGACGAGGACATCACACGGGCCCGGGCCGCCGTCGGTGACAATGCACCCGATCTGGTGAAACTGCGCCAGTTCTTCGACCATCCGCTGTTCGTCGACGCCGTCGCGGACGCGGTGCGGCGGGCCTGGCTGCCCGACGCCCGACTGGTGTTCACCGCCCACTCGGTGCCCTCGGCGGCGGACGCCGCCGCCGGGCCGCCGGACGAGGGCGGCCACCGGTACTCCCGTCAGGTGGCCGAGGCGGCGCGACTGGTCGCGGAGCGGGTGGGCGTGGCCGAGTACGACGTGGTGTGGCAGTCCCGGTCCGGCCTGCCCGCCGTGCCGTGGCTGGCGCCGGACATCGTGGACCACGTGACGGACCTGCACGCGGCCGGCGTGCCCTCGGTCGTGGTGAGCCCGATCGGGTTCGTGTCCGATCACCTGGAAGTGGTGTGGGACCTGGACACCGAGGCCAAGGCCAAGGCCGAGGAACTGGGCATGGGCTTCGCCAGGGCGGCCACGCCGGGCACCGATCCCCGGTTCGCTGAGCTGGTGGTGGAGTTGGTGCGCGAGCAGATCGCCGACGCACCGGTTCGCAAGCTGTCCGACTTCACCGCGGCGGGCTGCACCCGCAACGGCGAACCGTGCGCGGTCGGCTGCTGCGAACTACGCCGCCCGTCGCGTCCCTAGTCCTGCGCGACGATCGGGCCGCCGGACGACGCCGGCGGCCCGACCACTCAGATGAACAATGCCAGCACGGCGGCCAGTGAGCCGATGACGGTTGCGATCAGGGTGATCGCGTCGCTCGCGCTCTGCGTGGTCAGCGTCGGCTCGGCCTGGTGAACGGTGCCAGGCGGACCCACGGGGCTGGGGTGTGTGGTGTCGTGCGGTGCGGACCACATCACCCGGATCACCTTCCCCGGATTGCGCATGCCGATCGCGGCGAACATCGCGTCGCGTTTCAGCCGGGAATGTTTGGCTGCAACCTCTCAGCTTGCCGCGAAAGGATGGCCATCACGAGAATGATCGCCAGCAGTACTCCGCCCGCGCCGACGCCGAGGTGCGGATCTGACCGATAGTAGCCGCGGACTCGGCGGCCGTCGCGGATGTGCGGCCTGACATAACCCATGTGTCCTCCGAAAAGGTTGGATTGTTTGCGAAGTGTGTTGGACGCGATAGAACGGCGAACCGACAAACATGAGAAGGACACGCCCGCTCGAACAGAATAGGTGTTGGCGCCGAATTACCCGTTCAGTAGAAATGCATCAAAATACGGAATCAGGTGTTGTCGGCGGCCGCGACCATCGTCGCGACTTGAGCGCAGCACGGATCGCCCGCACAGGCGGGGGTGATCGGGCTGCGGCGCCTACCGCTTACCAGCGTGGTCGGACAAGGAGCGGACGGCTTCGGCGACCGCTGCCTTGCGGGCCGTACGGACCGCGTGGTCCAGCGGGCGCAACGCTTCGGCTCGGCGGCGGATGGCGGACGCCGAGACCGCGCCACCCGGCTCGTCGCTGGTGGCCACGTGCAGGATGGCGGCCACCTCGCTGGCGCGCTGCAACACCCGCAGCGCGCGGCTGGGCATGCCGGGCGGCCACGGGGTGCGGGGCTGGCCCTCGACCAGTGCCGAGATCTCCGCGCGGACGCCGGGTCGGTGGCGGGCCACGTCCAGCTCGACCAGCGCGGTCGCGGCGGCGCGCATGGCGCCGGACAGTTCGTGTTCCGCCTCACCCAGTGGGGTCGACTCGCCGGCCGGCGTCACGGGCAGGGCGAACGCCGTCCAGCGGATCACGCCGTCGGCCACCCGTTCCGGCACCAGGCCGAGTTCGCCCGCCGTCGGCTGCTCGGCCGCCGCGTCGGGGACGGTGGTCAGCACCGCCGCCTCGCCGGCGTGCAGCGCCGCGGCAGCGAACACCGCGTCACTGCGCAGGCCGCGCAGGTCACCGGCCACCGGCAGCACCAGCTCGCCACCGGTCACCGCCAGCCGGCGCGCGGTGGCCAGCAGCATCGCGGGCGACGCGGGCGGCCCACCGGGACCGGGCAGGCCGAACCGCTCGGCGGTGGCCGCGTCGTGCGCGGTCACCTCGTGCGCTTCGGCCCAGGACTGGAGAGCGTCGAGAACATCGTCGGCCGCGGCGGCGCCGTGCAGCCACGCCGACGTCCAGACCACCATCGTGGCGCTCGGACAGGACACGGTGAGTAAGCGTACGAGGTGATTTCCGGCGTGCTGCAACCGGCCCGGTGAATGTGCTGTTCGCGCAGGGCGGACAAGGAAATGACAGGTCGCCGGTGATCATCACGGCCACCCAGCTCAGGGCATAGGCGCGACACAGCGTCGCCGTCGCTAGCGCCACTGTCAACCGAATTTCCGTCACCGCAGCTTGAGCCGCTCCACGTCGACCGAACCGGCGGTTCGACGTAGCGTCGAAGCCGTGACAGTTCCCGCCGCACCCCCGAACCTGCCCACGACGGCCGGCGCGCTGCGTGCCGCAGGCCACCTGCCCCGTGGCGTCAAGGCCGAGATCAGGGAGAACCTGCTCGCGCTGCTCGCCGAGGGCGGCGACCCGTGGCCCGGCATCGTCGGCTTCGACCGGACCGTGCTGCCGCAACTGGAACGAGCCCTGCTCGCCGGCCACGACGTGGTCCTGCTCGGTGAACGCGGCCAGGGCAAGACCCGCCTGCTGCGCACCCTGATCGGCCTGCTGGACGAGTGGACCCCGGTGATCGCGGGCGCGGAACTCGGCGAGCACCCGCTGGAGCCGATCAGCCCGGCCGGCCGCCGGATGGCCGCCGAGTACGGCGACGAGCTGCCGGTGGCGTGGCGGCACCGGTCCGAGCGCTACGCCGAGAAGCTCGCCACCCCGGACACGTCGGTCGGTGACCTGATCGGCGACGTCGACCCGGTGAAGGTGGCCGAGGGCCGCAGCCTGGGCGATCCGGAGACCATCCACTTCGGTCTGGTGCCCCGCGCGCACCGCGGCATCGTGGCCGTCAACGAGCTGCCCGACCTGGCCGAACGCATCCAGGTCGCACTGCTCAACGTGATGGAGGAACGGGACATCCAGGTCCGCGGCTACACGCTGCGGCTGCCGCTGGACGTGCTCCTGGTGGCCACGGCCAACCCCGAGGACTACACCAACCGCGGCCGCATCATCACCCCGCTGAAGGACCGGTTCGGCGCCGAGATCCGCACCCACTACCCGCTGAACGTGCCGGCCGAGGTCGCGCTGGTGAAGCAGGAGGCCGATCTCGTCGCCGAGGTGCCCGATCCGCTGATCGAGGTGCTGGCCAGGTTCGTCCGGCAGCTGCGCGAGTCCTCCGCGATCGACCAGCGCTCCGGCGTGTCCGCGCGATTCGCCGTCGCGGCCGCCGAGACCGTGGCCGCCGCCGCGCTGCGCCGGGCCGCGCTGACCGGGGAGAAGCCCGCGGTGGCCCGGGCGGTCGACCTGGAGTCGGTGCCGGCCGTGCTGCGCGGCAAGCTGGAGTTCGAGTCCGGCGAGGAGGGTCGCGAGCAGGAACACCTGACCCACCTGCTGCGCAAGGCGTTCGCCGAGACCGCCAGGGTGAAGCTGGGCGGGCTGGACCTGCGGCCGCTGGCCGAGGCGGTGTCCGACGGCCACCTGGTCACCACCGGCGAACGGGTGCCCGGCAAGGACGTGCTGTCCGCGCTGCCCGAACTGCCCGTGCTGCACGAAGTGGCCGGCCGGCTCGGCGTGACCGCGACCGAGCCGCCGGCCCGGATCGCCGCCGCCGTCGAGTTCGCGCTGGAGGCGCTGTTCCTGGCCCGGCAGGTGGCCAAGGACTCCGACGACGGCACCGCGGTGTACGGGCCGTGACCAGCCCCGACCGCTACGCCTACGGCCCGTACCACGACGGGCCGGACCCGCTGGCGCCACCGCTGGACCTGCGGGAGGCGCTGGACGAGATCGGCCGCGACGTCATGGAGGGCAGCTCGCCGCGCACGGCGCTGGAGGAGCTGCTGCGCCGGGGCCTGCGCGACCGCACCGGATTGGACGACCTCACCCGGCAGCTGTGGCAGAAGCGCTCGGAGATCTCCCGCCGGCACCGGCTGGACGGCACCCTGCAACGGGTCCGCGAACTGCTCGACGAGGCACTGGAGGCCGAGCGGGGCGCGCTGTTCCCCGACCCGTCCGACGACGCCCGGTTCGCCGAGGCTCAGTTGGACGCGCTGCCGCCGAGCACCGCGGCGGCCGTCACCGAGCTGGCCGACTACGACTGGCGCTCGGAGAAGGGTCGGGAGAACTACCAGGAGATCCGCGACCTGCTCGGCCAGGAACTGCTGGAGTCGCGCTTCCAGGGCATGAAACAGGCCCTGCAGAACACCAGCCCGGAGGACGTCGAGCGGGTCAGGCAGATGATGTCGGACCTGAACAACCTGCTGTCCGCGCACGCCAGGGGCGAGGACACCACCCAGCAGTTCCGCGATTTCATGGACCAGCACGGCGAGTTCTTCCCGGAGAACCCGCGCAACACCGACGAGCTGATCGACGCGCTCGCCGCCCGGGCCGCCGCCGCCCAGCGGATGATGAACTCGATGTCCGCGCAGCAGCGGGCGGAACTGTCCGAGCTGATCGGGCAGGCGTTCGGCGACCCGAGCATCGCGGCCCAGGTGGCCCAGCTGGACGCCAACCTGCGGGCCCTGCGACCCGGCGAGGACTGGGAGGGCGGCCAGCGGTTCCGCGGCCAGGACCCGCTCGGTCTGGGCGAGGGCGCGCAGGCCATGCAGGATCTCGCCGAACTGGACGCGCTGGCCGAGCAGCTGGCGCAGTCCTATCCCGGCGCCCGCATGGAGGACATCGACCTGGACGCGCTGGCCAGGCAACTGGGCGACGACGCGCGGGTGGACGCGGCCCGGTTGGCCGAGCTGGAGCGGGAACTGCGCAGGCAGGGCCTGTTCGAACGGGCACCGGACGGGTCGCTTCGGTTGACCCCCAAGGCATTGCGCCGCCTGGGCGAGACCGCGCTGCGCGACGTGGTCGGGCAGTTGCGGTCGCGGCGCGGGGAACGGGACACCGCGCTGGCCGGCGCCGCCGGTGAGCCGACCGGTGCCGCGCGGCCGTGGCAGTTCGGCGACACCGAGCCGTGGGACGTGCCCAGGACGGTGCGCAACGCCGTGCTGCGTACCGCCTCGGTGGGCAGCAGGCGGGTCAAGCTGGACGTGTCCGACGTCGAGGTGATGGAGACCGAGCAGCGGTCGCGGGCCGCGGTGGCGCTGTGCGTGGACACGTCGTGGTCGATGGTGCAGGACGGCCGCTGGGTGCCGATGAAGCGCACCGCGCTGGCGTTGCACCAGTTGATCGGCACCCGGTTCCGGTCGGACGCCTTGGAAGTCATCACGTTCGGCCGGCACGCGTCCACTGTGGACATCGCTGAGCTGACGGCACTGGAAGGTGCCTGGGAACAGGGCACCAACCTGCACCACGCGCTGCTGCTGGCGGCCAGGCACCTGCGCCGCAACCCGGACGCCGTGCCGGTGGTGCTCGTGGTCACCGACGGCGAGCCCACCGCACACCTGGAACCGGACGGCGAGGCGTACTTCCAGTGGCCGCCGCTGCCGCGCACCCTCGCGGTGACGATGGCCCAGGTGGACACACTGGCCAAACTGGGCGCCTCGGTCACGGTGTTCATGCTGGGCGAGGACCCGAGCCTGGCCGCGTTCGTCGACCTGGTGGCCCGCCGCAGTGGCGGCCGGGTGGTGGCACCCGACCTGGACGGGCTCGGCGCCGCCGTGGTGAGCGACTACCTGCGTGGTCGCCGCCAGCGCTGAGCGGGCGGGGTGGACCCGGGTCCGATCCGGGTCCACCCCGCCGTTTCACCGTTGGTTCAGTACTGGTGCCTCACGCCGGTACCAGGCTCATCCGCCGTCGTTCGGTGTCGACGTCGAGGATGCGGACCCGGACCTGGGTGCCGTCCTCGATCGGCGTCACCCATTCCGAGACGTGGATCAGGCCATGGATGCCGTCGCCGAGATGCACGATCGCGCCGAACGGCAGGACCCTGATCGCGTCTCCGGTCAGGGCGGCGCCGTCCGCGTGGTCGGCCAGGAACCGCTGCCAGGTTTCCAGCGGCACCGGTGGTTCCGAGTGGGGAATCACGATGATCACCTCCTTTCCGCGCGATGCCCGCTCACAGAACGGTCACGCGGTGGCGGGCCACGGGCCCGCGGGGTGATCACGTGTCAGCCGGGAACCTCATCAGCTTGTGGCACAAGGCCGACCCGGCAGTCACCAGGCCAACGTATCAGAAGAACAGGTCGTCGATGATGTCCTCGCCGATGGCGAAACCGGCGCCGGTGGCGATGGCCTGGCCGAAACCGCCGCCCAGGAAACCGCCGAAGCCGCCGCCCGCGTACATCGGCTGCTGGTACATCGGCGGCTGCGGGTACGGCGGCGGGTAGGGCGGCTGCGCCTGCTGGTAGATCGGCTGCTGCGCCTGGTTGGCGACGTAGTTGTGGATGGACTGCAACAACAGTGCGACCTGGTTCTGCTCCTGCTGCACGCCGAGGGTGAGCTCCTTGAGGTCCAGCAACCACGCCCGGGCCTGCTGGTCACCGTCGCTCGCGGCGACCTGGAGCTTCTGCGCCAGGTTGGTGATCGCCTGCACGGTGCGCTGGCTCTGTTCCCGCAACTGCTCGTAGTTCTGGTCGATGGTCCGAACGTCCACGCCGCGCCTCCCGGTCGATCACTGTCGGCGGCTTCATCGTGCCACGTCCAGTTCGGCGAGCCGGGCGGTCAGGAACTCCCTTTCTGCTTCGTTCGCGCAGAGCGTGATGGCGGCGCGGTACTCGGTGGCCGCCTCGGCGTGCCGGCCCAACCGGCGCAGCAGATCGGCCCGGGTCGCCGGCAGGTAGCGGTAGCCGGCCAGGCGGCCCTGCGCGACCAGCTCGTCCACCCTGGCCAGCGCGGTGTCCGGCCCGGCCACCATCGCCAGTGCCACCGCCCGGTTCAGTTCCACCACCGCCGAGGGCCACGCCACCGCGAGCAGGTCGTACAGGCGCAACACCTGCGGCCAGTCGGTCTCCGCGTAGCTGGGCGCTTCGGCGTGCAGCGCGGCGATGGCGGCCTGCAACGTGAACCGGCCGGGGCGGTGGCGCATCGCCGCCAGCACCAGCGTCACGCCTTCGTCGATGGCCGCCCGGTCCCAGCGCCGCCGGTCCTGGTCGGCCAGCAGCACCACCCGGCCCACGTTGTCGGTCCAGGTGTCCCGGCGGGCGTCGGTGAGCAGCAGCAGCGCCAGCAGCCCGCGCACCTCCGGTTCGTCGGGCATCAGCGCCAGCAGCATCCTGGCCAGCCGGATGGCGCGCTCCACCAGGTCGGCCCGCACCAGTTCGTCGCCCACCGGCGCGGTGTGACCGGTGGTGAACACCAGGTGCACCACGACGAGCACGGCGTGCAGCCGGTCGGCCAGGTCGGCACCGGCCGGCACCCGGTAGGGGATGCGCGCGGCGGCGATCTTCTTCTTCGCCCTGGTCACCCGCGCGGCCATGGTCGACTCGCTGACCAGGAACGCACCCGCGATCTCGGGCGTGGTCAGCCCGCACACCAGCCGCAGCGTCAGCGCGACCTGCGCGTCCAGCGCCAGCGCCGGGTGGCAACAGGTGAACACCAGCCGCAGCCGGTCGTCCGGGATGGCGTCCGGCTCGACGGGCTCGCCGGCGTCCGGTTCCACCAGGAGCGGCAGCTTGGCGCGCAGCACGCCTGCCCTGCGGTGCGCGTCGACCGCGCGCCGCCGGGCCGTCGTGGTGAGCCACGCGGCCGGGTTGCGGGGCACGCCCTGCCGGGTCCAGATGTCCAGCGCCGCAAGGTAGGCCTCCTGGACGCACTCCTCGGCCAGGTCGAGGTCACCCGCGACGCGCGCCGTCGCGGCGAGCACGAAGGCCCACTCGCGACGGTGCGCCGCGTCGACCGCCCCGGCGGCCGCCTCGCGCGGGTCGAACCCGGTCACATGTTCCAGACCGGCCGGACCTCGACGCCGCCGAACCGGGCCGGCACCATCCCGGCGATCTTGATCGCCTGGTCCAGGTCTTCCGCCTCGATCAGGTAATAGCCGCCGATGTTCTCCTTGGTCTCCACGAACGGGCCGTCGGTGAGCACGTCTCCCCTGATCGACGTGGCCGTGCTCACCGGCTCCAACGCCGCGCCGCCCAGGATCGCGGCACCCGCCTGCTGCTGGAACCGGCCGTGCGCCTCGAGGACTTCCTGTCGCAGTTCGGGCGTGGCGTTCGCGTAGCCTGCCTCGTCCTCGTACAGCAGGACCAGGTACTTGGCCATGATCGTTCCTTTCACTGTGTTGTCTCGGACACTCTCACGTCGAACGGCGACCTGCTGGATCGACAACGAGAGCCGTTAATCTCAAGGTCATGGAAAGCTGGCTGTCCCACCCGGTGCCCCGCGTGGCCGGCGAGCCGAGGCCGCTGCGGTTGTACGACACGTCGACCGCGCAGGTGCGCCCGACCGCTCCCGGCCCGACCGCCACGATGTACGTCTGCGGCATCACGCCCTACGACGCGACGCATCTCGGGCACGCCGCCACGTACCTGGCCTTCGACCTGGTGCACCGGCAGTGGCTGGACAACCGGCACGACGTGCACTACGTGCAGAACGTCACCGACATCGACGACCCGCTGCTGGAGCGGGCCGAGCGGGACCAGGACGACTGGGTCGTGCTGGGCATGCGGGAGACGGCCCTGTTCCGTGAGGACATGGTCGCCCTGCGGGTGTTGCCGCCGCGCGACTACATCGGTGCCGTGGAGTCGATCCCCGAGGTGGCCGAGCAGGTGGCCAAGCTGCTGGCCACCGGTGCCGCCTACCGGGTGGCCGACGAGCGGCACCCGGACATCTACTTCGACCACACCGCGACCGGCCGGTTCGGCTACGAGTCGAACTACGACGAGCCGACCATGCGCGCGCTGTTCGCCGAACGCGGCGGCGACCCGGACCGGCCGGGCAAGCGCCACCCGCTGGACGCGGTGCTGTGGCGGGCCGCCCGCGAGGGTGAGCCGGCCTGGGAGACCGACCTGGGCCCCGGCCGGCCCGGCTGGCACATCGAGTGCTGCGCCATCGCGCTGAACCGCCTGGGCACCGGCATCGACGTGCAGGGCGGCGGATCGGACCTGGCCTTCCCGCACCACGAGAACAGCGCCGCCCACGCCGAGGCGCTGACCGGCGACTACCCGTTCGCCCGGCACTACACCCACGCCGGCATGATCGGCCTGGACGGCGAGAAGATGTCCAAGTCGCGCGGCAATCTGGTGTTCGTGTCCCGGCTGCGGGCCGACGGCGTGGACCCGATGGCGGTCCGGCTGGGCCTGCTGTCCGGCCACTACCGCGCCGACCGCGAGTGGACCGACGACGTGCTCGTCCAGGGTCAGCGGCGAGTGGACCGGTGGCGGGAGGCGGTCGGCCTGGCCGCCGGTCCGCCCGCCGACGCGACGATCGCCCGGCTGCGCGACCACCTCTCCGACGACCTGGACACCCCGGCGGCGCTGGCCGCCGTCGACGCGTGGGCCGCCGAGGCGCTGACCGGGCACGGCACCGACCCGGCCGCACCCCGCGCGCTACGGGTCGCCGTGGACGCCCTGCTGGGCATCGCGCTCTGACCGGCGCCCGGCCAGCGCGGCCGGCGTGCCGGCGAACAGCAGGCCCACCGGGACGAGGAACGCCGCCAGCGGGCTGACGTGGTACGTCGGCGTGAGCACCACGGGTGTGGTGGACGCGCCGAGGAACCGGCACGCCTGCACCACGGACACCACACCGCTGCGGTTGCCCGGCCCGGACAGCGCCAACGAGTTCACCCCGACCAGCACGAACTGGCTGGACACGCCGGCCAGCGCCCACAGCACCCCGGCGACCACCGCCGAGTGCACCAGGCCGACACCGGCCAGCAGCGCGCCGCCGGTGAGCATCCCGACGGCCACCGACGCCGGGCCACCCCACCGGTCCACCAGGTTGCCCACCGGCCGGGCGGTCAGGATGCCGGCGACGCCGAACGCGGTCAGCAGCACGCCGCGGCCGCCCGCGGCCAGGCCGAGCGCGTCGGCGGCCCGGAACGACACCAGGAACGCCAGCCCGCCAAGGCAACCCCAGCCGATGAAACCGGCCAGCCCGGTGCGCAGCACGGGCAGCGTGTAGGCGGTGCGCAACGAGGTGCGCTCGGCCGACCGCGTCGACACCGACGCCGGCAGGCCGACCACCGCCAGCACGCCGGCCACCACGGCCGACGCCAGGAACGCGTACCGCCAGCTCGCCACCGCGACCAGGCCGGCGATCAGCGGTGCCGTGGTCTGGCCGGCCGACTGCAACGCGCCGAACAGGCCCAGCGCCCGCCCCAGCCGCTGCCGGGGCACCACGCCGGCCAGCGCGGCCAGCAGCAGCGGCGTGGTGAACGAGTTGGCCACGCCCTGGCCGGCCCTGCCCAGCAGGAACAGCCAGAACGGCCCGGGCAGCACGCACACCAGCGACACCACCAGATACGCCAGGTAGGCGATCCGCGTGGTGCGCAACGCGCCCCACCGCTGACCCAGCGTGCCGGACACCAGCATCAGCACGGCGAAGGGCAACAGGTAGGCCGTCACCGACAGCGCGGCGGCCCCGGTCGTCGTGTGGAAGTCCGCGCCGATCTCGGGCAGCACCGGCGTGACCATGCCGGCGCCGAACGGACCCAGGAAACCGCCGGTGTACAGGCCGCCGACGGCCAGCCGGTCGCGCAGGCCGCTCGGGGGTCGCCGGTCGGTGCCCACCTCGGACCCGGCCGGTCGGGTCACTGAGGGTGGCTGGAGCCGCCCCGGCCGGTGCCCCGGCCGCGCCGGCGCAGGTAGCGCTCGAACTCCGCGGCGATGGCGTCACCGCTGGTCTCGGTCAGGCTCTGCTCGTCGCCGCGCTCCTCCAGCGCCCGGACGTAGTTGCGCACGTCCTCGTCCTCGTCGGCCATCTCGCTGACCGTCCGCTCCCACTCCTCGGCCTGCGCCGGCAGCGCGCCCAGCGGCACCTCGACGTCCAGCAGCTCCTCCACCCGGTGCAGCAGGGCGAGGGTGGCCTTGGGCGAGGGCGCCTGGGAGACGTAGTGCGGCACGGCCGCCCAGATCGACACCGCGGGGATGCCGGCCTGCACACAGGTGTCCTGGAAGACGCCGACGATGCCGGTCGGCCCCTCGTACCGGCTGTGCTCCAGCCCGAACCGGGTGGCCGACTCCGCGTCGTACGCGGTGCCGGTGACCGGCACCGGCCGGGTGTGCGGCGTGTCGGCCAGCAGGGCGCCGAGGGTGAACACGGTGGTCACGCCGAGTTGCTCGACGTGCTCGACGAGTTCGGCGCAGAACTTCCGCCACCGCATGTTCGGCTCGATGCCGTGCACGAGCACCACGTCGGTGGCCGCACCCGGCGGCCGGCAGACCGTCAGCCGCGTCGTGGGCCATTCCACCCGCCGGGTCACGCCGTCCACCAGGTGCACGGTCGGCCGGGTGACCTGGAAGTCGTAGTAGTCGTCGGGGTCGATCTCGGCCAGCGGTTTCGCGTCCCAGCTCAGTTGCAGGTGCTCGATCGCGGTGGTCGCGGCGTCTCCGGCATCGTTCCAGCCTTCGAACGCCGCCACCAGGATGGGCGGGTTCGGCTGGGCTGACGAGTCGGATGTGATGTTCGGGTCGCGGTCGCTCACCCACCAAGACTACGACCGACCGGCCACCGTCGGAGATCGCAGCCCGGCGGCGAGGCCGATCGCGTGTCGTCACCGTGGGCGAACGGGCCGCGACGAGATCGTGAATGTCACTCGTCCGGATGGCCGCGCGGCACCCGGCGCCGGCACCGTACGAAATACTGCACGGTATGACCGAGCTGCGCGCTGTGCTGTGGGACATGGACGGCACGCTGGTCGACTCGGAGAAGCTGTGGAGCATCGCGCTGGTCGAGCTGATGACGGCCATGGGCGCGCCACTGACGCCGGCCGCCCGCGCCTCGCTGATCGGCACGAACATGACGCAGGCGTCGCTTTTCCTGCTCGGCGAGGCGGGCGTCGAGCCCACGGCGACCGCGATGGCCGGCGTCGCCCGGTCGCTCGACGAGCGCATGGCCGTGTTGCTGCGTGCCGATCTGCCGTGGCGGCCGGGCGCGCGCGACGCCCTGACCTCGGTGCGGGAGGCGGGCGTGCGCACCGCGCTGGTCACGTCCACCGGCCGGATGCTGACCGAGATCGCGCTGGACTCCATCGGGCGGGACTACTTCGACGTCACGGTGTGCGGTGACGAGGTGGACGGCGACAACAAGCCGCACCCCCGGCCCTACCAACTCGCCGCCGAACTGCTGGGCGTCGACCCGGTCGACTGCGTCGCCGTCGAGGACTCGGTGACCGGCGTCACGTCGGCGGTGGCGGCGGGGTGCACCGTGCTGGTCGTGCCGGCCGAGGCGCCGGTGCCGCCGGGGGAGCGCCGGGTGCTGCGCGAGTCGCTCGTGGGTGTCGACGCCGACCTGCTGGCCGGCCTGCTGTCGCCGCGCGGCCGCGCCCCGGCTGCGGACGACGCCGGGCCTGATGGGACAATTGCCTGGTGAAGACGTTCGACGAGCTGTTCGCCGAACTGCGCGACCGCGCGGTCGCGCGTCCCGCCGGATCGGCCACCGTCGCTGCCCTCGACGCCGGAATCCATGCCCAGGGCAAGAAGGTCCTCGAGGAGGCGGGCGAGGTGTGGATCGCCGCCGAGCACGAGTCCGACGAGCGGCTGGCGGAGGAGATGTCGCAGTTGCTCTACCGGATGCAGGTGCTGATGCTGGGCCGGGGGCTCACGCTCGAGGACGTGTACAAGTACCTGTGACCGCCGTTCGCCGATCCCGTGGGAGTGCTGCCATGTTGCGGATAGCCGTGCCCAACAAGGGCGCGCTGGCCACCGCCGCGTCCGAGATGCTCGGCGAGGCCGGTTACCGGCGCCGCCACGACCAGCGCGACCTGACCGTGCTCGACCCGAACAACGAGGTCGAGTTCTTCTTCCTGCGCCCCAAGGACATCGCGGTCTACGTCGGTTCCGGCGAACTCGACCTGGGCATCACCGGCCGCGACCTCGCGCTGGACTCGGGCGCCGCCGTCACCGAACGGCTCGCGCTGGGCTTCGGCGGTTCGACGTTCCGCTACGCGGCCCCGGCCGATGCCGGCTTCACCTCCGTCGCCGACCTGGCCGGCAAGCGGCTGGCCACCGCGTACCCCCGGCTGGCCAGGGACGACCTGGCCCGGCACGGCGTGGACGCCACGGTGATCCGGCTGGACGGTGCCGTGGAGATCTCGGTGCAGCTCGGCGTGGCCGACGCGGTGGCCGACGTCGTCGACTCCGGTCGCACGCTGCGCCAGCACGGCCTCGTCGTCTTCGGCGACCCGGTGTGCGTGTCCGAGGCCGTGCTGATCGAGGGCGGCAACGCCGCCGAGTCGGCCGCCAAGACCCAGCTGACCGAGCGGCTGCGCGGCGTGGTGTTCGCCCAGAACTACCTGATGCTGGACTACGACTGCCCCAGGTCGTTGCTGGACAAGGCCATCGAGGTCACGCCCGGCCTGGAGTCGCCGACCGTGGCGCCGCTGGCCGACCCGGACTGGGTGGCGGTGCGGGCGATGGTGCCGCGCAAGGACGCCAACCAGGTGATGGACGAGCTGTCCGCGCTCGGCACCAAGGCGATCCTGGCGTCGGACATCCGGTCCTGCCGGCTCTGAGCGCGGTCAGCGACCGGTAGCCCACGCCCGCTCCAGGGTGGCGGACGGCGGGGGGAGCAGGTTGCGCCCGACGCCGAAACCGACCCAGCCCACCACCACGGTGACCACCGGCACGAAGAACGCGGCATCATCCAGCGTCGACAGGTCCGCCGACACGGCCGCGTCCCGGTTCGCCAGCGCCAGCCCGACCGCCAGCGCGGCGACGATCAGGACCGCGGTCGCCAGCGTGGCGAACCAGCAGACCCGCAGGGCGGCCTTCACCCGGCGGGCCCTGGGCAGCACCAGTTGGTCCCCGGACACGCAACCGCGGGCGCGGAACAGGTTGATTCCCAGGCAGATCACCAGTACGGGTGGAATCACCCCGATCAGGTTGATCACCCACAGTGGATCGTCCAGGGACTTCTGCCCGAACGCGAGACCCACCGTGATGCCGGCGATCACGATGCCGGCGAGCAACTGGCCGATGCCCATCGCCATGGCCGCGCCCCGGATGCGGCGTCCGACATGGGGCGGCAGGGCCAGGAACTCGCTGCCCGGGTCGCTGGGCTGGGTCACACTACCTGCCATCCGCCGTGGTCGTCCGACATGTCGGACGTGGACACCGGCCACTTGCCGCTGGGGAACGTGCTGTTGTCGTTGAGCTTCTGGCCCAGCGACGCCTGCTCGGCGCTGACACTGTTGAGGTAACTGGTCAGCGTCAGGATGGCCGTGGTGACCAACCCGAGCACCACCGCGATCACGCCCACCGCTGCGGCGATCCCGGCCGGTGTGCCGACGACCGTACAGCACGCGGCGATCGCCCCGACCAGGCCGACGATGAACGTGAGCAGGGCGGCGCCGACGGCCACCCAGAACGCGATCACCGCGCCCGCCAGGTTGTTCAGCGACGTGTTGACCTGGTCCGCGATGCCCTTGATCGAGTTCAGCGCGGCGGTCTGCGAGGGGATCGTCGACTTGTAGGCGTTGGCCGCCTGGCCCTGCCAGTCGTTCTCGGCCTGGAGCTGGTCGGTGGACAGCGACCCGGTGACGTTGCTGATCACCTTGGACACCGTGTTCTCCCACGCCTGCGCGGCCTGCTTGAGCGCGGACGGCGAGCCGGGCTCGCTGAAGAACTTCTCGACCTGGGTCCAGAACTCCTGCAACTTCTGGTTGAACTTGTTCACCGCGTCCTTGATCGCGTCCACGACGCCGGACAGGAACGACGGGACCCAGCTCAGCAGCCCGTTGATCTTGTCGAACAGCTCCTGGACCTTATGCTGGATCTCCTGCAGCTTCTCGTTCGCCTGCTGGATGATCGAGTCGGCGTCGGCGGCCAGGTCGACCACGGTGCCCCCTTCGGTGTCGCTGCCGGAACGGCGTCAGTTGTGGATGCTGTTCAGCGAGCCGGTGATCTTCTGCTCGTTGTCCTGGTAGGTGTTGGCGACCTGGACCAGGGTGGTGGAGATGTTGTCGAAGTTGGTCGCGGCCTGGCCGAGTAGCGCCGCCACCTTCTGCTGGAGGGTGGCGTAGGTCTGGGTCAGGCCGGCCTGGTCGCCGAAGTAGGAGAACTGCGCCGCGCCGAGGTGGATGCCGCTGGCGGCGGACTGCGCCGACTGCGCCTGCGTGGCGGCCGCCGCCCATTTCTGTGCGTCGGCGTGCAGCGCGCCGAGCGCGACCTTGACCTCATCACCCGTTGGAGCCATTGGTTTCCCGTCCTTGTCAGCGGAGGAGGCCGAGTTGCCGCAGCATCGCCTGCGGGTTCCGGACCAGTTGGTCGAGTTCGGAGATCGCCGCGCTGCGCGGCCCGCGCGCCAGGTCGCCGGGCGACGCCCTGCGTTGGGCCCGCCGGAGCGCGTCCAGCAGTTCGCTCTCCAGTTCCGCGGTCCGCACCGCGCCTGCCCACCGTGGGTCGATCGACACGTCGACGACCTGCCCGTCCCGGATGCCGATGGTGACGTGCCCGCCCCGGCTGTCCGCGGAGATCGGGCCGGTCGTGGCCGAGGCGAGTTGGTGCTGGAACGAGTCCAGGTCGGCGGACACCTCGTCCATCAGCCGGAGCACATCGTTGATCGCGGCGAACGGATCGCCGGTGGCCGGCGCCGCCGTGTCGGTCGGCGCGGGTCCGGCGCTCACCTCGGGTTCCGGTGGGGCGTCCTCGATCCGGCGGGCCAGCGCGGCCAGCACCGCAGCGTTGGCCGCGGCGATCACGCGCCGCGGCAACGTTGCCGGGTCGTGGTCGGCCCACGTCGGCGCGACCCGGACAGCGCTCGCGTCCCCGGCCAGGTCGGCCACCACCGTGACGATCCGGTCGTCGTCGGTGCCCTCGACCCGGTCGGCGTCGGGTTCGGTCGGACGCGGGTCGGGACGGTCGAACTCGTCGTCTTCCTCGAAGCCCCATCGCTGCTCAGGCATGGTGAAACCGCACCCCCGACTCGGTTACCGGACACTCGTTCGACGTACTCGACCATGATCGGGTTCCATCGACTCGGCTACCGTTGCGGCCCATGGGCCACCTGTCAAACCGAGCTGTGGTGTTCGACTACTTCGGTACCCTCACTCCGTCGATGGCGAAGATCATCACAGCGGAGTCCCGCCTGGCGATGGCCACCGCGCTCGGTGTCGACGCCGACGAGCTCGACCTGGCGTGGGAACAGTCCTTCGAGGACCGGTTCATCGGCGTGACCGGTGACCTCACCGCCACGATCGAACTGATCGCCGGCCGGCTGGGCGGCCACCCCACCGCCGCCGGCATCGCCGAGGCGGCCGCCATCCGGACCGACGCCTACCGGCGCTCCGCGCAACCCCGCCCGGAGACCGTTGGCGTGCTGGACACGTTGCGGGAGCGCGGTTTCCGGCTGGCCGTGGTGAGCGACTGCTCGAACGAGCTACCCGAGATGTGGCCGGACCTGGCCCTGGCCAAGCGAATCGACACCACCGTGTTCTCCTCACAGGTGGGGCGGCGCAAGCCGGACCCGCTGCTGTACCGGCTGGCGTGCGACGGTGTCGGCGTACCGGCGGCCGACTGTGTCTATGTCGGCGACGGCGGCAGCGGCGAACTGACCGGCGCCACCCGGTTCGGCATGCGCGCGATCCTCATGGCCGACGAACACTGGGGGAGCGGCCACCGCTACGACGCCGACGTCTGGCCCGGCGAGGTGGTCCACAGCCTGACCGAGATCCCCGACCTGATCGGCTAACGCGGCCGGACCAGCAGGGCCTGGGCGCCTCGGCCGACCGGGCCGCGGGCGTCGTGCAGGGTGCTGGTGGCCAGGCCGACACCGGTGGGGCCGATGACGCTGCTGGCGTCCAGACCGATCCACTCGCCATCGGGCACCCGCCACAGGTGCACGGACAGCTCGGTGTTGATGAACAGCCACCGCCGTAGGTCCAACTGGCTGGAGGCGCCGTTGCCCGAGTCGGCGACCGCCATCAGGCGTTGCAGGCCGGTCGGTTCCTCGCCGTCCACGGTGGGCATCCGCTGCCGGATCCACAGGGTCGCCGGGCCGTCCTCGCCGAACGTGCCGCTGATCGACACCCATTCCATGGCGTCCAGGTAGCCGCCCCGCCAGGCTTCCGGCCGGTCGGGCACGGTGCCGGAGGTCACCGGCGGCAGCGGTTCGGGCTGCCCACCCACCACACCCGTGGTGTCGCTGCTGGCCAGCCACCATCCCCACGCCCGCACCACCGGCCGACCGCCCGCACTCAGCTCGGCCGCGGTCAGCCGCACCGACCGGCCCGGCCGCTCCACCCACGACCGCATCGCCAGGTCCGCGATCGGCACCGGACCGAGGATCTCCACCGTCATCCTGGCCAGCACCGAGCCCGGCTCCGGTGCCGTCCGCTCCAGCTGCCTGGCCAGCAGCGCCGAGGGCGGACCCATGTGCTGGCTGTCCGGCGACCACGGCCCGACCGTGTGCTCGGTCGCCCGGTAGACGTCGTCCCCGAGCGGCAGGTAGAAGGCGTCCTCACCCATCAGTCGGCCCGGTCCAGCGGGCTCTCGGTCGCCTCGCCCGGTTCCGGCCAACCCGGATAGGGCGGCGGTGTCCCACCGAACTCGGGGCAGCGCACCTGGTGGTCGCACCAGTCGCACAGCCGGCTGCGGTTGGGCGGGAAGTGACCCGTCTTGCCGGCGCGCAGGATCGCCTGCCACACCGCGTCCAGCGTCCGCTCGAACCGCAGCAGCTCGGCCTCGTCCGGCGTGTAGGCCAGGGACTGCCGGTCGGCCAGGTACATCAGCCGCAACTGCTTCGGCACGATCCCGCGCAGCCGGAACAGCACCAGCGCGTAGAACTTCATCTGGAACAGCGCCTTGGCCTCGCCGAACTCCCTCGGCGCCGTGCCGGTCTTGTAGTCCACGATCCGGATCTCACCGGTGGGCGCCACGTCCAGCCGGTCGATGAACCCGCGCAGCAGCACCCCGGAGGGCAGTTCCGCCTCCACCCGCAGCTCGCACGCCTCCGGCCGCAGCCGCCTCGGGTCCTCCAACGCGAAGTAGCCGGCCAGCAGCTCGGACGCGGAGGCCAGCCAGGCGGTCAGCTCGGGATCGTCCGGCCCGGCGAACAGTTCACCCAGCTCCGGCCGCTCGGCCAGCAGGTCGGCCCACGCCGGGGCGACCAGACCGTCGGCGGCCTCGGGCACCCGCTCGGCCACCGGCAGCGCGAACAGCCGCTCCAGCACCGAGTGCACCACCGTGCCGCGCACCTGCGCCTTGCTCGGCTTCTCCGGGATCCGGTCCACCGCGCGGAACCGGTAGAGCAGCGGGCACTGCTTGAAATCGCTCGCCCGCGACGGCGACAGCGCCGGGCGGCGGGCCTGCGGCACGGCGGCGGGTACCTGGTCGACCTCGATCGGTTGCGTGACCGGGTCTGTCCGGACGGTGTCGACCATGACCGCATGCTAGGCGACACGCCCGACAGCGGACCGCGCACCGCCCTCGACACGCGGTGATGACACACGGCGATCTAGCCTTGACCCGTGACGACCAGGACCGCCCGGATGCGCTCGACCGACGAGGTCGGCGGGCTGCTGCTGTTCCGGCTACGCGGCGTGCCGGTGCTGCTGGCGCCGTCCTGGTGGATCGGGTCCGTGGTGGTCACCCTGCTCTACGCGCCGCTGGTCGGGCGGTTCCTGCCCGGCACCGGCGGCCTGGCCTCGCTCGGCCTGGCGGCCACGTTCGCCGTGCTGCTCGGCGCGTCCGTGCTGGCCCACGAGCTGGGCCACTGCCTGGTCGCGATGAAGCTCAACATCCCGGTCCGGCGGCTGCGGCTGTTCCTGCTCGGCGGCCTGTCCGAGGTGGGCCGCACGCCACGCCGGCCCAGCCAGGAGGGCTGGGTCGCGGCGGCCGGTCCGGCCGTGTCGCTGCTGCTCGCCCTGGTGTTCGCCGCCGGCATCCTGGTGGTGCCCGACGACGGTCCGGTGCGGCTGCTGGTCATCGAGTGCGCCGTCGCCAACGGCGCGGTCGCCGTGTTCAACCTGCTGCCCGGCCTGCCGCTGGACGGCGGCCGGATGCTGCGCGCCGGCGTGTGGGCGGTCACCGGGAAGCGCCGGTTCGGCACCCGGGCCGCCGTCGTCGGCGGCGGCGCGGTGGCGATCGCGCTGGTCGTGTGGGCGCTGTCCGGCCTGGTCGCCGGCAGCGCCGACCAGTGGCTGCGGCTGGGCGTGTGCGTGCTGACGGCGTGGTTCGTGGTGGTCGGCGCCAGCGGCGAGCTGGCCGCCGAGCAGCGGCACAGCTGGCCGGAGGGCATGACGCTGGCCGAGGTGGTCCGCCCGATCCTGCAACTGCCGGCGGAGAGCCCGGTGGGCGACGCGCTGTTCGCCGCCGCCGGCCGCGGTGTCGTGCTGGTGCGCGACGACGGGGTGGCCGTCGGACTGCTGGACGAGGCGGCGGCGCAACAACTCGCCGGGTACTCGCCGATGTCGCCAGCCGAGGACGCGGCCCGCCCGATCCGGCCGGACATCGTGCTGTTCGACTCCGAGTCCGGAGAGGACATCATCGACCGGGTCCGGGAGACGGCGGCGTGGCAGTTCCTGGTGGTCAACGACGACGGCCGACCGGCCGGCGTGCTGCGCCGGGAGGACCTGAAGGCCGCGCTGGCGGCCCGCCGCTCGGCCTAGCCCGGCGCTCTGTCACGATGCGCACCACAGACGTCCCCGCAGCCGGAGGTTCACCAGTTTGACCAGCGCCAGCGGCCCGTTCCAGCAGGGCGACCGGGTGCAGTTGACCGATCCGAAGGGCCGGCACTACACGCTGGTGCTGGAGGCGGGCCAGACCTACCACACCCATCGCGGCGCACTGGACCACGACAAGCTGATCGGCCAGCCGGAGGGGTCGGTCATCACGTCCGCGAGCGGCACCTCGTACCTGGCGCTGCGCCCGCTGCTGCCCGACTACGTGCTGGCCATGCCGCGCGGCGCCCAGGTGATCTACCCGAAGGACGCCGCCCAGATCGTGATGTGGGGCGACGTGTTCCCCGGCGCGCGGGTGCTGGAGGCGGGCGCGGGCTCGGGTGCGCTGACGTGCTCGTTGCTGCGCGCGGTCGGCGCGTCCGGCTCGGTGACGTCCTACGAGGTCAGGGACGACCACGCGGTGCACGCCGTGCGCAACGTCGAGCGGTTCTTCGGTGGCGCACCGGACAACTGGACGCTGCACGTGGGTGACGTCGTCGAGCACACCGGCGAGGTCGACCGGGTGATCCTGGACATGGTGGCGCCGTGGGAGGTGCTGGACACCGTCGCGGCGAACCTGGTGCCGGGCGGGGTCCTCGTGGTCTACGTGGCGACCGTCACCCAGCTCTCCCGGATCACCGAGGCGCTGCGCGAGCAGCAGTTCTGGACCGAGCCGGAGGCATGGGAGTCGCTGATGCGCCCGTGGCACGTGGTGGGCCTGGCGGTCCGGCCGGAACACCGCATGGTGGGCCACACCGCGTTCCTGCTCACCGCCCGCCGGCTGGCCGACGGCGTGGTGCCGCCGAGACCGCAACGGCGGCCGAGTCGAGGCTGACCCGGCCGCCGCGCACGTTACGAGTCACTAGCTGGGCAGCGTGGATCCGCTGCCGTCGCTGGGAAAGCTCGGTACCCCGCTGGGCGCGCCCGGGATGCCCGGCGAGCCGGTGTCACCGCCGCCCGAACCGGAGCCGGCACCGCCGCCACCGGCGAACGAGTTGGGGTTCTTGCCGTCGATGGTCATCGACTTCTCATCCGGCTGGAAGCCGTTCGGCGGCACGCACCACTTGCCGCCCTGCTGCTGCATCACCAGATTGGCGTCCACGTCGATGGTGTGGCCGGCGTCCTTGAAGGTGAAGTGCAGCACGGCGGTGGCCTGCGAGCCGTTGATCCGCGCCTTGCCCTTCACGGTCGCCTGGACCTGGGCGTCCTTGAACTCCTGGAGGGTCTGGTTGTCGGTGGGCGAACTGCCCGCCTGACAGCCGATCCCGTTGGCCGCGCCCGCGTCCCGATTGTTGAGCGCGTTCACCAGCGTCTGCGCCACCTGGTCCGGGCCGCTGGAGCTGCCGCCGCCGAACACGCCGAACACGAACAGCAAAGCCACCACGACGCCCACCACGACGACGCCACCGCCACCGAGCAGCCAGGGCAGCGCCTTGTTCTTCTGCCGCACCGGCCCGCCCGGGTAGCCGGGGAAGCCCGGCTGCTGGCCGAACTGGCCGGGCTGGCCGGGCTGGCCGGGCTGCATCGGCTGGCCCGGCTGACCCGGGTAGCCCGGCTGGCCGAACCCGCCGGGCTGCGGCTGCTGCTGGGGCCCGGTCTGCGGATAACCCGCCTGCTGCCCGTAACCCGGTTGCTGCTGGCCATACCCGGGCTGTTGCCCGTAACCAGGTTGTTGCCCGTAACCAGGTTGCCCGTAGCCCGGCTGCTGTCCGTAACCCGGCTGCTGTCCGTAACCCGGTTGTGGGCCGGGCTGCTGGCCGTAGCCCGGCTGCTGGCCGAAGCCACCGGGCTGCTGCCCGTAGGGGCCAGGCTGGCCCGGCTGCTGGGGTGGGACGGACATCGACTCTCCCTCGAAAGAGACTGAATGTGGTGAGCATCACCTGGTGAGCACGCTCGGATTAGCCCTTGGACGCACGGTAGCGGTTGGCTGGTTCCGTACGACACCGGTATGGAGTAGTTCATCCCGCCGAGCGGGCGGTTGGCTCCGGCAGGCCGAACAGGTGACCATCCAGATACCCCCGATTGACGGTGATCGCCGGTACCGTGGACCAGAAGACGCGGGAGGAGGGTGCCGAATATGCAGCACGACCGTCCCGGCAGCCTGCCCGATGAGGGCGGCGAGCGGAACAACGGCCAGAGCAACGCCGAGCTGACCGCGCAGATCCGGTTCCTGGAAGACGAAGTTGCTCTACTCCGCAGGAAGATCAACGACGCGCCACGCAACACCCGGCTGCTGGAGCAGCGGCTGGCCGAGGCGTCCGAGCGGGTCAGCCAACTGACCGAGCGGAACGCCAAGCTGGTGGAGACGTTGCGTGAGGCACGCGGCCAACTGCTCGCCCTGCGCGAGGAGGTCGACCGGCTCGCCCAACCGCCCAGCGGATACGGCGTGTTCCTGCGCCGGTACGAGGACAGCACGGTGGATGTGTTCACCTCCGGCCGGCGGATGCGGGTCGCCGTGTCACCGGCGGTGGAGTCGGACACGCTCCGGATCGGTCAGTCGGTGCGGCTCAACGAGGCGCTCACCGTGGTCGAGGGCGGCTCCTTCGAGCGCACCGGCGAGGTCTGCACGCTGCGGGAGGTGCTGTCCGCGCAGTCCGAGGGCGGCGCGCTCCGGGCGCTGGTGGTCGGGCACGCCGACGAGGAGCGCGTGGTGTGGCTGGCCGACCCGCTGGCCGACGCGCCGATCAAGCCGGGCGACTCGCTCCTGGTCGACAGCAAGGCCGGATACGCCTACGAGCGGGTGCCCAAGGCCGAGGTCGAGGATCTGGTGCTGGAGGAGGTGCCGGACGTCCGCTACGAGGACATCGGCGGCCTGTTCCGGCAGATCGAGCAGATCCGCGACGCCGTGGAACTGCCGTTCCTGCACGCCGACCTGTTCAGCGAGTACAAGCTCCGCCCGCCCAAGGGCGTCCTGCTCTACGGCCCGCCGGGCTGCGGCAAGACGCTCATCGCGAAGGCGGTGGCCAACTCGCTGGCCAAGCAGGTGGCGCTGGCCAGGGGTGACGACGACGGCCAGGCCAAGTCGTACTTCCTCAACATCAAGGGCCCCGAGCTGCTGAACAAGTTCGTCGGCGAGACCGAGCGGCACATCCGCCTGATCTTCCAGCGGGCCAGGGAGAAGGCCTCCGAGGGTACGCCGGTGATCGTGTTCTTCGACGAGATGGACTCGATCTTCCGCACCCGAGGCAGCGGGGTGAGCTCGGACGTGGAGACCACGATCGTGCCGCAGCTGCTGTCCGAGATCGACGGTGTCGAGGGCCTGGAGAACGTCATCGTCATCGGCGCCTCCAACCGCGAGGACATGATCGACCCCGCGATCCTGCGGCCAGGCCGGCTCGACGTCAAGATCAAGATCGAGCGTCCTGACGCCGAGGCGGCCAAGGACATCTTCTCGAAGTACGTCCTGAAGGAACTGCCGCTGCACCCCGACGACGTGGCCGAGCACGGTGGTTCGCCGCAGGCGTGCGTGGACGCGATGATCCAGCGCACGGTCGAGCGGATGTACACCGAGTCCGAGGAGAACAGGTTCCTCGAGGTCACCTACGCCAACGGTGACAAGGAAGTGCTGTACTTCAAGGACTTCAACTCCGGCGCCATGATCGAGAACATCGTCGCGAGGGCCAAGAAGATGGCCATCAAGGACTTCCTCGACACCCACCAGAAGGGCATGAGGGTCAGCCACCTGCTGGCCGCGTGCGTCGACGAGTTCAGCGAGAACGAGGACCTGCCGAACACC
>DASUGU010000044.1:0-20355 GCA_036273855.1 Pseudonocardiaceae bacterium
GATGTGGTCGTCGATCAGCACGTAGAGTGCGGTCAGGAGGGTGTTCAGGTCTTTGCTCACAACTTTGATCTTGGACACCCTCCGCCCGTGTCCTCTCACCGGGGCCGACTTCACATGATCTTCACCGCATCAATCATCTAGGGTCCGCCGCTCACCCGTTCGGATGGCACCCGTGACGTGTCCCACGCCGTCGGGCAGGTTCCCAAGGTCGAGTGCGGCCAACCTCTCAGCGCGCTGATCGCGCGGCATTCGTACGCTCGGAGGCGTGACGATCGTTTCCTCGCAGTACCCGCGCCGGCGGCGGACCACGACCTGGGCCCCTGCTGCCGACGGGCTCCGCGTCCGCAGCAGGGTCGCCGACACCACGGCTGACCTGCTGGCACTGCTGCCCGGCCCGGAGGACACCCTGACCTGGGTCCGGCAGGGCGAGGGCATCGTGGGCTGGGGCGAGGCGGCCCGGTTCGAGCCGTCCGGTCCGGACCGGTTCGCGCAGGCAGTCGACTGGTGGCGGTCGTTCACCGAGGGTGTGGACGTGGCCGACGAGGTCGGTCTGCCGGGCAGCGGCCTGGTGGCGTTCGTGAGCATGGCGTTCGCCGACGATCCGGGCGATTCGGTCCTGGTGGTGCCGGAGGTCGTCGTCGGCCGCCGGGGCGGTGTGACATGGATCACGGAGATTGGCAGCGGTCCGTCGCGGTCGTCGGCCGTCCAGCCGGTCCGGCCCATCCGCACGCCCAGTTCCATCAGCTACAGCGGCGGCCAGTCCTCCGCGGCCGGCTACCGCGACGCGGTCGCCAGGGCGGTGCTCCGGCTGCGGTCCACCGACCTGGACAAAGTCGTGCTGTCGCACGACATCGTGGCGACCGTGCCGGACGGCGACGGCCCGATCGACGCCCGGTATGTCCTCAACGGCCTGGCCGACCGGTATCCCGACTGCTACGTGTTCTCGGTCGACCGCCTGATCGGCGCCACCCCGGAACTGCTGCTCAGCCGTCGTGGCGACACGGTGGCCGCGCGGGTGCTGGCCGGCACGATGTGGCCCACCGACGGTGTCGACGCGGCCGAGCTGGCCGAGCGGCTGCTCGGCTCGGCGAAGAACCTGGAGGAACACCGGTACGCCGTGGAGTCGCTGCTGGGCCCGCTGCGGCCCTACTGCGCCGAGCTGACCGCGCCGGTCGACCCGGAGATCCTGGTGCTGCCCAACGTGGTGCACCTGGCCACCGACATCGAAGGTGTGCTCACCGACGACGTCTCCCTGCTCACCCTGACCGGCGCGGCCCACCCGACGGCCGCCATCGGCGGCACGCCGACGGATGCGGCGGTCGCGCTGATCGCCGAACTGGAGGGCATGGACCGCGGTCGCTACACCGGGCCGGTCGGCTGGATCGACAGCACCGGTGACGGTGAGTTCGGCATCGCGCTGCGCTGCGGGGAACTGGACGGGAACTCGGTGCGCCTGTTCGCCGGCGGCGGCATCATGGCCGACTCCGACCCGGACAACGAGGTCGCCGAAGCGGCCGCCAAGTTCGTACCGATGCGCGAAGCGCTGGAATCCGTGCGGGATCGCTAGTCCGGCAGGCGGTACACCGAGACGTGCGAGCGGGATTGGGCGGTGAACTCGGCGCCCGACCAGTCGGCGTGGCGGCTCTCCAGGGCGAAACCGGCGATGCGCGCCATCAGGTCCATTTCGGCCGGCCAGATGTACCGGTGCGGGCTGCGGTACACGTAGGCCTGCCGGGTGCCGTCGGTGTACTCGACGTGCAGCGACTCCAGGCGCTGGTGCAGCGGGTCGTAGGTGTCCACGCCGAGGTAGCCGGGGCGCGCGGCGAACAGCATGCCTGGTTGGCCCGGGGGCAGCAGGCGCAGGTCCGGCACGCCGAGTTCGATGACGAACCGGCCGCCGGGGTCGAGGTGGCGGGCCGCGTTGTGGAAGCACTCGACCTGTTCGTCCTGGGTGAGCAGGTTGCCGATCGTGTTGAAGACCAGGTAGACGAGGGTGTAGCGGCCGGGGGCGGTGGTGGTGGCCATGTCGCCCTGAACGACCGGAAGCGTGGCCTCGTCCGCCTTGGCGCGCAGGCGTTCCAGCATCGCGACGGACAGTTCGATGCCGGTCACCGAGACACCGCGCTCGACGAGCGGGATGGCGACGCGTCCGGTGCCGACGGCGAACTCCAGCGCCCGGCCGCCCGCGGCCAGTTCGGCCAGGCGGTCGATGGTGGGGCCGAGTACCTCGGCCGCGAACATGCCGGTACCCGGGGTGTCGTAGCGCTGGGCCGTCTCGGTGTCCCAGATCTCGTCCTGCCGCACGGTTCCAGGATCGCTGCCCTGTCCACCGGTTATCCGGCGCTGGCCAGCGCGAACGGCAACACCGCCGACGCACCGGACAGCCGCAACGCCCGGGCGGCCAGGGTCATCGTCCAGCCCGAGTCGACCAGGGCGTCCACCAGCAGCACCGGACCGTCCACTCCGGACACCGAACGCTCGAACGACGGCCACAGCTGGGCCACCCGCCGGGCGCTGTTCACCGACCGCTGACCGGAACCCGCACCGGAGCCCACCGAACCCAGCGGCGCCAGCCGCCCCACCGACGCCAGGCGGCCCCCCAGGCTCGCGACCAGACGCGGGTGGGTGGCCGACTCGACCGTGACCACGCCCGTCGGGCGGGTGGACCACTCCCACGCGGCCAGCACCCGGACGCAGGCGTCGAACACGTCGTCCGGCACCTCCTGGTCCGGACCGGACAGCAGCTCGCGCAGGCGGATGCCCCAGCCGATGTCGGTCAACCGGGCCACCACCCGGCCGGACTCGGCGGTCTCGGCCGGCGGGATCTTGCCGGACAGCGGCACGTCCAGCGCGGCCAGGCCGGTGGGCCACAGCTTGCGCGGCGCGATGTCCACGCCCGGCCGGCGCAACCGTTCCCGCGCGGCCGACGCGGTCTGCTCGGTGACGTCGGCCGACCAGCGCGTGCCGGTGCAGTTGTCGCAGCGGCCGCACGGCGTGGCGTGCGGATCGTCCAACTGCCGCAACAGGAACTCCATGCGGCAGGCGTCGGACGACTGGTACTCCAGCATGGCCCGCTGCTCGGCGGACCGGGCCGTGGCGATCCGCTCGTACCGCTCGCCGTCGTAGGTCCACTCCTGCCCCGTGGACTCCCAGCCGCCGCGCACCCGCCGCACCGCGCCGTCGACGTCGAGCACCTTCAGCACCATCTCCAGCCGGTTGCGGGACAACTCCACCATCGGCTCCAGGGCCGGTGTGGACAGCACCCGCCCGGCACCGGCCAGCGCGTCCAACACCTGGCGCACCACGAACTCGCGCGGGAACGCCAGCGACCCGAAGTAGTCCCAGATGTCGCGGTCCTCGCGGCCGGGCAGCAGCACCACGTCGGCCCGATCCACGCCACGACCGGCCCGGCCGATCTGCTGGTAGTAGGCGATGGGCGACGCGGGCGCGCCGAGGTGCACCACGAAACCCAGGTCGGGCTTGTCGAAACCCATGCCCAGCGCGGATGTGGCCACCAGGGCCTTGATCCGGTTGGCCAGCAGGTCCTGCTCGGCCTCGGCCCGCTCGGTGGGGTCGGTGCGGCCCGAGTAGGCGGCCACGGCGTAGCCGCGGTCGCGCAGGAACGCGGCGACCTCGTCCGCGCCGGCCACGGTGAGCGTGTAGACGATGCCGGAGCCGGGCAGCTCGGCGAGCCGGTCCGCGAGCCAGGCCAGGCGGGTTTCGTTGGTGGGCAGGCGGACCACGGACAGCCGCAGCGACGCCCGGTCCAGGGCGCCGCGCAGCACCAGCGCGTCCGACCCGACGCCGACCCGCAGTTGCTCCGCCACGTCGCGGATGACGCGGTCGTTGGCGGTGGCCGTGGTGGCCAGCACCGGGACGCCGTCGGGCAGGTCGGTCAGCAGGGTGCGCAGCCGCCGGTAGTCCGGGCGGAAGTCGTGGCCCCAGTCGGAGACGCAGTGCGCCTCGTCGACCACCAGCAGGCCCGTGGTGGCGGCCAGCGAGGGCAGCACGGCGTCCCGGAAGTCCGGATTGTTCAGCCGTTCCGGGCTGATCAGCAGCACGTCGACCGCGCCCGTCGTGACGTCCGCCTGGATGCCGGACCACTCGTCGACGTTGGCCGAGTTGATGGTGGCCGCGTGCACCCCGGCCCGTGCGGCCGCGGCCACCTGGTTGCGCATCAGGGCCAGCAGTGGCGACACGATCAGCGTCGGCCCGACGCCCTGCTCGCGCAGCAGCGCGGTGGCGACGAAGTACACCGCCGACTTGCCCCAGCCGGTGCGCTGCACCACCAGCGCCCGCCGCCGGTCGACGACCAGCGCGCGGATCGCCTCCCACTGGTCGGGCCGCAGGCGCGCGTCATCGCCTGCCAGCTTCCGCAGCAGTTCCTCGGCCCGTTCCCGCAGTGCGTGTTCGTCCACGACCCCAGAGATAGTCCATTCGCCCGACACGCGCACACGTTGTCCACAGCCGTCCGAGGTTGTCCACAGGCTGGGGGACGTGCCGCCGACCACACATGGCGACCTGCGAGACTGGAGGCCGTGCACGGCAACTCCACCACGACCGACCAGTCGGTCGCCAGGTCACAGGCCCTGTTCGAGCGCGCCGCGGCGGCCACGCCGGGCGGGGTGAACTCGCCGGTCCGCGCGTTCCAGTCGGTCGGCGGCACGCCCCGGTTCATGGTCTCCGGGTCCGGTCCGCAGCTGACCGACGCGGACGGCAACCGCTACGTCGACCTGGTCAGCTCGTGGGGCCCGATGATCCTGGGCCACGCGCACCCGGCGGTGGTCGAGGCCGCCGGGCGGGCAGCGGCGGCCGGGCTGTCGTTCGGCACGCCCACCGAGGGCGAGATCGACCTGGCGGAGGAGATCATCGGCCGGGTCGCGCCGGTGGACCAGGTGCGGCTGGTCAACTCGGGCACCGAGGCCACGATGAGCGCGATCCGGCTGGCCAGGGGGTTCACCGGCCGCAGCAAGATCGTCAAGTTCGCCGGCTGCTACCACGGCCACGTGGACGCGCTGCTCGCCGACGCCGGCTCCGGTGTCGCCACGCTCGGCCTGCCCACCTCGCCCGGCGTCACCGGCGCACAGGCCGCCGACACGATCGTCCTGCCGTACAACGATCTCGCCGCCGTCGGCGACGCGTTCCGGCTCAACCCGGACAGCATCGCCTGCGTGATCACCGAGGCGGCCGCCGGCAACATGGGCGCCGTCGCGCCGCTGCCCGGTTTCAACGCCGGCCTGCGCGACCTGGCCCACCAGCACGGCGCGCTGCTGGTGATGGACGAGGTGATGACCGGGTTCCGGGTGTCCCGGTCCGGCTGGTTCGGCCTGGAGGACGTGCCGGGCGACCTCTACACGTTCGGCAAGGTGATGTCCGGCGGGCTGCCGGCCGCCGCGTTCGGCGGCCGCGCGGACGTGATGGCCCGGCTGGCCCCGGTCGGCCCGGTCTACCAGGCGGGCACCCTGTCCGGGAACCCGGTGGCCGTGGCGACCGGCCTGGCCACGCTGCGCGCCGCCGACGACGCCGTCTACCAGGCCCTGGACGCCAACGCCCACCGGCTGGGCGACCTGTTCACCGGCGCGCTCACCGCAGCCGGCGTGGCGCACCGCGTGCAGTACGCGGGCAACCTGCTGTCCGTGTTCTTCACCGAGGCCCCGGTGCAGGACTTCCTGTCCGCCAAGGCCAGCCAGACCTGGCGCTTCCCGGCGTTCTTCCACGCCCTGCTGGCCGGTGGCGTGTACGGGCCGCCGAGCCCGTTCGAGGCGTGGTTCGTCAACGCCGCCATGGACGACGACGCCTTCGCCGTGATCGAGGCCGCGCTGCCGGCCGCTGCCGCGGCGGCCGCCGCGAGTGAGGAGCCAGGCCAGTGACGTCCGAGGAGCCCCGGCGCGGCCCGGAGGCCGTGCGCACCCCGGTCACCACGATCGTGCACCTGGTCCGGCACGGCGAGGTGCACAACCCGGACGGCATCCTCTACGGCCGGCTGCCCGGTTTCCGGCTGTCCGAGCGCGGCCAGCAACAGGCACTGGTGGTCGCCGAGCACCTGCGCGACGCCGACGTGGCGCACGTGGCCTGCTCGCCGCTGGAGCGGGCCAGGCAGACCGCGGCACCGATCGCCGACTCGCACCGGATCGACCTGGTCACCGACGAGCGGCTGATCGAGGCCGCCAACTCGTTCGAGGGCCAGCGCGTGTCGGTGGGCGACGGCGCCCTGCGCGACCCGCGCAACTGGCCCGCCCTGCGCAACCCGTTCCGGCCGTCCTGGGGCGAGCCGTACCTGGACATCGCGCACCGCATGCTGGCCGCCGTGCACCGGGCCCGCACCGCGGCCGCCGGCCGGGAGGCGGTGTGCGTGTCGCACCAGTTGCCGATCGTGTCGGTCCGGCGGTTCGTGGAGGGCAGGCGGCTGTGGCACGACCCGAGGCGGCGGCAGTGTTCGCTGGCGTCCATCACCTCCCTGGAGTTCGCCGACGAGAAGCTGGTCGGCGTCACCTACAGCGACCCGGTCGGCGCCACCAACGTGCGGGTGAGCGGGGCATGAGCCGGCTGGTGCGTGTCCTGGTCGCGGCCCTGGTGGCCAGCCTGTGCCTGGCCGGTTGCGCGGTCGGCAAGGACGCGGTGGTCGAGGGCAGCTCGTTCTCGTTCGTGTCGCCCGGCGGGAAGCTGGTCATCACCTACCCGGAGGCGCAGCGGCAGGTGCTGCCCAACCTGACCGGGCAGAGCCTGGAGGACCCGAACCGGCAGATCCACGTGTCCGACTACCCGGGCAAGGTCGTGGTGCTCAACATCTGGGGCCAGTGGTGCGGGCCGTGCCGGGACGAGGCGCCGGAACTGTCGTCGGTGTTCCAGCAGACCAGGGCGCAGGGCGTGCAGCTGCTCGGCATCGACGTCCGCGACCAGCGCAGCGCGGCCCTGGATTTCGTGCACGACAACCAGATCAGCTACCCGTCGATCTTCGACCCGGCCGGCCGGTCGCTGCTCGCGCTGAGCGGCTACCCGCGGGCCGTGGTGCCCTCGACGATCGTGCTGGACCGCCAGCACCGGGTGGCCGCCGTGTACCTGGAGCGGGTCACCGCCACCCTGCTGCTGCCCGAAGTGCAGACGCTAGCCAGCAAGGCGTGAGCCCGGCGTGGGATCGGCATCGGCTGTGACCGACGCCGCGCGGCGGGTGGACCGGTGGTCGGCGCGGGATTGACGGTCCTTACCCTCGTCCTGTGAACCCCACCGCGCTCGCCATGTCGGGGCCGCTGTTGCTGGCCGCCGGCGTGGCGGTGGCGGCCGGTGCGTTGTCGTTCGCGTCGCCCTGTGTCGTGCCGCTGGTGCCCGGTTACCTGGCGTACCTGGCCGGTCTGGTGGGTGCCGACGCGCCCGCGGTGACCGTGGACGAGCCGGCCCGCCGTGGCCGCTGGCGGGTCACCGGTGCCGCGCTGCTGTTCGTGGCCGGGTTCACCGTGGTGTTCGGCGCCGGCTCAGTGCTGGTGCTGGGCCTGTCCAACGCCCTGCTGGACAACGAGTCGCTGCTGGAGCGCATCGGCGGTGTCGTCACGATCGTGATGGGCCTGGTGTTCCTGGGCCTGATCCCGCTGCTGCAGCGGGACGTGCGACCGCACGCCGCACCCAGGGCCGGCCTGGTCGGCGCACCCCTGCTGGGCGGGGTGTTCGCGCTGGGCTGGACGCCCTGCCTCGGCCCGACGCTGACCGGCGTGATGTCGGTGGCCGCCGGCACCCAGGTGGGACCGGGCACGGTGCGCGGCATCCTGCTGGTGCTGGCCTACTGCCTCGGGCTGGGCATGCCGTTCGTGGTGCTCGCGCTGGGCGCCCGCTGGGCGGTGCGGGCCACCGGCTGGTTGCGCCGGCACGTGCGCGGGGTGCAGATCACCGGTGGCGTCCTGCTGCTGTGTGTCGGATTCGCGCTGGTCACCGGGTTGTGGGGCGATCTGGTCGACTGGCTGCGGGAAACCGTGGTGACGTCTGTGAGCCTGCCGCTGTGACGACCGTCGACACGCCGAAGGTCACCGAGCCGACGCCACCGAGCCGGCCCGGCCCGGTGCGCACCGTCCTGGCCTTCCTGCGCAACACCTGGCGTGGCCTGACCGCCATGCGCACCGCGCTGGTGCTGCTGTTCCTGCTGGCGCTGGCCGCGCTGCCCGGCGCCCTGCTGCCGCAGCGGGCGCTCAACGACCCGAAGGTCCAGCAGTACATCGCCGACCACGGCTGGTGGGGGCAGCTGCTGGACCGGTTGCAGTTCTACACCGTGTACAGCAGCGTCTGGTTCTCCGCGATCTACCTGCTGCTGTTCGTGTCACTGGTGGGCTGCCTGCTGCCCAGGACGCTGGAGTACGCGAAGCAGTGGACCGCCAAGCCGGTGATCACGCCGAGGAACCTGGCCCGGCTGCCGCACCACGTGCGCGCCGAGTTCGCCGGTGACGACGACGTGGACCAGGTCGCGGACGCCGTGCGCGGGCAGTTGCGCGGCTGGCGGATGCGCCGGGACGCCGACGGCGAGGGCGCCGCCCGCACCGTCAGCCTGTCCACCGAACGCGGTTTCCTGCGCGAGACCGGCAATCTGGTGTTCCACTTCGCCCTGCTCGGGCTGATCGTGGCGTTCGCCATCGGCAAGATGTTCATGTACTCGGGCCAGGTCATCGTGCTGGCCAACGGTTCCGAGTTCTGCAACTCGGGTGTGCTGGAGTACGACTCGTTCACCCCCGGCCTGCGGGTGGACGGCACGCGCCTGGACCCGTTCTGCGTGAAGATCGACGACTTCACCGCCAGCTACCTGCCCAACGGGCAACCGCTGCGCTACAACTCCGACATCGAGTACCAGTCCGGCGACGACCTGACCACGAACACGTGGCGGCCCTACGACCTGCGCGTCGACTCACCGCTGCGCACCGCGGGCGACCGGGTCTACCTGCTGGGCAACGGCTACGCCCCGCAGTTCACCGTGACCTTCCCGGACGGCCAGGTGCGCCACGGCCTGGTGCAGTGGAAGCCGGACGACACCAGCACGATGCTGTCCGAGGGCGCCACCAAGTTCGACCCGCCGAACGTCACCGACGCCAGCGAACTGGTCACCCGGCAGCTCGCGATCACCGGGCTGTTCGCGCCCACGGCGGCCTACCAGGGCGGCCTGCTCACCTCGACCTACCCGGGCCTGACCAGGCCGGGCGTGTCCGTGGACATCTACCAGGGTGATCTGGGCGAGAGCAGCGGCACCGGGCAGAGCATCTTCACCATCGACCAGAGCATGGTCTCCGACGGCCGGCTGAAGCTGGTCGACAAGGCGAACCTGGGGATCGGGCAGAGCACCAGGCTGCCGGACGGCACGACGGTCCGGTTCGACGCGGTGCAGCGCTGGGTGTCGTTGCAGATCTCGCACGACCCCACGCAGGCCTACGTGCTGGTGTTCGCGCTGCTGATGCTCGGCGGCCTGATCGTCTCGCTGACCGTGAAGCGGCGCAGGGTGTGGGTGCGGGTGTCCCGCACCCCGGCCGACCAGGGCGAGGACGGCGGCCGTACGGTGGTCGAGATCGGTGGTCTGGCCCGCACCGACCAGGCGGGATACGGCGAGGAGTTCACCCGGCTGTCGGCGCGGCTGGTGGCCGCGGCCCAGGGACAGGCGGTCACGTCCGGGAAGGACAGTTGATGGCAGTCAACGAGATGCTGGCCCACAACAGCCAGTACGCCTACACGGCGGCAGTCACGATCTACGTGCTGTCGATGTTCTTCTACCTCGCCGAGACGGCCTTCGGTCGCACGGCGGCCAAAGTCGCGCCCGCCAAGGAACTCGTGGCCGCAGGCGGTGTGACCGTCACCGGCACGACGACGACCGTCGACCCGGACGCGGACACCGGCTCCCGGGGCAGCCGGCCGCTGGCCGAGCGGCTGGGCCGGATGGGCGTCGGCCTGACCGTGCTGGGTGCGGTGGTGCACCTGCTGTCCATCGTGCTGCGCGGGCTGGCCGTGGACCGGTGGCCGCTGGGCAACATGTACGAGTTCATGTCGTTCGTGTGCCTGGTCGCGGTGATCGCGTGGCTGATCATGCTGCGCCGCTTCCAGATCCGCAGGCTCGGCGCGTTCGTGTTGATCCCGGTGTTCATCCTGATGTTCCTGGGCGGCACGGTCCTCTACACGCAGGCCGAGCCGGTGACCCCGCCGTTGCAGTCGTACTGGCTGGTCATCCACGTGACCGTGGTGTCCACGGCGTGCGGTGTGCTGCTGGTGCCCGGTGTGGCGAGCGTGATGTACCTGATCAAGGGTGCCTACGACCGCAACCGGTCGAGGTTCACCCGGATCGGGCCGAAGCTGCCCACTACCGCGACGCTGGACCGGCTGGCCTACCGCACCACGATCTTCGGCTTCCCGCTGTTCACGTTCGGCGTGATCTGCGGGGCGATCTGGGCCGAGTCGGCGTGGGGCCGGTTCTGGGGCTGGGATCCCAAGGAGACCACGGCGTTCATCGCCTGGGTGGTCTACGCGGCGTACCTCCACTCGCGGGCCACGGCCGGCTGGCGGGGCACCCGGGCGGCGATCATCAACATCCTCGGTTTCGGTGTGATGATCTTCAACCTGTTCTTCATCAACCTGGTGACCACGGGCCTGCACTCCTACGCTGGCGTCGGCTGACCACCTGTCGACCCGTACGCTCCCTGCGACTACCGTCAGTTGGGTCACGCTCGCGACCCGCTTGTGCAGGGAGGACTCCACCGGTGACCGGACCCTACGAGGAGCCCACGCCGCGCCACGAGGCGAATTGGCAACCACCGGCCGGACAACAGGGGACACAGGCCAGGACGTCGAATCCGGACCAGTCCGGGGCGCACGGCGTGCCGCAGCAGGAGGCCGAGCCCTCCGGCCAGCATGCCGCGCCGGAACAGCACCCGGTGCCCTCCTACATCGAGCCGACCGGATCGGGTGGTTTCCCGCTGCCGGGCAGCACGTCCGGGCAGTACGCGGTGCAGGACGGCTCGTCCGGGCCGTTCCCGGTGCCGTCGGGCAACCAGTCGGGTCCGTATCCCACGCCGGGCAGCACGTCCGGGTCGTACCCGACGCCGGGTAGCACGTCGGGCCCGTACGCCGCTCCGGGTGGCCAGTCCGGGCCGCATCCGGTGCCGGGCAACCAGTCCGGGCCCTACCCCAGCGGCTATCCGCAGCAGTCCCCGGTGCCGTTCCCGTTCGAGCAGCAGTTCCCGGCCGGTGGGCCGACGCAGGCGCCGATGCCGCAGCCCGGCCAGGTCCCGCCGGGCCAGCCGGTGCCGGGCGGCCTGTCCCGCCAGGCGCAGGCGGCCGCGCACGACCTGTCCTCGTCGCAGTTGCTGCGCCAGACCAAGCGGCCGCCGCAGACCGGCTGGCGGCGGGCGGTCTACAAGGTCAGCGGGCACGCGCTGAACCTGGGCGAGAGCCCGGCCGACGTGCACCGCAGGGACCTGATCGCGCGGATCAACCAGCCGCTGCGCGGGTGCTACAAGATCGCCATGCTCAGCCTGAAGGGTGGCGTGGGCAAGACCACCACCACGACGACGCTGGGCTCGACGTTCGCGTCGCTGCGCGGTGACCGGGTGATCGCGGTGGACGCCAACCCGGACCGGGGCACGCTGAGCCAGAAGATCCCGCTGGAGACCACGGCGACCGTGCGGCACCTGCTGCGCGACGCCGGCCGGATCACCCGGTACAGCGACGTGCGCGCCTACACATCACAGGGCCCGAGCCGGCTGGAAGTCCTGGCCAGCGAGCAGGACCCGGCGGTGTCCGAGGCGTTCAGCGAGGACGACTACCGGCGCACCATCGACCTGCTGGAGCACTTCTACAACATCGTGCTCACCGACTGCGGGACCGGCCTGATGCACTCGGCGATGCGCGGCGTGCTGGACATCGCCGACTCGCTGGTGATCGTGTCGTCCGGTTCGGTGGACGGGGCCCGGTCGGCGTCGGCGACGCTGGACTGGCTGGACGCGCACGGCTACCACGACCTGGTGTCCCGTTCGGTCGCGGTGATCAACTCGGTGCGGCCGAAGTCGGGTGCGGTCGACCTGGAGCGGCTGGCCGAGCACTTCGGCTCCCGCTGCCGCGCGGTGTGCCGGATCCCGTTCGACCCGCACCTGGAGGAGGGCGCGGAGATCGAGCTGGAGCGGCTGGCCGGCACGACCCGGACGGCGCTGCTGGAACTGGGCGCCACGGTCGCCGACGACTTCCCCAGCGACATGGCCCGGCGCTAGCGGCCGCCGGCGAGGGTGCTCCAGGCGCACAGCCACGTGTCCGCGTCCTCGCGTTCCCGCATCCGGACGACCGGCAGGCCGGTGCGCTCCAGGGTCTGCCGCAGCTCGTCGGGCTGGTAGTAGGCGAAGTAGCGCTCGCCGTTGGGCCCTGCGGTCAGCCCTTCGCCGTCGCCACGCTTGACGGCGACGAACACGGCGCCGCCGGGTGTCACGACGCGGCGGACCTCGTCCAGGGCCTCGTCGGCGCGGAACTTGGGCAGGTGCAGCAGTGACGCGACGAGCCACGCGCCGTCGAAGGCGGCGTCCGGGAAGGGCAGGTCGTACGCGCTGGCGAGGTGGAACTCGGCCCGCGGGCAGTTGGCGGCGGCGAGTGCCAGCATGGATGCGCTGACGTCAACGCCGACGACCTGGTAGCCGGCGGAGCACAGCAGCGTCGCGGGCATACCCGTCCCGGCACCGACGTCGAGCAGCCGGCCGGCGGGTACGAACTCCTGGAAGGTGGCCAGTTCGCCGGCCCAGAACGCGCTGTCCCCGTGCGTGGCGCTCCACCGGAGGGCGCTGGCGTCGTAGGTGGCCAGAGTGATCTGCTCGACCGCGCTCAGTGTGGCGCCGGCCGAGGGAGGTGGGGTGATCGGTGGCTCACGGCCGGGCACGGTCACCGGCCACTGCCGCGGTGAGGTGGTGTCACCGCGGCCATTGGTTCGAGGGGGTCAGGGCTGATCGGGACCGTCCGGGTCCTCCGGCCGCTGATTCTGCTCGCCGAGGCGCCGCAGGAAGTCAGGGTCGTCGTCCGGCGCGACCACCTGCCGGCGTGCCCCGACGCTGACCCGGTCCGGGTTCAGCGCACGCCACAGCAGGGCCGCGATGGTGACGACGCCGATGGCGGCGAGCAGGTAGAGCATGGGGCGTCACCTCCGCGCACAGATTGACACGAGGCTAGCCCTTCGCAGACCTACCGCCGGGTTCAGACGCCGCGAACGGGTTCGCTGGCTTCGGTGGTGAGCTCGGCGAGCAGGGTCTTGACCTCGGACTCGCGGAAGCGGCGGTGACCGCCGGGGGTGCGGATCGAGCCGATCCGGCCGGCCGTCGCCCATCGGGTGACCGTCTTCGGGTCGACCCGGAACAGGGTGGCCACCTCGCCAGGCGTGAGTAGTCGCTCGCTGACCTGTTGCCTCGGGTGCTGAACAGACGCAGTCACTGTCGTCCCTCCTAGTTGCCGAAACCCACTTGCCGGGCGTCGAGCGGTTCTCGTACTCGGATACCCACAAGATCCGGCGTTCCGGTCGCATAGTGCCATCTCGCCCGCCGGGTACTCGAACGCTAGGCTGATGGTAAAGAGTAAGTAAGGGACAAATCGTCACCATCCGCCGCACGGATGTGCACGCTTGGTGAAGGAAGCGTCCGTTCGAGGGCCGGCCGACGTGTCCGATCCGGTGACGCCCGCGTAGCGTGGCGGACGTGGTCGAGCACTCCGACAACCAGCACACCGAGCAGCCGCCGGCCGCCCTGCCGCCGGTGCCCCCGCACCTGGGTCGCGACCTCGGTTTGTACGTGCTGGCCAGGTTCGCGCTGGTCGCGGTCGTCGCGCTGGTGCTGTCGCTGGTCAACGTGCCGCTGCTGATCGCGATCGCCGTGGGTCTCGTGGTCGGCCTGCCGCTGTCGCTGGTGGTCCTGCGCGGCCGGCACGAGAAGATCGCCGCCGGCCTGGCGGCGCGCGGCATGGCGCGGCGCGCGGAGCGGGCGTCATTGCGTGCAGAACTGCGCGGTGAGGCGTCGTCGCCGGACGCCGGCTGACGGTAAAGTCCGGCATAACGGGCAAAACTCTTCAGGTAACCCACAGGTTCACGACGGTCGGGACGGCGCACGACCGAAGAAACCACCCGATCGGGTCAGACTTACCCGAGAGTAAGTGCGATTCCGGTCGCGATCGCCCACACCAGCATGGCCAGTCCGGTGTCCCGCAGCACCGGGATCAGCGCCAACCCGCCGACACCCCGGCGGATCCGCCGGACCGGGCCGACCAGCAGCGGCACCGCCAGCAGACCCAGCAGCGCCCACGGCCGGGTCACCCCGATGGCCACACTGACCAGCACCGGAACCGCCACCAGGACCTGGTACAGCATCCGGGTGCGGGCGTCGCCGAGGATCACCGCCAGGGTCCGCTTGCCCGTCTGGCCGTCGGTGGGGATGTCGCGCAGGTTGTTGGCCACCAGTACGGCAGAGGAGAAGGCACCCACCGCGACCGCGTCCGCGATGCCGGCGCCGGTCACCCGCCCGGACTGGACGTAGAGCGTGCCCAGCACCCCGGCCAGGCCGAAGAACACGAACACGGCGATCTCACCGAACCCGGCGTAGCCGTAGGGCCGGCGGCCGCCGGTGTAGAACCAGGCCCCCGCGATGCACACCGCGCCCAGGCCGAGCAGCCACCACAACCCGGACGTGGCCACCAGCACCAGGCCGCTGACCCCGGCCACGCCGAAACAGGCGAACGCCACCGCCCGCACCAGCGCCGGCCGCACCACGCCGGAGCCGACCAGGCGCAGCGGCCCGACCCGCTGGGCGTCGGTGCCCCGGATGCCGTCGGAGTAGTCGTTGGCGAAGTTGACGCCGATGATCAGCGCCAGCGACACCACCAGCGCCAGCACCGACTTCCACCACACGAACTGGTCGACGGCGGCGGCCGCGCCGGCACCGACGAGGACGGGGGCGATGGCGTTGGGCAGTGTGCGCGGGCGGGCCCCCTCCACCCACTGCGCGGCAGTGGCCATCGACTACCGCCCGACCCTGTTCTCACCCATGTGTCGACTCCCCTGTCTCGTTCAGGATGGCACGGACGCCGGACCGGTCGATCTTGCCCGGTCCGCGCAGCGGCAGTGCGTCGGTGAACCCGAACCGCTTCGGCACGGCGGCCCGGCCCACCCGCTCGCGGACCACGGCGGCCAGGGCGTCGACGCCCGGCGGATCGGCCGGGTCGACGGGCACCACGGCGGCCACCACGGCCTGGCCCCACCGGGCGTCCGGCACACCCACCACGCACGCGGCCCGCACGCCCGGCTGCGCGGCCAGCACGCGTTCCACCATGGTCGGCGCCACCTTCACCCCGCCGGTGTTGATCAGGTCGTCGGTGCGGCCCAGCACGTCGAGCCGGCCGTCGACCAGCCGGCCCTCGTCGCCGGTGCGGAACCAGCCGCCGGCGAACGTGGCCGCCGACAGATCGGGCGCCCTGCGGTAGCCGTGCGCCAGCATCGGGCCGGCCAGTTCGATCCGGCCGACCCCCTGCTCGTCGGCGTCGGCGAGGCGGACGTGCAGGCCCTCCAGCGGTCGGCCGGCGTAGACGCAGCCGCTGGCCGTCTCGCTCATGCCGTAGGCCGGCACCACGTGCACGCCGGCCGTGACCGCCCGTTCGGCCAGCTCCGGCGGGGTGGCGGCGGCGCCGATGATCACCGCGTCGAACGCCCGCAGTGCGTCCAGTCCCCGGCCGCCCTCGTCCAGCAGCGTGACCAGCTGGGTGGGCACCAGTGCGGTGTAGCGGGGGCCGGAACCGGCCAGCACCTCGGCGGCCGCGTCGGCGAACGGGCGGCCGCGGAAGGGCACCGACAGGTCGACGACACCGGGCCGGGTGCCGGCCAGCAGCGAGCGCACCAGCACCTGGAGGCCACCGACGAACTGGGCGGGCGTGGCCAGCAGCCACCGGCCGGGACCGCCCAGCCGGGCGTGGGTGGCGACGGCCGAGGCACGCAGGGCGTCGGTGGACAGCAGCACGCCCTTGGCCTCACCGGTCGATCCCGAGGTGCAGATCACCACGGCGGTGTCCGGTTCCAGCGGCTCGGTGGGCGCCATCGCGGCCCGCAGTTCGGCCAGGCGCGGGTCGGCCGAGGCCAGCGGCAGCAGCGCCGGACCGCCGGCCAGCGTGTCGGCCAGCGCCGCGTGCAGCGTGCGGGCGGACGACGGCCGGCCGTCCAGGGTAAGGACGCGCATCATCAGAAGTACCAAGGGAAACGCGACCAGTCGGGCTCGCGCTTCTCCAGGAACGAGTCGCGGCCCTCGACGGCCTCGTCGGTCATGTAGGCCAGGCGGGTCGCCTCGCCCGCGAACACCTGCTGGCCGACCAGGCCGTCGTCGATCAGGTTGAACGCGTACTTCAGCATGCGCTGCGCGGTCGGCGACTTGCCGTTGATCTCACGGGCCCACTCCAGCGCGACCCGTTCCAGGTCGGCGTGCGGGACCACCTCGTTGACCGCGCCCATCCGGTGCATCTGCTCGGCCGTGTAGGTGCGGCCGAGGAAGAAGATCTCCCTGGCGAACTTCTGGCCGACCTGGCGGGCCAGGTACGCGGAGCCGAAACCGCCGTCGAAACTGCCCACGTCGGCGTCGGTCTGCTTGAACCGGGCGTGCTCCGCGCTGGCGAGGGTGAGATCACAGGTGACGTGCAGGCTGTGCCCGCCGCCGGCCGCCCAGCCGGGCACCACGGCGATGACGATCTTCGGCATGAACCGGATCAGTCGCTGGCACTCCAGGATGTGCAGCCGGCCGGCCCGGGCCGGGTCCACGGTGTCCGAGGTCTCACCGCTGGCGTACTGGTAGCCGGACCGCCCGCGGATCCGCTGGTCACCGCCGGAGCAGAAGGCCCAGCCGCCGTCGCGGGGGGACGGGCCGTTGCCGGTCAGCAGGACGCAGCCGACGTCGGAGGACATCCGGGCGTGGTCCAGGGCGCGGTACAGCTCGTCGACGGTGTGCGGCCGGAAGGCGTTGCGGACCTCGGGCCGGTGGAACGCGATGCGGACGGTGCCCTGGTCGGCCGCCCGGTGATAGGTGATGTCGGTGAAGCCGAACCCGTCGACCTCCGTCCAGGCCTGCGGATCGAACAGCTCTGACACGACCGGTTCGCTCACGCCTGCGAGGATAGGCAGGTGCATCCGTCCACCGCGCAGGCGAGGGTGATCGTCGACGAGCTGGCCCGATGCGGGGTGCGACATGTGGTGATCTGCCCTGGTTCGCGGAACGCGCCGCTGTCCATGGCCGCGTTCGACTCGGCCGCTGAGGGGCGAATCACACTGCACGTGCGGGTGGACGAGCGGTCCGCCGGCTTCCTGGCGCTGGGCATCGGCAAGGCGGGCGCGGGTCCAGCGGTGGTGTGCTGCACATCGGGCACGGCCGTGGCGAACCTGCACCCGGCCGTCCTGGAGGCCCACCACTCGGGCGCGCCGTTGATCGCGCTGACGGCCGACCGGCCGGCCGAGCTGTGGGGCACCGGCGCGAACCAGACGATCGACCAGCGCGGCCTGTACGGCGGCGCGGCGGCCTACGTGGAACTGCCGCTGGCCGAACGCCGGGTGGGCGGCAACGCGATCTGGCGGTCGACGGTGGCGCGGGCGGTGGCCCGGGCGGACACCGGCCCGGTGCAGCTCAACGTGCCGCTGCGGGAACCGCTGGTGCCCTCCGGGGACGACGACTGGCCGGAACCGCTGACCGGCCGGGACGGGCCGTGGACGGCATGGACTCCGGCAGCGTCGACCGGCCCGGCGGTCGGGTTGGGTGCGCGGACACTGGTGGTGGCCGGCGATGGACCGCCGGATCGGATCCGGGCGGTGGCCGAAGTGGCCGCGGCAGCCGGCTGGCCGGTGGTCGCCGAACCGACCGCCGTGGCGGCCGCCCGGGCCGGTGGCGCCGAGGTGCTGACCGCCGGGTCGCTGCTGCTCAACGCCGGTGCCTCGCCCGCCGCGCCGGTCGACGTGGCCGTGGTGGGCCGGCCGACGTTGACCCGTGGGGTGGGTGCGGTGCTGCGGCAGGCCGGGCGGGTGGTGGTGGTCACCGACGCCGACCCCACCGACCCGCAGCACGTCGCGGCACACGTGGCCGGGGCCGTGGCATCGACCGAACTACCCGATCCAGACTGGTTGGCCGCGTGGCAGGCCGCGGACAAGGCGGCTACGGCCGCGGTGGACCGGGTGATGGACGACGGCTGGGCGACGGGCGCGCACGCGGCCCGGGACGTGGTGGCCGCGCTACCGGCCGGTGTCGGGCTGTTCCTGGGGTCGTCCAACGCGGTGCGGTTCGTGGACTTGGTCGCGCCGACCGGCGATCGGCCGGTGGTGGCCAACCGGGGCGTCGCCGGGATCGACGGGAGTGTGTCCACGGCGGCCGGGCTCGCGCTCGGGTCGGGACGGCCGTGGTGCGCGCTGCTGGGCGACCTGACGTTCCTGCACGAGGCCAACGGGTTGCTGCTGGGGCCCGCGGAGCAGCGGCCGGACCTGACCGTGGTGGTGCTCAACGACGACGGCGGCGGCATCTTCGGGCTACTGGAACAGGGCGCGCCGGAACACGCCGCCGCGTTCGAGCGGGTGTTCGGCACGCCGACCGGGGCCGATCTGGCCGCCCTGTGCGCCGGTTACCGGGTGCCGCACACGCTCGTGTCCGATCGGGACGGACTGGCCGAGGTGCTGGTGCCGGCCGGGCTGACGGTGGTCGAGATCCGCGTCGGCCGGTCCGGGCTGCGCGACTGGCAGGCCGAACTGTTCGCCGCCGTCCGCTAACCGGACAGCGGCAGCAGCACCCGGAACGTCGTGCCGACGCCGACCGACGTCTGCACCTCCACCCGGCCGCCGTGCGCGGCCACGATCGCGGCCACGATGGCCAGGCCGAGCCCGGTGCCGCCGTTGGCGCGGCCACGCGCCGGATCGGCCCGGTAGAAGCGTTCGAAGACCCGTTCCGCCTGGTCCGGCGGCAGGCCGGGGCCCTTGTCGGCCACCTCAAGCACCGCCTCGCCGGGTTGGGCCCGCACCCGGACCTCGACCGGCGTGCCCACCGGGGTGTGCAGGATCGCGTTGTTCACCAGGTTGCCGACCACCTGGCGCAGCCGGGCCTCGTCGCCCATCACCGGCACCTCGGCCGGCTCGTCGCCGTTGGCCGGGTCGGCGGTGGGCAGCCGCAGGCCGACCGTGCGGTCCGGCGCCACCGCGTGGGCGTCGTGCACCGCGTCCACCACCAGCACCGCCAGGTCGACCCTGGCGTGCTCCAGCGGCCGCTGCTGGTCCAGCCTGGCCAGCAGCAGCAGGTCGTCCACCAGCAGGCCCATCCTGGCCGCCTGGTCCTCGATCCGGTGCAGCACACCGGCCACCTCGTCCGGTGTGGTGGCCGCGCCCTGCCGGTACAGCTCGGCGTAGCCGCGGATCGACGTCAGCGGAGTGCGCAGTTCGTGGCTGGCGTCGGCGACGAACCGGCGCATGCGTTCCTCGGAATTGCGGGCCGACGCCTCGGAACGCTCCCGGGCCCGGAACGCGTTCTCGATCCGCTCGATCATCGTGTTGAACGAAGTGGCCAGCCGGCCCACCTCGCTGCCCGGCCGCCGTACCGGCACCCGGCGGGACAGGTCGCCGCCCGCGATCCCCTCCGCGGTCTGCTCGACCTCCTCCAGCGGGCGCAGGCCGCTGCGCACCAGCGCATACCCGAGAATCCCCAGCAGCACCACGGCACCCACCGAGATCCGCAGGTACATCCGGCTCAGGTCGTCGATCGCCGCGTTCACCTGACCCTGCTCGTTCGCCACGATGACCAGGGCGGCCCCGTCGGTCGTGGGCACCGAGGAGACCAGCACCCGCCAGTCGCCGTTGCCGTTGCCGGCCGGCGTGGTGAACGGGTCACCGACCACCGGGTCGGCCGGCAGCGCCGGCTGGTTCGGGCTCGGTGCGGGCATGTGCACCACCGTCTGCCCGCCGATCCTGACCTCGATGACCGTGCCACCGGCGATCAGCGGGCGACCCGGGAAACCGGCCGGCAGGCCGCCACCGGCCATGACCAGCTCGACCTGCCGGGTGGTCCGGCCGAGCTGGTTGTCCAACTGGTTGAGCAGGTAGTTCTGCATCGACGCCGACGCCACGAAGTACGACCCGATCAGCACGGCCGCGAGCAGCAGCAACAAGGTGACCACCAGCTGCACCCGCAGCGGCAGGCGCCGCACCCACGCCCACAGCGTCCGGAAGGGCGTCGCGACGGCGGTCATGTCAGAAACTCCCGTCTGCTTCGCCGACGCCACAGGGCTGGGAAGATGGGGTGGGCCGCTCGGTAAGCCGGTTGAACTGTGATGCCACGAGAGCTCGAATGTCAGATTGGCGATGGAGGTCCGCTCCGGGACCACGGT
>DASUGU010000045.1:0-5794 GCA_036273855.1 Pseudonocardiaceae bacterium
TGGCATCACTCACTCAAAGAAACCCACAAACGGGGTTTACAGACATAAATGCTCTACTAGCATCATCGGCACACTGTTGAGTTCTCAAAGAACACACGCACACCACCACACACCACAACCAAGCAGCATGAGTGCGGGGCGCTACTACCTGTCTCGTTCTCAAGCGTTGATGAGCAGTGGCCGCTGCCGTTCAGCCTCAAGGGCTTCCCACTGGCGGGCTTCGCTCGTCGAGTCACCCACTCTACCACCGAGGCGGGAGCTTGGTTCGTGACCCTGGTGCCGCGCCCGGTCTCAGGAGCCTTTCGGTTTCCGAGGCCGTTCCGCGCTGGCAGAGACAAAGTTACGCGGCCGAGAACGGGAAGTCAAATCGCGCCCCAACTACCCCGATACGTGGCGTCACCGCAGGTCAGCCACCCCGTGTCGGGGTTGTGACCCAAGCTATCCCACCAGCCTGACGCCCGCAGTGTGACGCTTGCCACGCCGCAGTACGAGCCAACCACCTTCCAGCAGGTCGGCGGGGGTGGGCTGCCAGTCCTCGTCGGTCACCTTCTGGTTGTTCACGTAGGCGCCACCTTCCTTTACCGTGCGGCGCGCGGCGCTCTTGCTGTCCGCCAGTCCGCTGGACACCAGCAGGTCGACGATCGTGGTGATCTCGCCCAGCCGGGCCTCGCCGGTCGGCGCCTCGGCCATGACGGCGGCCAGGGTGGCGGCACTCAGCTCGCGCAGCTCACCCCTGCCGAACAGGGCCTGGCTGGCCGCCATCACCCGGCGGAGCTCGTCCTCGCCGTGTACCAGCCGGGTGACGTGTTCGGCCAGCGCACGCTGGGCGGCCCGGGCGGCCGGCTGGTTGGCCGTGCGGTCGGCCAGGTCGTCGACCTCGTCGCGGGTCAGCTCGGTGAGCATCTTCATGTAGCCGATGACGTCCCGGTCGTCGGTGTTCAGCCAGAACTGGAAGAACGCGTACGGGCTGGTCATCTCCGGGTCCAGCCAGATGGACCCGCCCTCGGTCTTGCCGAACTTGGTGCCGTCGGCCTTGGTCATCAGCGGGGTGGCCAGGGCGTGCGTCGACGTGCCGGTGACGCGGTGGATCAGGTCGACACCGGAGGTGAGGTTGCCCCACTGGTCACTGCCGCCGGTCTGCAGCAGGCAGCCGTACCGGCGGTGCAGTTCGAGGAAGTCGTTGGCCTGCAACAACTGGTAGCTGAACTCGGTGAAGCTGATGCCGGACTCGGAGTTCAGCCGGGCGCTGATCGCCTCCTTGGCCAGCAGCCGGTTCACCCGGAAGTGCTTGCCGATGTCGCGCAGGAAGTCGATGGCGGACAGCTCGGCCGTCCAGTCCAGGTTGTTGACCATGATCGCGGCCTGCGGGCCGGTGAAGTCGAGCATGGGCTCGATCTGGCGGCGGATCCGGTCCACCCAGCCGGCGACGATCTCCGGTGCGTTGAGGGTGCGCTCGGCGGTCGGGCGGGGGTCGCCGATCAGGCCGGTGGCGCCGCCGACCAGGCCGAGCGGCCGGTGGCCGGCGCGCTGGAACCGGCGGACGGTGAGGATCTGCACCAGATGGCCCAGGTGCAGGCTGGGCGCGGTCGGGTCGAAACCGCAGTACAGGGTGAGTGGGCCGGCGTCGAGATCCTTGCGCAGTGCGTCGAGATCGGTGGACTGTGCGATCAGACCGCGCCAGGTCAGTTCATCAAGGATGTGCTCACTCACGAGACCGCCTCGCTGGCGCTCGCCGGTCGCGTTCGCGGCACACAGTGTTGAATGGCTCGTTCGCTTCGCTCACTCACGAGACACATTCTCCCTGACGCCGACCACGGCTTTTCTACCGGACGACGATCCGGCGGCGGCCACCCCGGCGGTAGGTGCTGACCGCGGGCGAGCCGTCCACCCACCAGCGCCACGGCACCTCCATCGCGGTGGCGACACCGACCCTGGGTCCGGTGCGGACGGACTCGTCGGCGACGGGTTCGCCCGCGTACAGCCGGACCGGCGAGTCGGGGTCGGTCAGGTCGATGCCGTTGTGGCCGCGGTCCAGGCCGAGGACGCCGGTGAGCTTGGCCGGTCCCCTGGCCAGTTCGGCGTCGTTGCGGGCGGCCGGCCGGCGTGCGCGGGCGACCGGCACGCCGTCGACGACCTCGCCGGCCCGCAGCAGAACGGCACCGGGCACGCCGTCGGTCATGGCGACGACGTTGGCGCAGAAGTGCATGCCGTAGACGAAGTACACGTACAGGTGACCGGCGGGGCCGAACATCACCGCGTTGCGGTCGGTGCGACCCCGGTAGGTGTGGGCGGCGGGATCGTCGAATCCCCGGTACGCCTCCACCTCGACCAGCCGCACCGCGACCGGCTCGCCGCCGACGTCGGAGGACAGGACGCAGCCCAGCAGCAGCCGGGCCACCGCCAGCGGGTCGACGGCGAGTTCGGCCCTGGTGAGTAGGCGGGTCATGCGCCGGGATTGGTGTCGGCCCACTCCCTGGCGTGCTTGACCCTGGCGACGACACGGGACAACTGGTCGGCGACGCTGGCCGGAGCCGTGCCGTTGTAGCCGTCCCGGGACGAGATCGATCCGCGCACGGTGAGCACCGTACGCACCTCGGGCGTCAGTTCCGGCGTGACACCGGCGAGTTCGGCGTCGGTGAGCTCGTCCAGGCCGACACCGCGCGCCTCGGCGATCCGCACGCACTCGCCCGCCGCCTCGTGCGCCACCCGGAACGGCACACCCTGCTTGACCAGCCATTCGGCGATGTCGGTGGCCAGGGTGAAACCGGCGGGTGCGAGGGCGGCCATCCGGTCGGTGTCGAACGTCAGGGTCGCGATCATGCCGGTGAACGCCGGCAGCAGGACCTCCAGTTGCTCGACGGAGTCGAACAGCGGTTCCTTGTCCTCCTGGAGGTCCCGGTTGTAGGCCAGCGGCTGGGCCTTGAGGGTGGCGAGCAGGCCGGTGAGGTTGCCGATCAGGCGACCGGACTTGCCCCTGGTCAGTTCGGCCACGTCCGGGTTCTTCTTCTGCGGCATGATCGAACTGCCGGTGGCCCAGGCGTCGTCCAGCACGGCGTAGTGGAACTCGGCGGTGGTCCAGATGATCACCTCCTCGGCGATCCTGGACAGGTCGATGCCGAGCATGGCGAGCGCGAACGCGGCCTCGGCGGCGAAGTCACGGGCGGCCGTGCCGTCGATCGAGTTCTCCACGGGGCCGTCGAAACCCAACTCGTGCGCCACCGCGACCGGGTCCAGGCCGAGGGACGAGCCGGCGAGTGCGCCCCCGCCGTACGGGGACAGCGCGGTCCGGTTGTCCCAGTCGACCAGCCGGGACACGTCGCGCAGCAGCGCCTGGGCGTGGGCCAGCAGGTGGTGGGCGAGCAGCACCGGTTGGGCATGCTGCAGGTGGGTGCGGCCGGGCAGGACGGCGTCCGGGTGGGTGTGCGCGTGGCCGACCAGGGCGTCGACGAGGTCGAGGGTGCCGGCGGCGACCCGGCGGGCCGCGTCGCGCAGCCACATCCGGAACAGGGTGGCGATCTGGTCGTTGCGGGACCGGCCGGCGCGCAGCCTGCCGCCCAGTTCCGCGCCCGCCCGTTCCAGCAGGCCGCGTTCCAGTGCGGTGTGTACGTCCTCGTCGTCGGCGGACGGCGTGAACGCGCCCGACACGACGTCGGCGTCGAGGGCGCTCAGCGCGGCCAGCATGCCGTCCAGGTCGGCGTCGGTGAGCAGGCCGGCGCGGTGCAGGGCCCGCGCGTGGGCCTTCGACCCGGCGATGTCGTACCGGGCCAGCCGCCAGTCGAACTGGGTGGACACCGACAGGGCCGCCATGGCGTCGGCGGGTCCGGAGGCGAACCGGCCGCCCCACAGGGCGACCGGCCTGTCGGCGGTCACTGCGCGTCGCGCCGGGCCGCGATCCGGCTGGGCAGGCCCCACAGCTGCACGAAGCCCTTGGCCAGCGACTGGTCGAACGTGTCGCCCGCGTCGTAGGTGGCCAGGTTGAAGTCGTACAGCGCCTGCTCGCTGCGCCTGCCGGTGACGACGGCGCGGCCGGCGTGCAGGGTCAGCCGGATGTCGCCGGTGACGTGCTTCTGGCTGGTCGCGACGAAGGTGTCCAGCGCGTCCTTCAGCGGCGAGTACCAGAGGCCGTCGTAGACCAGTTCGCCCCAGCGCTGCTCGACGGTCCGCTTGAACCGGGCCAGATCGCGTTCCAGGGTGACGTTCTCCAGTTCCTGGTGCGCGGTGATCAGCGCGATCGCGCCGGGCGCCTCGTAGATCTCCCGGCTCTTGATGCCGATCAGCCGGTCCTCGACCATGTCCAGCCGGCCGACGCCCTGCGCGCCCGCCCTGCGGTTGAGTTCGGTGATGGCCTGCAGCACGGTGACGGTCTCGCCGTCGATGGCCACCGGCACGCCCTGGTCGAAGCTGATCACCAGCTCGTCCGGGTCGCGGGTCTCGGCCGGGTCGGACGTGTAGGAGTACACGTCCTCGATGGGGGCGTTCCAGATGTCCTCGAGGAAGCCGGTCTCCACCGCCCGACCCCAGACGTTCTGGTCGATCGAGTACGGCGAGCGCTTGTTCACGTCGATGGGCAGGTTGCGTTCCTCGGCCCAGGCGATGGCCTTCTCCCTGGTCCAGGCGTAGTCGCGGACCGGGGCGATGACGTCGAGGTCGGGCGCGAGCGCGCCGATGCCGACCTCGAACCGCACCTGGTCGTTGCCCTTGCCGGTGCAGCCGTGCGCGACGGAGGTGGCGCCGTGGTCGGCGGCGGCCCGCACCAGGTGCCGCACGATCAGCGGCCGGGACAGGGCGGACACCAGCGGGTAGCGCTCCATGTAGAGCGCGTTGGCCTGCAGTGCGGGCAGGCAGTACTGCTCGGCGAACTCGTCGGTGGCGTCGGCGACGACGGCCTCGACGGCGCCGCAGGCCAGCGCCCGCTTGCGGATGGTGTCCAGGTCCTCGCCGCCCTGGCCGACGTCCACGGCCACCGCGACCACCTCGGCACCGGTCTCCTGGGCGATCCACCCGATGGCCACCGAGGTGTCCAGTCCACCGGAGTAGGCGAGTACCACTCGCTCAGTCATTCCTGTTCTCCTTGCCTTTCACTACGTGCTTCGGGCCGTCCGGCCATGGTCGTGAACCGGGAGGCGAGCTCGCGGCCGGTCAGCGGCTCGCGGGCGATCACCATCACCGTGTCGTCGCCGGCGATGGTGCCGACGACCTCGTGCAGGGCTGCCCGGTCGATCGCGCTGGCCAGGAACTGCGCGGCACCGGGCGGTGTTCGCAGCACCATCAGGTTGGCCGAGCTGTCCGCGGACACCAGCAGTTCGCCCAGGAGCCGGGCCAGGCGGGACGTGCCGCCCTGCACGCCACGGACCGGGCTGCCGTCCTCGGGGATGACGTAGACGGGCGCGCCGCCGTCGGCGCCGCGCAGCTTCACCGCGCCCAGTTCGTCCAGGTCGCGGGACAGGGTGGCCTGGGTGACGTCGACGCCCTCGGCGGCCAGCAGCTTGGCCAGTTCGGTCTGGCTGCGGATCGCCATCGACGAGACGAGCTCGACGATCCTGGCCTGGCGGGCGACTCTGGTTGCAGCAGCGGACGTGGTGGTCATGACCGCACCTCGCTGGCGCTCGGCACGGCCCTGACCGAGAGGGCTGTGTTGCCGGATGACCTCGCAAGCTCGGTCACTAGTGCACCCTCTTCCGTGCAGGCCCGCCAAGGGGGCTTGTGGTAGGAACTAGGCGGAAGCCGGGGTGACGGCCTTGCTCGGTCGCCCTTCGAGGGCCTGCATGACACTGCCGCCCCCGGCTTCCCCGGA
>DASUGU010000046.1:0-20413 GCA_036273855.1 Pseudonocardiaceae bacterium
GACTACCGCACCCTCGGACACAGCGGCTGTGCCGTGTCCAACCTCGCCCTCGGCACGATGACCTTCGGCGTGGAGACCGCCGAGCCGGGCGCGCACGAGCAGCTCGACGTCTTCCTCGAAGCGGGCGGCACGCTCGTCGACACGGCCGACGTGTACGGCGGCGGCGAGTCGGAACGGATCATCGGCAGCTGGCTCGCCGACCGGCCGGCCGACCTGACCGACCGGGTGGTGCTGGCGACGAAAGGCCGCTTCCCGACCGCCGGCGACCCGAACGGGGCCGGCCTGTCGGCCCGGCACCTGACCCGGGCGCTGGACGCGTCGCTGGCCCGGCTCGGCGTCGACCGGATCGACCTCTACCAGGCGCACGCGTACGACCCTCTGACGCCGCTGGAGGAGACGCTGCGGGCGATGGACGGCTTCGTCCGCGCCGGCAAGGTCGCCTACTGGGGGCTGTCGAACTTCACCGGCTGGCAGCTGACCACCGTGGTGCACCTGGCCCGCGCGATGGGAGTGGCGGTGCCGGTGACGTTGCAGCCGCAGTACAGCCTGCTGGTGCGCGAGATCGAGTGGGAGATCGTCCCGGCCGCGGTCGAGGCCGGGCTGGGGCTGCTGCCGTGGAGCCCGCTCGGCGGCGGCTACCTGTCCGGCAAGTACACCCGCGAGCAGGGGCCGGGCGCCGGCACCCGGCTCGGCGACGACCCCGGCCGCGGCATGGAGGCCTGGGAGCGGCGCGGCACCGAGCGGACCTGGTCGGTGATCGGCGCGGTGCAGCGGGTCGCCGAGGCCCGCGGCGTCTCGATGGCCGAGGTCGCGCTGGCCTGGGTCACCGACCGGCCCGGCGTGACCGCGACGATCCTCGGCGCCCGCACCACCGAGCAGCTGCGGACCAACCTCGCCGCGGCGGACCTGCACCTGTCCGCGGCCGAGACCGCGGCCCTGGACGCGGCCAGCGACCCGCACCCGCCAGACTACCCGTACGGGGAGCTCGGGGTGGACCAGCGCGACCGCACGCTCGGCTGGAGCGTCTGACCGGCCGGCCGGCCCGCTGCGGCTCGGCCGGCTGGTTCAGCGCCCGGTCTCGTACCTGGTCAGGAGCACGCCGTCGGGAAACGTCCGGGTCTCCACCAGGTTCAGGTTCACCCAGTTGTCCAGGGCCGTAAAGAACGGCGTGCCGCTGCCCACCAAGACCGGTGCGGTGGCCAGCACGTACTCGTCGATCAGCCCGGCCCGCATGGCCGCTGCGGCGAGTGTGGCGCCGCCGATGTCCATGGGATCGCCGTCCTCGGCCTTGAGCCGCGTGATCTCGGTGACCGCGTCGCCGGTGACCAGGCGGGTGTTCCAGTCGACCGTGCTGATCGTCGAGGAGAACACCACCTTCGGCATGTCCCGCCAGCGGCGGGCGAACTCGATCTCCGCCGGTGTGGCACCCGGCTGCTGGTCGGCGGTCGGCCAGTGGGAGCTCATCGTCTCCCACAGTTTGCGCCCGTACAGCGCCATGCCTGTCGCCCTCACCCGGCCGGACCACCACTGGAACAGCTCGTCGCTCGGCACACTCCAGCCGAGGTCGTCGCCGGGCGCGGCGATGTAGCCGTCCAGGCTCAGGTTCATGCCGAAGGCCAGTTTTCGCATGGTGCCAGCCTCCCGTGAGTCGGTACTCGGCGTACAGACCAGCACGGCGCGGAAAATCATCGGTCAGGCCACACCGAGGGCCGGTGCACCACCACGCCAAGCGGATGTGCGTAGGGAAGGGACCCACCAAGGCCCGACCGCCCGCGCCTGACCCACCCGGTGACCAGCCACCGCTCGTTCCCCGGGTGACCGTGCGCGTGGGCGACCGCCAGCTTGCCCTGTCCAATCTGGACAAGGTCCATTATCCCGCCGACGGATTCAGCAATGGCGCATCGCACTTGGACCTACTCGTGGCCTGCCTCGTGTTCGACCTCGACCCTGGACCAGGCACCACCATCGTCGAGTGCGCCCTGGTCGCTGGGCGCCTGCGCGAACGGCTGCAAGCCGACAGGCTCACCCCGTTCCCGTACACCTCGGGGTCCAAGGGTATGCAGCCGTACTGCCCCATCCACACTGACGATCCCGACCGGCCTTCTGGCTACGCCCGGGCCCTGGCACTCCGACTACGACCGGCAGGCCGACCCGAACGAACTGCACAACGTCGTACGCACCCTGTCACCGTCGACGCTGGCCATGCTGCACGACGCCCTGCGCGCCATGGCCACCACGGCCAGGCCGCCTGCTGGGCGGCGGCGCACGACGCACCCTGACTCGGGTACGGACTGTCGGAGCACCCGGGACGCCCGCCGCGGCCATCGTGTTGCTCTACGTGGGCCCGTGCCGGAACCTGGGCGGATGACCGACGCGGATGTCGTGGCTGCGATGACGGGCAGCTTTCTCGGGGAGCTGCCGCCGGAGCTGGTCGGCCGGCTGCTGGCGGCCGGGGATCGGACCGAATACCCGGCGGGGAGCACGATCTACCGGGAGGGGTCGGCACCTCGGACGGTGCTGGTCGTCCGTGGCCTGCTCCGCGTGTACATGAGCTCGCCGGAGGGGCGGCAGGTGACGGTGCGGTATGCCCGCGCCCGTGACGTTCTCGGGATCGCTGTCCTGATCGGAGGGCCGGCGGACGTCGGCGCGCAGACCCTGGCGGAGTCGACCCTGTTCCGGATCGACGCCGCGACGCTGACCGCGGCGGCGCACGCCGACAGCCGCGTCGCCTGGGCCATCGCCCAGGAACTGAACCGGCGGCTCTACGCGAATTTGCAGCAGACCGCGATCAACACCTTCGGATCGGTGCGGCAGCGGATCGCCGCGCACCTGTTGGATCTGGCCTCCGACCAGCAGCGTCCCCAGGGCCCCCTGGTGGCCCGTGTGTCGCAACAGGATCTTGCCGATGCGGTCGGTTCGGTACGCGAGGTCGTGGCTCGGGTACTGCGGGACCTGCGTCTGGCACGTCTGGTCGCGACCTCGCCGGACCGCATCCAGATCCTCGACCCGACCGGACTGCACGACCAGTCCTGGAACCCGACCGCCGAGTGACTTCGGTTACGCGAGCCCACAACCGAAGTCACAGACACGCCGCGAGCGCGGGCGAAGACTGCTGTCCTCGGTTCCGAACCGATCGGACCGATCCGCAGTCGAGGAGACCACATGTCCAGCGCGACCAGTACGTCGGCGCACCGCGCACCGGCTGACCCGATCAGGGCGGTGTCGGTCATCAGCACCGGCAGTGTCGAGATCCACCCCGAACATGCCCTCGGCACGAAACAGCCGCTGTACTGGTGGCTGCTCACCTCGCGCCGTTGGCTGCCGCCCAGGCCGATCAACGTGTACGTCATCGAACACGCCAAGGGCCTGGTGTTGTTCGACACCGGGCAGGACCGCGCCTCGGTGACCGACGACGCGTACTTCCCTCGTGGGTTCACCGGAATCGTCTACGACCGGCTGGCCAAGTTCCACATCGACGAGGACGAGACGCTCAACGCGCAGTTGGCCACCCTCGGGTATTCCGCCGCCGATGTCGACACCGCGGTCCTGTCTCACCTGCACCAGGACCACATCGGCGGGCTCCGCGAACTGACCAATGCGGACCTGCTGGTCACCCCGGCGGAATGGGCGCAACTGCAAGGATTCTCCCCCGAGGCGCGCGGCTTTCTCCGCGCTCACATCGACGTGCCAGGCGCGAAGTGGCGGCACGTCGGCTTCGACCGCACCGCCGACCCGGCGCTGGCACCGTTCACCGAATCGCTCGATGTGATGGGCGACGGCTCGCTCGTCCTGCTGCCCACACCGGGCCATACGGCCGGCTCGGTCTCGCTGCTCGTCAGGCGGCGCACGCAGGCACAGCTCCTGCTCGTCGGCGACCTCACCTACGACGCCGCGCTGCTGGCGCGCCGGCAACTTCCCGGCGTCGGCGACCGCGGCCAACTCGCCGCGACCACCGACAAGGTGATCGCCCTCGCCGAACGGACGCCTGGCCTGGTCATCCTGCCGGCGCACGATCCGTCCGCGGCCCAGCGACTGCTGGACAGCCAGCGATAGGAGTGGCACGTCGATGAAGTTCACCAACACGATCACGATCGGCCGTCGACCCGCCGAGGTGTTCGCCTACCTGACCGACCTGGAGAACCTGCCCCGGTGGAACTACGCGATCAGCGAAACCCGAAAGATCACCACCGGTCCGGTGACCGTCGGCTCGCGATACCGGCAACGCCGCACCATCCCCGTCCCCGTCGAGGAAACCCTTGAGGTGACCGAGTTCGAGCCCGACCACACGCTCACGATCATCGGATCGCTCGCCTCGCTGCCCGCCCGGATCACCTACACGCTCCACCCGGACGGACACGCCACCACCCTGACCAACACCGTCGAACTCCGGCCGCCGCGTGCGCTGGACCTACTCGCACCCGTCGCGGCGCGCCGGATCAAGTCCGCCGTGGCCGCCAATCTCGGCGTACTGAAACGAACACTCGAACAACCGTGACGGCTGGTCCCGAGCCTGGCGACGAAGCCGGTCAGCCGTGCGCAGGCAGACGGTGCCCGTTACCGTCGCCGGTCCGCCCAGCAACGTCGACCATGTACTGGCTACCGGCCGGAGTGTTCCGGATCTGGCCGGTTCCGGCCGCATCGTCCGGGCTGTTGCCCGGCACCCGGGCCCGGGCCAGCCACAGTGCCGTGGCGACGATGGCCAGACCGGCGACGGTGAGCGGGCCTGGCGGGGTGCCGAGGATCGGCCATGCGGCGAGGGCGGTCACCGCGGGAACGGCGAACAGGAAGCTGCTGGCACGGGTCGCTCCGCGTTGCCGGATCAGCGCGAACAGCAGCAGTGGTGCGCCGACGCCGGCGACGAGGGCGACCCAGGCGAAGGTGCCCAGTGCGTGCACGGTGAGCGGGATGGCGAGGCTGCCACGCAGCGGTGCCCACACCGCCAGCACCACGAACGCCACGGTCAGCTCGGTGGCGGCGATCGACGCGGGGCCGGCGGTTGGCTTCAGCCGGGCCTGTAGGGCCGTGCCGGCGGCCAGTCCGGCCAGGCCGAGCAGCGCCCATGCCAGCGCGGTGGCGTTCGGCGGGCGTCCTACCCGGTCGGCCAGTGTGACGGCGACGCCGATCACGCCCAGCCCGATCCCCACCCATTGCACGGGACGCAGTCGTTCCCACCGGGCGCACACTCCGATCACGGCCACGACCAGCGGTGACGAGCAGGCGATCAGGGCGGTGGTCGGCGCCGGCATCCCGTCGGCCATGGCGGTGTAGAGCGCGCCGAACTGGATCGCGAACAGGGGTATGCCGGTCGCGGCGACGGCGACGAGTTGTCGCCCGTGGGGCCGGCGTTCTCCGCGTACGCGGGCGATGGTGGCGAGCACGACTGCCGCGACGCCGAAGCGCCACAGCGTGAAAGCCAGCGGCGGGATGACCTGGGTGGCCAGGGCGCCCATGACGTAGCCGCTGCTCCACACGAGTACGAACGTGACGGCGGTCACCTCGGTTCGTAATGGTTTCATGCATTACAGACTGCATGATGGCGAGTAACGGGTCAAACCATTACCATGCGTGGGTGACACGGTTCTCATCCGGAAACGGAGCCGCCTGGCTCGACCTGCTCGCCCAACTCGCCGGCCGCTACCGGGAGCGCCAGGTCGACTCGATCGACAACGCGGCCACGTTGCGCGAATGGCTACGGGAATACGGCCAGGAGCCGACGGATGACATCAGCACGGCCGACGTCGAACAGTTCCAGGCGGTACGCGAGGCCCTGCACAGGACCACGGTGGCGGTGATGTGCGCCGATCACGCCCAGGCGGCGGATGTCGGCCTGCTGGCCCACGCACTCGAGGCCGACCGGCCGCTCGGCGTTCGCCTGACCGATGGCGGGATCGGTGTCGTTCGGCCAGCCAGCGCCGGAGAAGCGCTGGCTCGGCTGGTCCGGGACGCGGTGCAGGACCTGAGCGGCCCACAGCGGGCGTACCTGCGCCCGTGCGGTGACGACACGTGCTCAGGTGTCTTCTTCGACCGCACCGGCCATCGCCGTTGGTGTTCGGACGAACGCTGCGGCAACCGGATGCGGGTGCGCGCCCACCGCGCTCGGCTCGCCAAACCCGACGCGTGATCTCTCCGCGCCGACGGGTGAAGTGGCGCTGCACTTCGCGGCCACCAGCACCGGACCACCGGGTGGCTGTGCTCACCACGCTGTTGGACGGGGGTGCGGAGCCGGACGAGGAGACCGACGAGGGCATGACCGCGCTGATGTTCGCCGCCTGGCGTGTCCACGACGACGCGGTCGCGTTGCTGGAGCGGGTGCGGGCCCGGACGCGAGGACGGTGCACGGCCAGACCGCGTTGATGCACGCGTCCGACGGGCGCACCGAGTGGACGCGGGACCTCAGCCACGACCCGATCTGTGGGGACCGTCACAGGCCACCGACCAGGCCGGTGGCACCCTGATGGTCCCCAGGGGCAAGTCGACCTAACTGATCTCAAACCGGCCGAACGACTTATTCGGACATATAGGTCGTATCGGGTAGCTACGTTGTTCGGGTGGCGCTACGGTCCCCCGTGATCCAACGGAGACTACCCCGAAATTTACTTGAGATATGCGAGATAAATTTGTGTCCAGGCATTCAATAGATGATCTCCAGCCGTGCGGCAACCCGCGCAGGCGCAATTCTCTCTTACGGCCGGTGGTGTTGATCCCGGTCATTCTGGTGGCCGTTGCGGCCACCATCTACTCCGTCGCCACCAACGGGACCGCCGACGCCATCCCGAACGCTGACTGCTCCCTCGTCGTTCCGCCGGATCCGTTGAGCGCCAAGGGACTTGCCACTCCGTACCAACTCACGGCAACCGACCCGGACCAAGGCCCGTGCCACGAGGCCAACGACGCGCAGTCCGCGTTCGTCGAGGCGACCGTCATCAACACCGCCACCGGGGCACTGTCCGTGTACCGGCCACTCGTGGTGGACGCGGGCACGCGGCCGGCCGCACCGGAAATCGTGCCGAAACTATCGGCACACTCCGTGGTCGGCCTCTGGTTCGGATTCAACGGCGACAATCTCACGCTGAGTTCCCGCCACGGCAGCCTGGGGGACGGGAACTGCGCGAACGGCACCCGAGGATCCATTTTCGGCCAGTTCGCGTTCTGCGACGCGGCCCGGTTCTTCGTGGCGGCCAACGCCGCGATCAAACGAGGCCAGATCAAGATCCCGGCGCTGGGCACCGGCACGGACGGCCTGCCCTGCATGACCACCAGGGACTACGGCCTGATCGACCAGGACCAGAGCGACAACGTCATCACCAGCTACCTGGTGCGGCCAGACGGCAGCACGGCCCAGGACACCTCGGCGAACAACGCCGCTCTGGCCGACGCGACCACCCTGGTCAACGGCAGTGACAACCTGCTGCTGGACGGATTCGTCGACCCGGCGCTCGGCTGCTCCACCTTCCAGGCACCCGACCTGACCAACCCCGGTCACACGGTGTCGTCACTGGCCCTGAACGAGCTGTTCGCCGCGGCCCGGCAGGCCACGCCGATCGCTCTGGTGCCGGAGATCGACCCGATGACGCTGGACAATGGCGACATCAGCAAGGCCAAGACCAACCTGTACCGGGCCGGCGTAAACATGGGGCCGTTCAAGAACGGCACCGAATCCGCCGCCACCTACTGCTCGGAGACGCTGACCCTGGGTGCCCAGCGCATCCAGCAGGACAAGAACCTGTTCCTGGCCGCGCCCTCACCCGACGCCGGTGCCGCGAACAACCTCTACACGTTCATGGCACAACGCTGGGATGCCTCCCTGACCAACCTGGACTGCGCGAAGTACATCAACGTGCCCGCACACCCGGTCCAACTGGTCACCGATGCGGCCGGAGTCGTCGTCGACGCCACCTTCGGCACCGACCAGCCTGACCAGCCCGACCCGACCGACCAGGCAGGCCAGCCCGATCCGACCGGTCAGTCCGATCCGACCGGTCAGTCCGATCCGACCGGTCAGCCGGCCCCGACCAGCCAGTCCGATCCGACCAGTCAGCCCGATCAAGTAGGCCGGGCTCACCACAAACACCACCACGGCTCTCGATGACGTCGCCAAGGCAGAGCCACAACACCGGTCGTCCGACGGTGTGTTGAATGGTGACCGTCGGGCACGCGATGGGCGACCGGCGGCGCGGCTCTCCGGAGCTCTATCCCTCGTCGTCCTCGATGTGCCGCACCATGCGCATCCCATGCCGTCGGCGGAGATGCGTGGGGCGACGAGGGATGCGGCGGCGGCCAGGCTGATGTCCGGGCCTGGCGCAACGCCCAACAAGCCGAACAGAGTGGCTGCCTGCGTGCTGAGCGTGCGGACCGACCAGGACAGTACCGCCCGCAGGTTCGTGTGCAGGTCTCCGGCGTCCAACCCGTCCAACCTGGCGGAGCCGTCGCGGAGTTCGTCGGCCAGCATCGCGAGGGGAATGGTCGGGTGGTGGCGCCGGCAGCCACTGACGCTCACCTGGCAGCTCCGCGATCCGACCGCCAGGAGTGGGAGGCACTTGGGCACGCCGCCTTCCCTCAACGCCCAGTGGCCTGACTGCCCGCCGGTCGTGAACGCCTGGGCCACCCTGGCCAGGTCGCAGTGGCTCGTCGGCCGCCGGCGCCGCGGCTTCGGGCGTCGCCGTCGACCGGATGCCCGGCGGCGGTCAGGCCACGCCACTGGTGCCTGGTTCGAGCGTGTCATGGCTGGTAGCAGAAGGAGCTCCTGGTAGATCGGACGGTGTCGAATCGCCATTCCACCAGGAGTTCCGTTGCCATCCTGAGCTGTCCTGCCAACCGATGTCGTACCGGGCTTGGCCTGTTGCCGACTGGCACCGTTTCACCACAACCAGACCATCCGGTGACATGGGTGCCGGTACGGTCAGCACACCGTCATCCGACAGACCCACGCCTGATCCTCAGTAGGTGATGGCGGGGCTGGTGGTGTCGTCCATCCCGAGGTCGGTGCCGTTGACGGTATAACCGTTTCCGAAGTGGAGGGTGGCCAACTTGTCGGTGTTGGCCTCGATCGCGACCTCGTACTCGCCGCCGGGCTCGGCCGTGATCGCCGGGCTGGTGCCCGCCTTCATCCCGGCGGTGGCGGTGAAGTTGGTGCCGCCGGAACTGTATCCGGCCAGCAGGTCGTTGTTGGCCTCGAACACCACCCGGAAGCTGCCGTCGGACTGGGCCGCGACCGCCGGGCTGGAGGTGGGGTCCATACCGAGGTCAGTGGCATTGACGGTGAAGCCGGATCCGAAGTGGAGGGTGGCCAGCTTGCCGGTGTTGGCTTGTATCGCGACCTCGTCCTGGTCGCCGGGCAGGGTGGTGATCGCCGGGCTGGTGCCGGCCTTCATCCCGGCGGTGGTGGTGAAGTTGGTGCCGCTGGAGTTGTATCCGGCCAGTAGGTCGTTGTTGGCCTCGAACACCACCCTATAGGTGCCGTCGGACTGGACCGCGATCGCGGGATTGGTGCCCGGGGCCATCCCCAGGTGGGTGTCGGTGACGTGCTGGTTGGAGTCGAACAGGGCCAGGTGGTTGGTGTTGGCCTGGAACGCGGCGATCCAGCCGCCGCCGGGCAGTGCCGCGATCGCCGGGCTGGTGCCCTGGAGCATCCCCTCGTGGGTGCTCAGGGTGCCGCCGCCCAGGTGGCTCAGCGCCAGGTTGTCGTTGTTGGCCTCGAACGCCGCCTCGAAGGTGCCGTCGGCCAGCGTCGTGACCGACGGGCTGGTGCCGGGCATCATCCCGAGCGTGGTGGTGAAGTTCGAGCCACTGGAGCTGTCTCCGGCCAGCAGGTCGTTGTTGGCCTGGAACACCGCCTTGAACGCGAACCCAGGCGCGGGCGCGCCACCTCCGGGGATGGTCGGTCCGAAGGTGCTACCGGGGCCGGAGCTGTTGTGGGTGCCGGCCGGGGCCCCGTTGATCGACACGTACTGGCCCGGGTCGGCCAGGTTCGTGTTGGGGGTGGAGGTGTCCCCCAGAAAGCTTTCGTAGGCGCCGTCGTCGAAAGTGGTCCAGGGGGAGAAGCCGCCGGCCGCGTCGAATTTGGCGACCGCCGCCTCGGCGTTGTTCCACGGGTCCAGGAGTTGGTAGTCCTCGCCGTAGGCGGGGACCGAGTTCCCGGGCGTGATCTGCCACAGGCCCCAGCCGGTCGTCGAGTACGGCTGGCCCGCCTGGATAATGCCGGGCAGGAACGAGGACTCCGCGCCGGTGATCGCTTCGGCGGTCTCGGCCACCGACGACGGGCCACCCGCCAACTCCCAGTATCCGCCGATAGCGGCGGTGTTCAGCGTGCCGCTGGACGCGGCGGGCTGGATGCTCGGCACGGCCTTCGACGCCCCGGGGGCGGCCTGGGATGCCGCGGCCGGCGTCTCGTTGAACGACAGGTCCCGCTTGAACCCGACCGGCGTGGTGCCGGTCACGTGCATCGTCAGCGTGGTGAACAGCGTCTCACCGTCGGCCTCAAGAACTGGGTCGGACAGAGTGATGTCGGCGCTGGTATCGCCCCGCCGGGCGGTGTTGGCCTGCCACGTAACGGTCGCGGTCGCGCTCGCCTCCTGTGCGTTCCAGCTCTGCCAGCGTAACTGGCTCGCGACCATGTCGCCGTCAGCACAGGCGAGGATCATGCGGGCGGGCCGGGCCTGCGCCGCTCCCAGACCGCAGGCCCGCACCGCCGGGCTCGCGCTCGTGCCCATCGCCGGGCTCGCGTTCGCGGGCGTTCCCGCCGCCAGCGCGAGCCCACCGCCGGCCAATGCCACGGCCAGCACGGCCCTAAGCATGTTGGATCTCTTGTATCTCAGCATTCTCAGCATTCTCAGCACTGCCTTCCTGTTTCCCGCCCTAGCTCACGGGCTTGATGACAACCGTCTGCTCCGCCTGCCGGGAGGGTGATACGGATACCGTTGAAGGTGGTGGTCTCGTTCTTCCAGACGTTGTAGCCACTCGCCTGCGACGCGCTGATCCCAAGTAGGGATGCGGAAATCCGCTGTCACCAGGCGACCTTCGAGACCACCCTCCGGCGCGATCATGCGACCCCGGCCGTGACCGGCTTGCCGTCGGCTGCTGTCAGTTTCCGCGTGCGGGTGGCGGGAGGCCATGTCATCTGGCCGGAAGACTAGCCGGCACAGTTGGCCGGTGCTTCCGTCCGGCGGAGTCAGGCTGGCGGGCGAAACCTCAGCCAACGATGAAGCGGCCCCACGGGGCCGCTTCATCGTTTTCCGGTCTTGCGCTCGCTAGTCAGCCCGTCGCTTCCCTGACACGGAGGAGGCCATTGATCGGGCTGCCGGCAGGCGCTGATTCCATGAGGACCGCGATGCCGAATGCGACGTTGGAATCACCGAATACGGGGGCCTGGCCGGGGCTGGCCGGATCGAATACGCATATGTTGCCGTTGTCGTCGAGTTCGTAGGTGTATCCCGGTGTTGATCCGGCCGAGCCGATATCGGTGTCGAAGCCGTAGAACGAGTAGAGTTCGTTACTGCCGGTGGGTGTGATCGAGGGTCCTGTGCTGGTGCCGGTGACGTCCAGGTTCGCCTGTGCGACGAGTACGCCGGTTTGCCCGGAGCCGGGGTTGTATTCCTGTCCGCCGATGCGTACGGCCGAAGGCGTACCCGTGGTTGTCACGGTGGCCTGTGCGGTTCCCGCTGCCGTGACCGTTCCCTGGTAGACCGCTGCCGACAGGCCGGAGTTGATGCTGCCCCTGACGGTGTTTCCTACCTGTGTCCAGGTGGCGTCGCCGCCGCTGATACCGGTGGGTGGGGCGTTGCCCTCGGTGGTGACGTGCAGCAGGATTACATCGCCGGCGGCATGAGCGGTGACCGACGGTGTGAGTGACGCGCCCTGGATAAGACCGCCCACAGGCGTAAACGCGTTTCCGGGCGGGGGAGTAGCGGGCGTGGTGAACGTCTGGTTGCCACCATCGGTGGTGCCCATTGCGTTGGTCGCCACCAGCCGGTAGTCGTACGTGGTGCTGGCGGACAGGCCGGACAACTCGGCCGACTCACCGATCGCACTGCTGCCAGAGCCGGCGCCGGCCGGCGAAATCGGCATCACCGATCCGTAGCTGGTGCTGGTGCCGTACTGGAACTGGTAGGTGGTAGCGGAGCCCTCAGGATTCACCGTGCCGTTGAGCGTTGCGGCCGTGTTGGTGACGCCTGACGCGGCACCGGTGGTGACAGCAGGCGCGGAGGGCGCGGGTAGGGACGAGTTGCAGTCGTTCGCCTGGGCTGTGTCAAGCGCGTTCCACTGTGCATTGGTCAGGTTTGGCTCGCCTGAGTAGCCCACGAACTGGAGTGTGCCGTCTCCACCGTGGGAGCAAATGTCCGAGACCATGTGCGGGATGGACTCGTAGGTGCCGCTGCCCAGCGGGGAGAAGTTGGTCTCGGCAACGAAGATCTTCGGCTGCGCGATCGTTGACTCGCCGGGCAGGCCCTGGATGATGGAGAACGTCTGCGCGAAGGTGTTCGCGAACGAGGTCTCGCCGAACTGGCTCTGCGGGTAGCCGTCCACGCCGACCATGTCGACGTTGGCTGCTCCGGGCCAGTACGGGGTCGGGTCTACGACTGTGCCCCCGGCTCCGTTGAAGACATTCGGCACCCACATGAAGTACGCCAGGCCATTCGCAGTACTGTCAATGTCGCTCCGGACGGCATCCCAGGCGCTGATCCACTGCGATGCGGTGGTGCCCTCGCAGTCGCCCTGCGCCCACGGGTACTGGCCGCTCACGTTGAACTCGTGCGCGAAGGTAATGATGACGGGTCTGCCCGCCGAGGCGATGGCCGACCCGATTGACGTCGCGTAGGACTGGATGGCTGACCTGTTCGCGCCGATCGTCGTCATGGTCGGACCGCTGCCTGAACACGTATCGCTTCCCTGCGCGCCGATCCACGGCTCGACCTCAAGGAATGCGGTAGCCCCGGCGGACTGAGCGGGACTGAAGAAAGACTGAGGATACGGGCTGCCCCAGTCGAGGTAGTAGTTCGCCACGTCCGGGCTCTGACCGGAAACGGTGGAGTAGCTTCCGCCGTCCTCCGCGCTGTTCCAGATTCCGAGGTTGGTAGCCGGGGGAGACGAGGCGTGCGCGACTCCGGTGTGCGCGGCCAACCCGAGGACTGTCAGCGCGCTCGCGACCAGTAGCGCGGCCCTGGGTTTCCAGGCCTTGCGAAAGATGACCATGCAGATTCCTACCTTTTCGGAGCAATTGTCCTGTGGATCTGGTGTGCTGATCAGGCGGCCGTGCCGTGCCAGCGCCTTCCACGGGCCATCGCGGACTCGCGGCTCTCGGACCTCAGCAGCCGGCGCTGCCCTTGTTCGACGGGATGCGGGTCAGCCGTGGGACCTTGAAGGAAGGCACAGGAACTCGTGACTGCTGAGGGGGAGGACCGACCTGTTGTCGGTGGTAGTCAGCTTTCGCGTGCGGATGGCGGAAGGCCATGTCATCTGGCCGGAAAAGTGACCGGCACACTTGAACTTCGGGGGTGGTAGGCACCACCTGCGGATCACGGGGGCCAGCGATGTCGGGCTACACGGTTCCTTGATCACGAACTACGAAGAGGGTGACGGGAAACGGTGGTCCGTGACATTCCCGGCGGAGTCAGCGTGCCCAGCAGGCCTTGGACGCGGCGTGCGCTGAGAGTCATGCCGAGGCATTGGTAAATCTCCAGAGCCTGCCGAAGGTGGGAGTCCGCGGCGTCGATGTCGCCGTTCGCCAGATGGCATGCGGCCAGACCCTCCAAAGCCACGGCTTGGTCGTCACGTTTGTCCAGCTCGCCGGTGAGCGACAGGGCACGCTGGTAGAGCATGAGGGCGTGGGACAGGTCGCCGAAGGCGGCGACGTTGGCGGCATAGTGGTTCAGCGCGCACGCCTCATCATGGCGATGACCGGTCGTGCGGTAGATCTCCAGGGCCTGGCCGAGCGCGAACTGCGCCCCGGCCGAATCCCTCAGCAGGCTCCGCGCGGCGCCGAGATTGGTCAGGGTCTCGGCTTCGCCGAGGCGATATCCGATCGCGCGGTAGAACTCCAATGCCTGGATGAGGCTGTCGCAGGCCCCGTTCGGATCCCCGAGCAGTCGCTGCACGGCCCCAAGATTGGTCAGGGCATAGGCTTCGCCGTGGTGGTGCCTGGTGGCACGGTAGAACGCCAAGGCCCGGATGAGGGCTAGTTGCGCGCCCACCAGATCCCCGAGCAACGTCCGCGCACGTGCCAGTTCGGTCAGCGCGTCCGCCTCGCCGTGGCGGTCGCCGGTCGCGCGGTGGATCTCCAGCGCCCGGGCGAGCGCGACCTGCGCCGCGGCCGGATCCCCGGTTGCGCGCCGCATGATTCCCAGGTCGGCCAACGCATCGGCCTCGCCGTGGCGGTCGCCGGTCGTACGGTAGATCTCCAAGGCCTGTGACAAGGCCTCGCCGGCTCCGGGCATATCCCCGGCCGGCCCTCCCGCGCGTGCCAGTTCGACCAGCGCTTCGGCTTCACCGCTGCGGTCGCCGGTCGCATGGTGGATCGCCCGGGCCCTGGCGAGCGCGACCTGCGCCCCGGCCAGGTCTCCGCTCATGCGCCGCATGATTCCCAGGTCGATGAGTGCGTCGGCGTGGGCGGCCGGCCGACCGTGGTGCTCGGCGGTTTCGGCCGCGGCCTGGTGCAGGGCCAGCGCGTGGGTGTAGGGGCCGTCGGTCCGCAAGATTTCGGCCAGGCCGGCGGTGAGCGCGAGGGTGTGCTCGTGCAGATCGCGGGTGTGGGCGTACGCGGCGGCGTGCTGGAGGTTGTCACGTTCGGCGCGCAGCCAGGCGCGGGCGGTCTCGGGGTCGGGGAGAGCCGGTGCGTGGGCAGGGGTGGGGCCGACGGGCGCGGGTCGCGCACAGCGGGCGACGCGAGTCGAGGCGGTGTGCGCGGTGTGGGCATAATAGCGCAGTAGCCGGTCCACGGCGCATTCGCGGCCGGGTGCCGGGTCGGCGGATGCCAGAGTGCGGGCGTGCGCGCGGATCAGGTCGTGCAGCCGGTAGCGGCCCGGCGCGTGACAGAGCAGCAGGTTGTGGTCGACCAGGTCCTCCAGCAGCCCGGCCGCGGCCGCCGGATCGACCTCCAGCAGAGCCGCGGCCGCGTACGAGTCCAGGTCCGAGCCGGGAATCAGCCCGAGGCGGCGGAACAGCACGCGGTGCGGTTCGGACAGGCTGCTATAGGACAGGTCGAACACGGCGGACAGGTCGCGTTCCCCGTCGGACAGTGCCTGGACTCGCCGGTGCTGGTCGGTGAGCAGACCGGCCAGGTCTGCCAGCGTCCAAGCCGGGCGGTGGCGCAGCAGCGCGGCGGCGATGCGCAGCGCCAGCGGCAGGTACCCGCACAGCTCGGCTATCCGGGTCGGCAGTGGGTCCTCGTCCGCGACACGGTCCGGCCCGGCCACAGCGCGGAGTAGCTCGATCGACTCGGGCAAAGACAGTAGATCCAGCGACAGGATGCGGGCGTCGTCCAGTCCCTTCAGCCGCCGCCGGCTGGTGATCAGCACCAGGCACGAGCCGGTGCCGGGCAGCAAGGGACGAATCTGTGCCTCCGTCGCGGCGTTGTCCAGCACGATCAGCGTTCTGGTACCGGCCAGGCGTTGCCGGTAGAGCGCGGCGGCCTGCTCGTGGTCGGCCGGGATCTGCTCGGCATGCAGGCCCAGGGCCCGCAACAGCCAGTTCAGGGCCTCGTCCGGGGTGCGCGGCCGCTGTCCCAGGGTGTAGCCGCGCAGATCGACGTACAGCTGCCCGTCGGGGAAGTCCTCGGCATGCGTATTGGCCCAGTGCACGGCCAGGGCGGTCTTGCCGATCCCGGCCATACCGTCAATTGCCGAGATCAGCACCGAGCCGGCGTGTGCTCCGGCGCTCCGGGCACAGGTGGTGAGCGCGTCCAGCTCGGCTTGCCGGCCGGTGAAGTGCCTCACCGCCGCAGGCAGCTGCCGCAGCGCGTCGGATGACAGCCTGCTCAGGGCGCGGTCGGCGCGCAGTCGGGTCGCCCACGTGGTACCGGCATCCTCCGGTAGCCCCAGCGCAGCCGCCAGGGCCTGCAGTGATTGCGGATAGGGTCGGCCGGTCCGACCGCGTTCCAGGTTGCTGATCGCCCGCGTGCTCAACCCGGACTTGCCCGCAAGCTGCTCCTGCGTCAATCCGGCGGCCAGCCGCTGCTGCTTCCACCAGGCCCCCACGGCCCACGCCTCGCTCACAGGCCCCTCCGACGCGGTGGCAACCCACTCTAGCAAGCGATTCTGTCAGCCGCGTCCGATCCCACAAGCCGCCATTAGACCGACTGTGCCGCCTAGTTTTCCGGTCAGACGACATGGCCCTGGGCCGACCGCGCATGGACGCTGACAACCACCGAACGGCCGTCGTGGCATCGGCTGCGGCGGATATCCCGAGAAAGGATCACCATGACAGGTTTCATCCGCGTCCCCATTCCGCGCGGTCGACGCAGACTCGTCGCCGGCGTCATTGCCGCCCTCGCGGCGGTCACGGTCATGGTGGCGCCCGCGGCGGTGGCCAACGCCGCCACCGCACCGTCGCAGCCCTCCGCGGTCCAGCCGCTGAGCTCCCCCACCGACTGCAGCAACATGGTCACGTCCGCGGGCCGACCCCTGTGCTTCTGGGTCGACGCCAACTTCGTCGGGAAAATGGGAGTAGTTTTCGGTACCAACGACTCCTGGACCGGCGCTGCCTTTGCCCAGCCTGCCTGCGGCGGTGGGACATGGAACGACTGCGCCTCCGCGCTGTACAACGCCGGATCCGAGATCGCCATCGTCTTCAAGAACATCGACCGCAAGGCGACCGACGAATTTCAGTGCATAGCGCCGGGCACGATGTCGTTCAAAGACCTGGCACTGAACAGCTGGCCCCAACCTGCGCACGGAACCATGAACGACGCAATCTCCAGCAATGAATGGACGCCCAGCGGGGCCCAGTGTCCGTGAGGTCGCGGTCCGTCTGCTGAAAGGCCGGTAGTCAACGATGGAACGCCACCACGCCCGGCGCGTCGCACTAGTCGCGATCATGGTGGCCGTAGTGGCTGTGGTGGCCGGTTGCGCGGGCAATCGGCCACCGCGGTCGTCGGCCCCGCAGGCAGCGAACACGGCCGGCTCGGCGCAGGCCGCGCGATCGGTGCTCACCAGAAATGTCACCTGGCTCCGCCGGGACTGGTATCTCACCGGCGCGGAGAACCAGCTCACGGCACGGTGCATGAAACGCCGCGGATTCGCCTACGTGACACCCGACGTAGGACCCGAACCGAGCCTCAACACGATCACCACCATGTCGCTGGGCACCGGTCATCCGGCCACCTACGGCGTCACACCGCGAACCTTCGCCGACCCGCCGAACGAACCCGACTGGAACCGGCCCGGCTTCGGTGTCGCGCTCGATGGTCGGTCTACCCAGATGGCGTCGGTCACCATTCCCGGCGGCGGGCTCGTCGCCTACGAAACGGGCGGGTGTACCGCGGCCGCACGCACCACGCTGTACGGGAGTGTCCGCGCATACGTGGTGTCCTTCTATCTGCCGCAGATCGAAGGAGACCTCTTCCAGAAGTTCACCAGCACCGACCAGTCCTACCTGTCCGCGCTGCGTCTGTGGCAGGCCTGCATGAGGGCGGACAACCTGGCCTTCATCAACCCCCAGGACGCGGCCGGCTCGATCCAGCAACTGGCCGGGAACAACGGTAGCGCTGCGGAGTTGATGCGCCGCCAGACTGTGGTAGCCGAGGCGGACACGGCGTGCGACGCCCGATCCCAACTCAGGCAGCAGACGAACCAGGCACTCCAGCAATTCGTCAACTCGCTCTCACCCAAGGTCCTGGCCCAGATGCGCGAGGTCGCACACGACCAAGCGGGGGCCTACCGGGTGGCACGACAGGTGCTCTCGGGACTGTAAGACGTTCGGTGTAACTCCCGATCATGGAACTGTGCGAACACGACGGTTGTGAATTGATGTTCGTGATCAGCTGCCTATTGGCGTCGTTCACGAATCCGCCACTGCCGCCGGACGATTGGCTGGGCGCGTTCGGGGAACCGCGTGCGGCGGTGATCATCCTCCGATGAGGACAGTCGGAGGCGCTCGCATTGATTCAGCTCCGGATCCAGCCGACGATCAGGGTAGAGGCGCGAGGCATAGGGTCACCTGGGGGTATCCGGTAAGGACTGCCCTTTCGACGGTCGCCGGCCGGCCTGGGGCCGCGGTGCACTGGCCGGAGGTGCCTTCCAGGCGTTGGACGACCTTGTAGTTGGCGGTGTCCTGCCACAGGAGTGGCAGCGAACACGGATCGAGGTACCAGGCGTGTTGGCGGTGGTAGACGCAGTCGCCGGCAGTGGCGCTGCTGGCGTCGCGGCCCCACACAGCATGCGCCCCGATGAAACCCAGCACCACCAGGGCCGCGATCGACACCCCGGAACGCCGCCTGGTTCGCCGCCGTGTCTGCCACGGTGCGGGCACGCTCGGTGGCCGCTGCCTGAGCTGCTTCGGCGGTGGCACTGGTGCCGGTGCGACCCGGGTCGGCAGCCGCGGTCTCGGTGCTGCTGCGGCCGGCTCGGGCTGCGCCACCAGTCGCGTGCGGGGCCGGGCCGGGAGGGTGCGGGCCGGCGTGCCGCCCTTGGGCTGTGCCGCCAGCAAGCCCCTGGCCAGCGAGACGGTCGGGCGCTGCGCGGGGTCCTTCGCCAGCAACCGCACGATCAGTGCCGAGAGGCCGGGCGGGCACCGCGGCGGAGGGGGATCCTCGAAGAGGATCGCGGCCAGCGAAGCGGCCGGCATGTCGCGGTGGAAGGGGGAGACGCCGGTGACTGCCTGGTACAGCGTGACGCCGAGGGAGAACATGTCGCCCGCTGCTGTGTTGTCCTTCCCGCGGATCCGTTCCGGTGCCATGTAGTCCACGGAGCCGACCAGCATCCCGGTGGCCGTCAGGGTGGTGTCGGCCTCGTGGATGGCGATGCCGAAGTCGGTGAGCAGGACCTCGCCGGTCTCGGTGAACATGACGTTGGCCGGTTTGACGTCGCGGTGCACGATGCCGGCGTTGTGGGCGGTACCGAGGGCTTTGAGCAGGTTGTCGGCGACGTAGCGCACCTGGTCGGCCGACAACGGGCCGGACGCTGCGATGTCCTCGGCCAGCGAATGCCCGGTCACCAGTTGCATGATGATCCACGGGGCGCCGTCCTCCTGGACGACGTCACGGACGGTCACGATATTGGGGTGGTTGCGGAGTCGGGCGGCATTGCGGGCTTCCCGCTCGGCCCTGGTCAGCCGGTCGGCCCGCTCGGCGTCGGAGATGGCCGGCGGAAGCCATACTTCCTTGACGGCCACGTCAACGTCGCGACTTAGGTCGCGCGCCTGCCAGACACGTCCGAAGCCACCGCTGTGCAGGGCCTTGACCAGCCGGTACCGGCCGCCGACCAGTCGACCCTGATATGCCTCCAGTGCCACGTGTCCCCCCGTAGGTGCGTGACGCGGCTCCGTATCATCACAGCGTACTCACTCCTGACACGGCCATAGGCCGTCGCGAGAACCAGGCCTGACCACGCTCGCCGAAGATCGCGAGCGTTGCCACCGGTCACGGGGCCCTCTGTCGCCTGAGCGTCTCCGACCCCACCACGCCTGTGCGGATCGCCGTGCAAGCCGATCACCCGATGGAACACGGCCCCGCACAGGTGGTGTGCACACCCGGCGACACCGAGGGCGACGGCACCCCGCCCGTCGACCCGCCCGTCGTAGGGCCTCGGCACCGGTGAACAGGTCGGGCACCTCCATCCGCCCTTCGGTCGCTGGCTGACCTTCCAGGACGTGCGCAGGAACTAGAGAGCCGCCAAGTAGCTGATGAGGTAGGCGTGCGAAAAGTGCTGGTCAGGCGCGTCCTGTCGGGCGGCGAAACCTCGTAATCCGGGCGTCGAGCGAGGCGCCGGCGGGCCGCGAACATAACGATTCGGCGTCTTGTGTCACCGCTCGCGGAACGTGGGCGACTTCGGCGGCCGCCAGCGCGCGGGCAGGGCTGCGGCCAGCCGGGGCCGGTGGGGATGGTCGGCGGCCATGGTGTGCAGCCGATCCGGCACCTGCTCCGGCCTCCCGCGACGCAGCTCAATCTCAGCCAGGTCCTCATCGGCGTCCAATCACCGTGCCTCCCAGCCCGCGGCCAACCGGCGAATCCCGGGCAGGGGTCAGGTTCTCCACCGCGCAGGGCCCGCGCCTTGTCACATATGAGCCCCCAAACTGTCAGGTCACCGTCCAGATCACCGTCCAGATCGACCCGCCATACTTCCCGCTAAGTGGTTAGATTTGGAAGTCCTTCGGGGGTGATCAAGCAACGGTGGGAACCTCGATGGCGGCTTCCTGCTGTTCGTGCTCGCTGATCCTGGCCAGTAGGGCAGCCAGATCCTCGCGGGTGAACTTCCATCGGAACGGT
>DASUGU010000047.1:0-37887 GCA_036273855.1 Pseudonocardiaceae bacterium
GGTTGTGGTGTGGTTGATAGGGTTACGGCGGTTATAGCGGTAGGGAAACGCCCGGTCCCATTCCGAACCCGGAAGCTAAGCCTTTCTGCGCCGATGGTACTGCACTTGTGAGGGTGTGGGAGAGTAGGACGCCGCCGGACACTCGTTCCCGAAAGGGGCTCATGGCGAGGGCGTGGTTGCTGACCGCCCGCCGCCGTGAGCCCCTTTCGGCATGTGTTTGGAGGAGCAGTGTCCGAGTCGGGGCAGTCCGGTCGCGGCAAGCGCGGCCCACGAGGACCTTGGCGTGATGACAACGGCCGAGGCAACGACAAGCCGGCCCGAGACAACAACAGTGGCGACCGGCGGTACCGCGGCAGGGACGAGAAGCCCACCCGCGACAACCCGAGCCGTGGCAACTCCGGCCGGGGCGGTGCCAGCAGGGACAGCGCCGGTAGGGACAACGCCGGCCGCGACAGCCGAGGCTGGACGGGCAACAGCCCGCGCCGCTCCACCAACCGCGACGGCTGGACCCCCCGCGACCGATCGACGCAGGGCGGTGACCGCCCCCGCTACAACGACGACCGCCGCCCCCGCCGCGACAACGAAGGCGGTGCGCGCCGCGACGACCGCGCCCCCCGCGACCACGCCGATCGCCCTCGCCGCGACAGCAACTGGTCCGGATCCCCCCGCGACGACAACCGCCGCTCCGGCGGCTGGACCCCGCGCGACGACCGCCGCCAGGGCCGCGACAACTGGACCCCTCGTGACCGCCCCACTCAAGGCGACCGTCCCCGGCGCGACACCAACTGGACCCCCCGAGACGACCGCCGCCCAGCCCGCGACCAGGGCGCGCCGCGCGACACCGGCGGCCGGAGCTCGAACTGGACCTCGCGTAGCGACGACCGCCGCCCCGCCGGCAGCCGCGAGTCGAACTGGGCTCCCCGCAAGGATGACCGCCGCACCGGCAGCCGCGACTGGACCCCGCGCGGCGACGACCGCCGCACCAGTAACCGCGACTCGACCCCGCGCAGCGATGACCGTCGCATCGGCGGCCGCGACTCGAACTGGACCCCGCGCACCGACGATCGCCGCCCGACGAGCGGGACCCCGCGCGATGACAGGCGTTCCGGCGGCGGCTGGGCACCCCGAGACGACCGCCGCCACGGCCGCGACAACTGGACCGCCCGCGACCGCCCCACTCAAGGCGACCGCCCACGCCGCGACAACAGCTGGACGCCCCGCGACGACCGCCGCGACGCCAGCAAGCCCCCGCGCGAGGAGAACCGCCGCTCGGGCAGCTGGAGTCAGCGCGACCGCGCCGGCAACGAAGGCCAGCACCGCACCACGGACCGCAACGCGGGCTGGTCGAACAAGGGCCGCCCGAACCGGTCGAGCGAGAAGTACCCGCGCGTCCGGCAAGCCGGCAGCAACCCGCGCCAGGACAACCGAGGCACCGCCCCACGCCGCTACGAGGACAAGCGCGACCGCCGCCCCACTCCCCCGCCCGTCGAGCCAACCCCGATCGAGCCCGAGCTGACCGTCGGCCAACCAGTCGGCGGCGAGCAGGTCCACGCCGAGCCGGCAGCGCTGCAGGAGACCGAGCGGCATGACGCCCCGCCGGCCGTCGAGCCAGAACGAGGCCCGACAGGCGAGCTGCCAGGGGCCGAGCCCCGCGACGCTGAGCCGGCTCACGAGGCGAAGCCGATCGAGGGCGACCTGACCAATGAGTCGGAGCCGGGCCTAGCCGACCCCCATGAATCTGAGCCGCATGCCACTGTGCCAGCCGCTGAGCCGGCGTTGGACCAGGCCAACCCGGTCGAGCCAGACGCCGAGCCGACCGAGGCCGAGCCGACCGAGGCCCAGCTAGCCGACTCCCAGCCGGAGCCGAGCAAGCCAGAGCCCGCTCAGCCGGCCGACGAGACACGGCCGGTCGAAGAAGCTCAGCAGGCCAACGAACGCCCGCCGGTCGAAGAAGCTCAGCAGGCCAACGAACGCCCGCCAGTCGAAGAAGCCCAGCCGGCCAACGAACGCCCGCCAGTCGAAGAAGCCCAGCCGGCCAACGAAGGCCGGCCGGTCGAAGAAGCCCGACCGCCACACGAGACGGCGCCGCCCCAACCGACCGACAGCGCGACCGAGCCGAACGATCCGTCCGGCCGCCCGGAACTGCCGGAAGAAGCCGCACTGTCCCTACTCGACCGGGAGATCCGGGGCGAGCTCCGCGGCCTGCCCAAAAACTTGGCCGAGATCGTCGGCCGACACCTGGCCGCCGCCGGTCTCCTGATCGACGACGACCCCGAACTCGCCCTCCAGCACGCCCGTTTCGCCCGCGCCAGGGCGACCCGCGTCGCGGTCGTGCGGGAAGCCGTCGGGCTGACCGCCTACCAGGCAGGCGAATGGGCCGAAGCACTGTCCGAACTCCGGGCCGCGCGGCGGATGTCCAACGGCCCGGGGCACATCGCCGTCATGGCCGACTGCGAACGCGCCCTCGGCCGGCCCGAACGGGCCCTGGAACTGGCCAGGGAAGGCCAGTCGGCGAACCTGCCGCCGGACGAGGCGATCGAGCTGAAGATCGTCGCCGCGGGCGCCCGCCGAGACATGGGCCAGCTCGACGCGGCCGTCGTCATGCTGCAGATACCGGAGCTCGACCCGAACGCCGGCCAGCCCTGGACCGCCCGCCTCTGCTACGCCTACGCCGACAACCTGGCCGCCGTCGGCCGCACCGAGGAAGCCATCCGCTGGTTCCTCAACGCCGCCCAGGCTGACGACGACGGCGACACCGACGCCGCCGAGCGCGCGATCGAGCTCAGCCACCCCGAGGGTATCCAGCCGCTGCTGGACGACCTGTCATGACCGACCATGCGGCCGCCGAACGCCAGCCAGGCGGCGGCATGAGGATCGACCAGCACAGCACTGACGAGGTGCGCGGCATGAGCGAGCTGATGTACACGGCGCCGGAACTGCCGAGCAGCAACGAGGTCGCGGCATGAGCCAGCCGATGAACACGGCACCAGGCCTGCCGTGCGTCAGCGAGGTCGCGGCATGAGCGAGCCGATGTACACGGCGCCGGAACTGCCGAGCAGGAACAAGGTGGCGGCATGAGTCTGCTCACCGACTACGACGCTCTGCTCGTCGACCTCGACGGCACCGTCTACCGGGGCGCGGCGGCGGTGCCGGGTGCCGAGACGGCCATCCGGGTCGCGCATCAGGCCGGCGTGGGCGTGCGGTTCGTGACCAACAATGCCTCGCGGTCCCCCGACGACGTGGCCGAGCACCTCAACCGGCTCGGCATCCCCGCGAAGCCCGCCGAGATCACCACGAGTGCCCAGGCCGGCGCCAGCCTCCTGGTCAACCGCATCGCCCCGGGCGACACCGTCCTGGTGCTCGGCACCGACGCGCTGGTCGCTGCCGTCACCGCGCACGGCTTCCGCACGGTCCGGGCCGCCGACGACACCGTCCGGGCCGTGATCCAGGGCTTCTCACCCGATCTCGGCTGGCGGGACCTGGCCGAGGCGGCGATCGCGATCCGGGCCGGTGCGCTGTGGGTGGCGTGCAACGTCGACGTCACGCTCCCGACCGAGCGGGGTCTGCTGCCGGGCAATGGTGCGCTCGTGGCTGCTGTGCGGGCGGCCACCGATGCGACACCGCTGGTGGCGGGCAAGCCGGAGCGGCCGCTGATGGATGACGCGATCCGGGCGGAGGGTGCGTCGCGGCCGCTGGCCGTCGGGGACCGGCTGGACACCGACATCGCGGGCGCGGTCAACGTCGGTGTCGACTCGTTGCTCGTGTTCACCGGCGTCTCCACCCCCGCCGAGTTACTCGCCGCACCGGCCAGCAGGCGCCCCACCTACCTCGCCGCCGACCTCCGGGGCATCGAGCAGGACGGCACCGCGATCGCCGCCCACCCGGGCTGGCGGGTCGACCTGGCCGACGACGCACTCACCCTGGGCTCAAACGGCGACGGCGACGACATGGCCGCGCTCCGGACGCTGTGCGCGGCCTGGTGGCGGCAGGACGGCGGACCGGTACGCGTCCGCGCGCTGGACGACGTGGCCGCCGGGGTCGTCGGCCGGCTGGGCCTGCCCACAGCATCCTGACGGTCGCCGAAGCGGTCCCCGGCAGCGTCCTGAGCTGTGCCGGCACGGGCATCGGCTAGCGTTGGAGACGTGCATCCCGCCGATTCGTCCCCGACCCCGGTTCCCGGCCCGCCGCCGGACGGCCGGATCGACAGGGACACCGTGATCGACCAGGTCGAACAGGCCGTTGACCGGCTGTCCGGCCTGGACGCGTTGCCGGTCACCGAGCACGTCACCCGCTTCGAGGCCACCCATGCCGCGCTGACGGACGCGTTGTCCAGCATCGACAAGGTGTGACCCGGTGCCGCGCAGGGCACGGTTGGACGCCGAGCTGGTGCGCCGGGGACTGGCGAAGTCCCGGGGTCACGCGGCCGAGCTGATCTCCGCCGGGCGGGTCACGTTGCGCGGCACGGTGGCCAGCAAGCCGGCCACCGCCGTCGACACCGACGCCCCCGTCGTGGTGCGCGAGGACGCCGACGACCCCGGTTACGCCTCCCGTGGCGCGCACAAGCTGGTCGGCGCGCTCGCCGAGTTCGGTCCGGCCGGATTGACGGTCGCGGGTCGGCGCTGCCTGGACGCGGGTGCGTCCACCGGCGGGTTCACCGACGTGCTGCTGCGTGAGGGCGCCGCGCAGGTGGTGGCCGCCGACGTGGGCAACGGCCTGCTGGACTGGCGGCTGCGCACCGACGAGCGGGTCGTGGTGCGGGACAGGACCAACGTGCGGCACCTGACGTCGGGCGACATCGACGGTGTCGCCGACGTGATCGTGGCCGACCTGTCGTTCATCTCCCTGGGCCTGGTGCTGCCGGCGTTGGTGTCGTGCCTGGCCGCCGACGGTGATCTGGTGCCGATGGTGAAGCCGCAGTTCGAGGTCGGCAAGCAGCGGGTCGGTTCCGGTGGGGTGGTGCGGGATCCGCTGGTGCGGGCCGACGCGGTGCTGGGCGTGATCGGGTCGGCGGCCGAGCTGGGACTCCGACCGATGGGTGTGGTGGCCAGTCCGCTGCCCGGCCCGTCGGGCAACGTCGAGTTCTTCGTGTGGTTCCGGCGGGGCCCGGCGCCGCCGGCCGATGACGCGCGGGAACTGGTGCTGGCGGCGGTGCACGGGGGGCCACAGTGACCGATCGGGAGATCCTGCTTGTCACGCACACCGGCCGGCAGACGAACCTGGACACGGCCGCCAAGGTGGCCGGCTGGTTCTCGTCGGCGGGCGTGCGGGTGCGGGTGCTCACCGACGAGGCCGACGACCTGGAACCGTCCTGCTACGACTCGGTGGTGACGTTCGGACCGGCCGCCGCGTCGGGCACCGAGATGGTGTTCGCGCTGGGCGGTGACGGCACGCTGCTGCGGGCCGCCGAACTGGCCCATCCGGCGGGTGTTCCGGTGCTGGGCGTGAACCTGGGCCGGGTGGGTTTCCTGGCCGAGGCCGACTCGGACGCGTTGGAGTCGACCGTCGCGCACGTGGTGGCCAGGGACTACCAGGTGGAGGAGCGGATGACGATCGACGTCTCCGTGACCCACGAGGGGCACCCGGTCACCAGCACGTGGGCGCTGAACGAGGCCAGCGTGGAGAAGGGCAGCCGGGGCGGGGTGCTGGACGTGTGCATCTCGGTGGACGGCCGGCCGGTCACCGCGTTCGGCGGGGACGGCGTGCTGTGCGCGACACCGACCGGTTCGACGGCGTACGCGTTCTCGTCGGGCGGACCGGTGGTGTGGCCGGACGTGCGGGCGCTGCTGATCGTGCCGAACAACGCGCACGCGATGTTCGCCCGGCCGTTGGTGTTGTCACCCACGTCGGTCGTGATGCTGGAGGTCGACCCGGACGGGCATCCGGCTGTGCTGTGTTGCGACGGGCGCCGCTATTTCGTGGTGCCCGCGGGTGCCGTGGTGCGGGTCGTGGCTGGTGCGGTGCCATTGCGGCTGGCCCGGCTGCACGCCGACACGTTCACCGAGCGGCTGGTCCGCAAGTTCGAACTGCCGGTGCAGGGGTGGCGGACCCGCGGGCAGAAGAACCTGCCTTCCGAGGGTGACAGCTACTAGTGTGCGGCCTGTGCTGGCCGAGATGAGTATCTCCGGCCTCGGTGTGATCGACGAGGCCACGCTGGAACTCCACCCTGGCTTCACGGTCCTGACCGGCGAGACCGGTGCCGGGAAGACGATGGTGGTCACCGGCCTGCATCTGCTGTCCGGTGGCCGGGCCGAGGCGTCGCGGGTGCGCAACGGGAGCCAGCGGGCGGTCGTGGAGGGCCGGTTCGAGCCCGAGCCCGGTGCCGAGGCGGTCAAGCTGGCCGAACAGGCCGGTGCCGAGCCGGACGAGGACGGCAGTCTGATCGCGGTCCGCACGGTCGGCGGTGACGGCCGGTCCCGTGCGCACCTGGGTGGCCGGTCGGTGCCGGTGGGTGTGCTGAGCGACCTGGCGGAGCACCTGATCGCCGTGCACGGCCAGAACGACCAGTTGCGGCTGTTGCGGCCGGCCGAGCAGCGTTCCGTGCTGGACCGGTTCGCTGGTGCGCCGGTGACCGGCCCGCTGGCCGACTACCGGCGGCTGCGCGAGGAGTGGCTCCAGGTCATCGGGGAACTCGCCGAGCGCACCGACCGGTCCCGTGAACTGGCCAGGGAAGCCGATCTGCTGCGCCACGGACTGGCCGAGATCGTCGCTGTGGCACCGAAACCGGACGAGGACACCGAGCTGGTCGACGAGGCCAAGCGACTGTCCGATGTGGACCAGTTGCGGGAGGCGGCCGCTGCCGCGCAACTCGCGGTCACCGGTTCGGCTGAGGGCGACATGGACGCGCCCGGCGCGCTCGGGCTGGTGGACGGTGCCCGCCGGCAGGTCGAGGCCACCGACGACAACCAGTTGCGCGGCCTGGCACCCCGGTTGGCCGAGGCAGCGGTGCTGCTGGCCGACGTCGGCGCCGAACTGACCGGCTACCTGGAGGGCCTGTCCGCCGATCCGGCCCGGCTGGAGCAGGTGCTGGCTCGGCAGGCCGAACTGAAGGCGTTGACCCGCAAGTACGCGGCCGACGTGGCCGGTGTGCTGGCCTGGGCCGAGGACGCCGAGCAGCGGCTGGCCGGCATGGACACCTCGGAGGAGGCGCTGGCCGCGCTGGCCGCCCGCCGCGACGCGCTGGCCGGCCGGCTGGCCGAGCGGGCCGAGGAGATCACGACGGCCCGGAAGTCCGCGGCCGCCGCGTTGGCCAAGGCGGTCACGGCGGAACTGGCCGGGCTGGCGATGGCGCAGGCCACGGTGGAGGTGTCGGTGGCGCAGCGGTCCGCCGAGCCGACCGACCAGTTCGCGCTGCGCGTGGGCAAACGAACGCTGCACGTCGGCGGGGACGGTGTGGACGACGTCGAGCTGCGGTTGCGCGCGCATCCGGGAGCGCCGCCGCTGCCGGTGCACAAGGGTGCGTCCGGCGGTGAGCTGTCCAGGGTGATGCTGGCGCTGGAGGTGGTGCTGTCGCACGCCGATCCGGTGCCCACCCTGGTGTTCGACGAGGTGGACGCGGGTGTCGGCGGCCGGGCCGCGGTCGAGGTGGGCAGGCGCCTGGCCCGGCTGGCGCGCAGCCACCAGGTGGTCGTGGTGACGCACCTGCCGCAGGTGGCGGCGTTCGCCGACCGGCATCTGGTGGTGGACAAGGTGTCCGGTGGCGGGTTGACCCACAGCGGCGTGCGCACCCTCGGCGACGCCGACCGGGTGGTCGAGCTGGCCAGGATGCTGGCCGGCCTGGACTCCACGGACACCGGCCGCGCGCACGCCGAGGAGCTGCTGGCCGCCGCGGCCGCCGACAAGAAGGCCGACGAGCGGGCCGAGTCGCCGCGCAAGCGGAAGTCCAAAGGTCGCGACTGACCGATTTGGACGCACCCGAAGGGCTTGACCTGCAGGTTGTGCCGGCGTGGCGCGAGGACGAACCTGGATCGGTGAGTCACCATCGGGCGCATGAAGCTGCCCGGTTTGCTGGCCAGATCCGCACGTGAGCTGCCCGGTGTCATCGGGATCGCACGGGTCGATCGCCGCACCGGTGACCTGCTGCGACGCGTCGGTCCCGGTGACATCGTCGTGGTCAACCAGCTCGACCTGGACCGCAGGACGGCCGACGCGCTGGTGGCCGCGGACGTGGCGGGCGTGGTCAACGCGGCGCAGTCGATCTCCGGCCGGTTCCCCAATCTCGGGCCGGAGATCCTGGTCGCCGCCGGCGTCCCGCTGATCGACAACGTGGGCAGCGCCGTCATGCACGACATCAAGGAGGGCGTGCGGCTGCGCCTGCACGAGGGCACCGTCTACCTGGGCGAACGCGAGCTGGCCACCGGCACCGAGCAGACCGCGGCGTCGGTCGCCGACCAGATGATCGAGGCCAAGGCCGGTATGTCCGCGCAGTTGGAGGCGTTCTCCGCGAACACCATCGAGTTCCTGCGCCGGGAACGCACGCTGCTGCTGGACGGGGTCGGCGTGCCCGACCTGTACGTGTCGATCAAGGACCGTGAGGTGCTGGTCGTGGTGCCCGGCCTGGGCCATGCCGAGGAGCTGCGCCGGTTGCGCCGCTACCTCAAGGAGCACCGGCCGGTGCTGATCGGCGTCGAGACCGGCGCGGACACGCTGCGCTCCGCCGGGTACACGCCGGACGTGATCGTCGGCGACCCGGACGGGATCAGCACCGAGACGCTGCTGTGCGGCGCCGAGGTGGTGGTTCCGGCCCACGCCGACGGTCACGCGCCGGGCATCGAGCGGGTGCAGGACCTGGGCGTCGGCGCGGTCACGTTCCCGGCATCGGGCAACGCGGAGGATCTCGCGCTGCTGCTGGCCGACGCGCACGGCGCCGGTCTGGTGGTGACCGTCGGCTCGCAGGCGACGCTGGCGGAGTTCCTGGACCGTGGCCGGTCCGGTTCGAACCCGTCGACGTTCCTGACCAGACTGAAGCTGGGCAGCAGGCTGGTGGACGGCAAGGCGGTCGCGACGCTGCACCGCGCGCGGGTGTCCACCGGCGCCGTGCTGCTGCTGATCCTCGCGGTGCTGATCGCCATCGGGGTCGCGCTGGCCGTGTCCGGCGCCGGCCCGACGTACCTGCACTGGATCGAAGACGCCTGGCACCACGTCGTGACCTGGATCAGGGGGATCTTCGCGTGATTTCGTTGCGGTACCACGTCGTCTCGATCGGCGCCGTGTTCCTGGCGCTCGCCCTGGGTGTGGTCCTGGGTTCGACGACGCTGTCCGACTCGCTGCTGTCCGGGCTGTCCGGCCAGAAGGCCCAGCTCGGCGAGCAGGTGGCCGATCTGCAGGCGCAGCGCAACGCCCTGAACGCGCGGCTCGGCGACGCCGACCGCTTCGCCACCGGCATCGGTCCGCTGGCCGTGCGCGGTCAGCTCAGCCGGCGGACCGTCGTGCTGATCACCACGCCGAACGCCAACCAGTCCGATGAGGACGGTCTGACCGAGCTGCTGAAGGCGGCCGGGGCCCGGGTGACCGGGCAGCTCCAGCTCACCGACGCGTTCAGCGACCCCAACCGGGCCGACCAGCTCGACAGCATGGTGACGCAACTGATCCCGGCAGGCGCGCAACTCCCGGTGGCATCCGACGCCGGCACGCTGGCCGGCGGTCTGCTCGGCGATCTGGTGCTGCTGAACAAGACCACCGGCAAGGCGCAGGCCACGTCGGCCGAGCGGTCCTCGGCGTTCACCGGCCTGGCGTCGGCCGGTTTCATCAAGCCGGTGCAGCAGCTCCAGCCCGCCCAGTTGGCCGTCGTGCTGACCGGTGGCGCGCAGACCGGCTCGACGGCCGGTGACCACGCCACCATGCTGGCGCGCTTCGCCACCCAGTTGCAGCGCTCCGGCGCCGGCACCGTCCTGGCCGGCGGTGCGGGCTCGGCCACCGGTTCCGGGCCGCTCGGCGTGGTCAGGGCGGACGACTCCGCCGACTCCATCCTGTCCACAGTGGACGACGCGGATACGGCGGCGGGCCGGATCGTCGCGGTGCTGGCGTTGCACGACCAGCTCGCCGGCAAGCCGGGCGCGTACGGGACCGCGGGCAACGCCTCCGCCCCGGCCCCGCAGCCCACCGCGAGCTGATCGTTCTCGCGGTCCGTAGTCGGTTCGCCGCATGATCGTGACCGGATCGGTGCCGCCGGTCGGCCGCCGGCTTCACTCGAAAGGATGGCAGCCGACCAGCGGTACGGCCCCGTTCCATGATCGACAGCAGTGGGCGGACCAGGCACGTTGCCGGCCCGCCCGCCGACCGCGACACGACTGGTCACGAGGCATCCGGACGCGGGATGTGCTCCGTTCGTGCTACGGTGAAATTCCGTGGGTAGCCAGGCTGGCCGAGTGGGCGTGCCGGCCGAGATCACGGGGAGCGTTGTTGGTGCTTCAGGCGCGAATGACCAAGCACGTTTTCGTCACCGGAGGCGTCGCCTCCTCTCTGGGCAAGGGGCTCACGGCCTCAAGTCTGGGTCAACTTCTCACCGCGCGCGGTCTGCGCGTGACCATGCAGAAGTTGGACCCGTATCTGAACGTCGATCCCGGCACGATGAACCCCTTCCAGCATGGTGAGGTGTTCGTCACCGACGACGGCGCGGAGACCGATCTGGACATCGGTCACTACGAAAGGTTCCTGGACCGCAACCTGTCCGGCAGTGCCAACGTCACCACCGGACAGGTGTACTCGACGGTGATCGCCAAGGAGCGGCGCGGTGAGTACCTGGGCGACACGGTCCAGGTGATCCCGCACATCACCGACGAGATCAAGGCCAGGATCCGGGCGATGGCCGAACCCGGCCCGGACGGGGAGCGGCCGCACGTGGTGATCACCGAGGTCGGTGGCACCGTCGGCGACATCGAGTCGCTGCCGTTCCTGGAGGCGTGCCGCCAGGTCCGCCACGACGTCGGCCGGGACAACGTGTTCTTCCTGCACGTGTCGCTGGTGCCGTACCTGGCGCCCTCGGGCGAGCTGAAGACCAAGCCGACACAGCACTCGGTGGCCGCGCTGCGCAACATCGGCATCCAGCCCGACGCCATCGTGTGCCGCGCCGACCGGGAGATCCCGGCCGGACTCAAGCGCAAGATCGCGCTGATGTGCGACGTGGACACCGAGGCCGTCGTCGCGGCCCCGGACGCACCGTCCATCTACGACATCCCGAAGGTGCTGCACGCCGAGGCGCTGGACGCCTACGTGGTGCGCAGGCTGGGCCTGCCCTTCCGGGACGTCGACTGGACCGTGTGGGGCGATCTGCTGGAGCGCGTGCACAACCCGGCCGAGACGGTGCGGATCGCGCTGGTGGGCAAGTACGTCGACCTGCCGGACGCCTACCTCTCGGTCACCGAGGCGTTGCGAGCCGGCGGGTTCGCCCACCGGGCGCGGGTGGACGTGCGCTGGGTGCCGTCCGACTCCTGTGCCACCGAGGCGGGCGCGGCCAGGGCACTGGCCGGCGTGGACGGCGTGCTGATCCCCGGCGGGTTCGGCGTGCGGGGCATCGAGGGCAAGATCGGCGCGATCCGGTTCGCCCGCACCCGAGGGATTCCGCTGCTGGGCCTGTGTCTTGGCCTGCAGTGCATGGTGATCGAGGTGGCGCGGGACCTGGCCGGCATCAGCGACGCCGACTCGTCCGAGTTCGACGAGCGCACCACCCATCCGGTGATCAGCACCATGGCCGACCAGACCGACGTGATCGCCGGTGAGCGGGACATGGGCGGCACCATGCGGTTGGGTGCCTACCCGGCCGTGCTGCTGCCCGGGTCGCTCGTGGAAGGCGCGTACAGCACCTCGGAGGTGTCCGAACGGCACCGGCACCGCTACGAGGTGAACAACGCCTACCGGGACCTGCTGTCCGACGCCGGTCTGGTGTTCTCCGGCACGTCGCCGGACGGGCACCTGGTGGAGTTCGTCGAACTGGCCAAGCATCTACACCCGTTCTTCGTGGGCACCCAGGCCCATCCGGAGTTGAAGAGCCGCCCGACCCGGCCGCATCCGCTGTTCATGGCGTTCGTCGGTGCGGCGGTGGACTACCGCGCCGCCGACCGGCTGCCGGTGGAACTGGCCGAGCACGCCGCGGCGGTCCAGGCGTGACCGACAGCGTGCGCGAGGAGCCGGGCACGCACCGGTTCGAGACGGTGTCGTCCCGGGACATCTACCGGGGCCGGGTCCTCGCGCTGCGCGCCGACGACGTCGCCATGCCGGACGGTCGGGTGGCCGTCCGGGAGGTCGTCGAGCACTACGGTGCCGTCGCCATCGCGGCCGTCGACGAGCAGGGCAGGGTGGTGCTGATCCACCAGTACCGGCACCCGTTGGGCAGGCGGTTGTGGGAACTGCCCGCCGGCCTGCTGGACCAGCCGGGCGAGGCACCCGCCGTCGCCGCCGGTCGGGAGCTGGCCGAGGAGGTCGGTCTGGCCGCGCGGGAGTGGTCGGTGCTGGTCGACGTGGCCGCGTCGCCGGGGTTCACCGACGAGGTGGTCCGGGTCTTCCTGGCCAGGGATCTCACGCCGGCCCACCGGGAGGATCCGGTGGGCGACGAGGAGGCCGATCTGGTCGTGGAGCGGATCGACCTGGCCGAAGCGGTGCGGATGGCGCTGGCCGGTGACGTGGTGAACTCGTCCTCGGTGGGCGGCATCCTGGCCGCGCACGCCGTGCTCAGCGGTGGCGCGACCACCCGGCCGGTGGACGCGCCGTGGCAGGACCGGCCCACCAGGCTGGCCGGCCGGGGGTGACCGAGGACGACGGCGTCGCCCCGGCGCTGGCCGCCCTGCTCCGCCAGTACACCGATCACCTGGCCGTGGAGCGCGGCATGGCGGCCAACACGCTGTCGTCCTACACCCGCGACCTGCGCCGGTACCTGCGCCACCTGGCCGGGCTGGGCGTCACCGAACTGGCCGGTGTCACCGAGTCGCACGTCGCCGGTTTCGTCGGCGCACTGCGCGAGGGCGACGCCGACCACCCGCCGCTGGCCGCGTCCTCCGCGGCCCGGGCCGCGGTGGCGGTGCGCGGCCTGCACCGGTTCGCGCTGCTGGAAGGGCTGATCGAGGCCGACCCGGCCCGCCAGGTCAAGCCGCCTGCCCTGCCGCGCAGGCTGCCCAAGGCGCTCCCGGTCGACGACGTGTTGCGGCTGCTGGACACCCAGCCGACCGACGAACCGAAATCGGTGCGGGACAAGGCATTGCTGGAGCTGCTCTACTCCACCGGCGCCCGCATCTCCGAAGCCGTCGGCCTCGACCTGGACGACGTGGACGCCGTCGACCGGACCGTCCTGCTGGACGGCAAGGGCGGCAAGCAGCGGCTGGTGCCCATCGGCCGGCCCGCGCTGGCCGCGCTGGACGCCTACCTGGTGCGGTCCCGGCCGGCGCTGGCCGTGCACGGCAGGGGCACGCCCTCGGTGTTCCTGAACGCGCGCGGCGGCCGGCTGTCCCGGCAGGGCGCCTGGCTGGTGCTCCGGGACGCCGCTGCCCGGGCGGGGATCACTGTGCCGGTCTCCCCGCACACGCTGCGCCACTGCTTCGCCACGCACCTGCTGGAGGGCGGTGCGGACGTCCGCGTCGTCCAGGAACTGCTCGGCCACGCGTCCGTGACCACCACTCAGGTGTACACACTGGTCACGGTCACGACGTTGCGTGAGGTCTATGCGACCGCCCATCCCAGGGCGCTCGGCTGACCGAATGGACTTCCGCCGAACCCGAACACGGCGTGTCGCCGCCCGGTACCTTTGGCCTCAGACAGCCCCGACTCGTGGGATGAGGTGGTGGGGATGGGCGATGTGGACGAGCCGACGGCAGGCGTGATTTCGCTGGTCGGTGTGCTGCACGCGCTCAGCGACCCGACCCGGTTGGCCGTCGTCGGCCAGTTGGACCTAGGCGGTGAGACGCTCTGCGGCCGGCTGGACGTCTCGGTCGCCAAGTCCACGCTGTCGCAGCATTTACGGGTCCTGCGCGAGGCCGGTGTGACGCACACCCGCCCCTGTGGGACCCAACGGTGGCTGTCGGTCCGCCGGGACGATCTTGACCAGCTCTTTCCCGGGCTGCTCGACGTTGTGCTGGCCGCGGCACGGCAGCCGTCGCTGACCGGTTAGCATCCTCGTCCGGCGAGGCGCGTTGCTCCCGCCATGACCGCCGCATAGCATGCGGCAGTCGGTTCGATGACTACAGGGAGCCAGGGCGCCATGTCGACACCGCAGCACGCCGCCGACGGGCGGCCGCGCGGTAGTTCGGTCGAGTTGAGCCTTGCCCCGAGGGCCGCCGTCGACGAGGACGAACCGCTGGACACGACCAACGGTTTCGGCGCCCTGGGCAGGCAGAAGCGGCGTGTCCCGGAACCGGCGCTGATCTCCGAGCACGGTCCGGCCAAGATCATGGCCATCTGCAACCAGAAGGGTGGGGTCGGCAAGACCACGTCCACCATCAACCTGGGTGCCGCGCTCGCCGAGTACGGCCGCCGGGTCCTGCTGGTCGATTTCGACCCGCAGGGCGCGCTGTCCGTCGGCCTCGGGGTGCAGCCGCAGCAGTTGGACCAGACCATCTACAACGTGATCATGGAGCGGGACGTCAGCGTCGACGACGTCGTCATGCGCACCACGGTCGACGGCATGGACCTGCTGCCCAGCAACATCGACCTGTCCGCCGCCGAGGTGCAACTGGTCGCCGAGGTGGGCCGCGAGCACACCCTGGTGCGGGTGCTGCGGCCGCTGGTCGAGCACTACGACTACATCCTGGTGGACTGCCAGCCCTCGCTCGGCCTGCTCACCGTGAACGCGCTGGCCGCCGCCGACGGCGTGATCATCCCGCTGGAGTGCGAGTTCTTCAGCCTGCGCGGTGTCGCGCTGCTCATCGACACGATCGACAAGGTGCGGGAACGGCTGAACCCGAAGCTGGAGATCACCGGCATCCTGCCCACCATGTTCGACCCCAGGACGCTGCACTGCCGCGAGGTGATGGCCAGGGTCCTGGAGGCGTTCGGCGACGTGGTGTTCGACGCGACCATCAACCGCACGGTCCGGTTCCCGGAGACGACCGTCGCCGGCGAGCCGATCACCCGGTGGGCTCCCCGCTCGGCGGGCGCCAAGGCGTACCGGGAACTGGCCCGCGAGGTGATCGCCCGGTGAGTTCGCGGGTTGACTTGCTCGTGGGCGCGTCGCATCAGTGACACTGGTGGACGTGGCGCCACACGATGACGAGGACCCTCCGGCGCCGGACGACGTGACCGACGGCCGGTTCCGGGTCCGGCTGGCCAACTTCGAGGGTCCGTTCGACCTGCTGCTGCAGTTGATCTCGCAGCACGAACTGGACGTCACCGAGGTCGCCCTGCACACGGTCACCGACGACTTCATCGCCCACATCCACTCCATGGGCGAGGCGTGGGACCTGGACGAGACCACCGAGTTCCTGGTGATCGCCGCGACCCTGCTGGACCTCAAGGCCGCCCGGCTGTTGCCCTCCGCCGATGTCGAGGACGCCGAGGACCTCGCCCTGCTGGAGGCCCGCGACCTGCTGTTCGCCCGGCTGCTGCAGTACCGGGCGTACAAGCAGGTGGCCGCCCTGTTCGCCGAACTCGACGCGTCCGCGATGCGCCGCTATCCGCGTTCGGTGGCGCTGGAGGAACGGTTCACCAAGTTGCTGCCCGAGGTGCTCATCGGCGTGACGCCGGAGCAGTTCGCCGAACTGGCCGCCGTGGCGTTCCGGCCCAAGCCGCCGCCCGTGGTGTCGCTGGACCACCTGCACGTGGCGAAGGTGTCGGTCCGCGAACACGCTGCCGTGCTGCGGTTGCGGCTGGCCGAACTGGGCGCGGCCACGTTCGCCGAGCTGGTGTCCGACTGCGACCGGACGCTGGAGGTGGTGGCCCGGTTCCTGGCGCTGCTGGAGTTGTACCGGCAGCAGACGATCATGTTCGACCAGGCCGACGCGCTCGGTGAGCTCAACGTGCGCTGGACCGGCGGCTCGGTACAGGACGCCGCCGCGGCCGCCGGGGCGGACACCGGTGAGGACGAGGAGTACGGGTGACCGACCAGGAACCAGTCAGCGAGATCGACACCTCGATCCCGGAGCCCGACACCGCGGCGGCCGCCGAGCCCGAGCCCGATGTCGAACCCGCCGCTGTCGCCGAACCCGAGCCCGTCGCCGAACCCGAACCTGTCGCCGACGAGCCAGTCGCCGCTGGGTCCGTCGCCGACGAAGCGGATCCGGACGCTCTCGACGAGCCGGAGGGCGACCTGCCGCCGCTGGCCGACGACGCGGCCCTGGCCAGTGCCCTGGAGGCCCTGCTGCTCGTGGTCGACGCGCCCGCCCCCGAGGACCAGTTGGCCGGCGCCCTGGACCAGCCGGTCGACCGGGTCACCGAGGCGCTGCGCCGGATGTCCGCCGAACTGACCGAACGGGACAGTGGCATCGAGCTGCGCCGGTCTGGTGAGGGCTGGCGCTTCGTCACCCGCGACCACTACGCGCCGTACGTGGAGAAACTGCTGCTGGACGGCCAGCGGGCCAAGCTCACCAGGGCCGCGCTGGAGACCCTCGCGGTGATCGCCTACCGGCAACCGGTCACCCGGGCCAGGGTGGCGGCGGTGCGGGGTGTGAACGTGGACGGCGTCATCCGTACGCTGGTGGCACGTGGCCTCATCGGTGAGACGGGTACCGACTCGGACACCGGCGGAATCCTCTACCGGACCACGGAACTGTTCCTGGAGCGGCTCGGGCTGTCCTCGTTGGACGACCTGCCCCCGATCGCTCCCCTCCTGCCAGAAGTGGATGCGATCGACGATGTCTGACCAGCCCGGGCGCGACGGCGTCCGACTGCAGAAGGTGCTCGCCCAGGCCGGCGTGGCGTCCCGGCGCGCCGCCGAGGAGCTGATCGCCGAGGGCAGGGTCAGCGTCGACGGCGACGTGGTGCGCGAGATGGGCAGGCGGATCGACCCGGACACCGCCGTCGTGCACGTCGACGGCACCCGCATCGTGCTCCGCGAGGACATGCAGTACCTGGCGTTCAACAAGCCGCTCGGCGTGCACACCACGATGTCCGACGACCGGGGCCGGCCCTGCGTCGGTGACTACGTCCGGGACACCGGTGTCGGCGCCCGCAAGCTGTTCCACGTCGGCCGGCTGGACGCCGAGACCGAGGGCCTGCTGCTGCTCACCAACGACGGCGAACTCGGCCACCGGCTCAGCCACCCCTCCTACCACGTCACCAAGACCTACCTGGCCGACGTGATGGGCACGATCCCGCGCGACCTGGGCCGCAGGCTGCGTGACGGCGTGCAACTGGAGGACGGTCTGGTCAAGGTGGACGGTTTCAAGCTGGTGGACACCGTGCCCGGCCAGGCGCTGGTCGAGGTGGTCCTGCACGAGGGCCGCAAGCACATCGTCCGCCGGCTGCTCGCCGAGGTCGGTTTCCCGGTGCACCGGCTGGTGCGGACCGCGGTGGACGGCGTGCGGCTGGCCACCGATCAGCGGCCCGGCACGCTGCGCAGGCTCAACCGGCAGGAGATCGGCTCGCTGTTCGCCGCCGTCGGCATGTGAGTCACAGCCGCTGCCGGACCTGGGCCAGCAGCGTGTCCAGCAGCCCGACCAGGTCGGCCCGCCGGGCCGGCGTCAGCCCGCCGACGAGTTCGGCCTCCCTGCCCAGCACCTGGTCGACCGTGCGTTCCACGGTGGCGTGCCCGGCGTCGGTGAGCGTGACCAGCACCGACCGGTTGCCGCCCGGCGCCCTGGTGACCAGGCCGTCCCGTTCGGCCCGCGCCACCCGCTGGGACACCGCGCCCGCCGTGACGAGCGTGCGGTCGGCGATGTCCCGGGTGCTCAGCGAGTAGGGCGGACCGGCCCGGCGCAGCACGCTGAGCAGGTCCAGCGTGGCGCCGTCGACGCCGGCGGCGGCCAGCACGCGCCTGCGGTCGTCGGCGAGCAGCTTCGCCAGCCGGAACAGGGGCGTCACGATCTCGATCGACGACACGGGCGTACCAGGGCGTTCGCGTTGCCAGGCGGCCGCGATCTCGGCCGCCGGATAGGTCGATGGTTCGTCGAGGGGGTACTCAGGTTCGGCCACCGTGCTAGTTTAGACCTAAACGTTTAGCTCTCAACGGAGGCCATCATGTCCCGCACCATCCTGGTCACCGGCGGCGGTACCGGTATCGGACGCGCCGTCGCCGAGCGGTTCGCGGCCGACGGTGACCAGGTCATCGTCACCGGTCGCCGCCCCGGTCCGGTCACCGCGACCGCCGAGGCGATCGGCGGCACGGCGCTCGTCTTCGACGCCAGCGACCCGGCCCAGTGGGAGGCGACGCTGCCCCGATTGCCGGACAGCATCGACGTCCTGGTCAACAACGCCGGCGGCAACACCGACTTCGACGCCGGCCGGCCCAGTGACCTGGCCGGTGTCGCCAAGGCGTGGGAGGTAAACCTGGCCGCCAACCTGCTCTCCGCCGTCCTGGCCAGCACCGCGGTCGCCGATCGGATCGCCTCGGGCGGCACGGTCGTGCAGCTCGGCTCGATCGCCGCCGACCAGGGCGCGGGCGCCTACGGTGCGGCGAAGGCCGCCGTGGCCTCGTGGAACGTCGACCTGGCCGGTGAACTCGGGCCGCGCGACATCACCTGCAACGTGGTCAGCCCCGGCTACGTCGGCGACACCGAGTTCTTCCGGGACCGGCTCACCGACCAGCGCCGGGAACGGCTGATCAGCCGCACCGCCACCGGCCGGCCGGGCACGCCGGGTGACATCGCCGGGGTCGTGCACTACCTGGCGTCACCCGACGCCCGGCACGTCACCGGCCAGGTGATCAACGTCAACGGTGGTGCCTGGCCCACGCGCTGACGCCAGCGGGCAGGATCTCGACCTATGACGGGTGTGGTGCGGCCGATCGCCGCCGGCTGGGTGGTCACCGGTGCCGTGCCGGGACCGGACGTGGACGAGTTCGCCGAGGCCGACCAGGTGGTCGCGGCGCTCGCCGGTCCGGGCGCGGCCGGGGACAGCCTGCTGGCCGTGCAGCACCCGCACCGCACCCCGGCCGCGCTGGCCGGCCGGCTGTCCGTCGCCGACGCCCTGCCGGCCGCCCGCGGCATGCTGGACCGCCTGGTCGCCTCGGCATATCGGCAGGTCGACGGCGTGGTGGCGCCCTACCGGGTGAGTGGGCCGGACGGTACGGCCGTCGGCGTGCTGTGCCTGGCCGACCCGGCCGCCGTGGACGCGGCCGGCCAGGCGCGGGTGCGGCACTCCGAGCAGGTCTATCCGAGGGTCGCCGCCGAGCGCGCCGCCGTGCTCAGCGGGCTGGGCCTGGCCACCAGCGCCGCGATGCTCGTCCCGGTCAGCCGCGACGACGACCTCACACCGGCCACCGAGCGGGCGATCGGCGCGCTCGGCGAACCGTCGGTGCGCACCACCGACTCCGGCGGCCGGGTCCACGAACTGTGGCTGCTGGGCCCCGGCCCGGACCAGGACGCCCTGCTCACCGTCGCCGGCCGGCATCCGCTGCTGGTCGCGGACGGCAACCACCGGGTGGCCGCGGCCGCCGCCAGCGACCCGTCCGGCCTGCTCGCGCTCGTCACCGGTGGCCCCGACCTGCGGATCGGTGCCATCCACCGGGTCCTGGTCGGCACCGGGCTGACCGCCGACGCCCTGGTGGCCGCCTGGCGGTCCGTCGGCCTGGATGTGACCGAGACCACAGTCGAGCCGCCCTCGACGCCGGGCACGGTCGTGGCACTTGCCGGCGATCGCGCGCTGCGCGTGACGCTGCCACCAGCGGACGGTCCGCTGCCCGGCATCGACCACGCCGTCGTCGAGCACCTCCTCCTCCAGCAGGCACTCGGCGTCGACCCGGCAGGCCCGCTGGTCAGGGCACTGCCGGCGAACCGGCCCCTGCCGGCCGACGCGGACGCCGTGCTGCTGCTCGCGCCGGTGCCGTTCCCCGACGTCCTGGCCGTCCACGACCAGGGCAGACGGATGCCCCGCAAGAGCACGTATTTCACGCCGAAACCACGCAGCGGCCTGCTGCTGGCCGGGCTGCGCTGACCGCCAGGCAGAATGAGCAGGCGGAGCAGTTGACCACTGACGCTGGAGGAGCGCGGTGACACGATCGGCCCTGCGGGGCGTGGTGGCACTCGACGGGCCGTCGGGCACCGGCAAGTCCACGGTGGCCCGACGGTTGGCGGGTGCGCTGCACGCGCGCTACCTGGACACCGGCGCCATGTACCGGGCGGTGACCCTGGCGGTGCTGCGGGCCGGCGTCGACCCGGCCGACCGGCTGGCCGTCATCGAACTCGCGCGGACCAGCGTGCCGTTGATCGGCACCGATCCGGCGGCGCCCACCGTTCGGCTGGGCGGTGCGGACGTGGCGGCCGACATCCGGGGGCCCGAGGTGACCGGTGCCGTGTCGGCCGTCGCCGGCATCCCGGACGTGCGCGCGGTGCTGATCGCGGCGCAGCGCGGGATCATCGCCGACGTGCTGGACGCGGGCGGCGGGATCGTCGTCGAGGGCAGGGACATCGGCAGCGTGGTCGCGCCGGACGCGGGCCTGAAGGTGTACCTGACGGCCAGCGCGGCGGTCCGTGCGCGCAGGCGCAGCAAGCAGGACGCCGCGGCCGGCCGATCGACCACAGTGGACCAGACACGGGCCGACGTCGACCGGCGGGACGGCCTGGACGCCCCCACCACTCCACACCGTCCCGCCGCGGACGCCGTCGAACTGGACACCACAGACCTGTCCGTGGACGGTGTTCTCTCGGCGTTGAAGTCCCTTGTGGACGAACGGGCGATGGACGTCGACGTGGAGAACGGCGACCGAGCGGTGACCAGGTGACACGGTCGGCCGCCGCGACCGAACTGCCGCCGGGTACCTGGCCGTGGCTGTACGACTTCGGCCGCAGGATCTTCCCCGGCCTGCTGTCGACCTTCGTCCGCAGGCGGGTGCACCACCGCGAGCGTGTCCCCGCCACCGGTGCCGTCGTCCTGGTGGCCAACCACAGTTCGATGTTGGACGGCCCGCTGGTCACCGCGGCGGTGTGCCGGGCGAGGCGGCCGGTGTTCCTGATCAAGCGGGACATGTTCCGCGGCGTGCTGGGCACGCTGCTCATCCGGGTCGGGCAGGTGCCGATCAGTCGGGGAACAGTGGATCGCGCGCCGTTGTTCACCGCCCTGAAGGTGTTGCGCGGCGGCGGGATGGTCGGCGTGTTCCCGGAGGGCACCCGGGGCACCGGCGAGGTCACCCAGGTCTACAACGGTGCCGCGTGGCTGGCCCGATCGGGCGGTGCGGTGCTGCTGCCGGTGGCGTGCCGGGGCACGTATCGTCCGCCCGGAGCCCGGCGGCGCTGGCGGCCGAGGGTCGACGTGCTGGTCGGCGAACCGCTGCCGGTGCCCGCAGGCCGGGGCAAGGCCGACCTGGCCGCCGCGACCGAACAGGTGCGGGTCGCCCTGGCCACCCTGGTGACCGAACTGGACCGGCTGCGCACAACGGGCGCGGCGACTGTCGAAGCAAGGAAAGTAGAAGGCACGTGAGTGAACTGGACGGGACGTGGCTCGACGAGTCCGACTGGGCTCTCGACGATCCGTCCACTAAGGACGGTGAGACCGCTGCGCTGCCGCAGCCGGTGCTCGCCGTCGTCGGCCGGCCCAACGTGGGCAAGTCGACACTGGTCAACCGCATCCTCGGCCGCCGCGAGGCGGTCGTGCAGGACGTGCCCGGCGTGACGCGCGACCGGGTCGAGTACGACGCGCTGTGGAACGGCCGGAAGTTCACCGTGGTCGACACGGGTGGCTGGGAGCCGGACGCGCGTGGCCTGCAGGGCGCGGTCGCCGCCCAGGCCGAGATGGCCATGCGCAGCGCGGACGCCGTGCTGCTGGTCGTCGACGCCACGGTGGGCGCCACCAGCACCGACGAGGCCGTGGCCAGGGTGCTGCGCCGCTCCGACCGGCCGGTTCTGCTCGCCGCGAACAAGGCGGACGACCAGCGCAGCCAGGCCGACGTGGCCACGCTGTGGTCGCTCGGGCTCGGCGAGCCGTACCCGATCAGCGCCCTGCACGGCCGGGGTTCCGGCGATCTGCTGGACGCCGTGCTGGCCGCGTTGCCCGAGTCCCCGCGCGACACGTTCAGCCATGCCGGCGGCCCGCGCCGGGTCGCTGTGGTGGGCAAGCCGAACGTGGGCAAGTCCAGCCTGCTCAACCGCCTGGTCGGCGAGCAGCGGTCGGTTGTCGACCAGGTCGCCGGCACCACGGTCGACCCGGTCGACTCACTGGTCGAACTGGACGACGAGGTCTGGCGGTTCGTCGACACCGCGGGCCTGCGCAAGCGCGTCAACACGGCCAGCGGCATGGAGTACTACGCGTCGCTGCGCACCAAGGCCGCGCTGGACGCGGCCGAGGTCGCGATCGTGCTGCTGGACGCCAGCGAACCCATCACCGAACAGGACCTGAGAGTCCTCACCATGGTCATCGATTCCGGTCGGGCGGTCGTGCTGGCGTTCAACAAATGGGACCTGGTCGACGAGGACCGCCGGTACCAGTTGGACAAGGAGCTGGACCGCGAACTCGCCAGGGTCCGCTGGGCCGAGCGGGTCAACGTCTCGGCCCTCACCGGCCGGGCGGTGGCCAAGCTCGCGCCCGCCCTGCGCACCGCGCTGCGGTCCTGGGACCAGCGAGTCGCGACCGGACCGCTCAACACGTGGCTGTCCGATCTCGTCGCCGCGACACCGCCGCCGGTGCGTAGCGGAAAGCAGCCGAAAATCCTGTTCGCCACCCAGGCGACCACCCGGCCGCCGACCATCGTGCTGTTCACCACAGGTTTCCTGGAGGCCGGATACCGCCGGTTCGTCGAGCGGAAGTTCCGCGAGACCTTTGGTTTCACCGGGAGCCCGGTCCGGGTGTCGGTGCGAGTTCGGGAGAAACGGCCACGCAAGTCGTAACGTGAGGGTTTTACGCGTCGTTGCTACTGGTAGGAACGACATGCCCAGGACGACCCAGGTGGACGGGAGAGCTGCTCGTGCCGGAGCCGACGTTACCGGTGCGGCTCGTACTCGCGGATGACGAGGCGCTGCTCCGCCGTGGCCTGCGGGTACTGCTGGAGACGGGCGGCCGGGTGCAGGTCGTCGCCGAGGCGGGCGACGGTGCCGAGCTGGTCGCCGCCGTCAACGTCCACCGACCCGACGTGGCGCTGATCGACGTCCAGATGCCCGACACCGACGGGCTGGCAGCGCTGAGCCGGATCCAGGCCCTGCCCGACCCGCCGGCCTGCGCCATGCTCACCACGTTCGACATCGACGACTACGTCGCACGGGCCCTCGACCTGGGCGCACAGGGTTTCCTGCTGAAGGACGCCGAGCCGGAGGCGCTGGTCAGGGCAGTGCTCGACCTGGCGGCCGGTGGTGCGGTGCTCGACCCCAGGATCACCGCGCGGCTGCTGCCGCTGCTGCGCCAGTCCGGCGGTCAGTTGCGGTCGGTGCGCGCGGTGACGGAGTTGAGCGCGCGCGAGCGGCAGGTGCTCGACCTGGTCGCGCACGGCCATTCCAATGCGGCGATCGGCCAGCGGCTGGGACTCGCGGAGGCGACGGTGAAGAGCTATGTGTCGGCGCTGCTGAGCAAGCTGGGCGTGCGCAACCGGGTGCAGGCAGCGCTGGTGGCGCAGCGAATCAACGGTGGCGGGTCATGACGGTGCCGTCCGGGGTGCCTTCCGGGCTGCCGTCCGGGCTGGCTGCCCGGTTGGCCCAGCGCACCGGGTCGGCGTGGGAGTCGGTGCCGCGCTCCCGGGTGGTTCGGGTGGTGGCGCAGGAGATCGGTGTCGTCGGCGCGGCGCTGGGCTGTGTGCTGCTGTCGCATCCGACGGGTTTCCCCTGGTCGGTGACGGCCGCCGTTGTGGCGTGCTGTGCGCTGCCGTTGCGCCTACGTTGGCCGTGGCTGGCGATGCTGTTCTGCCTGTGGGGCCTGGCCGGCGAGTTGGGCCTGGCACCCGCCCTGATCGGCATGTACCGGATCGGGCGAACATCCCGGTCGCTCTGGGTGACCGGCGCATGGGCGTTGGCGGCGGTCATCGCGGTCGAGACGACGGTCTTCGCGCTCCAGCCGTTGGCGCCCAGGGACGGCACGCTGAGCGTGCTGTTCGCGATGCTGTGGATGTCCTCGCCGTCCGCACTGGGCATGCTGGTCAGCACGAGACAGCGGTTGGCTGGGTCGGTAGCGGAACTCCGGGCAGCGCGCGAGGCGGAGTTGGACGTGCGAACCCAGCGCGCGAGATCGGCGGAGCGGGCCAGGATCGGCAGGGAGATCCACGACGCGGTAGGCCACCACGCGACGCTGATCGCGGTGGAGGCGGCGGCGCTGGAGGCGACCACGGCCGAGCCGGAGACCAGAGAGGTGGCGGTCCGGGTCCGCCGACTGGCCAAGGCGTCCCTGGCAGAGATGCGCACCGCGCTGGGCCTGGTAGGCGGCAGGTCGGGCGGCAGCGACATGCCAGCGCTGGCGGACCTGATCACCACAGCGAGGCAAGCCGGCATGACGGTGAGCTTGACCGATGATGCCCCACCCGACCTGCTGCCCCCGGTCCGCCGAGCCGCGTACCGCATAGTCCAGGAGTCACTGACCAACGCGGCCAAGCACGCGCCCGGTACGCCGGTAGGAGTCACGCTGACGCGGTCAATGGGAACGCTGGAGGTAACGGTCACCAGCGGCCCGGCCGCGCTACCCCTCGTCGAGGACGGCACCGGCGGCCTGGGCCTCCCCGGCATGGCGGAACGGGCGATGTCAGTAGGCGGTCACCTGATGGTGGACCAGGAGAACGGCCTGTTCACGGTCCGTGCCCAACTGCCCTTGGAGAGTTACGAGCCGTCCAAAGTCGATCGGAGTGAACCAACTATCGACGGTAGCCAACCAGCGCACGACGCCCGATAGTAAGGCGCGTCGGCACCGGGGGGTGCCAGGACCGAGGGGAGCACAGGAACCCGCTGACAAGGCGGGTTCCTGTCGTGTCCGGCCCAACCACCAGCCCGTATCAACCATGCGGTACCGTAAGCACCGCACCCCGCGAGGGGTGTGACCGGGACGTGGCGCAGCTTGGTAGCGCACTTGACTGGGGGTCAAGGGGTCGCAGGTTCAAATCCTGTCGTCCCGACGGTCGGAGGGTCTTCGCAGCTCAGAGGCTGTGAAGACCCTTTTTTGTTGATCTTGCGGTCGTTCGTCCAGCGAGCACAGAGGTCGGTGACACCTTGACTCGAGGATGGACGCATGGCGGGGAATTTGACTAAAGAGGGTCTACCGAGGCCGTCGGAGCCGGTGTGGTGCAGCTACGTGGAGGAGTGGGACCGCTCGCTGCGGGCGGCGAACAAGCCACGCACCACGCGCTACAACTACGAGTTGGCGGTGGCCCAGCTCGCGGAGTTCCTGGCCGGCCCGGCGCTGCCGGCGTTTCTGGTCAGCGGCGGGATCGAGCAGCAGCATGATGCCAGCGACGCGGCGGAGGATCCGACGGATGTCGAGCGTCGTCATGTCGAGTGGTTTTTGGCGTGGATGATCGAGACGCGGTCGGCGTCCACGGCGCTGAACAAGTACAAGGGGTTGCAGCAGTTCTTCCGCTATCTGGTGGACGAGGACGAGATGGCGCGCCATCCGATGCGGCGTATTCCGCAGCCCTCGACCCCGCAGAAGTTGATTCCGGTGGTGGGCGACGACGAGTTGACCGCGTTGTTGGCGACGTGTGCCGGTAAGTCGTTTCTGGAGCGGCGGGACTCGGCGATCATCCGTTTGTTGATGGACACCGGCGCGCGGTTGTCGGAGATCACTCTGCTCGATGTGGACAACCTGGATTTGAAGCGGGACTTGGTCCTGGTTCGCGGGAAGGGTGACAAGCAGCGGGCGATTCCGTTCGGGGAGAACACCGGTCAGGCGTTGACCCGGTATCTGCGGGTGCGGGCCAAGCACAAGGCGGTGAATTCGCCGGCGCTGTTTCTGCCTGACCGTGGTGGACGGCGGTTGGCGCCCAACGGTGTGAAGATCATGCTGCGGCGGCGGGGTGAGCAGGCGGGCATCAGTCATATGCACGCGCACCGGTTGCGGCACACGTTGGCGCACGAGTGGCAGGTGCACGGCGGCAACGAGTCGGACCTGATGGCGATCATGGGGTGGGAGTCGCCCGAGATGCTGCGCCGCTACGGCCGGAGTGCGGCGGCGATCCGGGCGCAGAACTCGCACCGGACGCTCAACCTCGGCAACCGGGTCTGAGATGGGCACCCGTCCGGATCCTCGTCGGTGATGACCATCCGGACGGGTGCCGCAGCGGTGACATAGCTGTTGGTGCACTGGGTTCATGGAACAGAACCTGACACCGGAGCAGCGGACGTTGCGAGCCAAGCTCGCCGCGCATGCGTCGTGGGCCAACACGACCGACCGAGCCGCGCGCACGGCGGCGGCTCGGCAGGCGGCCTTGGACCGGTTCGAGCGGTACGTCGACCCGGACGGCGTGCTGTCCGCAGTGGAGCGTGCGGAACGTGCGGCCAGTGCTCGCAAGGCCCACTTCATGCGGATGGCGTTGCTGAGCGCCAGAGCCCGATCCGGCAGGTCGTAGTCGGGCAGCCGGCAGCAACGATGATGAGGGGCAGGACGTCATGATCGGCACATCGGCATCGGCAGCGTTCTGGGTCGATGACACGTACGACCGAGACATGTCCAGCGACGGGCGTTCGCGCTTCGGCGCCTACCTTCGCCAGAAGGCCGGCATGTTCGGTGACGAAGGCGACGGGATGGACAACGTCCGGTTCGCGCTCGCTGTCTGGCGCATCGCTCAACCACCGATCATGTCGCCGGGCTACGTGCGATGGCATCCGCGCGTGGTGGACAACTGTGAGCACTGGGATGACGACGGCCGTGTCAGCCTGACGATTGAGCTGGCCACAGCACTACCGACTCAGGTTGCTCGGACCACGATCGGCTTGGGCTGGGCGGGTTGGGAACGCTATGGCGAGCGGTGGATCGAGCCGTACGACAACGACTGTCCGGCGGCTTTTGCCACTCTCGCAATTCGGGTGCCCCTGCCTTCGGACTTGCTGCCGCCTCTGGGCTGTGGCATCGGCACGGCGCTGACGCACCGAGCCCAGTCAGCGGTTCGCGTAATCTGCGCCCTGATCAACAGCAAGCTCGAACCAGTGCTGGTCGGCCTGTGAAGTTACGTCGCTGACGCGAGGCGGCATCAGTGTCGGCACTCGAACTTGTGTTCGAGTCGGGCTAGTCTGCCGCCATGTCGGCTCACAACGGTCTTGACCTGCCCATACTCGATGGTGACGCCCTGTATCGCCGTGATGACGGCGGCTGCCGGGTCGTGGTCATACCAGCGACGTGCCGGCGTGGGCATCGGCTGGCGGACGGGTACCGGATACGCGACTCGGGCGATGTGCTGGAGGTCCGGTGTTCGGCATGTGCGGCTGCTGGTGAGGCTGATCCGTGCTGGCGGTTGCGCAGCGTCCCGCCGGTAGCGAATGTCGCCGAGCTGGACCAGGGCGCATACCTCGACTTGGGCCGCTCGTGATCGATCACCCGAATCCGCCGCGGTACGTACCGCCGCCCAGGCGGTCGGGTGTCTGGGTACGCCTGGACGCGATGTATCGGCATCCCGCTGATGCGCTGGAAACGTCCGTTCCGGACGGGTGGGACTTGGTCGGCAACGTCCGGGGGACGCTGGAACCAGGCTCGTGGATCCGTTCGGCTCGTGGGATGTGGCTGGCCGTGTGCACCTTCCAGCTCACGTCGGCGGACGGTCTGCGAACACGCGTGCTGAGGGATCAACTGGTTCCCGGGCATGCGCTGGGCCCCCGGGACGAGTGGACCAAGCTGGCTGGCTGGTGATCAGGATGAGTGGATCGCAGTGTCGATCGGGCAGAATGCCGGCCGTGACCGTGGACCACCTCACCGACTTGGCGGCGTCGAATCTGTTCTACCGCCGACCTGAGCTATATGACCAGGTGCAGGCCGACCCGAGCCACACCGTGGCCCGCCGCGTCGAACGAGCAGTGGTCACCCACGCGCCGGCCGCACGGATGCTGCTGGACCTGGGTTGCGGCACCGGCCGCGACCTGGAGGCGTTGGCGCGGCGGTTCACCTGCGTCGGTGTGGACTTGCAACCAGAGTTGGTGGCCTACGCCCGAAGGGTCCGGCCCTGGTTGGACGTCCGGGTCGGCGACATGCGGGGGATCCGGCTGGGTGCCACCGTGGACGTGATCACCTGTCTGGGTAACTCGTTGGCGTACATCGACGAAGCCGAACTGGCCGCGACCTTCGCGACCTTCGCCGCCCACGCCCACACGGGCACGCTGCTGATCATTGCCACGTTGACCGAACCGGTGCAGGCCGCGACGCGCACCCACCGGGTGGACACCACCGATCTGCACGCCGAGGTCACCATCTCGTACACCTGGGATCCGCGCGCTGGCGTCAACACCATGCTGCGCCGATGGCGCACCGACACCGGCACGATTCACGAGGACCGCATCGGGCGCCGCGTCCGATCGGCAGGTGAGCTGGATCGTCACGCCGAGACGGCAGGATTCGCATTGGCCGACGGGTCTGACTCCGCTCAGCGTGTGTACAGAGCTGACCGCTCAGTCCGGTTCGACGTGCGCACGCCGTGACTGGCCAATTCCCGCGTGACGGTGGCGACGGTCGCGTTCGTACTCGGTGTGCGCCTGGCGACAGGCAGCGCACGGGCAACGGTGCTTGGCGTAGCGGCTGTTGGTGCCGTGAGCGGGCAGGACCGCCGGCAGCGGGTAGCCGTGTTCGGCCGCCACGATCGCTCGTTCATCGGGGTCCAGGCCGCCCCAGATTCCCCATGCTTCGCCGGTGATCAGAGCGGCTCGCTGGCACGCCGCCTGGACCGGGCAGGCTGCGCACACCACGCGACAGCGCTCCTTCTCCCGCTTGTTCGGCTCGATCCAATCGAGATCGAGATGTCCACGGCACGCGGCGAAATGCCACCACGTGACGTCGATCATGGATGTCGGACCGGAGTTCCTGGTTTCGACGGTCATTGCTTCTCCCGCGAAGTTTGTTGCCGCATGAGAAATGCGGTGGGAGCGACACGTCGCTCCCACCGCACCGGTCAGCAGCCCCGGCCGTCGTATTCGGCGCCGATGATGCGCCACTGGCTGGTGCCTTGCGGGATCTCCTGTGTTCCCGGTCGGGCGCAGAAGTAGGTCTTCTGCCAGAAGAAGTGATCGACCTGGATCTGAACGAACCCCTTGCCGCAGTGAGTGTAGAGCGGTTGCTCGCCGTTGCTTCCGTCGTAGCCGTCATAGCCGCAGGCGGCGGTCGTCAACGTTGGCTGTGCTGCGGCGGACTGTGGGATTGCGAGCCCGATTGCCGCACTGGCAGCGATTCCCCCGGTAATGGCAGCAATTCTCCGTATTCCTGTGTACATGTATTCTCCCTCAAACAGGCGCGCACCAGCGATCCCGGCTAGCGGCATGTGGTGCCTGCCGGCCCCCGCAACCGGCTCCCCATGTCCTTCGGTCGATGTGGCAGGCGCTTCACTTGTCCACACCACTTGACAACCTGATTCGAGAGTAGATCGACACGGCTCGAAGTCAAGTGGTGTGGACAAGCTGGCCATGCTCCCCAATGGACTGCACCCAGTCGGGTGACGGCCAGGATGGTCGCGACGGTGAAACGGGCACGCGCCGTTACCGGTAAGCAGGCTGATGTAGCGCGTTCGTGGACCAGTTGGCGAACAGATATGTATGTCAGTGGAGGGAACCGGACCTGGCGGGAGTTGCTGATGGTGGAACTGAAGGCAGAAGGCCTGGCCGGTCGATGGTGGTGGGGCGCTGGCGCATCTGCTGTGCAGACGGAAGGCGCTTGCCCGGCCGACGACTGGTACCGGTGGGAACGGCAGGGACGTGCCGCATTTTCCGGCGATGGCAACGGGTTCACGGCCTGCTACGAGCGCGACGTCACGCTCGTAAGCGCCCTCGGCATCACCGACTACCGGCTATCGATCAACTGGGCGCGTGTCATACCTGAGCCTGGCCAGGTCGATCGCGAGGCGGTCACGTACTACCGCGAGGTGCTGGAGGCTGGATCCGCGGCCGGGCTCCGGATGTGGATCTGCCTGCTGCACTCGGCGATTCCGACCTGGTTCGCCGACACAGGCGGGTTCACGAGCGAGAAGGCGCTCGATGTCTGGCTCGGCTGGGTGGACACGGCCGCAGCGCTGTTCGCCGATCTCGCGGGTGGCTGGATGCCGTTCAACACGCCGACCTCCTACGTCCAGAAGGCTTACCTGGCCGGGACATTCCCGCCGGGCCAGCGCGACCCCAAGACCGCCGCCGCCGCGTTGCGTACCGTTCACACCTGTGACTTCGAGGCCGCGGCACGGCTCCGCTCAACCGGCCGACCGGTGTGCAGCAACGAGGCACTGATGCCGATCTTCCCCGCTGACCAGAGCGCATCCGCGCTGGCGGCGGCAGCCAAGCTCGACGAGTTCGTCTGGAGTTCGTGGCTGCACCTCGCTCGGCAGCCCAAGTATCGAACCGCGTTCGACCTCTACGGGTTCACCTACTACTACGCGTCACGTGTGACCGGTACACGGCAGTTGCTGCCCCATCCGGTCGACCATGAACCGGGTCCGTTGGGCTATGTGGCTTGGCCGGACGGCCTCGCCCTGGTGCTTGCACGCCTGCGCCAGGAGCTGCCCGGTGCGCGGTTCGTTGTCGCCGAGCTTGGGTGCGCCGGTGGCCCTGAGACCGACGATGTCGGTCGCTGCGAATATCTGGTGCGGGCGCTTGGCCACATCGCCGCCGCCCAGGACGACGGCATGCCTATCGACGGCGTGTCGTTGTGGACCGCCGTGGACAACTACGAGTGGTTGGCTGGCTTCGACGTCTCCTTCGGTCTGTTCACGATGTCACGAGAGCCGCGACGGAGCGCTGACGTCATGCGGAAGGCAATCCAGGGTGGTTGAGGTACGTCGCGCGCAACTCCGCGCGCACACGGCCTCGAACATCCTCCACGATCGGTGAGTTGGTGAACGCCGACGACACCTTGGCCAGCCAACGTGCCTCGGCGTTGATGTCGGCATCGAGCTGGTGCGGTGTCGGGGCTGTGGATGGGTTGTCGTGGTAGCGGTGACCGGCACGGTGCGCTTCGAGTGCCGCCGCCAGGCTGGCGGCTTCGGTCACCGCTGCGGTGGCAGTATCGGTCAGGCCGGCAGAGCGGGCGTCGTCCGACGCCCACCGGTGGGCGTCCGGATGGAAGCAGACGCGCAGCGCCAGGCTGGTGTCGCGGATCTCGACGATTCGGTGGTACATGCGGAACTCCAGCCCAGCACCTGGGTAGTCGAACGCCAGCTCTGGCATCGCCGCATGGAGCGCAGACCACAGCGGTTCGATGCGACGATTCGCGCGTCGAACTCGTAGCCATAGCACTGGATGCGCGACCTGTGGGCCCCAAGCTGTCAGGGTCGCGCCCACCGCGAACAGGAGCACCGCGACGGCCGACAGCAACGACGACACCTCGCCTTCCAGCGGTACCGGATCGCCGGTGGTCGCTTTCAGGATCGACACGGCCAACTTCCACGACGACCAGCCGAGTCCGACCACTGCACCGAGGGCCAGCAACCGCAAACCGACGCGTAGGAAGGCATCTTGCGCCTGGTCGGCGATCTGGCGGACGAGTAGCACGACGCCGATCAAGCCCCAGGTCGCATAGGCGAGGAACACTGCCTCGTACGCAACGACTGCAGGCCGAGTCGCGTAGACGTTGACGAAATCGACCGTGAACCGGGTCCGAGCCGACACCAGCAACACGGTCATCGCGATCAGCGCGACTCCTAGGACGTAGCGGTGGACGCGCATCCGGCGGTGGGCAGTGTCGGGTGGATGCGCGGCGAACGCCAGTACGCCGAGCATGCCGAACACCGCGGCTGCGGCCAGGGAGTTGCCGATCAGCCTGGTCAGGTTCGGTATCGGTTCGATCAGGGAACCGAGCCGGAGTGTGGCCGGCGCCAATGTCGCGGCCGACAGACCAAGGCAGATCTGCGCCCCGCACAGGTAGGACACGCCCTCGGGATACGGCGGTCGGCCGGACCGGACCACCTTCAGCACGGCGGTGGCCACGGCAATGAGGGCGGCCACGTAGTACGCCAGATTAGTCATGCCGCACGCCAGGTTGCACGTCGAAGACTCCGGCAAGCCGGGCGAGGGTCGCTGCGGCGGCGGGCCGGACCTCGCGCCGCACCTCGGAGTGGCGCCCGATTCGGCGCATGATCAACGAGCCGAGTAGCTCGGCGTCGTGTTCTTCCTGTGCCGTGTACGTGGTGCGCCCGAGCACACGTTCGATGACGGATGCCGGCAGGCTGGGCATCAGCAGTTGGGTGAGCTGTGTATCGATCGCGGCCGTCCCAGTGTGGCCTCGGAGCAGATGGGCGATCTCGTGGCACTGGATGTGGAGCTGGTGTAGCGGGGTCATGTTGGCCGCGTAGCAGATGTAGTCCGCACGCTCGGTCGAGACCAGCAGGCCGCACGGCTTGCCGGGTTCCGTGGTGACCGGGATCAGTTCGATAGGTCGGCCTGAATCGATGCCAAGATTAATCGCGAATTCGGTGAAGTTCCATGGCTGAGGTATCCGCAAACTGGCGACTATAGCCTCGAAACCCCGCTCTACCTGCTGTTGTGATGTGCCCATACCGGTTCCCTTGCTCGTAAACGCAGGGCGCACCGGTTGAAGCTGGACGCCCTACTTCCCCCGTCGTACGAGTTCGTTTGGGTCCATCGTGCCACGTGGACAATGGCAAGGGAGTCCGTATAACTACTGTTCAGAGGCATTCTGGTCGAGATCACCCGATCGGGCGACGGTTTCACGATGGTGAATTTCATTCAGCATTTCCCGCAATGTTTCTCGGCCGGTCGGTTCGACCTCCAGCATTCTGGCGGCCAGTCCCCTGATGCCGGCTTCGCGCAGCGCCGCACCGAGCTTGAGGTCTTCCTGCATCTGTTCGGACAGTGCGTCGTTGAAGAAGTAGCTCGGCGGCAGTCCGAAGACGTGCGCGATACCTTCGATCTTGGGCTTCGTCGGTGCCGTGTACTTTCCGGACAGCAGGTCGCCGATGTACTGCTTCGAGCACGTGTCACCGGTGTATTTGCGGACGCCTTCGGCGATCTCCTCAAGGGTGTAGACCTTGCCGTCCGACCGCCTGATGGTCTCGCGCGCCGTCGTCAAACGTTCCGCGAACGTGCCCGCGTGCGGGTGTCCATCCGTCACGGTATGTGCCCCTTGGTCGAGGAGTTGACCCGAGCTGTCACACGGTCGTGTGGTGCTCGCCAACTCTTGTCCATTTCACTTGACATCGTCCCTCGTGGACATACGCTGCGTCTAGATGGAGATGTCAGGTGATGTGGACAAGTAAAGCATCTCTCCACGTCACGGGGCCGCACAGGAGCACCACATTTCGCCGAAGCGACCCGATCGGATGAGTCGACCGCCAGGCAGTCCAGCGAGGCCAGGGCCCTGTCACGGCTCCTACCGATTACACGGCGTGCTGGTGCGGTCACAGAGGGGACCATCGATGACCGTTGCCACCACGTCGCTCACCGGCGCCTCGGCACCCAAGACACCGGTCGCTCCGGACCAGCCCCCGGCCGGAGCGGCCGGCCCAACATCCCACGCGCACAGATACGAGCGCGTCCTCGCCGAGCAGGCACGCCGGACGTGGCCGGCGTTGCCCGAGGCGGATGTCGCCGCGGCCGTCGACGCCGGCATGCTGGCGCAGGCGATCGGGCCGACAGCCAGCGATCCGACGCCAGGTGTTGGCGCGGCTGCTGCCATCGGCGAGGCGGCTGCGACGGTCCAACGTCAAGGGCTGCCGGCGAGTACGCCGGTCGACTGGTCGTCGTTCGGACTGGTGATCCCGGTCCTGGCCGGATCGCCGGGTGCCGGAGCATCGGTACTGGCAGCGATGATCGCCGACACCGTCCAGCTCGTCGGGAACCGGACGCTGCTGGTCGACGCGGCCGACCCGGTTCGGTCCGGCCTGGCGATGGCTGCCCGGCACGCTGGACCTTGGTCGCGCGGTCCGCATCCGGCGATCAGCATCCGCTACTCATGGCGGGCGCAAGCGCTGCTCGCGCAACTGGAGACGTGGCTGCCCGTCGTCGCGCCCGGCATGGTGCCATCGCCGCGGTTCTGGCATCCAGGCGTCAACTTGCACGTCACCGTGGTGGATGTGGGCCAGGACTCGTGGCGGCTGGCTGCCCATCCACTTGTCGGCGCCGGCGAATGGCTACGCTCCGGCTCGCCCAGCCCTCGACCCATCCTGGTCGTCCGGGCCACCCGACCATCACTCGCTCACGCCGAACAGGCCCTGGCGCGACTGGAACCGTGGATCAGCGCGGGTGCTGCTACCGCGCCCGCCCAGTTGGTCGTGATGGGCGCCAAGCGGTGGCCGTCGGGCGCGGCAGGCAGCGCCGGTCGTCGGGTCGCGACGCTCATGGCCAACGCGGTCTTCGTGCCATACCACTCGGCGACGGTCGTCGGCGGCGTCGACCCGTCCGTCACTCCCCGCCCACTCCGGAACGCGGTGACACCGCTGCTGCGGAGTTGGGGCGTCCTTGGATCTCGTCGCCGAACACACGAGGGAGTGCCGTCATGAACTGCAGCGTCGTGGTTGCCTGGTTGGACGCGCCGATCCCGAACCCCGCTCCAGTGGCCCCTCCAGGTGCCGACGCGATCCTCGCCGTAGTGGGCAACGCCAAGTGGGGCGCGGGAATCGCACTGCTGATCGGGTTCTTCATCGGACTGCTGGTGTGGGTGGGCGGCCGGTGGGTCGACCATCACCGGGCTGGCCGGGTCGGTCTGATCATGATGTTGTGCGCGCTGGCCGGCGGCATCCTCTATGGAGTCGGCTACCAGTTGATCAGCCACTTCGCGGGGGCGTGACCAGATGGCCATTGTGGAACAGCGCACCCGTCGCCGGACAATAGTGCGGCTGGGGGCCGCCTGTCTGCTCATCGCGGTGATCGTCGTTGCTGTCGTCCTGGCTCACCGCCGAACGACGCCGACCCAGGTACGTCTCTCTGCACCCGCACCGCAGTCACGAACCGCCACGTCAAGTCAGTGGGACACGGCCGCCGAACATGCGTTGGCGGCCCGCCCGATGCTGGTGCTGCCGCCACAAGCCGCCCAACCGCAAGCGCTTGCGACGAGGTCAGCCGGGCCGTCAATCGCCCTACCCAGGCCGACCGACCAATCGCCGAGTGGGGCGCTGTCTCAGCTCAGAGCCATGGACCAAGACGCGGTAGCCGGTGGCGACCCCGACGTCTATGACCGGGCCTATCGAGCACTGTCGTTGCGGGGCGCGCCCGATCCTCGTGCCACCGGCATCTACTCGGTGCTGATCAACTTCCGTGCCGCAGGCGGCCTGCCGGACACGGGTCCGGCCCCAACCCTGTCGGTCAACTACGAGGTCACTGAAGGGCTGGTCAAGGGCACCACCGACTCCGGCCACTACACGGTCGTCTGTGTACTGGGCGACCTCACTGTTCAGTACCAGGAAACGACTGTGTCCGCCGGGGTTGGGGACTGTCAGGCGATGCGCTGGAGCGGAACTGGCTGGCGGATCAGCCCTGGCCTGCTCGCGGCGCCAGCACCGTGCGCATGGCCGGGCAGCCCCGACGCTGTGGACGCCGGCTATCGGGAGCTGGTGTGACATGTGGCCCTTCAACGTGATCGGGAGCGGCATCGGCAGCGCGATCGCAGACGTGTTCGACTCGATGATGAGAGCCATCTGGAATGCGTCACTCGACCTGTTGCGGGCGGCGTTCACCCTGGCTGATCACTTCTCGGTGTTCACCGTGTCGACGACATCCGGACCGATCAAGATCCTCTGGCCGATGATGCTGTGGATCTCGGCGGTGTTGGCCACCGGCCTATTCTTCTGGCAGCTCATCATGACGAACCTCCAGGGCGGCAGAGGTTTTCTTCGCCTGGTCTGTGGACCGGTGCAGTACGGCGTGGCTCTGGCGGTCACCGTCGGCGTCCTGGCGACATTCCTGACCGGAGTGGACAGTCTCACCAACGGCATCCTCCGATACGGCCTGAAGTCCACCAACTTCACCGACGCCTTCAACCACACGTCCATCGCGGATGCTGCTGGGCACGGAGTCAAGGCGGCTGTCCTCGGACTGTGTGCCATCTCCGGGGTGTTCCCCTCAGCAGTCGGTTACGCCCTGGAGATGTTGTTCCGCGAGGCTGCGATCTATGTGCTGGTGGCCACGGTGCCGCTTGTGGCAGCAGGACTGCTGGCGAACGTCACCGCCAACTGGTTCTGGCGCACGGTCCGATGGGTCGCCGTGGTTGTCGTGATGAAGCCGCTCCTGGCTCTGACCCTGGTGCTCGGTGTCGCGGTAGCTGGCGGCTCACAGGGTGTGGCCGGCCTGCTGGCTGGGATCGGTGTGCTGGAGATCAGCTTGCTGGCACCGTTCGCGTTGTTCCGCCTGTTCGCCTTCGTCGATCCGCGGTCGGATCCGGGGTCGTCACTGCGGGACTGGCTGTCCGGGACGGGCGTGGACTCCTACGGCGCCAACAACCCGGTCATGATCGCTACCCACGCGATGACCGGCAGCGACGAACAGGCCAACGTGTCCCGGTTCGACGATGCGCTCTCCGCATATACGGGCGAATCGAACTCCATCGCTGAGTACGACAGCGAACCTCAGCCGGGTACAGCCACCAGTACGTCTGGTGCACAGACGTCGTCGCGGCCGGCCACGTCGGCCGACGCGCACGACGACGGGGAAGGGGAGGACCCGCCTCCACCGAACGATCCGGGCGACGGCGGGGGAGGGCCGCGCCCGGACACCAACGGTGGAGGCGGTCCCCCGCACAACGGCGGTCCTACCGGCGGGGCTGCTGGCGAAGCAGCAGAGGAAGCGGCGGTGATCCTGTGATGACGACTGAGGCAGGCCCCAAGGTGTATCGCGGTCTCGCCCACCGAGAGCATGCCGGATGGATCATGGGGCTCACCCCGGCGCAGGCTCTGGCGTGCGTGGGACTCGCGGTACCTGTGGTGTGGACGCTGTCGGCCGGTCGATTCGCTGTGGCGCTGGTACTGGCGGCCTGCTGCGGGTTCGTGGGATGCCTGGTCGTGGTGCCGGTACGCGGTCGATCGGCGTTTCGCTGGCTGTGGCACCTGCTGCACTACGAGCTCGGTGTCATCACCGGCTGGTCCCGTTGGCAGTCGAAGGCGGCGACCGGCTCGCCGGTACGGCCGAACGAACCGGACCTGCCAGGTGTCCTGCAACGCCTGGCCTTCCCCGACGGCCCACCGCTGCGCGACAAGGGCCGGATCTGCCTGATTCACGATACCGTCGAGGCACGGTGGGGCGCGACGGCACGGTTGACCCACGCCGGAACCGGCATGCTGTCCGACGCGCAGTGCGAACGGCTGGCCGCACGCTTGGGGAATCTGCTGTTGTCCATCGGGCAACGCGAGGTGATCGATCGCCTGTCTCTGCTGGTCCGGACCGTTCCGGATGACGGCTCGGAATACGAGGCCTGGCGGAGTGACCATCAGGTGTCAACGGCACCCAGACTCGTGTTGGCGGCAGCCGACGAACTGGACGAGTCCATCGGGTCTGTCTCGGTGCGGCACGAAGTGTTCGTCACTGTGTCGGGGCGCGAGGACGCCCTGCGCCGCCCCGCTGCGGCGGCCGGTGGCGGCGTTGCTGGGCGGGCGTTCGCGCTGTACCGCGTGTTGGACGGCATGGAAGATCCGCTGAAGGCGTTGGGCGCTCAGACCCGTTTCCGCGAGTAGTGGGCTGAGTTGATCTCCAGACGGGTGGTGTTGATCTTCGGATGGGTGTCCTCGCGCCCCCGGGCACAGCGGTGGCCCGGTGGACGCGCCGGGTTCGCGTTGTCCGAGGCCACGGGTAA
>DASUGU010000048.1:0-18770 GCA_036273855.1 Pseudonocardiaceae bacterium
GTGGCCCGGCCTGTTGTCCGGGCCACGACTCGAACCATAAGGTGAGCGCGGCTGGCAGTGAGCGCGCTCATCGGGTCGCGCCGATGCCGTCGATGCCACCCACCCGGTGAGATCGGCGGTGGTCGGCGTGCATGTCCCCAACGGCGGCCACTTGACCCCTGGCGGTTCGCCGTCTCCTGCCTCACATTGGTAGCGGTACGGGTGACCCACCCCGACCCGCATCGGAAGAAGGGACGCCCCTGGCATGACCGGCTACTTGATCCGGCGCCTGGCCACGGCCGTCATCGTGCTGATCGGCATCGTCCTCGTCACGTTCGCCCTGCTGCACATCATCGCGCCCACGCCGGGCCGTGCCGCCCTGGGTCTGAGGGCGACCCCGGAGCAGGTGACCGCCTACAACCACCAGCACGGGTTCGATCGGCCCATCATCCTGCAGTTCATCACCTACCTCAACCAAGTTATTCACGGGAACCTCGGGTTCTCCTTCAAGCTGAACCAGTCGGTCACCGACCTGCTGATCGAGAAGGCGCCGCTGAGCGCGTTCCTGTCCGGCGTGGCGGTCATACTGGCCATCGCCATCGCGATCCCGCTGGGCATCTACCAGGCGGTGAAGCGCAACAGCATCGGTGACAACGTGCTGACGGGCATCTCGTTCACGCTGTACTCGATGCCGGTGTTCCTGCTCGGCTTGATCCTCATCGACATCTTCGCGCTGCGGTTGGGGTGGGTCGATCCGAACGTCAGCCAGGACCAGAGCCTGGGCGGCGCACTGGCCCACGGACAGGACCTGATCCTGCCGATCGTGTCGCTGACCGCGGTCAGCGTCGCCAACTACTCCCGATATCAACGGTCGTCCGCACTGGACGTGATGGCGCAGGACTACATCAAACTGGCCAGAGCCAAGGGACTTCCCGAGCGCCTGGTGTTGATGCGGCACCTGGTGCGCAACGCCTGCCTGCCGATGGTCACCCTGATCGGCCTGTCCATCCCGGTGTTGCTGGCGGGCAACCTGCTCATCGAGGGCGCGTTCAACATCAACGGCCTCGGTCTGCTGTTCTTCAACAGCTTGCAGAACGAGGACTACAGCGTCCTGATCGGCTACACCCTCGTCGGCGCCATATTGACCGTTCTCGGAAACCTGATCGCCGACATCGCCCTGACCGTCGCCGACCCCCGAATCCGGCTGGTGTGACATGGCAACCCTTGACTCGTACACGACCATCGCGCCACAGCGCACGCCGGAAGGCGGCGAAATCGGTGCCGTGCAGAGCGGCTGGCGGCTCGCGGTCCGGGAGTTCGTGTCCAACAAGCTGGCCACGGCCGGTCTGGTGATCATCGTCCTGCTGGTGTTGTTCTGCTTCCTCGGGCCGATCTTCTACCACACCGACCAGCTCAACACGAACCTGCTGCTGACCGATCAGGCGCCGGGCGACGGCTTCCCGCTGGGCACCGACGCCAACGGCTTCGACGTGCTGGGCCGGCTGATGAAGGGCGGCCAGACCTCACTGGAGATCGGCCTGCTCTCGGCCGTCATCGCCACCGTGATCGGCACGCTGTGGGGCGCCATCGCCGGTCTGGCCGGCGGCATCGTCGACGCGGTCATGATGCGCTTCGTGGACATCCTGCTGGCGATCCCGTTCCTGTTCATCGTCCTGCTGGTGGCCGCCCGCTACAGCGCCACGACGGCGACGCTGAGCATCCTGCTCGGGGTGCTCTCCTGGTTGCTCCCCGCCCGTCTGGTCCGCGGTGAGGTGCTCACCCTGCGGGTCCGCGACTTCGTGTCCGCGGCCAGGGTCATGGGTGCCAGTCGCAGCAGGCTGATCCTGCGGCACCTGGTGCCCAACGCGCTGGGCGTGGTCATCGTGAACATCACGTTCCAGGTGGCCGACGCGATCCTCGCGCTGTCCGCGCTGGGCTTCCTCGGTTTCGGTGTGCAGTACCCGGGCACCGACTGGGGCGACCAGCTGTACAACGGCGCCGGCAACCTGAACAACGGCTACTGGTGGCTGATCTACCCGGTGGGCATCCTGCTGGTCGTGACCGTGATGGCGTGCAACCTGATCGGTGACGCGCTACGGGACGCGCTGGACGTTCGGTTGCGTCGCCGATGACCAACATGTGGCAGTCCGAATCCACCACATCGGCCGGGCAGCAGGCGGATCAGCAGACCCACCGGCAAGGAGACTCATCCGTGGAGAACGTCCTCGAGCTCACCAACGTCTCGACACACATCGAGCTGAGTCGCTCGACGGTGCAGGCGGTCGGGAACGTCAGCCTCCACCTGAAGCCGGGCGAGACGCTCGGTCTGGTCGGCGAATCCGGCTGTGGCAAGTCCATGACCGGCCTGTCGATCATGCGCCTGCTGCCGCCGGGCGGACACATCGTCGGCGGCTCGGTCAAGCTGAACGGCCGCGAGCTGACCAACCTGCCCGAGCACGAGATGCGCAAGATCCGCGGCAACGACATCGCGATGGTCTTCCAGGACCCGATGACGTCGCTGGACCCGACCAAGACCGTGGGCCACCAGGTCTCCGAAGGTGTGCTCCAGCACCGGAACGTGACCAAGAAGCAGGCCATGGACCGGGCCGCCGAGGTACTCGGCCTGGTCGGTCTCCCCCGGCCGAAGGAACGGCTGGAGGACTATCCGCACCAGTTGTCCGGCGGCCTGCGACAGCGTGTCGTCATCGCGATGGCGCTGGCCTGCGAGCCGAAGGTGCTGATCGCGGACGAGCCGACCACGGCGCTGGACGTGACGATCCAGGCCCAGATCCTGGACCTGCTGTCCGGTCTGAAGGACCGGCTGGGCATGGCGATGCTGCTGGTCACCCACGACATGGGCGTGGTGGCCGGGCACACCGACCGGATCAACGTCATGTACGCCGGGCGGATCGTCGAGACCACCGACACCGAGACGCTGTTCGAGCGCATGCACCACCCGTACACGCGGGCGCTGCTGGGCTCGATCCCGCGCCTGGAGCAGGACAACACCGAGCGGCTGTTCAGCATCGCGGGCCTGCCGCCGGATCTGGCGAGCCCGCCGCCCGGCTGCCGGTTCGCCCCGCGCTGCCTGCTGGCCACCGACCAGTGCACGAAGGACGAGCCGACGCTGCTGTCCGCCGGCAGTGTGTCCGAGCACCAGTTCGCCTGCTGGCACCCGGTGGACGGACCGCTGGACCTGAGCAAGGTGTCCGACGTCGAGGCCCTCGGCGTGGACGTCGCCGCGACCATTGGCCTGACCACCGAGGCGGCAGGCGGCAGCCACGAGGACGCCGAGCCCGAGGTCACCCGGTCCACCGTCGTGGTCAACGAGCCGGAGCCCGCGGTCGCCGAGTCGACCACGAACGGCAGCGGCCTGCTCGTGGTGGACAACCTGGTCAAGGAGTTCCCGATCACGGCGGGTGTCCTGCAGCGCAAGGTGGCCAGCGTGAAGGCCGTGTCCGGGGTGTCCTTCCAGGTCGACCGGGGCAAGACCTTCGGCCTGGTGGGTGAGTCCGGCTGCGGCAAGACCACCATCGGCCGGGTCATCGTGGCACTGGAACGGCCCGACACCGGCAAGGTGACGCTGGCCGGCAAGCAGGTCTCGGAGATGAAGGGCAGGCAGCTGCGCCACAACCGCCGCGACCTGCAGATGATGTTCCAGGACCCGTACGCCTCGCTGGACCCCAGGATGCGGGTCAGCTCGATCCTGCGGGAACCGCTGCAGGTGCAGGGCGCCGGCAGCGGCCGGGAACAGCTCTCGCGCATCCACGACATGCTGGACGAGGTCGGCCTGCCGCGCCGGGCGCTGGAACGTTTCCCGCACGAGTTCTCCGGCGGTCAGCGGCAGCGCATCGGCCTGGCCCGAGCGCTGATGCTCAACCCGAAGCTGATCGTGGCCGACGAGCCGGTGTCCGCACTGGACGTGTCCATCCGGGCCCAGGTGCTGAACCTGATGCGCCGGTTGCAGGCCGAGCACGGACTGTCCTATGTGGTCATTTCGCACGATCTGGCCGTGGTCAAGTACCTGGCCGACGAGATCGGCGTGATGTACCTGGGCAAGCTGGTGGAACGCGGTACCGGTGACGACATCTATCACCGGCCGGCCCACCCGTACACCTCGGGGCTGATCAATACCATCCCGATCCCGGACCCCAGGATCGAGAAGCAGAAGAACGGCGCGGCGATCAAGGGCGAGATCCCCAGCCCCATCGACCCGCCGTCCGGCTGCCGGTTCCGCAGCCGGTGCCCGCTCGCGCAGGACCGGTGTGCCGACGAGGAACCGCAGCTGCGGACCTTCGGCCCCGGTCACGTCGCGGCGTGCCACTTCCCGCTGATCTCCCCGGCCGTCCAGGAGCCCGAGTCGTCGGTGGCATGATGGCCGCATGCTCGACCAGCACACGGTGACCGCCTACCTGGCCAGGATCGGCTCCCGGCCAGGGGCGGCACCGAGTGCCGGCGGGCTGCGCGACCTCGCGGTCCGGCACGTGACGACCGTGCCGTTCGAGAACCTGGACATCCCGCTGGGCGTGCCCATCACGCTGGCGCAGGACGCCCTGGTGGACAAGATCGTGCACCGCGGGCGTGGCGGTTTCTGCTACGAGTTGAACGGACTGTTCGCCGGACTCCTGGACGCCCTGGGCTATCGGGTGACACTGCTGGCCGCGCAGGTGTACAACCCGGACGGTGTGCTCGGTCCGCCGTTCGACCACGTGGCCCTGCGCGTGGACCTGGACGACGCCTGGCTGGTGGACGTCGGGTTCGGCCAGCACGCCCGCCATCCGCTGCTGCTGGACGATCCGGCCGACCAGACCGACCCGGACGGGGTGTACCAGGTGCGGCCGGTGCCGGACGGCTCCGGTGACGTGGACGTGGTCCGCGAGCGCAAGCCGGTGTACCGGCTGGAGCGGCATCCCCGCTCGCTGCGCGACTTCGCCGCCATGTGCTGGTACCAGCAGCACTCGCCGGACTCCGTGTTCACCCGCAAGTCGACGGTCACCCTGCCGTTGCCGGGCGGCCGGGTCACGCTCAGCGGCAACCGGCTGATCCGCACCACCGGGGACGAGCGAATCGAGACGGCACTGTCCGATGCCGACCGGATGGCCGCCTACCGGGACGTGTTCGGCATCGAACTGGACCGCCTGCCACCGGTGCCGGCCGACTGAGCACAGTGGATGGTTACGCCCGGCGCGCGAGCACGTGGGTCAGGGCGGCCACACCCCGGTACGGATCGGTGGCACCGGCGCGTTCCTCGCAGTCCAGCAGCGCGGCCAGGGTGTCGTCGTCCGGGAGCGGGGTGTCGTCGGACGCGGTGTCGGTGAAGATCCGCACGCCGTACCAGGTGTCGACGGTCAGGCCGTGACCGGCCAGGGCCGCCGTCAGGTCACCGATCCGGTCCGCCCGGGCGGCCACGCCGATCCGGTTGTCATAGGCGGAACCGTCGAACGCCCGCGACGCCGTCACCCAGTCACCGAGCAGGCCGGGCCGCATCGCCAGGCCGTCGCCGTTGCGCACCAGCAGGGCGAGCAGGCCGCCGCCGGCCACCATCCGGGCCACCTCCCCCAGCAGCGGCTCGGGATCGGGGAAGTACATCAGCACGCCGTGGCACAGGACCACGTCGAACGTCCCCGGTTCGCACAGCGTCGCCACGTCCCGCACGTCGCCGTGGATCGTGCGCATCCGCGCCCTGGTCGCGGCCGGTTCGGCCGCCAGCGTGCCCACCAGGTCGGCGAGCAGCGCGTCCGATCCGTCGACGCCGGTCACGTGGTGACCGAGGCGCGCCAGCCGCAGCGACTGCGTACCCTGACCACAGCCGACGTCCAGGACGCGCAGCGGCGGCCCGGCCAGGTGGTGGGCGAGTTGCCTGGCCACCAGTTCCTGCCGGACCACCTGCCGCAACGTGCCCAACCGGGCCCGCCAGCGTGCCTCGCCGGCCAGAAAAGTGGATTCCGTCATGCTGCCGGTGCCTCCCGTGTCGATTCGCCGGATCGCCGTTCGTGTAGAGGGCAGACACAGTCCTACCGTGAGGAGCTGACGATGAAGCAGTACCTGCTCGGCCTGTACCAGCCCGACGGCACCCCACCCGGACCGGAGGTGCTGGGCCCGATCATGGCGGACCTGGAGCGGCTGCACGACGAGATGGTCGCCGCCGGGGTCTGGGTGTTCACCGCCCGGCTGCACCTGTCCGACGCGGCCACCGTGGTGCGCCGCGACGGCGACGCCACGCTGGTCACCGACGGCCCGTTCACCGAGGGCAAGGAGCATCTCGGCGGGTTCGTGGTGATCCAGGTGCCCGACCTGGACGCGGCACTGGACTGGGCGCGGCGGATGTGCGACGCCAGCACGCTGCCCATCGAGGTGCGACCGATCCAGGGCGAGTCCTGATGGCCGACCAGCACGGTGTCGGGCGCGTGTTCCGGGAGGAGTACGGCCGCTCGGTCGCGGTGCTGGTCAGGTACCTGGGTGACATCGACGCGGCCGAGGAGGCCGTGCAGGAGGCGTTCACCGAGGCGGTGCGGCGGTGGCCGGTGGACGGCGTGCCACCCAGCCCCAGCGGCTGGATCATCACGACGGCCCGCAACCGGGCGGTCGACCGGATGCGCCGCGAGTCCACTCGCGACGCCCGGCAGGCCGCCGCCGCGCTGCTGTACGCCGCCGACGAACCCGTGGAGGAGGGCCCGGTGCGGGACGACCGGTTGCGCCTGATCTTCACCTGCTGCCACCCGGCGCTGGCCATGCCGACCAGGGTCGCGTTGACGCTGCGGCTGCTCGGCGGCCTGTCCACGGCCGAGATCGCCAGCGCGTTCCTGGTGGCCGAGCCGACGATGGCGCAGCGGCTCGTGCGGGCGAAGGCCAAGATCCGGGACGCCGGCATCCCCTACCGGGTGCCGTACGAGGCCGACCTGCCGGACCGGCTGCGGTCCGTGCTGGCCGTGCTGTACCTCGTGTTCAACGAAGGCTACGCGGCCAGTTCCGGCGGTGAACTGGTGCGGGCCGACCTGTGCGGCGAGGCGATCCGGCTGACCAGGCTGCTGGTCGAGCTGATGCCGGACGAGCCGGAGGCACTGGGCCTGCTGGGCCTGATGCTGCTGATCCGGTCCCGGCAACCGGCCAGGACCACGCCCGACGGTGATCTGGTGCTGCTCGCCGACCAGGACCGGGCCCGCTGGGACGCCGACCTGATCGCCGAGGGCCAGGACATCGTGCGCCGCTGCCTGCGCCGCGACCAGCCGGGGCCCTACCAGATCCAGGCCGCGATCAACGCCGTGCACAGTGCGGCGGCGACGGCGTCGGCCACCGACTGGGGCCAGATCGTGTCGCTGTACGACCAGTTGCTGGTGGTCGCGCCGGGACCGGTGGTGGCGCTGAACCGGGCGGTCGCGGTGGCCGAGGTCAGCGGCCCGGCCACCGCCCTGGATCTGGTGGAGTCCCTGGACCTGCCCGACTACCACGTCTGGCACGCCGTCCGCGCCGACCTGCTCCGCCGCCTCGACCGATCCGCCGACGCTGCCGCCGCCTACCGCGCGGCAGCCGAGCACACCGGCAACGAAGCCGAACAACGCTTCCTCCGCACCCAGGCCGACAACCTGAGCTGACCCGCGAGCGGCCAAGTCAGCCCGAATCGGGCAACAGCACGAAGACCAGCCCGCCCACACGGCCACCCCCGCCGAGCACACGACACCCAGGCCGACAACCTGAGCCGACCCGCGAACGGCCAAGTCAGCCCAAATCGGGCGACAGTACGAAGACCAGCCCGCCCACGCGGCCACCCCCGCCGAGCACACGACACCCAGGCCGACAACCTGAGCCGACCGGCGAGCGGCCGAGTCAGTCCGGGTCGGGGAGCGGCACGGTGACCGGGTCGATCGCGGCCAGTGTGGCCGCGCCGGCCGCGAGTGTGTCCGTCAGCGGGGCGGCGGCGGCCTGAGCCCTGGCCGCCCACCGGTCGGTCACCGCATCCCGCTGCGCCTGGAACCGCGCACGGCCCGACGGGTCCGCCCGCTCGTCGGCCGCGATACCGGCCAGGTCGCGCTGCCAGCCGATCACGTCCCGGTACAGCGCCCGGCGCACCGGCGTGGTGTCCTCCTGCACGCTCACCAAGACGCCCTTGACCAGCAGCATCTGCTCGGCCAGTCGGCTGATCGCGGCGAGCAGCGGTCCCAGCCGCGCGAAGAAGGCGTCGGCGGCCGCGCCGACCCAGATGTCCGCCAGTTCCGGCACGTCAGGGCTCAGGTCGTCGTGGATCTGGGCCAGGCTCCTGGCCAGCACGGTCCACCGGTCGGCGCGATCGAGCAGCGTGTCCTGGTCGACCACCGCGGCCAGTTCGACGTCCCGGGGCGTGCCGGTCATTCCTCGCTCCGCAGCAGGTCGGCGATCGCCCGCAGGGTCTGGGCCACGGCCTCGTCGCCCGCCACGTAGTTGTGCACCGTGTCCTGGATCGATCCCGCCGCGTCGTCCAGCGCGCCCAGTGCCGCTCGGGCCTCGGGCCACAACAGGCGGGCGGCGCAACGGTAGGCGTCGACGAACGTGGCCGACTCGGCGAACTCGCCCGCCGACCCGTCCGCCAGCTCCGTCAGGTCCGGGCCACCGGCCAGCCGGAACGCCTCGCGCAGTTCGTCGACGCTGGTCCGGAGCTTCGCCTGATAGGCGCGGAGCACGTCCGGGCCGGCCGCGAAACCGCCCGTCATGCGCGGTCGCGCAGTACGAACTTCTGGATCTTGCCGGTGGCCGTCCTGGGCAGGTCGTCCACGACGATCACCTGCTGGGGCACCTTGAAGTGGGCCAGCCGCTCGCGGGCGAACGCGCGCAGTTCGTCCGCGTCCAGGCCATCGCCGGTCGCGGTGACGTAGGCGATCGGCACCTCGCCCCAGTGGTCGTCCGGCCGGCCGACCACGGCCACCTCGGACACCGAGGGATGAGCCGCAAGGACCTGCTCCACCTCGATGCTGGCGATGTTCTCGCCGCCGGAGATGATCACGTCCTTGAGCCGGTCGCGGAGCTCGACGTAGCCGTCCGGGTGCATCACCGCCAGATCACCGGAGTGGAACCAGCCGCCGGTGAACGCCAGCTCGGTGGCCGCCGGGTCGCGGTAGTAGCCGAGCATGACGTTGTTGCCGCGCATGACCACCTCGCCGACCGTCGCACCGTCCGCCGGCACGTCGCGCATGTCCAGGTCGACCACGCGCATCCGGTCCGACACCACCGTGCCGACGCCCTGCCTGGCCCGCAGGCTGGCCTGCTCGTCGTCGGGCAGGTCGTCCCATTCCGGCTGCCAGGCGCACACCGCGAGCGGGCCGTACGTCTCGGTCAGGCCGTACATGTGGGTCATCGCGATGCCCAGTTTCTCCGCCCTGGCCAGCAGGCTCGGCGTGGGCGGCGCTCCCCCGACGGTCAGCCGGACCGGCGCGTCGGTCGGCCGGGCCTCCGGGGCGCTGAGCAGCATGGTGACCACGGTCGGCGCGGCGCACAGGTGGGTGACGCCGTCCTCGGCGATCGCCCGCCACACCGCGTCCGCCCGCACCTTCGCCAGGCACACGTGGGTGCCGCCGGCCGCGGTGACGGCCCACGTGTAGGCCCAGCCGTTGCAGTGGAACATCGGCAGCGTCCACAGGCAGGTGCTGCGGGTGTCCAGCCTGGCCTCGGCGATCACGCCCAGGCTGTGCAGGTAGGCGCCGCGGTGCGAGGTCATCACGCCGCGCGGCCGGCCGGTGGTGCCGGACGTGTAGTTCACCGACAGCAACGCGTTCTCGTCATCGGGGTACACCAGCGGTGCCGGCGTCGCACCGGCCAGCAGCGCCTCGTACTCGCACCGGTCGGGATCGTCCGGGTCCACCCACACGATGGCGTTGGGCGGCTGCGCCATCTCGAGGAGCGCGGCGTTGAGGATGTCCCGCAGCTCGGTGGACGCGACGACCACCGACGCTCCACTGTGGTCCAACACGTAGGCGTAGTCGGTCGGGGCCAGGCGGGTGTTCAGCGGCACCAAGACACCGCCGGCACCGGGCACGGCGTAGTGCAGCTCCAGCATGGCCACCACGTTGGGTAGCAGCGTGGCGACCCGATCACCTTGCGACACACCGAGTTCGTCCCGCAGCATCGCGGCGGACCGGCGTACCCGGTCGGCGTGTTCGGCGTAGGTCCATCGTCGGCCGCCGTCGCGTACGGCGGTGCGGCGCGCCCACACGTACGCGCTGCGCTCCAGGAAGGCCAACGGGGTCAACACCGACTCGGAGACGTTCACGCCTTCCGACCGTAGCGGACGGGTCAGCCGAAGGTGAAGTCGTAAGCCTGGACGCCCGGACTCATCGACAGGTTGAGCAGCGCCTTCTGGCCCGGACCGGACACCAGCGTGTACAGCTTCGGCACGCCCGCGATGGTCAGCGTCTTGGTGAGCTGCCCGTTGACCCGGACACCGACCGTGCCGGTGCCGCCGATCACCAGATACACGATCTTGGCCTGGAACCGCAGCGCCAACTGGGCGTTCGGCCCGGCGACCAGGTCCTCCGAGTCCGAGGTCCACGTGCCGCCGAGGGCGAAGGTGTCCTGCTTGATCGCGTTGGGCAGCTTGCTGGTCTGCGCCGCGTTCTGCACCGGCGGCTGGCCGGTGATGTGCAGCGGGGCGTACTGGTAGCCCAGGTACGTCTCCGGGGTCGACATCTCGGTCGGCGTCCGGTCCGGCACGTCGGTGGCCTTGGGCAGCGACACCGACGGGTTGCTCTCGGAGACCAGTTGCCGGATCAGTTCCTCCGTGGTGCCGTAGTCGCCCTCGCCGAACGTGACGTGCCGGACCTCGCCGTTGGGGCCGATCAGGTACTCCGCCGGCCAGTACTGGTTGCTGTAGGCGTTCCAGGTGGCGTAGTTGTTGTCGATCGCCACCGGGTAGTCCACGCCCAGCGACTTCGCCTGCGCCGAGATGTTGGACGTCACGTGCTCGAAGGCGAACTCCGGGGTGTGCACGCCGATGATCTCGAAGCCGTCCTGGTGGTACGAGCTGTACCACGCCTCCAGGTGCGGCAGCGTGCGCTGGCAGTTGATGCAGCTGTAGGTCCAGAAGTCGATCAGCACGGTCTTGCCGCGCAGGCCGGCCAGGTTCAACGGCTTGTCGCCAGGGGTGTTCAGCCAGCCGGTGATGCCGGTGATCTCCGGGGCGGTGCCGCAGTTCTCCAGGGTCTGGCCGTCCTCGGTGCAGGCCGCGTTGCCGCTGTCACCGGAACCGGTCGCGCCGCCGGAGTTCGCGCTGGCCTGGTTGCCCGGCCCGCTCTTGTTGACGGTGGACAGCGAGTGCAGTTCCTTGGTGGCCGATGCGTTGCCCTCCACCAGGTTCTGCAGTGCCGTGGTGTAGCCGGGCACGTTGCGCTGCAGGCCGTCGGTGAGGTTGAAACCGATCAGCACGGCGACCACGAGCATCAGCACGCCGCCGGTGACCCGCAGCTGGCGGGCGTAGCGCTTCAGCACACCGGTCCGCTGGGTGACCTGCTCACCGGCCAGCGCCAGGACGAGCAGCGGCACGCCGGCTCCGATGCCGAACGCGACGGTGAGCACGAACGCGCCCAAGCCGATGGTGTGGTTGGCGCCGATGACCACGATGGTGGCCAGCACCGGGCCGGCGCACGGCACGTACAGCAGGCCCAGGCCCATGCCGAGCACGATGCCGTTGCTGTTCGGGTTGACCCGGCGGGCGGGCAGCTTGGTGAACGGCCGCTCCAGCAGCTCGCCGAACGCCGGCCAGATCAGGCCGACACCGATGAGCACCAGGACGGCGATGCCCAGGTAGCGCAGCAGGTCCTGGGGCAGGTGCAGGGCGCTCAGCACGAGCGACCCGAACAGGGTGGCGAGGCAGAAGCTGATCACCAGGCCGACGACCACGCCGACCGGTCGCCACGACCAGGTGCGCGCGGCCGCCTCGGCCTCGTCCGGGTCGGGTTCGGCGGCACGGGCCGGTGCTCCTGCGGTGACCGGCACCGGTACCTGTTCGCGGCGGCTGGCCCCCGCCGTCAGCACCACCGGCAGCACCGGCAGCACGCACGGCGAGATGCTCGTGATCACGCCGGCGAGGAACCCGATGACAACCAACGTGATCATGCATGCTCCCGCGTCGACCGGACCGATCCTGGAGGCCCCAATCGATGATCGTGCCTGACAGCAGGGTAATTCCCCGTATGGTCAGACCCCGCCGATCGGGTGGTTACCGATCTCTTACGGTCATCGGTCGAGCCGCCCGGGTCAACTCGCAGAATGCGTCCGACCTGTGCGTTATCGTCCCGTCATGACCGATGTGAGCAGCGGATACGCACCGATCAACGGCACGCGCATGTACTGGGAGAGCAGGGGTTCCGGCGGCGTCCCGGTCATCGTGTCGCACGGCGGCTTCGGGAGCACGGTGATGTTCCGCGACCTGGCCGAGCACCTGGCCGCCGACCGGCGGGTGATCAGCGTCGACCTGCGCGGCCACGGCCGCAGCCCGGACGCCGACCGCCCGTTCAGCTTCGAGGAGTTCGGCGAGGACCTGGCCGCCCTGGCCGGCCAACTCGGCCTGGACCGGGTCGACCTGTTCGGCTACTCGCTGGGCGGCGGCGCCAGCCTGCGGGCCACCATCCAACACCCGGACCTGGTGCGCACGCTCACCCTGGTGTCCACGCCGTGCCGCCACGACGCGTGGCACGCCGAGGTGCGGGCCCAGATGAACCAGCTGAGCAGGGCCGGTTTCGAGCAGATGCGGCAGACCCCGATGTACGACGAGTACGCCGCCGTGGCACCGGACGTGGACGCCTTCCCGACACTGATGGACAAGACGGGCAAGCTGATCAGCTCGGACTACGACTGGACCGACGAGGTGCCCGGGATCACAGCGCCCACCCTGCTGGTGTTCGCCGACACCGACAGCATCACCACCACGCACGCGGCCGAGTTCTTCGGGCTGCTGGGCGGCGGCAGCGCGGACGGCGGTTGGGACGGCAGCACGCCCACCCCGATGCGGCTGGCGATCCTACCCAACAGGACGCACTACAACATCTGGTACGCGCCCCAACTTCCGCCCGTTGTCGCCGACTTTCTCGCCCAGCAGGCCGATTGACCTGTGGCACGATCGCCGTCATGACGGACCGGACGATCGACACGGGAACCACCGATGTGCTGGGCGAGGTACGGGACGGCGTCGGCCGGATCGTGCTGAACCGGCCGCAACGGCGTAACGCGCTGACACCGGACATGTTGGGCGGCCTGGCCGCGCTGCTGGCCGAACTGGAGTCGGCGGACGACGTCGGCGCGGTCCTGCTGACCGGTGCCGGCCAGGCGTTCTGCGCCGGTGGTGACGTGAAGGCGTTCGCCGAGCGCGGCGGGGAGGGTGGCACGGCGTCGGCGCCGCAGCCGGAGCGGATCGCCCGGCAGCGGGACTCGCAGGCGGCGACCGTCGGCCGGCTCTACGGGTTCACCAAACCGGTCGTCGCCGCCCTGCCCGGCGCGGCGGCCGGCGCCGGGCTGGGTCTGGCGCTGGCCGCCGACCTGCGGCTCGGCTGCCCGACCACGGTGATGGTCACGGCGTTCGCGCGGGTGGGCCTGTCCGGCGACTACGGCACGGCGTGGCTGCTGCACCGGCTGGTCGGGCCGGCCAGGGCGCGGGAGATGATGTTCCTGTCCGACCGGGTGAGCGCCGAGCAGTGCCGGGAACTGGGGCTGCTCAACCGGATCGTGCCGGCCGACGAACTGGCCGACGCCGCCCAGGCGCTGGCCGCCCGACTGGCCAACGGGCCGCGACTGGCGCTGCGCAACATGAAGCAGAACCTGGTGGACGCCGACCACGACGATCTCGCCGCGTCGATGGAGCGGGAGATCCCGCGCCACATGGAGTGCGGGGTCAGCGAGGACCACCGGGAGGCCGTCCAGGCGTTCGTGGCCAAGCGTGAACCGGTGTTCGGCCGCACTCCCTGACCGCACAGCCGGTTCTTCGTGACATGGTCACGCCTGGTTCGCCGTCGATTCACTCGGGCACGGGACACCCTGGTTAGCGTCCAGCCGCAACCCCGCCACCCGAAGGGATCGCGATGGACCTCAACCGACGACAGTTCATGGTGGCGGGTTCCGCCGCCGTCGCGGCGACCGGGATCACCGGCACCTCGGCGCCCGCCGGCCAACAAGGCGGGCCCGGCGGCCACGGCGGCCGTCCCGAGGCGCCGCAGGGCATGTGGCTGGCCGGCGACACGCACGTGCACGACGACCACTCGTCGGACGGCAGCCTGCCGCGCCAGGAGTCCAAGCAGACACTGCCCGGCAACCTGCCGGTCGGCGCAGATCGGCCAGGCGGAACGAGAGGGGCTGGACTTCGTCCCACTGACCGACCACCGGACCTACGACCAGCACTGGGATCCGCAGTGGACGTCATCGGAGCTGCTGCTGATCCCCGGCGAGGAGGCCAACGGGTCGCCGCACGCGATCGTGCTGGGTGGCATCGACGTCATCGTGGACGGCGCCAGCCCGGCCGGTTCCGCGTCGTTCCGCCATCTTCAGCAGTCCATTTGGGACGCCAGGTCGCAGAACGCGTCCTGGCACGTAGCGCATCCCGACGACGGCGAGTTCGACCCGGTGACCGGGCCGAACGACAACGCCAGCGCGCAGGGCATGCACGACATCGAGGTGCTCAACGTCGCCAGCGATCCGGACGCGGAGATCGACTACGCCGAGACCCGCTGGAACCGTGGCTGGCGGACGGGCGTGACGGCCGCCAGCGACTGCCACTTCCGCGAGGTGTGGCCGATCGCCGGCCCCGGCCAGCCGACCACGTGGGTCTTCGCCGCGGACCGGGCGGTACGGTCCATTCTGGATGCTCTGCGCGCGGGCCACACCACGGTGTCGAACATCATCACCGGACCGTTCCTGACGATCGAGGGCGATCTGGACGGCGACGGCGTGTTCGAGGCGATGGGCGGCGACGAGATCGTGCTGCCCGGCAGGCACCCGCACCCGCAGGCGTCGATCCGGGTCCGGGTGCGCCGGGCGGCCGGCACCCACCTGCTCGTCTACGCCGCGCCCGGCCGGTCGGCGGGCGCGATCATCGACACGACCGTGGCGTCCGACGACGAGACCCACGTGATCGTGCCCGGCCTGGCGTCCGACCACGTGTGGTTCCGCGCCGAGGTCCGATCGCCGGGTGCCGCGTCCGGGGTGGACGCCGATCCGACGCTGCCCGACCAGTTGCGGGCGGCGGTGTCACCGCTGTTCCTGTCGGTGGGGCGGCCGGCCGAGCCGGACCCCGAGCTGCCGCTGCCCGCGCCGGCCACCGGTCATGACGGTGCCGTCGCGGTGGTCGGTGAGCGTGGCGGGTTCGCCGGTTTCGCCGACGTGGCGACCACCGGCGACGGCGTGCACGTGGTTGCCCAGCGCACCGCGGCCGGGCGGACGACCGTGGTGTACCAGGGTTTCGACCAGCACGGCCACGGCGGCCACGCGATCGAACTGTCCGAGGGATCCGGCACCGCGACCCTGCCCAGGGTGGCCGCGGCGGGGCGGGACGTGTGGGTGGTGTGGCAGGACGAGCGCGGCCAGGAGCAGCCGCACCGGCCGGCGATCTACCTGCGGCACAGCGACAACGGCGGGCACAGCTTCGCGCCCGCGGTACGGCTCACCCGGGGTGCCGGCCGGTCGATCCAGCCGGCGGTCGCGGCGGCCGGCGGGCGCCCGGTAGTGGTGTGGTCGGACAACAGCGGCGGCGCGTTCGACGTGTTCGCCCAGATCATCGGCGTGGACCCGGCTCCGGTGAACATCTCGGCGGCCGGCAAGACGGTCACCGAGGGTGACCGGGCACTGGACGCGCGTTCGGCCCTGTTCCCGGCGTCGCTGTGGCCGTCGGTCGCGGTGGACCGGCATGACACGGTCGTGGTCACCTGGCAGGACGACCGGTTCGACCCCGACCCGCTGTGGACCGGCCACACGCCGCCGGCCGGGCAGCCGGCCAGTGGCGGCACCGACCCGGACAACTGGCAGATCCTGGCCAGCACCCGGACCGGTACGACGTGGAGCCCGGCGGTGCGGGTGAGCGTGTCGACGACGACCAGTGACCGGCACCCGAGCGTGGCCGTGGACGCCGATGGCGGGTTCGTGGTGGCCTGGGACAGCGGTGCCCTGGCCAGTTCCGGGGTGAACCTGTCGCTGTGCGCGAGCCGGTCCACCGACGGCGGCCGGACCTGGACGGCGGCCGAGCAGGTGGCGTTCGACGCGGACGCGATGAGCCAGCGGCCCCGGCTGGGCAGGGACGCCGACGGTGCCGTGCGGGCGGTGTGGTTCGACTCGCGGTCGGCCGACTGGCGCTGGAAGGTGTTCACGTCCCGATTCGACGTCCAGGCCGGTTGGTCGGCACCGACGCAGGTGACGGTCGCCGGCAACGCGACCTACCCGGCCACCGCGGGCGGCGTCGTGGTGTTCACCGGCGACCGGGCCGCCACCACGCAGCGGGACGCGACCCAGCAGGTGTTCCTGGTGGTGGCCGACCGCTGACCAGCATGATGATCGGGTGCGACGAGTCCTGATCCTCGGCCGAGGCGGCGCCGGCAAGTCGACGTTGGCCCGGCAGCTCGGTGACCTCACCGGGCTGCCGGTCGTCGAACTGGACAAGCACTTCTGGCCGCCCGACCTGATCGCGATGTCCCATGACGAATGGGCGGCGAAACAGCGGGCCCTGGTCGATCGGCCCGTGTGGATCATGGACGGTGACCTGGGTCCGTACGACGTCCTGGAGGTCCGGCTGGCGGCGGCGGACACCGTGCTGCTGCTCGACTTCTCCTTGTGGCGGTGTGCCTGGCGAGCGCTGCGCCGGGGTAGGGAGCGGGCCGACTTCTGGTGGTGGCTGATCACCTACCGGCGCCGCTGCATGCCCGCACTGCGTAGGAAGATCGCGGCCACCTCTGCCGACCTCCGGGTGTTCCGCGGTCCGCGAGCCGTCGACCGGTTCGTCGGCGCACTGGCGGGCAGGCCGACGTGCGGTTCGCGGTAGCTCAGGACAGGGATTCGTCCAGTTCGCCGAGCGACTGGATGAGTCGCAGGTTGGCCGAGTAGTCGACCGGGCAGGCGATGATCGAGACCGTGTCGGCGGCCAGTGCGGTGCGCAGCGTGGGTAGGAGTTCGGCCGCCGACGTGATGCGGTAGCCGGTGGCGCCGAAGCTCTCCGCGTACTTGACGAAGTCCGGGTTGCTGAACCGGGTGTCGACGTCGTGGCCGATCTCCAGTTCCATCTTCCAGCTGATCAGCCCGTAGGCGTCGTCCACCCAGATCAGGATCACGATCGGCAGGCGCATCCGCAGGGCCGTCTCGATCTCCTGCGAGTTCATCAGGAACGCGCCGTCGCCGGTGGCGACCAGCACCTTGCGGTCGGGCTTGGCCAGCTTCGCGCCGATCGCGCCGGGCATCGTCCATGCCATGGTGGACAGGCCGTTGGAGATCAGGCAGGTGTTGGGTTCGTACGTCGGGTACAGCCGGGCCATCCACATCTTCAGCGCGCCCGTGTCGACCAGGACGATGTCGTCGCGGTCCAGTGCCGCGCGGGTGTCGGCGACGATCCTGGCCGGCGCCAGCGGGAACCGGTCGTCCTGCTGGCCCGCCGCCAGTTCGGTGGCCAGCAGGTCCTTGATGCGCTCGCCGCCCTGCCGGGTGGTGTCGAACCGCCGGTCGACGGCCGAGGCGAGCGCGTCCAGGCTGTGCCCGATGTTGGCGTGCAGCCCGACGGACGCGTCGTAGTGGGCGTCCACCTCGGCGGGGAAGCGGTGCACGTGGATGATCCGGGTGTCACCGGTGGGGTTGATCCGGACCGGGTCGAACTCCTGCAGTTCGTAGCCGACGGCGACGATCACGTCGGCCTGGTCGAAGCCGAAGTTCACGTAGTCGTGCCGCATGAACCCGACCGCGCCCAGGGACAGCGGGTGATCGTCGGGGAACACGCCCTTGCCGTGGAACGTAGTGGCCACAGGCACGCCGAGCGTCTCGGCGAAGCGCAGCAGGGCGGCGCCGGCGCCAGCCCTGGCCGCGCCGTGCCCGGCCAGCACGATCGGGTCGTGCGCGGACCTCAGGATGGCCGCCGCCCGCGCCACCTGTTCCGGCGACGGCTCGTCGGTGCGCGGCACGTTCACCCGCAGCGGCGTCACCGAGTCGGCGATCACGGCCTCTTCGACGTCCTCGGGCACCGCCAGGTACACCGCGCCCGGCCGCTCGGTCTGGGCCAGCTTGAACGCCTTGCGCACCATCTCGGGCACCGCGCCCGGCGTGGCCACCAGCGCCGACCACTTGGTGACCGGCGCGAACATCGGCACCAGGTCGACGCCCTGGTGCGACTCCTTGAAGCTGCGGTGCATGCCGACCTGCGCGGACAGCGCGATCAGCGGTGTGGAGTTGGTGGTGGCGTCCGCGGTGCCCAGCAGCAGGTTGATCGCACCGGGCCCGAGGGTGGCCGAGCACACGCCTGCCCGGCCGGTGAGCCTGCCGTAGGTCTCGGCCATGAACGACGCGCCCTGCTCGTGCCGGGTCAGGACGTAGGTGATCGACGATCGCGAGATCGCGTCGACCAGCCGGATGTTCTCCTCGCCGGGAATGCCGAAGACGTGGGTGACGCCCTCGTTCTCCAGGCAGCGCACGATCAGGTCGGCAACGGTTCGCTCATCGGCCACGCCCCGACCCTAGATGATTGATGCGGTGAAGTTGATGTTAGTGATCGTAGGCCGTGAGTGACCTTTTGCTGGTCACACCGGTCTCCCAGTTGTGCCAGATACCCGCCGCCAGGGCGAGCAGACGCTGCGCGACGCGGGTGAAGACACCCT